>JAXDBU010000089.1:0-27832 GCA_034678485.1 Sedimentisphaerales bacterium | reverse complement strand
TCTACAACGGATGCGGAGAATTGTCACAAGGGTCGTTACTGGCGTAGCTTATGAATGCACTGGTCGATGAACCCATTTTCTTCCACCCACCCGCCGCGAAGCGGCTTCCCGACTCGCAATGACATGCTGCGACGTTCATACTCTGCCTCCCGTCTGTAGTGACGCCGTGAGGCGTTATCCTTCCTGCCCTTGAAGATATGCCCTCACGGGCACACTACGAACACTACGTACTCCGCTGCATTCCAATGCCGTCAGTCTACCATATTCGGAACCGGATAAGAACAAGATTCCTGGGCACGGACCGACTTGTCATGCTGAACGAAGTGAAGCATCTGGTTGACGAACACGAATGTGCTCCGTTCTCCTTCTTGGCCCAGATTCCTTCGGAAGACTCAGGACAGGCTCTTCGCTGTCGCTCAGGATGACAAGGTCACTTGCGAGCCGGCGGCGCGTAGGCGGGGACTTCGGTCGGGTAGAACTCCGACCGGCAGACCCAGATCATCGGGTCGGTAAGGCACTGGAGGGAGAAGAACGTCTCGCCGTGCGCGCCCTGGCGACGACAGAGCTGGCGCTGGCTGCGGATGAGGTTGATATTTCGCGGCGTCGTCTTGCCGCCGGCCTCCTGGTAGAGGGCCAAGCCAGGAATGATCCGGCGCAACTGCGGATCGACCGTCTTCCACTCGCTGATCTGGCGGGCCAACTCCGCGTTGTCCTCGGTGTAGGCCATCGGGACCACGAAGTCGATCGTCTTGTCGCGGAGCCAGCGAGGCCAGTCCTGGCAGACCGAGTCCGCCGATTCCAACGAGCTGAAGACTGCGGCGGAGACCTGCACGTTCGGCTTGATGGCCTTGGCCCTGCGATAGACGTCGCGGACCAGTTCGGTGACCCCTTGCGTGCGGAACTCGACCCATTTGGCCGTCCGCCGCTTCCAGTGGGCCTGGTCCAGGCGATGCTTGCCCTTCGGGACGAGTGGACTGCGGCCTGTGGACCGGATGATCTCCAGTCGCTTGAGGAACCGCCCGGTAGTCGCAAAACCGGTGATCCGCTGGACCGCGGGCAGCGACATGGATTTGGTCGGGCCGTCGATAATCAGCAGCTTGCCGCCTTTGCGGACGAACGTCTCCAAATCGCGAGCGGTAATCTCTGGAATCAGGTACACTGCCGGCAGGACGAGGACGCTCGTGGCCGGCAGGCCGGCGATCTGCTCGGCCTGGATGGGCTTCGGACGATAGCCCAGGCGGGCCAGAGTGGCGCGGGCGGCTTCGAATGAGTCGGTTCCGTACTCGCTCCGCGTGGCGGCGGTGGTCGTGATGTGGACCTGGGCGCGGTCGGTCGTCCAGACGCCCAGCGCCAGCTTGACGCTCTCGCCTACCGCGGGCGGCATCTCGTTTTCCGCGTGCCAGTTCAGCAGCAGCGAAACCCCATCGCCCAGCTTGTTCATCGCGATGGCGGGCGTGCCATCCGAGAACTCGGCCAGGACCGCGGTGGTGGTCGGCTTCGCCAACGGGTTGCCCGTGACTTCGGCGGCCGCCGGAAAGGTCGTCAGGCGGTCCTTCGTCAGCGGCTCATACCCATATCTACGGGCGAACGTATCCTGGCAGTACTTGCAGTAGCACTGGTCGGGTCCATAGCGGACGTAATCGAAGTGGAGACCGTCCACATCGTACTTGCGGAGGCACTCGATCATCAGGTCGCTCTGGAACCGGCGGACCTGGGGTTTGGCGAAGTCGTACCAGAGGGGTCCCGCCCCGCCGGTCTGGACCGCCCAATCGGGGTGCTTGTCGAGCACGTAGCGGACCTCCGAGGAACCATACGAGCCGTTGACGAACCACGCATGGACCTGGATGCCCCGTTCGTGGCATCGCTCGATCATGTAGCCCAGCGGATCATAACCGGCCTGGACCCCCTCGCCCATCGGACACAGGGAACTCTGGAAGAACGCCTGGCCGCCCCAGTACCAGACGAGGAGAAAGACCGTGTTCAGACGAGCCCGCTCGACCCTCGCGACCACCTCGTCCGCCAGGGCGGGCGTCTTCACCTGAGTCGCGTGCATCCAGAGGCCCCGACACTCCGGGACCGGCGTGCCGGCCGACGTGTACGAGACGAACAACAGGATTGCCAATGGCAATGAGATTCGCGCCCGCATCAGGCATCCTACGGGTGGTTGCCGGTATACCACCAAACGGGGACATCGTCGCCCGTCGTCTCGTTGAGCGGAGTAACGTGGGCGTCGAGCCACAGGATGTTGGCCCGTCCTCCGGTTTTGTAGGGGTCATTCGATCGGATGCCGTGACGGAAGACGCCGCGATAGAACTTCGCCCGGTTGCCCCCCTCGCGATAGGCGGTGAGATTCATGGTCCCGGTGCCGCTGTTGTGGAACATGTCGACCGCGCCCTGCTCGAGCTTGGGCTCGACGTGGTCATGGGCGACGATAAACTCGGCCTGGTTGCGAATCGTGGTGACGGTCCCCCTCGCCTTGCTGGTCTTGGGATCGTGCCAGAAATACCGGCTGGCTGCATAGGCGGCATCGTAGATGAGCTTCGGCGACACGTCGTAGATCAGCCCCTCGGCGACGCTGCGGAAGCTCGGGCACCCGAAAACCGAGGGCTCCTTGATGTAGTCGATATACGCCACACCCCAGTAGGCATTGCCGTCGTCAGTGCCGCGAACCGTACCATTCGTGTTATACCAGAAGAAGCCGTTCGTCGTGTCGTTGTTGACGGGCTTGAAATCGTTGTCCTGCAGGAACAGGGTCAGACCCAGGCCGATGCTCCGCAGGTTGGACCGGCATCTCATCTCGCGGGCACTTTCCTTGGCCTTTTGCAGCGCAGGCATCAGAATCGCCATCAGAATGGCGATCACGGCGATGACAACAAGCAACTCGATCAACGTGAACGCTCGGATACGGTGTGTCATGATACTTCCCGTTCTCCTGAATGAATGCGCATCCACCCACGGGCAGAGGATGCAGGACCGGACGATCTACCAAACTGTCCTATTGTACCCCATCGCGGGACAAAGGGCAAGCAATCGATTGGGGCAATCTGAAGATTCGGCTCTCCGCCGGAGGCAACCGGCGAGGGCCGGTCCTTCACGTGACGGAGCTCATGGACAGCAAGCCAACACCTGAGTCAGGATCGGGCGCAGCGCCGCGGTCCAGGCGACATAGCCCTGTGGATTCAGGTGCAGTCGATCAGAAAGGAAGAACTCGGGCCTGGGCAGACCATCGGCGCCCAGCACCGGCGTAGCCAGATCGGCAAAGAAGAGACGTTCGTCCCGGCTGCAAAAATCCCGAACCAGCTCATTTGCCTTCTTCATCTCAGGCCAGAGCGACCATCGTTGCCCGCTGGGCTTGATCGTGATGAAGATGACCCTTGCAGCGGGCAGTCTTGCGTGAACGAGCCCGACAAACCTGCGATAATCCTGTTCCACGCGCCGGGCTGATTTGCCGCCGGCGATGTCGTTGTCGCCCGCGTAGAAGACGAGCACCTTCGGATTATACGGCAGCACCACCCGGTCCAAATAATGGATGACATCGGAGATGTGCGAACCGCCAAAACCGCGGTTCACGACGGGCAGGTCGGGAAAGGACTCCCGCGTCCGCCACATTCGAATGCTGGAACTGCCGACGAACAGGACGGGTTCAGCCGGCGCTGCGTTCTTGCCGTCCCACTCGGCAAAGGCATTGATCTCGCCGGCAAACCGGTTCGGGTCCGGGTCCGCCGCCGCGTCGCCCGAGGAGGCAACGACCGCAGCCGAGAGAATCGATATCAGTAAGACCTGCCCTGCCAACACGTGCTCACCCTTTCATCCATTGCGACGAAACGCGTCTGCGGTCGAACCGGCAACTGACGTGGATCGTATCTGCCTGCGTTCGGGGATGCAATCGTTTTGTGAACCCCCCGAGGTCATTTTCACGACAACATGACCAACACAGAGGCTTGACAAACAAATGCATTCCGGTACAATCGGGGTATACGGGTTGATCCGCAAACACGGGCAATCCCAAATCAAGGGGCGTCGGGGACACAGGAAATGAGTCGTGAGCCCGGGCAACTCCTGCAGAGAAAGTCGTTGAGTCAATTGCTTTCCGATCGCATACGATTTTGGGTGCATGGAAATGGCAACCGCGCGGGTGCATCGTGTGTTCTCCGCAATGGGGTCGTCGCAAGGCAAGCGTCCCCGTTGGTGGCTTCCGTGTAACCTCGTCGGCCCCCTCCTTCGAAACAAGCATCCGCACCTTCCGCGGAGCGATGATCCGCTTGCCTGCGTAACTTCATAGGCCGACGTTGTGCGGTCCCGGTGTTCCTCTGATCTGCGCCTTCGATGCCTGTTCCCTGGCATAGCGACGTGCAAATCGAGACCGGTTTGCCGTGCGTATCCCGCTGATCCATGACTGAGATGATGCGCCGGCGTCACTGGGAACTGCAACCACCGTGCAGGAATGCACGCAACAGCGGCGCGCCAATACGACGATTTGGAAGACAGCAGGTCGTGCCCGGGGACGGACTTCTCGTCGCAGAAATCCTCTCCCACCGGGGGATCCGGGCACATGGAAACAGGAGACAATCCTATGAACGAGCCAAGAATACGAGAGATCCTGGCCAAGGCCATCGCCCAGACGCCGATCGAGTCCTGGAAGTACTACCACGTGTGCTGGTGGGAAGGGACAATCCAGTGCCTCCACGTCCACCACACGAAGGAGACTCACCCGGTTTTCTACGGCGCTCCCGGACAGGTGTTCGCCGACGGATTGACCCCGCGTCAGTGGCAACTGATGATGGACCGGGTCATGGACTTCTGCCGGACTCGCAACATCAAACTGGCGGCACAACCCGCAAGGCCATGGGGGAAGACACACCGGAAACCGGGCCAAGGCGCGCTCCAGATCACGGAGTTCGACTCCGTGCGTCTACGGGCACTGATCGCGAGTATCGAATCCCCCGGATCACCGTCGGACGCCCTGCTGGACCGGCTTCAGCGTCTGCTTGAATCGGCCGAGACAGTGCCCCCCCAGGACGTCCCGCAAGACGTGGTGACGATGAACTCCCAGGTGCACCTGAAGGACGACGAGAAGAACAGCGAGATGACCGTGTCTCTCGTCTTTCCGCTGGACGCCCTGAAGGACAAGAAGGACTTCGACGAGCTGAACGTCTCAGTCCTCTCCCCGATCGGCCTGTCGATCCTGGGGCGACGGGTGGGCGACACCCTGGACGGGCGCATCCGGGTCGACCGGCTGTTGTACCAGCCGGAAGCCGCTGGGGATTTTCACCTCTGAACTCGCGGCGAACCCGATGGATCGCGCGGACCGAGCGGTGAGACGGGCGTGAAAACCCCTCTCGCAGACGGAAAGGAGACGATGCCATGGCGAAAGAACAAACGCGACAGTTGGTGACGGACCTCGACTGCAAACGGCTGCAGATCCTGCTTGCCGCCGCGAGGGCATCACAGCCCGAGATCATGGCTTGGCTGCAGACACTCCAGCAGTTGCTGGAGACGGCCGATGTCATACCCGCAGAGGACGTCCCGCCGAACGTCATCACGATGAACTCCAAGGTGCGACTGTGGAACAACGACACGGCCAGAGAGGTGACCTTGTCTCTGGTGTTCCCGGCTGATGCACGCGGCAGCGACATGGACAAGGTCAAACTCTCGGTCCTGACCCATCTGGGGATGTCCATACTCGGCCGAAGGGTCGGTGATGTTGTCGAGGACAGCATCCGAATCGACAGACTGTTGTACCAGCCGGAGGCAGCGGGTCACTTCGACCAGTAGAACGTACGCACGCCCTCACTGTGGACTTGGAATTCGGAGCATCGTTTCACACGGACTACAGACAGCCGCAGGCACCGAGAGGGACCTTGACCATGACGAAAACACTGAGCGACTTCGCCCGGCACACCATTCTCCTCGCGGCGGGCAGCGCGATTTGCGCATTGGCCGTGAAGGGCATCCTGGTTCCGCACGGCTTCCTGTCGCGCGGCATGACAGGCGCTGCCCTGATCGTGTACTACAGATGGCCCGTCCTGCCCGTCGGCGTCGTCTACCTGCTCATGAACATCCCGGTGTTCGCGCTGGGATGGCGATTCGTGGGCGTTCGGTTCGTCCTGTACTCGCTGTGGGGTATGGCAATCTACTCCGCGATGCTGTATCTGATGACATTCCGCATCGAAATCAATGACAAGATGCTCAGTGCGGTGATCGCTGGAGCGCTCTCGGGAATCGGGGTCGCGGTGATCCTGCGTTCCTACGGCTCCACCGGAGGCGCAGAAATCCTCTGCGTCATCCTGCACAAGATGTTCTCGATCACACTGGGGACAGGGTCTATGATCCTGAATGGCGTCGTCTTGACCGTCGCTGCGGTGCTTTTTCCCATCGAGAATGTGCTCTATACCCTTGTGTGCGCCGTCGTGGGCGCCCAAATCACGGACGCGGTCTTTCACGGTCTCGCCAAGCGGCAGGCGGCGATCATCATCTCCGACAACTGGAAAGAGATCTCGCGTGAATTGACAAACACGCACCGGGTCGGCGTTACGCAGATTAATGGACAGGGTGGCTATCAGGGGACAAGCAAGACCATTCTGTACTCCGTTGTTCACCGCGCGAACGTCTCGGCCCTCAAGAAGGTCGTCCTCGAGAAGGACCCGAACGCCTTCATTGCCCTGGCGACAGCCGAGGACGTCACGGGCGTGGAGGTGGGGAACCAGCCTCACTGGTGAAACCGGACGGGCTGCGATCCGGCTTTCCGCCGGCCGCCAGGAGCGAGCTGATGACGTCCATGCCGCGCTTGCCGCTGTTCTTCGCGATGTCGCCAATGGACTGGCTCTCGCCGGACACCTGGAAGCCCTGGGCCTTCAGGAAGGCCGCCGACTCTTCCGCAGAGACACCGAGCACCGGCGCCACCTGGGCCAGGGATGCGCCCTCGATGCGGGCGAAGATCTCCATCGGCGACCTGCCTCCGCGAGAGCCGTTCCCGCCGCGGCCCGTGAATAGAAGCACGATGAGGACTGCCACGACGACCGCCAGAACGATCGTCAGCGGCTTTCGCGCATAGGAGGCAAAACAGCCCCAGTTGACGACCAGGTGAGCCGCCGCGGCCACGACGAACACGATGCTGACCATCTCGTGGAATTCCTTGATCGTCGCACTCTTGACGTCGACGAGCATCAGAACGCCCGTGAGGGCCACGATAACGAACGACGCCGTCGTGATCGGCGTGATGAACGACCGCTTCCAGAGTCCCGCGAACTTTGCCATCGACATGACCTTTCCTATTCTGCTGTAATAAACCCACGTCGGGGAGAACGATAAGAGGGTGCCGATGGTTCTGTGTAGATCGCTGTTCGGCGAGGAGAGCCCACCGACACCCCTTCGTATAGGAGCTTGTTCCGGGCCTGGGAGCCCGGCGAGAGTAGAGCCTATTCCAGCCCCCTTTTCTTCAGCGTCACACTGACCCCGCCGGCCTGCGTGTAGAAGATGGTTTCGAGGTCCGGGTTCGTCGTGATGGCTTCGACGAATTTCGCATCCGCCATCGGGGGGTTTACGTTGTGACCGACGATCAGACCGCCCGGACGGACCTTGGGCAGCACCTTGGTCAGATAGTCGACGTACCCTTCTTTGTCAGCATCGATAAACACGACATCGACAGGGCCGGCAACTTCCACCACCTTCTCATGTGCGTCTCCTTCGACGAGCGTGACGATGTCGTCTACGCCGGCCTTCCGGAAGTTCTGTCGGGCCAGCGCCGCACGCGCCGGGTCGATCTCGAAGGTAGTCAGCTTGCCGCCCGTGGCCTTCAAGGCCAGGCACAGCCAGAGCCCGGAGTAACCGTTCGATGTGCCGATTTCGACGACCTGCCTGGCTCCGGTGGACTCAGCCAGAAGCCGGAGGAATCGCCCGTCCTCGATGGGGACGTTCATATTGCCCCCCCGCTGGTTGCGGTCCATTTCGTCCAGCACGTCGAGAATCGCTTTCTCCTTGGCGTTCCTGGCCGTGGGGGCCTTGTTTGTGAAGCCTTGCTGGCCGCCCCGTCCTCGCCTGCCGCCGGGTCCCGGCTGAGCCAGGAGCAGGCCGCCCGTGATCAGCACGGTAGTTCCCACAAGACCGATCCAGACTCTCTTGGACATCATGAGCGTATCCTTTCACAGTTCTCCATCACAGGCTTTGAGCCAGACGCCCACAATGGGCCACCCGATACATAGTGTCCCGTCGTGGGCGCCGGTTACAGATCTTTCCTGATTCCACCGCCTCCAGACGGATCAGCCAGCGAGACAGAGCCTCCGCAACGGAGGGAGTCGGTCATCGGATACCCCAGGGATAGTCGCCAGTCCGATAACCCAGGCCGCAGAAATGGGCTCCCCGCTTCGACGAGGGCAATTGGAGGATCTCTGGACGGTCTCCAACCAACGGTCTCGCGTCGCAGCGGTCCCTTCTGGCCCCCACCTACTCGTGACGGAGGGCCACGATGGGATCGACCTGGGCCGCGTGCATGGCCGGGTACAGCCCGAAGAGAATGCCGATGGCCATGCTGATGACCAATGGAAGCAGGATCCCATTGAGGGTCACAACCGTCGCCATGCCGGAGAAGTGCGTGATCAGAAGCGGGATCAGCACGCCCATGCCCAGCCCGATCAAGCCGCCGAACATCGACAGCACGACTGTCTCGATGAGGAACTGGACGACGATCTGTCGGCGCTTGGCGCCGATGGCCCGACGGATGCCGATCTCCCGCGTCCGCTCGGTCACCGAGGCCAGCATGATGTTCATGATGCCGATGCCGCCGACAAGCAGGCTGATGCCCGCGATGGAGCCCAGGACGATGTTGAACGTCCGCTTGGTCGCCTCCGTCTGTTTGAGGAGGGCCAGGGGGACGCTCACGACGAAGTCCTTCCTCTTGTGGAACTGCCCCAGCATTCTCTCAATGCCCGCCGCAGCCGCCTCCACGTGCCGGGGATCGTCCACCTGGACGATGATCTGGTGCAGTTCGACCCGCTCCCGCTCGGTGGAGCCGGAGGTTATCCGCGTGAAGATGTCGCCGTAGTACCTGCGCGCCACCTCCAGGGGAATGTAGACGTCCGCCTCCTGGTCGGGAAGCTGGATATTGCCGGCCTGCCCGGTTTCGTTGCGAATGATCCCGACGATCTGGAATTCGTTGCCGCCGATCCGCAGGGTCTGTCCGACCGTGCTCAACGTCGCCAGCAACTTCCTGGCCCCGAACTCGGTGAGAACCGCCACCGGGGCCTTGGCCTCCGCATCCGCCCGCAGGAGGACTCGGCCCGCCTCCACATGACGGGGGACCAGTTGAAACCATTCCGGCGTCGTTCCCACGACCCGCAGTTCCATCGATCGTTCGCGAAGGCGGGCCTCCTTGCGAACGATCTTGGCCGGCGCGACCTGTCGGACCTGTCTGATGCTCTGGGCCATTCGACGATAGTCGTCATAAGTCACACCGTAGGCGAGCAGGGAACCGCGCGTCACAACGGTCTGCTCCTGTTCCGCGGGCTTGATCGAAGAGACGATGATGTTGTTGCTGCCCAGCCTGCGGATCTGGGCGAGCGCTTCCTGACTGGCGCCCTCCCCGACCGAGAGCATCGCCACCACGCTGCCGACGCCGAACACGACGCCCAGCATGGTCAGAAACGAGCGCAGCTTGTGCAACAGCAGGTTTTCGACGCCCAGCCAGATATTCCGCACGATTTTCGATTGTGTCATACGACTCCGCAACCTCTCGCTGTTGTCATTCGTGCCGCAAGGCGACGATCGGATCGACCCGGGCCGCATTCAACGCAGGATAGATGCCGAAGAGAATACCGATGGCCATGCTGATGAACAGCGGCAGCAGAATCCCGTTCAGAGTCACGACGGTCGCCATTCCCGAGAAATGCGTGATCAGCAGCGGGATCAGCACGCCGAAGCCCAGGCCGATCATGCCGCCGAACATCGACAGCACGACGGTCTCGATGAGGAACTGGACGACGATCTGTCGGCGCTTGGCGCCGATGGCCCGACGGATGCCGATCTCCCGCGTCCGCTCGGTCACCGAGGCCAGCATGATGTTCATGATGCCGATGCCGCCAACGAGCAGGCTGATTCCTGCGATGGAGCCCAGCACGACGTTGAACGTCCGCTTGGTGGCCTCCGCCTGCTTGAGCAGGGCCAGAGGGACGCTGATTGCGTAGTCCGTCTTTTTGTGGAACCGCTTGAGCATGGCCTCGATGCCGCCTGCAACCGCCTCGGCGTTCTTCGGGTCGTCCACCTGGACGATGATCTGGTGCAATTCCACCTTCTCCCGCTCGTCGGAGCCGGACGTTCTCTTGAAGGAGATGTCGCCGAAGTACCGCTGGGCCACATCCAGGGGGATGTACACGTCGATCTCCTGGTCGGGAATCTGGATGTTGCCTGCCTGTCCGCTCTCGCTGTGGATGATGCCGACGACCGTAAACTCATCGCCCCCGATGCGAAGGGTCTGCCCCACGGAACCTTCGGTGGCCAGCAGCTTCCTGGCGCCGAACTCGGTGAGCACCGCCACAGGAGACCGCGAGTCCTGGTCGCCCTGCGAGATGATGCGCCCGGCCACAATGCTGCGGGGCACGAGATGAAACCATTCGGGCGTCGCGCCGACGACCCGCAGTTCCATCGCCCGCTCGCCCAGGCGCGATTCCTTCCGCAGCAGCTTGGCGGGCGCCGTTTGGCGGATATTCGCAAAGCTGCTGGCGATCCTGCGATGATCCTGGTAGGTCAGGCCATAGATGCTCATGTGCGAGTGCGTGGTGCTCATCTGCTGCTCCTCGGCCGACTTGACCGAGGAGACGATGATATTGTCACTGCCGAGCTTGCGAATCTGGGAAAGGGCCTCCTGGCTGGCGCCCTCCCCCACGGAAAGCATCGCCACGACGCTGCCGACGCCGAAGACGACGCCCAGCATGGTCAGGAACGAGCGCAGCTTGTGCAACAAGAGATTCTCGATGCCAAGCCAGATGTTCCGTACGATTTTCGATTGCGTCATGTGTCTTACTCGTGCCTCAAAGCCACAATGAAACCAACATCGTCACGAAGGAACGAGGCTCACGAGGCAGCAGGCTCTCGATGCCCGGCAGGGTGTTTCTGGACGTTCTCGTCTACCGCACGAGCACCTTCGATTCGGTCAATGTTCCCATCGATCATATGGAGCCTGCTGCCGGCGTACGCCGCGATGTCCGGCTCGTGCGTGACCATGATGATGGTCTTGCCCTCTTTGTTCAGGCGGGTCAGCAGGTCCATGATCTGGACGCCGGTGGCCGAGTCGAGGTTGCCCGTGGGCTCATCCGCAAAAATGATCTGCGGATCGTTGGCCAGGGCGCGGGCGATGGCCACTCGCTGCATCTGCCCGCCGGAGAGTTCCGTGGGTCGGTGAGTCAGACGGTCGCCCAGGCCGACGCCCTCCGCCAGTTCCTTGGCCCGCTGGGCGCTGCGAATCGCGTCCCAGCCCAGGTAGTACAGCGGCAGCTCGATGTTCCGCTGCACCGACAACTGGGGAATCAGATTGAAGCTCTGGAAGATGAACCCCAGGTACCGCAGGCGCAGGTCGCTGAGCGAATCGTCGTCCAGCTTGCTGACGTCCTTGCCGTCAAGGTAGTAGGAGCCTGAGGTCAGACGGTCGAGACAACCCAGGACGTTCATCATGGTGCTCTTGCCGGAACCGCTGGGACCCATGATCGCCCAGAAATCCCCCTTCTCGAACGTCACGCTGACGCCCGCGAGGGCGTGGACCTCCTCGGTACCCATCTGGTAGACCTTCTGGGCATTATCGAGGCGGACGATCTCCCGTTCGTTGTCGGGCAGAGTCACATTGGCCATCTACTGTCCCCTTCCCGGCTGTCCGGCCCCAGAGTCGCCGCCGGTTCCCCGGCCCCCGCCTCCGCGACGCTGCTGACGCATCTGCTCTCGCTCTTCCGGAGGCATGTTCTGGAATCGCTGACGCCTCTCTTCCATCTGCTGACGCTGCTCGGGCGTCATATTGCTCTCCATCTGCTGGCGGATCTTCTCCATCTCCTGCTGGCGTTGTTCGGGCGTCATGCTCTCAAAGCGTTTTCTCATTTCCTCCATCTGCGCCGCGGAGGGCATCTGGAAGCCTTGGCCGCCCGGCTGGCCCGGTCCGGCCTCTGGGCCCGCCTGCCCCATCGGGCCGGCCGAGGGCTGAATCCCCCGGCCGGAGGGCACGCTCGGCTTGTTGGCTTCGCTGACCGCCTTGAGCTTCTCCGTGATCTTCTGGGCGGTCGTGTCGTTGGCGTCGCCCGATCCGGAGATCCGCCCGCCGGGCGACAGAGCCGCCGCCTGCAGCGGAGGCGTCAACAGAACCGACTCTCCCTCGCTGAGACCCTTGAGAATCGCGATGTCAATGCCGTCGTCCAGGCCGATCTCGACGACGCGCTTCTCAGTCTTGCCGTCCTTGACAACGTAGATGGTGGGCTGTCCCTCCACCCGCAGAACCGCCTGGACGGGGATGTACACCACGTCGTCATACTGCTTGACGATGATGTCCGCCCGGCAGTTCATGCCGCTCCGCAGCGCCGGATCGGGTCTCTCCAGATCGATGTTCGTCGTGTAGACTTTCAGATCGGGGTTCATCCACATGCTCTGTGCGTTGGGCAGCGGCGCGATGCGAGAGACCGTCCCGAAGAACTTCTTGCCCGGCAGCGCATCGACCGTCACGACCGCAGGAAGTCCCGCTTGGACTTTGTCCAGACTGGCCTCGTGAACGTCGACCTCCGCCACGGAGGACGAAGATTTCGGGATGTAGATCAGCTCCTGACGCTCCCAAACCTCGACGCCGTCGGCCAGCGGCTTGCGGTCGTCTCGTCCGAATCCGCCGCGGGAACTCGTCGCATAAACAACCATCCCTTCCGCCGGCGAGAGCACGGTGGCCTTGTCGATCTGGTCCAGGAGCTTGTTGAGCTTGTCGATCTGACGCGCATGCTCCTGGGTCTTGGCGTTGAATTCGGTCTCCGCCTGAATCAGGTTGGCTTCCGCCTTGCTGATCGTGCGCTCGAGCGCCATCACCGCCTGGTTGACGTCGCTGGCGTACTGTTCCATCTTGCGGCGCCTCGTGTAGTCCTCGAGCAGTTCCTGGTCGTTCTGCGCGACGGTCAGGCTGTTCTCCGCTCGGGTCACCGCCAGTTGGTCCGCCTGCAGTTCCGTCTTGGACAGGTACTTCTCCTTGTAGAGGGTCTCGGACCAGTCCCGGGTCGTGGTCGCCCGAGTCAACACCTCCTGCGCCTCTTTCACCTTGTTGCCTGCGGCGGTCAGGTCGTTGGGATACTGCTTCTCGTTGTAGATCTCCAGATCCTGCTTGGCGAACTTGAGGGTCAACTCGGCTATCTCAATGTCGCTCTTGGCCTGGTTCTTGGCGATCTCCAGGGCCTTCTCGGCGTTCACCTTGGCCGCTTCGGCATTCTTGACCTTGATCTCCTGGTCGATCTTCTCGTCGTCCATCGTGCTGGCGTCCAGCTCGACCAGCTTGTCCCCCACGTTGACGTGCGTGCCCTCGGCAACGATCGAAACGATCGTCGTGCGTCCCTCGACCTCGTTGCGGACGATCACCTGATCCTTGGCCTTGATGGCGCCGGACTCCAGAACGCTGATCGTCAACGGACCTCGCTTGGCCACGCTGGTGGCCATCGCCGCCGCGGGGTCATCTTGGGCGCGGACGACCTTGAGCCAGACGACCGCGAGAACGACCGCCGCCACAAGGACGGCGGCGCCGATCAGTTTGACAGGCTTGCGAGAACTGCCATTAGCTTTGTTGCTGACTGTCATGCTTCATATCCTCAGGAGAAAATTCTTCCCACAATCCCTCTTGGGTAATCGTCAACAGGTCCAGATCCCGCTGGAACTGCAACTCCGTCGTGCGGTAATTCACAATCGCGGAGGTCAACGAGTTCTGCGCCGACAGCAAGGCATCCTGGGCTTCGAGCAGATCGCGGATCTCGGACCGCCCGGCCTCCAGGAACAGCGTGGTGCTGTGGACCTGCTTCTCGGCCACCAAGACCGACTTCGCCTGGATTTTGACAGTCTCGCGGGATTCCAGGAGCGCCCGCAACTCGCTGCGAACCGATTGCTTGATCTCGTCCTCCAGGCTCTGGACACTCCGCGTGGCCTGCTCCAGAGCGATCAGACTGTTGCGGTACGCATTGCGTTCCTGGGTCCTGCTGCGTTCGTCGATCGGCAGATCAATCGAAGCGGTGCCGGAATACCGGGTCCCCTGAAGACTCCACGTGCCGTCGGAGTCGTCGCCGGAATACGCGGCACGAGCGCCCAATGTCAGCTCCGGACGCAGCGCGTCGGCCGCCACGACGACTTGCCTCTGGGCGTCATAGACAGCGCCATTGGCCGCCTTCAAGTCCAACCGATTCTCCAGGGCCAACTGGATCGCCAACGCCTCGTCGATCTCATACGGCCCGGCGCCCACGCTGTCGGCCGGAACCAGCGTCACAGGGGCATCCGCCGCCGGAACCGTTTCGGCAGGGCCGCTCGACGCCTGTCTCATGGTCGCAATAAACTCCTCCGATGTCGCCCGCAGTTGCACGAGGTCATTCGGATCCAGCTCGATCAATGCGTCCGGGGGCAACCCGATCGTGGTCTTGAACGAATCCAGGCTGTCCTTCAATCCCTGCTGCGTCGAGATCCAGTTGTTGCGTGCGCTCAACTCCCTTTGCGCCGCCTGGTCCACCTGGATTTCCGAGATCCGTCCGGCATCCGCCTGCCGACGCGACCAACGAGCCGACTGGATGGCGCTGCGGTAGTTGTTCTCGCTGTTCGTGAGCGAGTCCATCTGGCGCAAAACGGAGTAGTACCGCTGAGCGATATTGACCGCGAACGTCCGCTTGTATCGCTCGAAATCCCACATTTCATACGCCACGTTCCGTTCGGCCTGAGTCAGGGACTCGGTCACGATATGTCGGCCGGCGCCCCGCAACAGCGGAATCGACACCGACGGATCGATGTTCCATCCCAGCGTGTCCGCCCCCGGCAGCAGGCTCACGAGACTGGCCGCCAGAGCCACACTGATATCCAGCCCGTTTTTCAACGTCCGACTCACGCCCATACTGGCGCTGCCGTCGAGAGTCGTCTGGTCCCCGACGGTGTTCCTGGCAAGCGTGGCGTCCGCACCGGTCGTAAAGACAGTCCGAAACGCATCACGCCGGAGGTCGAGGGTCAGTGCGACGCGGAAGATGTTCTCCTTTCGCGATTGGTACTCCGGACTGTTACGAGCCGCGATCTGAAGGGCGTCGATCAGCGAAATCCTGAGGGGCCGGTTCGGTTCAACCGGGAAATTGGTGTCTGCGGATGAGACAGTTTTGAGATGTCCCTCTTCCGGCCAATGGGGGATCAACTCCAGCTTGTCCGTTCCAAGGGACGCCTTGCCCGAGACCGGCAGGTCCTGGGCCTCGATCAGCCGGCGACGGAGGATATCACCGGAGCGCTCAACAAGGATAGGCTCGGTCTTGCCGAGCGCCTCCTGCTGTTTCTGTTCGATGATGTCATAAGCCGCGTCGTCGGCCTTCTCCCGATACTGGGCGGGACTGCGGCAGCCTGTCAAGATGACCCCAGAACAGAACAGCGAAACTGCACAGACCAGACAACTCACTGAGCTTCGTTTCATGAATGCGTCCAAAAACCGAAAGATACCTGCCAAAACCGCCACATCGCCAGGAACGGCCGATCCCATCGACTCTCGTGCCAGTCCGCGGTCCCTTGTACGTGCAGTCTTCTCGCAGCAGCGATTCTCAGGGGGCCACCTTGGCACAACGGTCGCGCATCAGCACGGGACCGCCTTCTCATCATAGACGCTGCTCAAACTCGATTCATTGCATGTAAATGTCTGTTCTCATCGGCCGTTTACGACACGAAAAAGACCGTTCCACTGAATAGCTGGGAAAAGAGTATACCCTCGTTACAGGAAATTGAAAGAAGAAAGCCGGCTTTGCCGCCAGCCTGTCGGTCTGCGGGTCGAAAGGCTTGCATTCGACAGCATTCCCCTGTACGGTGGTGCTCACTGCGGCGGGCGACGCCACAGGGTGGCGCGGTCGTCGAGTCGTAAGAGGGGTGGTCCGAAATGAGACTGCTGATCGTTTCAAACAGGCTGCCGATCGTGGCCGTCGAGGAAAAAGGCGCGGTGAAGTTCCGAGAGAGCGCCGGAGGCCTCGTCGCGGGCATCAGTGCGTACTTGGATTCGCTCAAGGGATCCTCGTTCACCAAGACCGAACACCTGTGGATCGGCTGGCCGGGCGTTACCATTGAGGATACCGCGAAACAGGCGACCACTGCCGCTGCGCTCTCGGAATTCGACGCCTACCCCGTATTCCTGGCCGAGCGGTCGATGGACAAGTTCTATCACGGCTTCTGCAACAAGATCGTCTGGCCCCTGTTCCACTACTTCCCATTGTATGCCGTCTATGACGAGAGCTTCTACGACCACTACAAATGCGTCAACCAGATCTTCTGTGAAGCGGTGACGAAGATCATGCAGCCCGGCGATGTGGTTTGGATTCACGATTACCACCTGATGCTGCTGCCCCAACTGCTCCGGGACAGCCAACCCTCTGCTGAGATCGGGTTCTTCCTGCACATCCCGTTCCCGTCTTTCGAGATGTTTCGGCTGCTTCCGATGTCCTGGCGATCCGAGATTCTCCAGGGATTGCTGGGCGCCGACCTGATCGGTTTTCACACCCACGACTATGCACAGTATTTTCTGCGCTGCGTCCTGCGAGTCCTCGGCCACGAGCACAGCCTGGGCCATATCCTTCTACCCAACCGGCTCGTGAAGGTCGATACCTTCCCGATGGGCATCGACTTTCAGAAGTTCCACGCTGCGGCAACCAACCCGCCTCCCCGAGAGGAGAAATCCGATCCCCTGAAATCCCTCAAGCCGTTCAAGATCGTCCTGTCCATCGATCGTCTCGACTATGCCAAGGGCATCCTCAATCGGCTCGAGGGATACGAGCTGTTCCTCCAGGACAACGCACAGTGGCGGGGGAAGGTGGTCCTGGTCCTGGTGGTCGTGCCCTCGCGTATCGGCGTGGAATACTACCAGCAGACGAAGCGGCAGATCGACGAGCTGGTCGGCAGGATCAACGGCGCCTTCAGCACCGTCGGCTGGACCCCGGTGCTGTATCAGTACAAGTTTCTGCCTTTCGAGATGCTCAGTCCGTTGTATGCCGCCAGCCACGTTGCGCTGATCACTCCCCTGCGAGACGGCATGAACCTCATTGCCAAGGAGTACGTCGCGAGCAGGACCGACAAGAGCGGCGTCCTGATCCTCAGCGAAATGGCGGGCGCCTCAAAAGACCTTGCAGAAGCCCTCATCATCAACCCAAACAGCATCAGGGAGATTGCAGCCGCCCTACGGACGGCCCTCGAGATGCCCGAGGTGGAGCAGGTTCGAAGAAACGAGATCATGCAGCATCGTCTGCGACGCTACGACGTGGTCCGATGGGCGGACGATTTTCTCACCCAGTTGTCGTCCATCAAGGCGGAAGGGAACCGTCTTCGGTCCAGACTGCTTGGGCCTGCCGTCAAAGAGCAGCTCGTGCACGACTTCAGGCGGGCCCGTCATCGGACGTTCTTCCTCGACTACGACGGCACGCTCGTGCCGTTCGCCCTCGATCCTCAGGCGGCGCGGCCCACCCCTGAACTGCTGGCCGTCCTGCAGGACCTCGCGGAAGATACCCGCAACGAGGTCGTACTCATCAGCGGACGCGGCAAGAACACCCTCTGGGATTGGTTCGCAGAGATCAACCTGGTTCTGGTCGCTGAACACGGGGTATGGACCAAGAGACCGAACCAGCCGTGGCAGATCGCCAAACCTCTGGACAACCAGTGGAAGGCCACGATTCTGCCTGTCCTTCAAGCCTATGCGGACAGGCTGCCCGGGACATCCGTCGAGGAGAAGGAGTACTCGATCGTCTGGCATTACCGTGCGGCCGATCCCGAACTGGGCTCCAGTCTCGCCAAGGAGCTCGTGGACGACCTCGTGAGCTTCACAGCCAACATTAACGTTCAAGTCCTCCAGGGGAGCAAGGTCGTCGAGGTCAAATGCGCCGGGGTCAGCAAGGGCAACGCCGCCGTGCCTCTGCTGTCCGATGCCACTGATTTCATCCTCGCCGTCGGCGACGATTGGACGGCCGAAGAACTGTTCAAGGCCCTCCCGGACACCGCCTACACCATCCGGGTCGGCATCCGACACTCTCACGCACGATTCAACGCCCAAAACCATGTGGAAGTGCTGGACCTGCTCCGCGAACTGGCGACGAGATAGACCTGCCTTCCTCGCACACCGCCGTCATCGGCCGGTGCGCGACCTGGAGGTCCCCGGTGACGGCGTCAAGGCCTGCCAGTTCAGAGGATCGGCCCCGTACTGGTCCGCAACGATCCGAGTCAACGAAAGGCCCTGGCCGTCCGCTTGAGCGGGCCACGGGTCCAGGCCCATGGGGAAATCCTCGTGCTGCGACCCATCGCTGTAGCGGATGCGATCCACCGCGATCCAGCTTCGAACGCCGTCGCCATCGCGATCTCCCGGCCGGCTCAGTTGGATCGTCTCGCCGGCGTTGTCCAGTTTGCCTGCTCCCCAGGACAGGATCTGCAGGGCGGCCGAAGGCGAGAACCGCTTCTCGAAGAGCGACCGGTCCTTCACCAGCAACAGGAACTCCCCCGACTTGAGCGTGATCGGCGGATCGGCAGGAAACAGCAGGTCGATCCCAGGGTCCTCGGGACCGTCGGTAAACCACCACGCGGCGCCCCTGTTCGAATCGTACAACGTCACGTCGGCGTCGCTGACATTGAGCAGTTCGACGTATTCGACGTCGCTGGAGCTATCGACGTCATACAGGATCTCGCTGATGACGATCGGGCCCACCACGGGATCGGCGTTCGCCTGACCGGGGGTCGGCTCGGTCAGCAGGACAAGACTCGCGCCGGCCGCGCTGTTCTCATACCTTCCGAACGTGATCCCCGGTTCGGACGCACCGAACTCGCCCTGCTCAGCATAACCTGTAATGCCTGAAGCATCGCCGGAATGCAGATAGACCGTCTCGCCGGCGGCGCTCAGTCCGAATGGCGTCCGACAGCCGGAATTCGCGGTCTTGCCGAAGTGGTCGTTTTCGTTGAACACGAGCAAACCGTGTCCCGGGAGGACCGTGTCCGCTGCGATGCAGTACTTGGTCAGATCGTCGTCGTCATCGCTCAGGAACCACCCCCCGATATTCACGGGGCTGTCCGTCCGGTTGAGCAGTTCGATCCAGTCGGGGCCCACGCCGGAGGAATTCGCCAACAGCTCGTTGATGACGACGGAACCGGGCACGGGGATCTCACCGCTGTCGTCCCAGCCGGGCGAGCCGCCCGAAGAGACGCTGAGTCGCCACGCAGCGCCGTGGTCCCACAGATCGACAGCCGTGCCGGCCAAGTCGATCACCGTCAATGAGAAGCCCTGACCATCGGCGAGATCGAACCAGTCATCACGATACTTGAAGCTATGGATGACCGCGCCAACGGCATCGCACAACTCGATGCGCTCCCCTGCGTCGGCGAGACTTCCCGTGTACCGGCCTGCGACGGGAAGGTCCGCGCCATGCCGGGCCGCGAATGCATCGAGATCCTTGACAACCAGGCAGAACTCCCCTGCCGCCAGCTCCACGTCGGAGAAGGTGAAGTCGATGCCCTTGGTGAATCGCACCAGGTTCAGGTTGATCGTCTGGTCGCCCACGTTCGTCAGTTCGACGTATTCGCAGTTGGGATCGTCCGAATCGGAGGGATGGAACATGATCTCGCTGATCCGAAGACTCTCTTGTACCGGTCCGACCGCGAACACCGCCTCGGCCAGCGCGCTCCACGTGCTTCCGTTCTTGATACGTGCCTTGACCGAAGTGCTCCTGGCCAGCGAGAGCGGCGAGGAATACAAATGCTCGCCGACGGTATCCTCAACAACAACCTGCTGACTGGCTGTGAGAGTCGCACCAATCAGGAAGTCGGAGCTTCCGGTGCTGACGTTCAGGCCGTGAATGGCCAGGATGTTGGTGCCCTGGCGCAGCCTGCTGAGGTATGTGGACACGTCGATGGCTTCGAATACCTCCGCTTCGCCATCGTTGTGGCCCGCACTCGCGACGGAATTCCACGCGGGATTGCCCTCGAAGTTCCGGCGGGCGATCTCCATGCCGTTCAGGTAAGCGATGAACCCGTCGTCGTATTGCATCTTCAGCGTCATCACCTCGAGGTCACTGTGATCCCCGCTGAACTCAAAAGGAATACGGATGTAGCAGGAACCGTTGACGTTGAACATCAGATCGCCCACATCCAAACTGATGGAATCCTCGTAGCCGGTCCCTTGTTCATACCCGATGCCGCCCGGAGAGCCCGACGAAAGCAGCCAACTGGAGTGGCTGTACGAACGATTGGATTGCCAGTTCCCTGTGTTCGCATCCGTTGGGACCAGGACCCGCTTCGGCGCATCGGCAGCCACCAGGGTGGTCGCGACGGACGTCTGCGCGAACGTGGAGATCGAGGGAATCGGATCGCTCCCATCGAGCGTGTAGTAGACCGGCGCGCCATGGACGGCCGACACGATCTGCACCAGTTCCCCGGCGTCGAGGTTCCCGCCGTATTTCGATGCGCCGCCGACGGCGAAAGTCGGACCTGCGAACGTGTATATCCCCTCGCCGGCGCACATGCCCAGGAAGATATCGCGTCGATTGGGCACCCAGGTGCTGATGATGTACGTGCTCATGCTGGGGATGACGCCTCGCAACTGATCCTGCATCTCCGCGAACCGCCGGCCGACGTTTTCCTGGGTCAAGGCGCCGCCATGGAAGAAGTGCTTGTAGAGGCGATCGGCGAACAAGAGTCGAAAACTCGCGTTTGCCTTGAGTGCCCGGTAGAGAGAGGCATTCGCATAACTCCCGTTGTTCAATTCGCCAAACCGGCTGTCGTACACCTGGCCGGACTCGAAGGTGCCTTCCGCGTCCCAGACGAAGAACTTCCACTTGCCCGTCGCGGACCGCTCGCAGGCGGCCGACCAGTTGTTCCCCGGCCAGTCCCAGTCGTTGGGCCACAAACGGGCAATCAGGTAGTCGATGAAGCAGACGACGTCGAGCTTCTCGCACATCCCGGCGTAGGCCGCCGGATCGGCCAGGTTGTTGTTCTGGGCATAGCGGAGCATGGCGTTCCAGGATTCCGTATCGCCGTCCCGGATGCCGCTCATGGTCATCACGTCCCAGGATTTGTCGCTATCGAACCATTCCTGACACGATTCCTCCGTCACCTGCTCGGTGGGGTTGTAGTAGCCCTTGTGCTCGCCGTTGATGAACAGGTTGGCAAAGGTCCCAGCACAGGAAACCTGGCCCATGTCCCGGTGGAGCCGACGGACCAGTTCGTCCCTGATGAAGGGGTTGTAGGGATCGTTGTGGCCCGCGCGGAGGATGACCGTCGCCAACTGCTCGGCCTCCGAGAGCGCAAACAGCGGATACTCCAGGCGCCGCTGGCCGTACTCGCTCCGGAAGTATAAGCGCAGACTGATCTTGGCTCGGTACTCGGACCAGTAGCCGCTCTGACGCAGGTAACGAGGGCGTGTCCAATCGCTGCCGTGCACGCGGAGGCCGCAGTCTACTTGAAAACCCCCGTCGTCATCCGGAAGGATCCATTCGGCGGAGACCGGGCGTTCGAGTTCACGATCCAACATGTTATTGTAGCTGCCCAGGCCGCTGGACACCCACACCTCGCCGTTCCGTGTGCCGCCGACGATGGCCATCACGCCGTCGGGTTCGTAGAAGGTCTGCTTCGAATCGCCGACCAGAGAGATAATCGGCAGCGACCGCACCGAATTGCGGCTCTCGAAGAGATAGCTGTGGCTGTAGATCTTCGTGGGCTTCCAGCCGGCCTTGCGGGCCATTGCCCGCACACACGTCGTGCCGGTGATATGGATCGGCCCGGTGTACACGACACCCGGTGCGACTCGATAGTACCCGGAATCCTCGTCCGGCGCGGCCCCGCCCAGCGCATAGACAATCTCGGCGTCCGGCGTGTCCGTGGTGATCGTCAGGTCGAAGCCCGGCCGGCCTCCGTCGCGCGTCACCTGAGCGGAGTAGACGCCCCGCTCATGGCTGAACCTCAACGGCGCGACCTCGTCGAGGTAGCCCTCGTTGTTCGCCGCGCCCGGCGTCGGCTCACCGAAGAACCGCAGGGCATCGCCGCCGTCCGGATAGCGACCGTAGGAAACGTCCGCCGTCTGCTCGTCAAAGACCAGGCTGTCAATCCGCATCACACCATCGGCGTCGAACAGATGGACTTCGTCGCCGCCGGCGCTCAGTTGAAAGCCGGCGTGGAAGCCGCAAGCCGGCGGACCACTGGCTCGGGTCCCCCCCGTTTGCACAACCGGCACGTAATCGTCCGTGTCGCCGTCCACCCAGATGACCATGTGCCACCCGGCGCCCAGTGTGGTAGACCCACGATTGTCCGTCGGAATCTGCCATTTGGTGGGTTCGTCCAGATCATCGGTCAGATACATCCCGGCGAGATTGACGGAGACGTCGCCGGCGTTGTACAGCTCGATCCAGTCGTCAAACTCGCCCTGCGGGTCCGCAAACGAGTCTACGTTGGAGGCCATCACCTCGTTGATTACCACCTGCGCCTGCGACCATGCCGATCCAAACAGCAGAACACCCAGGATGAACCACAAAAGGAGGGCTATCTCGCGATTCTCTCGTGTATCAGGCAGACTGAACACTCGACACTCCGAACTCCATACGCATACACTCACCACGTTCTCCTCACGATCTCCACCATGGATAGTATAGCAGATCTCCGGCTGCAATTCGATCAGATTCCTCCACCAGAACAAGGCCAAGGGATGGAGGGGTGTGACCGGACGCAGATTGTGCCTCACTCAGCCAACTGGATTTGGTAGAATGAACTCACGACCGGTGACGGTTCTCGCAACGATTGAACTCGCATGAAACACGGAATCATCGCAAAGGGCAAGGTTCTCCTGACGCGAGCGTATGCGCGCTGGCTGGCGGTGTGCAGCCGGTTCGTGCCTCGACGCCTGAGCCGGGTGCATCTGGCTCGGCGCATCAAGGTGATCGCCCACCGAGGGGCCTCGCACCTGGCGCCCGAGAATACGCTGGCCTCTGTGAACCTGGCGTGGGAACACGGCGCCGACATCGTCGAGGTGGACGTACACCTGACGAAAGATGGGCGGATCGTGGCCATCCACGACGCGACGACCGAACGGACCGGAGGCATGGATCTGGCGGTCGCGAGAACACACTCCCGGCGTCTGCGCCGCCTGGACGTGGGCAGCCACAAGCACGAGGATTTCGCAGGCGAGACCATCCCGTTTCTGGAGGAAATCCTCGACACCGTCCCGGCCGGCCGGCAGCTGTTCATCGAGATCAAGTGCGGCCCGGAGATCCTGCCTGTTCTGAGCGACGTCCTGACCCGGAGCGGCAAACGCTCGCAGGTCGCCCTCATCGGGTTCGACCTGGAGACCATGAAAGCCGCCAAGGAGGTCCTGCCGGATGTCCCTGCCCACTGGCTCTGCGACAAGAAGGCATGGAGACCGTTCAGCCGATCGCTTGCGCGGACGGCAAAGGAGCATGGGCTGGATGGAATGAACGTCCACTGGTCCGGCGTGACATGGCGGTTCGCCCAGGCGGTGCGGAAGGCCGGTCTGAAGCTCTATGCCTGGACCGTGGACCATCCGCGTGACGCATCGCGCCTGCACGCCCTTGGCGTGGACGGGATCACAACCAATCGGCCCGGCTGGCTCCAGAGACACTTCTTCACGCAGCACGCTCAGAGGAAAGACGCCGACTCCGCACACAAGAACCCGTGATGCGGAAGATGGTGCGTAACAGGCGTGTCGGCGAATTGTCATGCTGAACGAAGTGAAGCATCTGGCCTGCGGCCGCGACGAGACCGGGCGGGGTTTGAGTCCGTAGACAGGCATCGAACGTCGCAACAAGTGAAGGCGATCCGCCGACAGGGCCGTGTAGTCCTCGCTGCTTGCGTTCAATTGCCTGGTCAGCATGACCCGGGAAGCCAACGCCCGGACGTGATTGAGCAGACTGTCGTCGCGGACGTGGATGGGGTTGGGATCGTTATACCCGACGCGACCGTTCAGAAAGTGGAGATTGCTGCCGCTGAACGGGCCGACGTGCCCCCGAAGACCAGGAACGGCAGTTCCGGAAACAACGCCAGGCGGTCCGTCGCTCCGGACTTGTCGGTCACCTCGATCACGCCGCCACGTCCCCAGGTGGGATGAGTGACATCGAGGCGCTCCGCCCGAGTCGCGAATGCCCCTCGCTGCACGAATGCCAAACCCGATTCCCTGGAACTCGCCTTGAAGGATATATCCCGCGTGTCGAGCCGGACGATCAAGGACTGATTCTCGATCCGCAGCAGGTCGGGCAGCGTCGCTTGCCCCGCTCCGGCCCCCCTGCCCAACACGCAGACCATCGTCAGGCCGAAAGCCGACAGCAACCTCCTGATACCCACGCGTTCACCTTCACAAATGGATACGAACCGGCTAATGAATCCGATACTCGGTGGGCCGACCCTGCCGGGGACCGTCGAAGAGCATGAGCACTAAGACGTGGTCCTCGGTCTCCTCCAGAATCGTCATGGCCTCCGCTTTGCCGCGAACGTCCGGAATGGGACCGATCTTATGTACTTCGGGACTCTTGCCGTCCCACGAGCAAAGGATGAACTCCCGATTCTCGTCGTAATCCTCGGATTGCGTGTACTTCTCCGAAGGTTCAGAGGCCGAGTTGCCTGCGATGATCAGGAAGCTCGAACGACCCGCGACGATCTCACGGATGCCGTACCCGGCGCCCAGTTGCAGCCTGTGGAGCACACAGGCCGGTAGCGGACCGTCGGTGAACACATCGTCCGCCCGGACTTCCAGAATGAACGCGTTGCCCTCCAGGTTGGGGCCTCGCAGTCCAACGAAAAGCCGCCCGTCTCGCACGGCCAGTCCTTCGATGTTCACGCCTCTGTGCTGAAGCGGCTTGCCGAAGTGCATCCCAAGGACCGAGTCCGCACGTAACAGGTCGGCAAGACTTGCCCGGTCCAGTGAAATCGGTCGGATCGGCGTGCCCGTGCCAGGGTCCACGGTCAGGCGAAAGATGCTGTACCGATTGCCCTGCGGCAGGCCTTTCTTCTTCGAGATCCCGTGCGAGCCGATGATGTAGTAGCGATTCCCCTCGGCCGCAATGGCCTCCGTGTCGATTTCATCCCCTGTGCGAGCGAGGGGAATCGTCTGCACGATCCGGAGCGTCCTGGCCTGGCGGGACAGTTCAACCACCTGCACCTCACGGGATTCGTCCGCTCCGAGGAGTCCAAATCGCTGTGAGACGCACGCCAGACCGCTCAAATCCGCATCTTCTGTGACCTTCCCGATGAACGACCATCGGTCGGCCAACTCGATCCGTGTCCACACCTTCGCGCCGGTGGGAGCCTCCTGGGACGGCTGTCCAGGTCCGCCGTAGACCAAGTCCCCCTGCAGAAACACTGGAAGACCGTGCAGGACGATTCCCCATGCTGCGATTCGAATCCACTTGCTGCTCATCTTCATTATTAACCTTCCGACAGTGAATCGGGAGCATACACGCCGCGATACCGCGAATGTACCCACCCGATGGGCCAAGGGCAAGACTCATCCGATAAGGAACCAGGACAAGGCGCCGCCCGATCACATGCAAGACGCTCGAGGCATACCGTTCCACTGCTTGCGTTTCAACAAAGGTGCTGGCGGACTCACAGAATTTGAAAAAAATCTTTCGCATTGCGTCCCAGAAACCCGTCGTTCACATCCTCCAAGGGCTGAAAACACGCGATTTCTCCCTCTTCTCGGCAGGCCGACGCCGGCCCAGCTCTTGATTGTCGACGAGCGCCACGGTAGAATATCACCATGGTCTTTTGGGGTGGTGCCAAACTATGAATGAGATACTTCTCGCGCTGTTCGTCATGCTCTTGTTCCTCCCGAACGTCACCTCCAGGGCTTGATCACCGAAATCCCCCTGACGTCGTATGGGTTTCGGGTGCTGCCGAGCGTTTCACGCTCGGAGCCGGGGCATTCGAGGAAGTCAGGGGCCCCGTCGAAGCCCCCCAACGTCTGGAAGATCTCTCACCCATCCGCATCAGATTGTGTCACTTTGGACGCACGTTCGAGAAATCCCTTCAGAAGGAAATCTTTACTTGACAGAGGGATTGCGGGGCTGTAAGATGCTATTTGGATTGGCCTGTGTATACTCCTACTGTCCACAGATGGACACCGGTTGTTGAACCCCAGCCCGGAGGGGTGGAGTATTTTGTGCGCGCCGTTGAACCGTGGATCAGGGGTGCGATGACTCCGGGTGTGCGAGGGTAGTGAACACCCAGAGTGGGCGTCTGGAGAAAACCGCGACATCGACGTGGAGGTTAAACGTCTGTGCGCGTACCGTGCTGCATAGGTGCGAGAGTACCGCTACCGGCGCGACAGGACAACGCAGAGCAATCATCTCAACCGATGAGAGAGCTCTTCTACGGACGAGGTCAGCCATTCCATGTATTCGCATTTCGGAACCTAAAGTAAGGAGGATCACAATGTGTAAGAGACTGGTTTTCCTGGCGGTTGTCGCATCGGTGTGTGGTCTGGCCACCGTGCATGCCGGGGAATGGAAACGCGCCGCCTATTGGGATGGCGCACATTGGACGAACTGGGTCACCGATGACAATTCGGTCGTACTGCGGGATGCAATGAGCGCTGCCGGCTATGAAGTGCTCAATGCCGATCAGCTCAAGACCTGGATGGACGCTCGCATCGCTGATGGGGAACTGAGCGTCGTGGTGTTCTGCCGTGACAACGGTCCGGATACCGTTTGCGAGACGGTCGATGAGAACTGCACGCTCCGCAAGTACCTGAACGCGGGCGGCAAGATCGTATGGCCGGCCGACATTCCGTTCTACAACATCACGCATTCCGACCTCAGTTACAGCGGCTACGCCGACGCCGGCTCGGCCGCGATCCTGGGATTCTACGCAGCCAATGGTCTGTGGGACAGCGGTAACACCGTGACCATCACGGAAGCCGGGACAGCGTGGGGACTCACACAGACGTGGGGTTCTGTCCGATCGGCTGCAGCCGCCAGCGTGGACATCGTGCTGGCAACGGACGACTCCGGCAACGCCACCGCCTGGGTGAAGCACTATCTGCCGCATGACACCTTCCGCGGCTTCGTGCGGACCTTCGACGTATCAGGTCTCCCGGACGCAGGGGATCTCATCCGACTGGCAGAGTACCAGGAGCCCTATGAATACGCCATTCAGTTGATCCCCACGAATGGCCAGGTCGTACCGGACACCGCCGTAACCCTCAAGTGGAGGGCCGGCGATTCCGCGACATCACACAACGTGTATTTCACTACGGACTTGGCTGCGCTGAACGCCGGCCAGGTGCAGCCGACTTCTACGACCGCGACCAGCATGGACGTGGCGGACCTTGTCCGAGGCACGACCTACTACTGGCGAGTCGACGAGGTCGCTGGGGACAGTGTCTGGGAAGGCATGGTCTACAGCTTCATTGTGCAGCCGTTTACGGCCTGGGGCCCCAGTCCGGCCGATGGAGCCATGTTCGTCCGGCTCGACCAGACCCTGAGCTGGGAAGGCGGCCTGGGCGCCCTGTTCCGCTCTCTCTACATGGGCGCCAGCTACGATGAGGTCGACAACGCGGTCGTCGAGACCGCCCAGATGGTCGATCCAACCTTCATCCCCGAGGGACTCGAAGCCGGCAAGACCTACTACTGGCGAGTCGATGAATTCGACGGAA
>JAXDBU010000088.1:0-99858 GCA_034678485.1 Sedimentisphaerales bacterium | reverse complement strand
AAGGTGTCCGGGAAATTCACCTTCGTCAACACCGGACAGGGCACGCTGAAAATCGTGAAAGTGCTTACCTGCTGCGGAGTTACGAATAGCGGGGTGAAAGACGGCCAGGAGTACGCGCCGGGCGAGCGCGGCGCACTCGAGTTCGCCTGGGTCAGCGTTTCCACTCCCCAACCCGTGATCAGCAAGGCGATTCGCGTGGAGACGAACGACCCGAATCAGAAGTACGCGTCGTTCGAGTTCAGAGCGAAGATTGTACGCCGGGTCGAGACGGATCCCACCAGACTCAGGCTCTTCCTGAGACAGGAGAACGCCGCCTGTAGCGCCATCACGATTCGCAGTACGGACGGCAAACCGTTTTCCATCGCCGACTTCAAGTCTACAGCCAACACGCTCTGTGCCCAATTCGACCCCAACAGCAAGGCTACCGAGTTCGTCGTCAAGCCCCAGGCGGACATAGAGAAGCTCCGGCATAACGTCAGGGGCGTGGTCAGTATCGATCTGACTCATCCGGAGTGCGGCAATGTCCGCCTGCTGTACGACGTCCTCCCCGAATACACGGTCAGTCCGGTCCATCTGATGATTCTGAGCATTCGCCCCGGGCAGCCCGTCCAGCGAGATATCTCCATCCACAGCAACTATCGCGATGAGTTCGATGTCGAATCGGTCTCGTCTGAAAAGGGGTACGTGAAGCTCGTCGACAAGAAGAAGGTCGAAGACCACTACAGGCTGAGGATCGAGATCGTGGTTCCGCCCCAAGGGGATGATGACGTGACTCCTTCCGGCGACGGTCAAGGTCCGGCATCCGCCATGCAAGAGAATGCAAAAAGTGCGTTGGTGACGGATGTGTTCCAAATAAAGGTCAAGGACGCGGAGACGCTGACCATCCCGTTCCGAGGGTTCTACGCAGCGGAGTAGCTCGCGGCGTGGGGTGCCCGAGGGACCTCTTGCTTGCCGGAATACCCTAAGGTACAATACACCGAGTCCCGCCAAAAACGGATTCTGATCAAGTTCAGGTTTGGGAGTACATAGATGACCGGCGAGTACGCGATTCAGGGGATTCCTGCTCGACAGATACTGAGCAGTCTGCGATCGAGTTTGCAGCTCCTGCTGCTCAGTGCGATGGCAGCGACCCTGACGGGCTGTCAAGGTACGCTATCGAAGGAGAAGAGTCTGATCGAGAAGACTCCGGTCGTGCAGCCCACGACAGAGGTAGCTCAGGCACAACCCGATGCAGGGACCCCGACAGCGAAGATCACCGTGGAGAAATCCGTCGTCGATCTCGGTGAGATCGGGATGAACAGCAAGGTCTCCGGGAAATTCGCGTTCGTCAACAGCGGTCAGGCCACATTGAGAATCCTGCAAGTCCGTAGCTGCTGTGGAGTTATCGTCCGGGGTGTGGAGAAGGGACAGGAATTTGGGCCCGGAGAGCGAGGGATTCTGGAGTTCGACTATATGACCGGACCGACCCCGCTGTCAGGCGTCAAACGAGAGCTTCGTCTGCAAACGAACGACCCTGAGCAGAAGTTCGTGTCGCTCACGATCAAGGCGTCGATCGTGCAGCGGATTGAAACGGATCCCGCAAGGCTGCGCCTGTTCCTGAGGCAGGAGAACGCCGGCTGTGGCGCGATCACGATCCGCAGTCTCGACGGCAAACCGTTCTCCATCGTCAACTTCAAGTCCACGGCCAATACGATCTCAGCCGGATTTGACCCCAATGTCAAGGCGACCGAGTTCGTGCTCAAGCCCCAGGCAGACATGGACAAGCTCCAGCGCAACGTCAGGGGGGTGGTCAGCATCGATCTGACCCATCCGGAGTGCAGCAACGTCCGTCTGCTGTACGACGTCCTGCCCGAGTTCACGGTCAATCCGGCCCACCTGATGGTGTTCAATGTACACGCCGGACAGCCCATCCAGCGGGATGTCTGGATCCTCAGCAACTATCGCGACGAATTCGACGTCGAGTCGGTCTCATCCCAGAAGGGGTATATCAAGCTTCTGGAGAAGAAGAAAGTGGAAGGCCGCTATCAGTTGAGAATCGAGATCACTCCTCCTGCGCCAGACAGCGACGATGGGACTGCGGCTTCATCCAGCGACACCCAGAATCCAACCGCAGGCACTCGACAGGGCAAGAAGAATGCCTTGGTGGCAGACATGCTCGAAGTGAAGATCCAGGATGGGGAGACCCTGTCCATCCCATTCCGGGGCTTCTATGCGGCGGAGTAGTTCACGGTGTTGTCGGACATTCCAGGAATACCCGGTAGCCAGCATAGCTCGTCCAGATACGGACAGAGCGTGGCTTTCTTTGCGGCAAGCCTTTGCGTGTTGTTTGGCTGTCTGTCGTGCCCGTCTGAGCCGGTCCGGCCGGTTGTGCCGCCACGAAGCGATGGGAACTTGACCATATTCCTGACGGGAAACGAATTGGGTTCGTTGCGCCCCTGCGGCTGCTCGGGCGGTCAGCTTGGCGGCTTGGAAAAACGACCTGCGATTCTTGACAGCGTGCCGGCATCTCGCCGTCTGGCAATTGACACCGGGGCGCTGGTCGCCAACGACGGCGAACAGGACCTCATCAAGTTCCGCATCGTGTTCGAGGCACTGGGGTTCCTGCACTACGACCTGGTTTGTCTGACCGATCGGGACCAGGTAATCGCCGAACGACTCGGACTATTGCCCAGTCCGCAGGGAGCATTCGATCTCCTCAGGGATGGCGACAGTACGTCCGGGGTTTTCCAAAAAGAGTTTCCCGACAAGGGGATTGCCGTCAGAGTCGCCCTGTTCGATCCTCGGCAAGCGCCGCCGGAGCGGGTCGCCGAACTCCTCGGCCGTTCAGACAGTGCTTCGACCATCGACATCCTCATCCTTCGCCATAGCGACCAGGATTCGCTCGAAGAAATCATAGCAGCAGCCCGGGAAGTCGATTGTATCGTCTGTCCATCTGATGGGGATGAGCCGCATCTCCAGAGTGATTCGGGCGCAAGGCCTCTCGTTGTTACGGTAGGCCGGTTCGGACGCCATGTATGCCGTCTGCAAGTGGCGGCTCCAGCGGGTGGGGGAGAGCCAAGCCTGCGGTTCGAAGCGGTCCCGGTAACAGCCGACCTCCCGGATGACCCGATCCTTGTCCGCCTTTACAGACAGTATCAACAGATAGTGAGCGGCGCGGGGCTGCTGGAGAGTTACCCTCGCATCCCGTTACCCAAGGGCCTGGCATTCACAGGGTCCGAGGGCTGCAGGCGGTGCCACGAATACGAGCACGATGAATGGAGCGCGAAGGCCCACGCGGATGCCTTGAGCGTGCTCAAGAAGGTGGGATCGGATGGCGATCCCGAGTGTGTGATTTGTCATGTGGTTGGCATGGAGTACGAGGGTGGCTACGTTACGGAGGAAACGACGCGACACCTGAAGGATGTGGGATGTGAGGCCTGTCATGGACCGGGGTCGGAGCACGTGCAGAGCAACGGTGCGAAGATCACCAGGGGCCCGCGACGGGATTGCCTGGACTGCCACACGCCGGACAGAAGCACCGGATACGCCGGACACGAAGAGGAATATCTGCAAAAAATCGTGCATTGGAGGGAACCTGCCGCCACCAGCAATGTCAATAAATAAGCAAGGAGTGTCCTTATGATTAAGACATTGCGCATGACCGGGGTGGCAGCGGTGCTGTTTGCAGGAGTGGTTCTGGCCTCGCTCCTCGGGCCGGTTTCGTTGGTTCGTCTGGATGACCGCGGCGACGAGAAGATAAGCAAGGTCCTTGGGTCACCCGGTGCCGTCGAGCGTTCCCAGGAGTTGCACGCAGGCAAAGACCGCAATCCGGACACAACTCCCCCGCTCGTGAAACAGGCGGAACTGTTCAAAGACATTATCGACCCGAAGCCTGTGGCCCCGGCGGGAGACGCAACGAGAGTCGCGCAGCCTCCCAACACTCCGCCCAGACCGCCTTCGTCCACCCAGCAGGACTTTGCCCTCCTGGGGACGGCCTGTTCGCCTTCGAATCCCAGTTCTTCCTTCGCGTACATCCGCTTCGTGGACAACACGTGCCTGTGGGTCGGCTGTGGCGAGGAAGTCGGTCACCTCGTTGTCAAGGGGATCCGAGAGGACTCCATTATCTATTGGGACGGGCGTCGCGAAAGCGAGCTGCCCATCCAGGCCGTGCCGGACCGGGTCAGCCTTCTGGAAGCGGATGGCGACGTCCCGGCGAGTACTCCTGCAACGAGGTCTCAACCCATCGAGGTGAAGATGGTGGACACGCCGGCCAGCCGGTTGCGCCCTGCTGGTCGACCGGTTCCTCCGATGACGGGCGGTGCTCAGAGACTGACACCGGAGGAGCAACAGCGGCTGGACGAGCTCGCGGACAAGCTCAGGAGAATGCATGGCGCCCCCGATGACGGTCCGGATACCGATGCGAATCGAGCGGCGGCCGTCAACAGACTGATCTCCGAGTTCAAGTCCTCGCGCGTCAGCCCGGAGGAGACTGTGAATCTCGAGAACCTGCCCGACGAGGCGCCCGATGAGAAAGAACAAGGGCGAGACGAGCAGAAGCGAGAACTCATGAGGAAGCTGAATACCGCTCGTCCCCCGAGGAGGTAGCCGGTTTCTCTATCGGCATCCTGTATCTGGACCTTCCGTGCGGGGTCCGATCTCGTCTATCCATTCGATTATAAGACGAGATGGTTCCCGACGATCATAACCGTCCCAGAACCCGACGGCCCTGCGAGACTCACGATCCGCGTACGCAACGGGACTGCCAATGCTGCCAGGTGCCTTTTTTCTGGGCGCAGCGGGAACTTTTTCTCGGCAATTCTGTCAGACTAATCAGATGGTGCCGTATGCCTGGTTCGTCTGTTCCGGGGGCGGAGTATCCGTTCCTTACGTGCCGGGACTGCGGCAATCCCATCCTTTTGAAGTATTGTGTTGCGGCAGTCGTCGAGGTAGTGGAGTAGGGTTCACTTGGATACGAGGTACGAAACGATGGAAAGACATGCCCTCCCAAAGAAACAACACCCATTGTGTGTCGCAGTCGTGCTGGGGGTTCTGCTGCTGTCCGGCGGACCTTTGCTTGCCCTGGAAGGCAATGACCCGGGCACCTCGCATCACAAGATCGTGCCGGTGACCGTGAGCAACATCACGCCCGAACGAGGCAAAGACTTCCTGACCCGACTCCAGATCGACATCACGGTGTCCAGACTCCCTGGCACCAACAGCCTGCTCCTCACGGGCGATGAAGCCGAGATGCGAAAGGCGTTGGCCGTCCTGGAACTCGTGGACACGAGGACCGAGTTCGACGTGCGACAGCTCGGGCCCGCCTGGCCGGCGATGACGCCCAACGACCGGATCGCCAAGGCCGTTGGCGGAATCTGCATCGGATCGTTCGCCAATCCGCCCCAGGACAAGAACAAGATGAGGGCCATCATTGATATCCACAAGGGAAACGTCGTGGTCATTGCGCCGGCGATCCAACTGCAGGATATCCGCGTCGCGCTCGAGATCGGTCCGGAGGTTCTCACGCAACGCAGGACCATCGCCCATACGACCGAGGAGACAAACACGGGGACCATCCTGTCGACGGCGATGTTGGAATCGTCTGTGGGCGGAGAGACCGAAGACCCGGCGGCGACTGGAGTTCGTGCGCCGAGGAAACACACGATGTCCCCGGAGATCCAACAGAAGCTGGAGGCCATGCGTCGCCAGGCGGACGCCATCGAGGCCTTACGCCGGACGAACAGGCAAACTGACCAGACCGTGCTCGCGACGTCCACCTCTCAGGATCCGAACGCGGGCAAAGAGACGACCCCGCCACGAACAGATCCCAACGAGGCCAAACCGCTTATCCCTGATGGCCTGAAGCAGGTCGGCGCGACGCCCGATCAGAATGCACCGTCTGAGGCCTTCCCCGAATCATCGGAGACCGTCCCTGGGACTGAGCCGAACGCTGTGGAACCCGCCGCCGAGGAAAGTCCTATCCCGACGGATCAGGCGACATCCTCGCAGCCGGAGCGAATCACGGAGCCGAAGATCGAGCCGAAATCGATGATGGACCTGGATTCCGCAAGAACTGTTTCCCGGATCGAGCCTCCGGCCTCGGCCGAGGAATCTGCCGATGAACCAGGCGAGTCTGCCCATGGGGAGGAGATGCTCCATCTGACCCTTCCCGACAGACTGCCCGTGATCGACCTATTGGATTTGGCGGGGAAACATCTCAATCTGAGCTATCTATACGATCCGGCAAAAGTGAGCGGCGAGGTTACGCTCAAACTGAACGGACAGCTCAAGGGGCAAATGAAGAAGAAGGATCTGTACCTGTTGCTCGAGGCGGCGTTACAGGACAAAGATCTGGTCATGACCCGTCACAAAGGCAATATCGTGCGGGTGATGCCGAAGGCCGATGCCATGAAACTGGATCCCGAGCTGGTGACGTCCGCTGGGGTCGGGGTTCAGGCGGGTGACGCGGTGGTCCAGCGAGTCTTCGACCTCCGGTATATCGACAGTTCCAGCGCCGAGAATCTCCTCAAGGGAATGGACCTGGCGATCAGCATCACGCCGGTCTCGGAGAGCAAGAAACTGATCGTGACGGCGTATGCCCACCGGTTGGCGAGGATCGAGCAGATACTCGACATCGTGGACCAGCCGGGCACACCGAGGAAGTTCCGCTACCGTCAGCTCCGCTATACGATGGCCAAGACGCTTGCGGACAAGGTGAAGGCGTTGGCCGAACAGCTTGAAAACGTCTCGGTGACCATCGGGACACAGGAATCCGCGGTGGATACCAGCCCGACCAAGCAGCCGGGGGAATCCGACACGGCCTACCGCGCGCGACTGGCTACGATACGCAATGCGGAGGCGGTCCGGCGTGCCACTGCGGCGGCGGCCCGAGCTCAGGATACTCAGCAGGCCAAGCCGGGCGTGTACCTCGATGCCGACGAGCGGACCAACCGCATCCTGATGATCGGCGAGGAGGAACAGTTGAGCACGGTCGAGGACCTGATTGACGCCTTGGATGTGGTCCAGCAGGATCTTCGCGCGTTGCAGCTCTATCCCATCAAGCACGTGGACGCAGAGGAAGTGGCCCGCAAGCTCCAGGAGCTCGGCATCATTCACAAGGTGCCTGAGACCTCCGCTTCGTTGCGGTCGTCGCAGAGCCCCTCGCGGATCACGGGCCCGACCACGGCGCAGGCCAGGGCGGCGCAACAGGCCGCAACGACCGAGACCGTGGCAATGGCCGGAACGGAGCTGACCGAGGAGGGACTCGTCGGCGAGCCGCAGGTGGTCGTGATCGAATCGAACAACTCGCTCCTGGTGAACGGCACCCCGGAACAGCACGCGAAAATCTCGGCCATCATCGAGTACGTCGATAGCGAGATGAACCTGGAAGAGATTCCCTACAAGGTCTATCCACTGGAGAACTCGTCGCCGGCTCATCTGGCGGAGATCCTCCAGAAGCTGCTCGAGGAATCGGAGCAACAGACCCAGGACAAGGACGGCAAGATCGAGAAGGTGGTCACCAAACGACAGGAAGAAATCGCGATCGTGCCCGACCCCAATACATATTCGCTGATCGTCTATGCGAGCAAGAAGAACCAGGAGTGGATTCAGAGCTTGGTGAAGCAGTTGGACAAGCGCCGGCCTCAGGTGCTGATCGACGTAACCCTCGTGGAGGTCCGCAAGACCGACCAGTTTGTCTACGATCTGAATGTGGTTCAAGGCGCTGCGGGGCTGGCGAGCACCTCCGGCTTAATCAATCCCCTGTCCACGGTAGACGCCGCAAGTGGCTATTTCGCCGAACTGCAGTCCGACCCCGCCGCCGGCAATGTGAAAGGCTACTACGGGGACAGTCATATCAATGCCTTGTTGACGGCGGTTCAGAAGAAGAGCTATGGTCGCGTTCTGGCCAGACCGAAGATCCTCGTCAACGACAACGAGCCCGGCATCGTCAAGACAGCAGAGACCACTTACGTCAAAACGACCGGCCAATCTTTGACCTCGGAGAGCAGCAACCTGGTGGAAACCTCTGTCAGCTACACGCCTTATGATACTGGGATTGAGCTGAACATCACACCGCACATCAGCGAGGGGGACTTGCTGCGCCTGGACATTGGACTAACACGGTCGGATGTGGATGAAACAACAGCCAAGGTGGATGCCAGCGCACCGCCGAACACAAATTCGAACGAGATCGAGACGGCAGTGACAATACCCGACGGCAGTACGATCATCCTCGGTGGCATGATAAAACTGGACCAGAGCAAAGCCGGGAACAAAGTGCCCATCCTGGGAGACCTTCCGCTGATCGGCGGCTTGTTCCGGAACATCGATAACTCGGACAGGCAGAATAGGTTATACGTGTTCGTCAAGGCCGAGATCATTCGTCCTGAGGAGGGGGTCGCGCACGGTATGAAGGCGTTGACGGAAATATCCGATAGAAACCGAATGGCCTTTGAGAAACAGGAGACGGTGTTCCAGGAGTACCATGATTGGCCGGGCGTGAAACCGGCTCCCGTCGATCCGCCGAAGGTGCTCGACGTACAGTAGTGGTGAACGGAATGCTTCGCTTGATGGATTTGATGAGCGTATGAAGGATTTGCTGGTACAAACGGCCAAAAGAACGGGGCTGCTCGACGCCGAGCAATTGATCCGTTACCTCGACGAGAACAAGGGCCACGGCCGGCTCGATGAGATCCTGCTCACGTGTCCATACTACACGGAAGACACGATCCTCAGGCTGTTCGCGGAGGCGTTCCGCTGGGATTACCTTGCGGAGATATCGGACCAGCAGGTGCCGCCTGAGTTCATTCAAAACGTCCCTGCCACGTACGCGCAACACCACCACCTGATCGGCGTCCGCTCCGAGCAGGACAACGGCGAGCTGACGGTGGTCCTTTCCAGGCCGCTCGACACGAACGCGCTGGACAACGTCTCGAAACTGACGCACTTGCCGGTCAGGCCCGCGTTGTCCACGCGGGCCGCCATCACGGCGGTCATCGACACGGCCTATCAGCAGCGCAGCACGGTGATCGAAGAGGTGGCCGAAGAGCTGGACTCGCAGAACTTCGAGCAGTTGGTCGACGAGGTCTCGGCCTCGGACGACCTGCTCGACGTGGTGAACCGTCCGCCGGTGATTCGTCTGGTGAACGATATCCTGTTCCGGGCCCTGCAAATGAGGGCCCGCGACGTCCACGTGCATCCCTACGAAGCGAAGATCCAGATCCGTTACCGGGTCGACGGCATTCTGTACGACGTCCTGAGCCTCAATCGCAATGTCCTGCCTCTGATTATCTCGCGTATCAAGGTCATGGCGGGCATGGACATCGCCGAGCGAAGAATGCCTCAGGACGGACGTTCCAGCGTCCGCCTGGGCCAGCGCGAGGTCGATCTGCGTGTGAGCACCGTGCCGACCAGCTTCGGCGAGCGCTGCGTGCTGCGTATCCTCGACAAGAGCGCGGGCGTCTACGGCCTGGACGAGCTGGGGCTCTGGCCCGACGATCTCAAGAAGCTCGACTCCCTGCTGAACCGGGCCCACGGCGTCATCTTCGTCACCGGGCCCACCGGCAGCGGCAAAAGCACCAGTCTCTATGCCTACCTGAACCGGATCAACTCGGCGGAGAAGAACGTCATCACGATCGAAGACCCGATCGAATACCAGCTTGAGGGGATCAGCCAGATCCAGGTGGCCAGCAAGAAGGGGATGACCTTTGCCACGTCCCTGCGTCACGTGTTGCGTCAGGACCCGGACGTCATCATGGTCGGCGAGGTCCGCGACGTGGAGACCGCCCGCATGGCGATTCAGTCGTCGCTGACCGGGCACTTGGTGTTCAGCACCCTGCACACGAACGACGCGGCCGGCGCGATCAGCCGGTTGCTGGATCTGGGCGTCGAGCCTTATCTGGTCAGCTCATCGCTGATTGCCATCGTTGCCCAGCGGCTCGTGCGAAGAATCTGCCCGGATTGCCGAAAGCCTTCGTACCCGACCGCCCAGGAACTCGACCAGCTTGGTCTGGGATCGCCCGAGGACACCAAGGACGCCCATTTCTACGTCGGGGAAGGCTGTGAGCGGTGCTTCAAGACAGGCTACCGCGGGCGAACCGGCATCTATGAAGTCATGCTCATCAGTGATAAGATCCAGGACTTGATCTACCGTCGCGAGACCGCCGGCACGATCAAGAAGATCGCCCTGGATGCGGGGATGCAGACGCTCCGTATGGACGGCGCCCGGAAGGTGCTCGCCGGGATCACCACTGTCGCGGAGGTGCTCCGCGTGACACAGGCGGATATGCAATGAAATGAGTTCTGTTCTGACGTGACTCGGAACTGCGGATGGCTCTATGCCGAGGTATGAGTACATAGCAATTGCGGCCAACGGACGGAAGGTCAAGGGCACGATCAACGCCGAGAGCCCGTTCGCCGCTCGCAAACAGTTGCGGATGCGAAGCGTGCATCCGTCTTCCATCAACGAAGTGACCAGCGCCGTGGAGAGCAAGCGTGCCCTGTTCTCGGCGTTTCATCGGACGAGCAAGTCACAGCTCATCGACTTCACCAAGCAGCTCTCCACCCTGTTGAACTCCGGGATCAAGCTGACCGAGGCCTTGTCGGTCCTGACGCTTCAGACCCCCGATCAACGGTTCAAGACCGCTCTGACGGAGATCCGCGATCGGGTGGTGACCGGCGAGTCGTTCACCGACGCCCTGAAAGATTACGAGGATTACTTCGATGTGATCTTCGTGGCCATGGTGCGCGTCGGCGAGGTCACCGGCACCCTGGGCGAGAGCCTCAAGACCATTGCAGGCTTCATGGAAAAACGCCAGCGGGTGGAATCCAAGGTGCTCACGGCGATGATCTACCCCATCGTCCTGGTGTTCTTCTGTCTCGCGGCGATTGTGATCCTCACGACGAAGGTCATCCCGCCCATCGGCAAACAGATTCTCCAGGCGGGCCAGGAACTGCCGTGGGTCACGCAGCAGATGATGAGCTTCAGCCATATTCTGACGAGTTGGCGCGTGCTGGTGCTGATCGCGGCGATTGCCGTTGTCTTCGCGGCATTCAAGCGATTCTTCCGAAACGAACGGGGCGCCTACCTGCGGGACAAGTTCCTGCTCTCGTTGCCTGTGTTCGGGCCGCTTATCCGCCAGCGCGTCGTGGCGAGGTTCGCCTCGACGCTCTCGACGCTGATCGGGTCGGGTCTGGCGATGGCTGAGTCGCTCCGCGTGGTCGCCGAGACGACGGGCAACACGCTCATGAAGCGTGCGATTCAGCAGGCGCGAGAGCGCATCCTGGCCGGCGCGGATATCTCCACACCGCTCCGCGAGAGCGGCGTGATCGATCCGGCTATCGCCCACATGGTCGCGGTCGGGGAGAAGAGCGGCGAGCTGGAGATCATGCTCAAGAACATCAGTGAGAACCTCGAGTCTTCGACGGATATCGTCATCGAGCGATTGAGCGCAGCGGTCGAACCGCTTATCATCATCATCATGGCGGCAGTCATCGGATTGATTGCCTATGCGACGATTCTGCCCATCTTGCGAATCTCGGCAGTGCAACTTTAGGCTTTCTTGGGAGTTGAAGGACTATGAAGGAGAGTAAGAACAGACACAGCACACACGGCTTCACGATGGTCGAGCTGATGGCCGTGCTGATCATCCTCGGCCTGCTGGCCGCCGTGGTTGTCAGGAATTTCGTCGGCAAGATCGACCAAGGCAAGGTGATTCAGACGAAGGCCAATCTGAAGCTTCTCCACACGGCCATCAACGAGTTCCACATGGATTGCGGAAGATGGCCCGGCGAAGACGAAGGACTGACCGTCCTGATCCAGCAGCCCCCGGACGTCACCACGTATCCGCCCGGCGGATATCTCGACACGACCGATCTCCCGAAGGACGCCTGGGGACGGGACTTCCTCTACGAGTTGAACCCCGAATCCGGCAAGGCCTTTGTGATCAAGAGCCTCGGGGCCGACGGCCAGGAGGGCGGCGAAGGCTATGACGCGGATCTGTACAGCACCGATGCGTCGTGATCGACCTGCCTCCTTGCAGCGAGGCAACGCACGGCGACGAAGGCTGCTCGCCGGTGGTGCGCCCGTCGCGGCGTTCACGCTGGTCGAACTCATCGTCGTCTTGTCGATCCTGAGCCTGCTGGTCGTGCTGGCCCAGACGAATCTGTTCGGCACGCTCCGCCGTCAGAGCTTCAAGGCCCAGGTGCAGGATTTCATTTCCACGATGCAGATGGCCGCGTCGGGGGCCGCTGAAAGCGGGCGCCGATACGAGGTGATTCTCGATCCTACGGAACAGAGCTACCTGCTCCGTGAGATCACCACCTCCGACCTGTCCGAAGTCCTGGAAGAGGAGATCATCACGCAGGGTCACTTCGGGAGCAATTGCCGGCTGGCGTACATCGAGTTCGACGACGGCGACTACACGAACGATAGCCGGGCGAAATTCCGGATTGGACGCGCAGGCTGGACATACGGCGGCAAGATCGTGTTCCTCGACGAGAGCGAGCAACCGTACGCGGTGGTCGTCAACCGGCTGACTCCTGTGATCCGACTGACCGAAGGGGACCCGGCCCTGATGACGCCGAAAGGAAAAGAAGAAGTCCCATTCTGACAAGGAATCTGGGTCCTTGGATCTGTAGTGAGCATGAACGACGGGAAGAACAACACGGCACTGAGTGGACGAGCGAGCGCGAGGCCTTGTCGGGAAGCGGCCGGGTCCCGGTTTGTCATGCTGAACGAAGTGAAGCATCCGGCCCGCGAACGAGAGACAGGGTCTGTGCGCAGTCCAGAGTCCCCATCCGATGCCCAGCTCCTTCGTTTCGCTCAGGATGACAAAGGCGCGGGTGTCGTGGAACGCGAGCCATTCTCACGCAGCCTCGTGCCGACACGTGTCGGCGGGTTCACCCTGCTGGAAGTCCTGACGGCCTTGGCCATTCTGGGACTCGTCAGTTCCAGCGTACTGCTCGTGATCGATCGTTGTGTGGGTTCGGCAGGGGATTCCGCTCTGCGTATGGAGGCATTCGAACTGGCTCGCGAGAACGTCGAGGCGGTCCTCATTCGGGACTCCGTGGAAGAGACTGTCGAGTACGGAGCCAGCGAGAAGTACGCCAATGTCTCATGGCGGACGGTCATCGAGGCCTTCCCGGAGCCGGTCAGCGGGCAGATGTGGCTTCGCGCCGTCTGCACGGCCGAGTACACGGATTCCAAAGGCGAGACCCGGAACGTCGAATTGGCGCACTGGATCGCGAAACTGACCGATCAACAGGCCGAGCAGCTCATGGATGGTGAAGAACTGGAGCGGCTCGAAGCCGAGCAGGTTCTTTCCGCTGCGGAGGACGCAGCCGATTACGCCGGCGTGAGTGTCGAGACACTCGAGCAATGGGTCGGGAACGGACTGGTGACCACCGAGGATGGCCGATTCATCAAGTACAACCTGGACGTGTTCACGAAGAACCGGGGTGATCCCAGCGCGGAAGAGAAGGCCAGGCAGGTGCTGTCGATCGAGGAGCTTGCGATGGCCTTGAGAACGATGCAGAGCGGATTGAACGAGACGGACGACGGATCGGGCAGCCCCGGCACAGACCCGCTGACGGGGTTGTCGCCCGAGGACCTGGAGAAGATGGACATCGGCGAAGTCGTAGAACTTCTCAGGCAGAGGCAGAAGTAGACCGACCACGTGCTGTCGGGTGCAGGAGAACGCTGCGTGAAACGCAAGAGTAGATCTTCGCAGAAGGGATTCTCGCTGGGCGAGATGCTCGCCGTGGTGATCATCGGGGCGATGATCCTCACTGCGATTCTGAGCGTCTACAGCCGGGCGAATCAGGCTGCGAACGCCGTGCTGACGAAGATCGAGAGTCCTACCCTGGCTTCGGAAGTCCTCCAGCTTATCGCCAACGATATGGACCGGACCCTTGGAGCGGACGATGTGGTCGTCCAGATTCGCAACGGGTTCGACAACGGCTTCGCCCGCGCCGAGCTGGTTCTCCGTCGTATGTACCACGACAAGGAGAACAAAGAACAGGTTCTGGAGGAGATCACCTGGCGGGCTGCGTACGACAACGAAGGGCACCACCCCGGCCTGATCCTCTACCGCAGCCGCGAAGGAATGGGCCGGGAAGACAAGCTGCTGGAGGATCAGCGGAAGGATTGGGAAGAGAACTATCCCTTTGTGCCGGTCTGTCGCGGCGCGACCTTCTTCCAGATTCAGGCCTACAAGGGCGACGACCTTGTGGATGCATGGCCGCTGTCGGCCGCTCCGGCGGGCGTGAAGGTCACGATTGCCTTTGCGGAACCTTATGAGACGGTGCGCGGAACCCGCGAGGTTCCCGACGAGGATAAGATCAGCCGGACCCTCGTCATCAATGCCATGCGAAAGGTCAAGTTCGCAATAGATGCCTCCGAGGACTCCAACTCAGCAGATGTGAACGAGCCAACAGCCGAAGCAGAACCGGCAGCGCAGGATGAGATTCAAACCACGCTCCAGAGAACGCCAACGCGAACGACCCGAGGATCGACAACCAATGAACGAACATCCACGCAGACGAGACGCAGATAGCCGGCGGGATCATCCCGGCGTGATCCTGCTGATCACGCTGGTGATTCTGGTGATCCTGTCGACGCTGGGGTATACCCTCAGCGCTCGCGTAGCTGCGCGTCGGCATCGGGATCAGTATATCATCGATTGCGGCATTGCCCGGCACGCCTGCGCCTCCGGCATGAAATATGCCCTGGCGTCGGTGGGGGATCTCCAGTTCGAACTCATCAGTCGGCCGAACGAGCCGGACTTTTCCGACATCTTCGCCCTGACTGAGGAACAATACCAGAAACTGCTCGCACAAATGGCTAAGTACGTGGCCGGCAAGAAGCTCGCCGATTCCGACAGCGAAGTCGCAACGACAGAGCGCAGCGCCTCTGAGGACGGCCGGACCTGGCTTGAGGATGCCAACGATGAGGATGCGAACACACCGCTGTCAACAAGCACTGCCGCCGTGGAGATTCCCGGGCCCTACGGACCGCCCTGGCCGATGGTAACCAGGCCGATCAAGTTCGAGATCGGATCGGCCACGGTTACGATTGCTGTCGAGGACGAGAACGCCAAATACCCGCTGGCCTGGGCCTTGCTGGCGGATGACAAGCTGCGCGACAAGGCCGGCGCCGGCTGGACGAACTTCTGCGAGTGGATGGGGTACGCAAGTCAGGAAATCGCGGATTTGAACAAGGACTTGGCGACCATTGGCGAGACGAAGCCGTTCAAGCTGGAGTTCAAGACGGAGATGGTGGAAGTGCCGCAGCCGACTACACAGCGGACTCGTGTGACCCGAACGACCTCCAGCCGCACCGTAGCGAGTCGTTCAACCGTCAGGAAGAAGCCGGTCTCGGTCCAGGAGCAGATCCGAAACCAGAACACCGAGTTCTCCAAGCTCTTCCATAGCTCAATGTTGGACACGGTGCTGCTGAGCCGACCGAGTATCGAGAGCGACAGCCGTCGGGAGTCCGCCATGAAGTACCTCGGACTCTGGGCCACGCGACACGTTAATATCAACACGGCTCCGCGGCACGTCCTGGAGGCGGCGCTGACGTTCGGCAGCATCGCGAACGCCCCCAAGATCGCGGACGCCATCATCCGGCAGCGGAAGATCAAACCGGTAACGGACGTCAACGAGATCAGGCAGGCGAACCTGGGGTACTCCGATTCCATTGAGGCATGCCGGGACTTCCTGGTTACGTCCAGCACGGTCTTTACCGTCCGGGTGACTGCGATCAGCGGTGCGGCGCAAGCGACAGCCGTCGCCGCGGTGACCAAGGAGGGCAGCAAGATGCAGCCGATCGCCGTGATTTGCGACTGATTGGCAATTACTGAATGCCCGCGTGGCTTTTGTCGAAAGACCAATGGCGTTAGTGCCGGCTTTTGGAGAACATGAATCGTGCAACCTGGACACCAGTTGGGGATTTGCCTGAGAAAAGACCGGGCGACGGTCGTATGCCTTGCGTGTCAAGGCCGCGAGCGTAAGCTGCTCGACTGCTTCTCGGTCCGAGTCGAAGAAGAGCAACCCGATCCGAAGGTCCTATACGATCGAGTTGCCCGCGCCTGTGACGAGCGAAGGATCCGGTTCAGCGAAGCAGCGGTTGCCATGGACTGTGCTGCAGTCATGCAGCACACGGTGCACAGTGAATTCAGCGACGCGAGGAAGGTTGCGGCCACCGTGCGTTTCGATACGGAAGAGCTGCTGGCCACGGACATCGCAGACATGGCGGTCTCATTTCGGATCGCATCGACCGATGAGGAGGGCGCGAATCTCGACGTGTTCACGGCTCCACGGGTCGCTCTCACAGAGGTTATCGAGTCCCTACAGGTTCATCGCATCGACCCGGTTGCGGTCGACCCGGACGTCTGCTGCCTGGCCCGCTACCTGGCCGAGTACGCTGAGGGGCAGGAGAACGCGGAAGGCTGTACTCTGTACGCCGTGATCTCCGATGGTCGGGGCTACCTGGTGGCATTGTCCGGCGAACGAGAACCTCTGATATATCGGACGTTCTTGGTCGGCGCCTCTCAGGACAGGGTCTCACTGCTCGCCAGGGAAGCGATGGTGACCGCAGCTCTGGTTGCGTCGCATCCCGTGGAACGGCTTCTCGTGTGCGACACCGGTGGAGACCTTTCATCGCAGTCCGTCGGCGAGAAGACGGGATTCCATGTGGCCCCGTGCGACCTGGCCGCCCTGGCGGGTGCCGAGCCGGGGGACATCGCCGATTGTTCCGGCGCGGTGGACTTCGCACTGGCGTATGGTGCAACCCTGGGGTTGACGGACAAGGTCAACCGGGTGAACCTCCGCAACGACCACATGCCGTTCCTGGGCAAGAAGATGCGCTTTCAGAGAGCCGTCCGATTCCTGAGCATCTCGCTGACGATTCTCCTGCTGAGCGTAGGTGTCTTCTTCCACTCCCGGTTGCTGCAGCAGAATCGCCTGGGTGAAGCGCTGCGGGCCAAGTTCGAGCCGGACTATCTGGCCGTCATGCCGGGCAAGACGAAGCTGCCGGACACGATGAGGACCGCCGTGGGGGACCTGGGAAGGGCACTGAGGACCCTCAGAGCTGAGAAGACAGGCATCGGCGCGGATCAGGATTCGGTCTCCGCAAAACTGACCCTGGTTCTCAAGGCGCTGAATACCTGTGCCAAAGACACAGGTCTTGAGATTCAGTCGATCACGGTCACAACGGCAACCATCACCATCGACGGGACGACATCCGGGCACCACAATGCCGCCAATGTGCTCATGCCTGCGATGGAGAAGGCGGGATTGCAGGTACGGGGCAACCGGATCGACCGAGAGGACGATCACGACAAGTTTTCCGTGACGCTGGAACCGAAGAAACAGATGCAGGCGAAGTAATCATGCGCGACATCCACCGAAATCCGATAGTATACTACCTCCTCATCCCCGTGCTGATCGGCGTGTGGCCGTTGTTGGTTTCGTGTGTGTACTTGCCGGCCGCTGAGAAGAGTCGCGACGCCGACTACGACTTTCTGCTGGAAGGCCAGACGGCCATCATGGAGATCCTGGAGGTTGACCCGCAGCGGACGAGCATGGCGGACCCGAACCGGGTCGCCGGTGAGTTTGCCTATGCCAAGGCGATAGACCGAGAGGCGAACCTGTGTGGCATCCTGCCCAGCAATCACACTGTCGATGCCGGGAACATCATCGTGATGAGCGGCAAGAAGCGTCAGGATGCCCGGGTCGAGCTCAAGGATGTGGGCATCATCCAGGCAGCCAGGTTCCTTTCCGCGATGCAGTCCACCTGGGTGAATCTCACTTGCGACAAGATCGAGCTGTCCAAGAGAAAAGGGATGCCGGACCAGTGGAAGGTCAATCTGCACTTCGTATACTACTATTAGACCTCGTAGCCCAGCCATTTCCCAGTAGGCGGTTTTTCCGGAACACCCTGGATTAACACGGCCGGACACGCGCGTATCACTATATGTAGTAGGTCCCCCATTTTCCATCGTTCAGACGCTTGGGAGCCTTGCTGGGCAATGTCTGGGTAATCGATGCGTCATCTTGGGCGGTCGTAGCAGCCCTTTCGGGGCTTTTTCGGCCTGTGGTTGCGTGCAAAAAAGTCCTCTCGATACACCAGAACTCTCTAAAGTTTTCGAAATGAGTATGTCGATATCAGTAGCAACATGAGCTTGGCTGGGAATTGTCAAGTATACAACATGTAGTAGGGAACGGGTTTTTACCCGGATTGATCGAGCCATGCCGGCTGAGCAAGGTTTTTGGCAGGATGACACACATGCGGGAACAGGGTTCCAGCGGTTTTGCAGAAGAGAGCCAGCAGTGGGTGAATCCTCTCGACATAGATCTTTCTCTGGATAGGGACATGGTCATGGAGCAGATCCTCGATAACATCCATCACACCCCCTTAGGCCAGGTGTTGAAGAGGATTGCCTCTCTGCCTGAGGTCCGTCGTCAGAAGGTGCTTCGCGTTCGCCGGCAGATCACGGAGGGCAGGTATGACGTAGCGGATCGCTTGGACATGGCTCTCGACAAGGTCTTGGAGGATCTGATCGCCTGATATCGATCCCAATGCCAATCTCTCGCGGATCGGCGCCCCTTCGCGAGATCCGGTTTGCGGGAGGTTATGAGGGAGGCCGTGCTCGTCCGATAACCCCTATCTTTTGGCCAGTCACTTCAGTTGTGCTGTCGTCAGGTTCATCCAATTCGAGAGGTTCATATCCCGGCTGTCTGGATTTCTCCAACTCCTGCCCGTAGGCGGCAATCACCCGTTTCTGTATTCGCTCGCGGCATTCCGCATTGATGGGATGAGCGACATCTGCGTGGAGCTTGGTCCCGCCGGTGGAGTTCTGCCTGACTCGGTCCTCCAGTAGAAGCTTTCCGCAACTGTTGCAGTACTTGGCTTTGAGATGATTCTTGCCGCCACATGCCGGGCAGTGGTCGCTTATCCTTCGGGAGGGCATGGCGACGAAGTAACCGCCCGTTCCCTCGATGACCTTGATGTCGCGGACGACGAACTCGTGATCGAACGTCATGGAGCAGAATGCCTTGAGGTGACTCTGCCTGCTCACGACAAGCCTGACTCGAACCTCCGTTATTCTCATGTCTGTGCCTCGCGGAAAAGCTCACCATCGGTTGTTCCTCGCAACGACGCTCTTGCAGCCTGTCCTCTCGGCGATGAGGTCCCGCAGCGCATCGAGCTGGTCCGAATCTGTATCGGTCGGCAGGCAAAACATGGCGGACCCACTGCCGCTGAGGCCAACGGGCCCAACGCCAAGCGCTTGAACAGCTTCCTTTACGTCTCCAAGTTCCTCGTACAGGCGAAAGCAACTGCCTTCGAGCATATTAGCGCACATGCCGGCCAGTAAATCAACCCTGTTTTCTGCAAGACAGGCCGCAATCCTCGCATTGAGTCGGCGATAGAGGGATGCATCATGGTCATAATGAGCGTAGACCTCTTTTGTTGAAGAGTTCACGTTGGGCAGGATCACCACAGCGGCAAAATCGAACCCTGCCGGCAGCTCGGCGATCTTCTCGCCTCGCCCTGTGCAGTAGGCGAGTGGACCATTCAGGAAGAACGCGACGTCGCTGCCAAGCCGGGAGGCCAGATCCATCAGTCGAGGTTTGGTCAGACCGAGGTCCAGATACCTGTTCAGACCGACCAGCGTAGCGGCAGCATCGCTGCTGCCGGAGCCAAGCCCTGAGCCGGCCGGGATGTTCTTGGTCAGTGTCAGACGTAGGTCGGCCTGTCCGCGACAGTCAGTCACGATCAATTCGGCAGCTCGGTAGACGAGGTTCGTCCGGTCGTCCGGCGCCCAGTACGGGCCTTGGCAGGCGAATTCGATGCCCGTGGCTCCCGGCTGGACCGAGATCTCGTCGAACCAATCGATCTTGGCCATCACCGTCTCAAGCTCGTGATAGCCGTCCGGGCGTTTGCCCGCGACAAGCAGACTCAGGTTGATCTTGGCGGGGGCTCGAACCAGAAGTCCGTTGCCCGAACATTCGAATTGTTGGACTTCACTCATGAATCGTTTGCATCCAAATGGCAGGGGTGCTTCGCTCCCCGTTCAACTTCCGACCGCTACGCAATCGTGTGTTGACATTATACCGGCCGCCTCGTATCTTCAACAGCCTATTGAAACGAACGAGGTTTGGATGGACGAAGTTGCCAAGGAACCTGGCTTGTCGAATCGCGTCCCGTGGTGGCATTGGCACCGGCGGCTCTACGATTGGGTGATTCATTTTGCAGACACACCACACGGCGTGACGGCGCTGTCCATCTTGAGTTTCGCCGAGTCGAGCTTCTTTCCGATCCCGCCCGACGTATTGCTGGCCCCTTTGGCCTTGGGTTCGCCTCGAAAATGGCTGCGATTCGCGTTGGCCTGCTCGATTGCGTCGATCCTGGGTGGGATTCTGGGCTATGCGATCGGCGCCTTTCTCTGGGGGGCGATTGGTGCGTGGGTCTTTGCCCATCTTGGGTCCATCGGCCTGACACCGGAGAACTTCGCCAGATTCCAGGGCTGGTATGCGGAGTATGATTTCTGGGTCGTTTTCACGTGCGGCTTCACGCCGTTGCCCTACAAGGTCTGCACGATCTCGGCGGGGGTAGCGGGCATTAGTTTCCCGGGTTTTGTCATAGCGTCGGCATTGAGCCGATCCGCGAGGTTCTTCATGGTCGCCGGCTTGATGGGCTGGAAGGGCGAGGCTATCCGGCCCGTCATCGAGAAGTATTTCAACTGGTTCTCGCTGGCGTTCGTTGCTCTCTTGATCGGCGGGTTCCTTTTGATAAAATGGCTGCACTGAGTGGGCTGCAGAGTTCCGAAGCGTGGGGAACTGGACCTGCGTCTTTCAGAACCTGGGAATGGTCACTCTTTTGGATGCGATTGTCATGGATGAGACGCAGAAGAACACGCTGCTGCGGATTGCCAGGCATACCGTCGAGGCAGTCGTTTGCGGAACGCCTCGGCCGAGACCTTCGTCCGATGATCCGGCCCTGAATGCTCACCGTGGATGTTTCGTCACCCTGAAGACCCGCGACCGCCTCAGGGGCTGCATCGGTCAATTCATCTCGGATTGCCCCCTGATCGAATTAGTGGCGGAAATGGCGGAAGCTTCGGTGGCCAGAGACCCTCGTTTCTCCGGCAAGCGAATCAGGCCGGAGGAGTTGGACGATCTCGATATCGAGATTTCCGTCCTGTCGCCACTGGAACGGACGGATGACCCGCTGAGCCTTGAGCTCGGGGTGCACGGGGTCTACATCAAACGAGGATATGCCTCCGGCTGCTTCCTCCCGCAGGTCGCTACAGAGACCGGCTGGACCCGAGAGGAGTTCCTTTCGTACTGCTGCTTCCAGAAGGCAGGTCTCCCGGCGGATGCCTGGAAAGACCCCGAGACCGAGGTATTTCTCTTCACGGCGGAAGTCTTCAACGCTCCCGCCAGGAACCGCTGAGAAACGGCCACGCAGAAACCATCCCGTCAAAGCCTCCGGTTTGCTATACTTTGGATGGATCAGGGTCCGCCAGGTTAGCGGACCTGTTGGGGTGATTGAGAAGTGCCGGAACCGGGAGGAGGGTACGTGGCTCGGATTGGGGTACCCGTGGCCATCGTGATGGCATTCGCGCTGGCGGGTTGTACCGCAGGGAACAGAGACCGCGCGGTCGTCCCGGATGAGACCTGTGCGCAGCAGACCATCCCCACGGCTCTGGACCGCCTGCGGAGCGAGAACCTGCCGGCGCTCCTGTCGGTCGAGCCCTGGAACCACCACGGCGATCCCGGCCTGAAGCTCGTCACGGACCACTACGAGATCTTCACGACCGTCCAGCAGCCGTTGATCCTGCGCACGGTCCCGGGTTTCGTCGAGTCCGCCTATCGTGGCTACAATGAGCAACTGGCCCACCCCATCGAGACCTCCCGCAGGTTCACCATCTATCTGTTCGCAGACCGTCGGCAGTGGGAGGATTTCACACGCTCCTTTGCAGGCGAGCAAGCATCGCTGTTCTGCAAGATCCAGACGGGCGCCTATTACCTCAACGGCGCGTGCGTCGTCTACGACATCGGTCCCAGGAGGACACTGGCTGCCCTCGGGCACGAAGGCTGGCATCAGTTCAACACGCGTCATTTCAAGTACCGCTTGCCGAGCTGGCTGGACGAGGGGGTGGCCATGCTCTTCGAGACGAGTGTCTGCGAGCACGGCCTGTTCCGCTTCGACCCGAGCGCGAACGTCCAGCGACTCGGCTCATTGAAGGAGACTCTCTGCAATTCCAGGCAGCTCTCTCTCCAGGACCTGATTGCGACCAGCCCCGGCGAGGTGCTCGCGACCGACCAAGCCGAGGCGGTCATGGCGTTCTACAGCCAGTCGTACGCGTTGGCCCGCTTCCTTCGCGAGTCGGACTACGGCAGACGCCTGAGCACCTACCGCCGACTGCTCTACGACGGGCTCGTCGGGAATTGGCCGCTCGATGATTCCGCCCAAGCTACCGCCGAGAACCGCAACGTCCCGCGAACGATTCCCTGGAATCGCACTGTCGGGACGCAACTCTTCCGCCACTATGTCGCGAGCGACATCGAGCAGCTCGATCGTGAGTATGTGGCGTTCTGCCGCCGGCTCGTGAGCGGCCTGTCCTTCGCACCGGTCGAGGAGGACGACCGATACGCAGCCCGCTGACGGCATCCGCAGACCTGCACGGCAATCCCGCGCACCCAGTTCCATGCACAATCGCACAACGCTACTGGGCCGTGTAGACTTTCCCTGTGCACAGCTCGGTCAGCACCCCCTGCGCCGTGGTGAACGTGATCGGATGGGACTGCATCCGCTCGCCTTCGGCAGTGGAGTAGACCCCGAAGTGCAGGTGCGGCAGGCTGGAGTAACCGGTGTTGCCGGAACGGGCGATGACCTGGCCCACTTTGACGCGGTCGCCGACTTCGACCAAGACGCCGTCATGCTGGAGGTGGTGGTATTCCCCGATCGTCCCATCCGCATGAGCAATGGAAACGTAGTTGGATGCCTTTGCATGCTTCGGTTCGCGTCCGCCAACAGCCGACGATTCTTTGAGGTCCACGACGATTCCCTCCCGGGCGGCGCAAATGAGTGTCCCTTCCGGCATCGCAAAGTCCACCGCGTACTGGTTTGGGCCGCGATGCGAGAACCATCCATTGTACCCCTGACAGACACGAAACGCGTGGCCCTTCTCAAAGGGAAGTCGATAGACGGCCTGTGGATCGTGCCGGGCATCGACCGACCCCTTGGCCCAGCGAAACCGACATCGCCAGCGCCACGGCCTGCCGGGATCGCCGAAGACGATCCTTGCGGCTTCAGTCCGCGAGTGACCCGTGTAGACAGCGGTCTCCGAGGTCATCCATTCCACGGTCGCATTCTGGACGGTGATCTTCAGAGACACCGTTGCATCGTAGGCCCGGCGGTTTTCCACCACGAGACTGATATAGTCTGAGCCATCGACGCGCTCGACCTCTATCGCCTTCTCGTCCTTCCACGGTTGATCTGCATAGACAACAGGGGACAAGAGCGTCATGGAGACCGTCATCATCGAGAGCACGAGTCCAGCGTATGTACGCCGGCGTCCCGCACCGGTGTGTTGACCCGTCGCCTCCATCCCAACCTCAGAGACACCCCTTCTGTTCACGACGCCGTTCCCGCAACGGCACGATTCCATTCCAACGATTTCGATTCTACCACAGCAGTGGCCACGAGGCAATCCTTCGTCGGGTGGTTGTCCCTGCTATCCGGATGGGGTATAGTGGGCTGACGTGTCGGCCGGATTGATGGAAGTGGATCGACGCGGGCCAAACCCCGCTTCGATCGGATGGAGTCTGTGAAAGGAGCTGCTGTGAAACGCCGCATCACTCTGTGGATCAGTGTCGCTATTGTGCTGGGTCTGTTGCTGGCCTGTACCGCCACCGTGCTCGCCGCGGAACTGGTCAAAGCCAGGGATGGCTCTGGAATCGTCGGGTACAAGGACACGCCCGTACTTCCCTGGTGTGGCTACCACACCCACGACCCTGACCGCCCTGCCCCGCGAAAGGTACAACCAAGCCAGACAAGCGGGCCGCCTTCGGATGCGGTCATCCTGTTCAATGGGACGGATCTGTCGAAGTGGCAGCAGTCCGACTGGAAGGTCGAGGACGACGAGATTGTCGCCGTCACCGGCAGCCTGACTACCAAGGAATCGTTTGGCGATTGCCAGCTTCACCTGGAGTGGCAGGCCCCGAATCCGCCGGTGGGCGACGATTGGGACCACGGCAACAACGGCGTCCTGCTCATGGGCCTGTTCGAGATCCAGATCTTCGACACGTACACGACAAAACTCTACCCCGATGGGCAGGCGGCATCGGTCTACGGTCAGACCCCGCCGAGGGTGAACGCGTGCCTCCCGCCGGGCCAGTGGCAGGCGTACGACATCATCTTCTTCGCTCCGGTCTTCAAAGACGGCAAACTCGAAAGCCCCGCGCGTGTCACCATGTTGCACAATGGCGTCCTCGTCCACCACAACCAGGAGATCTACGGCCCGACCGGCCATCGCATCCTCGCGAAGTACGACACGCCCATGGAGCCGAAACAGCCCTTGAGCCTATCGGGCCATAACAACCCGGTTCGCTTCCGAAACATCTGGATCCGGCCGCTGTGACGCAGGACAACTGCATGCTGTGAAGGCTGAGCCACTCGTAGTGTGCCCGTAAGGGCATATCTTCCACACGTTGGGAAGATAACGCCTTGCGGCGTCGCTACAAACCACTGCATCGCTCTGCATCGGTGCAGCAAAGGGCAGCATGCGATTTCCGCGCACTGCAGGGGGCACTTGACTGCGGGCCGGCGGCTCCGTAGTATGCCGTAGGCATGAGAAAGACAGCAGCGACACTCGAGAGTGAAGGCATGGCGGTATGGGGAGATACATTTCGTCCGCAGCGACGGCGTCCATCCCGATTCTGGTCGGGTGTTTCAGCCTCTCGTGCTCCGGCTCGAAGGTGCGTCCGGAACCGCCAAGAAGCTGGAGCATCTGCCGAGTTTCTCTGACCACACGGCCTTGGAGCAAACAATGGAGACCGACTCATGAATTGCGTTACATCTCTGTTCGTCGCTTTTGCCTTGGTGTCCCTGGCCGGTGGCGACGTCCCCCAGGCCGTCGCAATCCAGGAGTGGGATTTCGACTCGCCGCAGGACTTGAATCGGTGGCAGCCAAATGCCCACTTGAGCGATGTGACGAGGGCGAATGGCGTCCTCTCTGCCCGGGCGGTCGGCTCGGACCCGTTCTTTCACTGCCGGAATATGGCCGTGGACGCTGGGCCGGACCAGTACGTGGTCATCCGAGTGCGAGCAACGCAGGCGGGCATCGGCGAACTCTTCTGGTCCGGCTTGCTCGAGGGCAAGTACGGCGGTCTGACGGAAGCCAAGAAGCTGCGATTCTCCGTCGCAGGCGACAACCGGTGGCAGGAGATCGTGCTGTTTCCCTTCTGGCACACGGAGGAGACGATTCGCCAGGTTCGCCTGGACCTGTACGACGGTGCCCAGTTCGAGATCGACTCGATTCGCATCCTGGAGCGGCCGTCGAACAGTTCCCTCAGCGGTGCCCGCGTCTGGAGTCTCGGCGGAAATGTGAGCAGTTGGCAAGTCCACCCAAGTGCGCCGGAACTCTTTGCACCGGGCGTCCGGATCGATGTGAGCGACACACCCTGGGTCACACTGGAGGCCGCCTCAGACAAAGAGACCGTAGCCGCGATCCTCTGGGCCTGTGAGGGCGTCGCCGGTCTGCAGAGCGAGGAGTTCCCACTCCGCGGCGATGGCAAGCCGCACTTCTACAACATCCGCGTGACCGAGAACCCCGCCTGGCGAGGACGGATCATCGCCTTCGGTATTCGCCTGCCTCCTGATGCCCACGCTCAACTCGGTCACATCCAAATTGCTGCCCAGCCCTCTGGCCCTGGAGAGATCGTTGTCAGTTACTTCGGCTTCGAGAACGCCGTCAATCGTGCAGGCCGAACTTGCAGGTTGCTGGCACAGGTGACGAATGTCGGCGGCTCCGTGCAGGGAATCCGCGAGGTGCATTTGAACGCCCCCGATGGCGTGCGGATCGTCTCGAAACCCGAGACGCCGGGCCACTCCGGCATCGAATATGGGGACTTCGCTCGCTTCGCCTGGGAAGTCGTCGCAAACAGCCCCGGCCGCTACGGTGTCCATTTGAGCTTCAGTGGCAAAGGGCTGCTACCGCCCGACCAGACCGCAACCCTGGAATTCTCCCAGGCGCCTTCCGTCCCCGCGGCGCAGTACGTCCCCACGCCCAGACCCGTGCGAACGGAGATCGACGTCTGCGCGTTCTATTTCCCCGGCTGGCCAACCGACGCAAAATACGACTGCATCCGCAAGGTCGCTCCGATCCGCAAGCCTCTACTGGGCTACTACGACGAAGGCAATCCCGAGTGTGTGGACTGGCAGATCAAGTGGGCGGTCGAAAACGGGATCGCCTGCTTTCTCGTCGATTGGTATTGGGTCCAGGGCCGCCAGCAGTTGACGCACTGGTTCGACGCCTACCGGCAGGCGAAATACCGCGACTCGCTCGATGTCGCCATTATGTGGGCCAACCACAACCCGCCGGGGACGCACTCCGCCGAGGACTGGCTCAAGGTGACGAGCCACTGGATCGAGCGGTACTTCCCCCTCAATCGTTATTACCGCATCGACGGCAAGCCGGCTGTCTTCATCTGGAATCCGCATGGCATCCGCAGCGACCTGGGCAGTTCGCAGGCAGTACGCGAGGTCTTCGACACGTCCAAGGAGATGGCTGTCACCGCGGGCTTCGGCGGCATCACGCTGATCGCCATGGGACACGACTTTTCCGAGACCCATATCCGGGTTTTGAAAGACGAAGGCTACTTCGGCGTGACCACCTACCACGAGTGGGGATCGGGAATCGACGGCCAGGTGACCGCGAAACTCTTTCAATATGACGAAGTGGTCCGGCGAAGCCCTGTCGCGTGGGAACGCAGGAACGAACTGGCGGATGGCCTGACGTACTATCCGCTCGTGGACACAGGTTGGGACAGTCGGCCCTGGCACGGCGGCAAAGCCATGGTCATCGAAGGGCGAACACCGGCGTTGTTTGAGGAGCTGCTTCGCCGTGCCAAGACCTTCTGCAAAGGCAATGGCAAAGGCATGGTGATCCTCGGCCCGGTCAATGAGTGGGGAGAGGGCAGCTACATCGAGCCGTGCACGGAGTTCGATTTCGAGATGCTGGAGGCCCTCCGTCGAACCTTCGCAACAGGACCTTCCGCCGACTGGCCGGTCAATGTCTCGCCATCGGACGTCGGCCTGGGGCCCTACGATTTCGGTGTTTCGCAGAAGACCAAGCCCGCCGTTCCGCTGGTTCTCCGTTGATGCCGGGTCTTTGCCCAGATCCTTCGCGCGCGGCTCCTAACGACATAGGTCTCGTGGGACGCCCCTGCCTTTCTTGTCATGCTGAACGCAGTGGAACATCTGGACTCCATAGGAGACGTCGCGTCTGGAGTGAAGACGCCTCTTTCACTCCTGCGCCAGATTCCTTCGGAAGACTCAGAGCCTGCCCTGAACAGAGCGAAGGGATGACAGAGATGTTGCCCCAGGGGCACCGCCTTCAATCTCATCAGAGAGGATCGCCGTACGAGATGATGGTCACCTTCACCCGCGGACTCGGTCCGGGTGCCGGGTCGCACGAGAACTGGATCTGGTTGTCCCCCTTCAGCAGCGAAGGGGCTGGCCCGCTGGGAACCACCTGGGCGAGTGTCTCGCCTTTCGGGCCGTAGAGCGTGCAACCGTCGCCTCCATCGAACTCCAATCGGCTGCCCGACTGGATCTCCGCCGGAAAGGAGATGGTCTTGCCATTGATCGTGAGCACGGGGTTTCTCAGCGTGCAGGGCAGCATCGGGAGCGCCTTGATCGGCCCGATGGCACACCTGACCTCGCGTCCTGGAGGCAGATTGTTGTACCCCAGACTGACCGACTCGACCCTCCCGAAGTCAATCGTCTCGCGATAGGCATTGTAGAGCCACTTGCCGTCGTTCCAGACGTAGTCGCTCCAGCGGACCGATTCGGTCTCGACCAGCGTCAGGAACCGCCTGCCCGTGAAGTCCACTGGAATGTAGCGGTCGGCCAGCGCGCCGAAGGAGATGTGACGAGGGCTGTCGAGCCGAATCGCGAGGATCTCTCCGAGGCCGTCCCCCTCCACCCAGACGCCCAACGCCTGATGCCCTTTGAGATTCAGTGGGGAGTCGAACTTGCGGTCGAGTCTTGCCCACGCAGCATTCCGAGGGACCTTGCCTGAGTTCGTCGCGGCGAGTGCGCCGGCTGCGACCGTCGCAGTCACTCCGTTGGCACACGCCGGAGTCGGCGCGTTCGGCTCCGAGAGATCGAGCAGAACAACGTTGTTCGCGTCATCGTATGATGCGCCCGACATCAGCGCCTCGATGCGAAGCTTCACCGGCTGATCGCTCAAGGGGTTCGACGCACTCCAGGAAAGGCTCGACGGTTCGGAAACCGCGGCAGTGTGAGAATCGTGGTGGGCCGGACGGAATCGCCAGGTCCCGGCAGCATCGCGAAAGAGCTTGAAGTCCTTCCCCGGCTCGCGGAGCCTGGCCTTGACGGACTCGTCGAAGGAGCCGGCTCTGCGGAGTTCCTCGCACGTTCGCAGGATGTCCACCGCCTGGCGGAACAGAGGCACCGCGTTGAGATGGGTTTGGTCGACGGCGCCGGTGAGGGATATCCCGGCGTCCCAGCCAATGAGTTTCGCGCCGAGGTACTCCACGACATCGGGATACGTCGGCTCCACCTGCGGCGGCGTGAATCCGTGGAAGTTCCACCATCCCAGGTGCAGGGGCAGGAGCAAGCCCCCGTTCACAGAGGCAGCGTGGATGTCGATGAACCGCTTCTGCCCGCGCTGGGGGTAGTCCCACGCCTGCCAGCGAGTGCGGTACTGCCAGAAATGGTGCCACATCGCGCTCATCTCCATCCCGACGGGTTTCTTGAGTCGCCTCTGGATCTCGAAGACGAACTTGTCCGCCCAATACCAGCATTCGTCGGGACCACGGAGGATCGAACTGCCATCGATGGCGTCGAGATAGATGCCGTCGAAGTCGCACGCATTGACGACCTGGGCATGATTGGCCGCGATCTCCTCGAAGAGCGAGGACTCCACATCCGGCACAAACAGGCCGAAGCACTCCTTGAGATGGCGGACCTTCGCTCCCTTCTCGTGTGAGGCCGATTTCGTGCCGAACGCGGCTCGCGTCAACCCGCTGAATCGCCACGGCGGCTCCTGCGAAACCTGCCCGAACGTCACCAGCTCATCGTCGATGTGAAGCACGACGCTGTTGTGCTCGAAGAATCCGGTGACCGTGTTCATCCCCTTCGTGGATTCGTTCACCTCGATCTGGGTGGCGTTCACGTCGAGCGGTCCGGCCAGCGTCAACGTCCGAAATGCGTCGAGCCGCTTGTCCGGCACAGGCGTTACGTACTTCGACTGCTTGTCGATGAAGAACGCGTAGGTGTGGAAGATCGAGCTGATCCCGGCGTCGTGGAGCCGCTGGACGATCCGACGATACGTGTCCCACCCCTCGGGCCACTTCTGCCGGTTCAGGGCAAAGTCGCCGAAGCGAAAGAACGCGGAACTGCCGCCGTGATTGTCGATCTGGGTAACGCCCAGATTCCTCGCCGACGCAATCCAGTCGTCCACGGTAGACTCGGTGAGCGTGCCGAAGTTGAAGAGGTACGAACCGTGGTTGAAGGGGATATCGCGAGCCCACGGTCCCGCGACCGTGCAATGCGGCATCTCGTCCGCTTCGGTGAGCACCTCTCGGAGTGCAGGGAGCATCCGGTCCATCGGCAGGCCAACGATCGCAACCTTGGCGCCCGTCAGGCCGAATCTTTTGAAGCAGGCCGCACGCAGGTGAGTCTGGAGCGCGGGGAGTTGGTCCACGCGAGTAAACAAATTGAGGGACAACGCGCACGACCCGAAAGGCTCCTCGGGCCGCCCCCGTAGAGCCAGCGGAATATTCAAAAACACGAGCGATTCGACCTCGCCGGTGACTGACTCGACCACGAGACGGAGGTACGAATTGCGAGACTCGATGCCAAGGACCACCTCGACGCCCGTTTCGCCGAATCGGATCGTGAGATGGCTGTCGGTCAGCGAGACGGAGGTTGCCGGATGGTCCTTGCCGTTGCACTCTACGAACGCGCAAACGGACGCCGGATCCCGTTTGAGATAGTCGATTCCCGTTGCGCAATCCACGAAGCCGAGGTTCCGTCCATCCGATGCGATGGTATAGCGCATATACGCATTCTCGATCACGAGAACACCTCGTTCGGCATGGGCAGCCGCCGTACCCACGAGGACGACACCCAGAACAACTCTCGCCAGTTTCATAGCGAACCTCCACTGACAAACGAATCTGCTACATAACCTGATGCCATCAAACGATCCTCGTCACACAGCGACAAAGCAGCAGGCGATTCTCTGATGCCCGGCCGGAAAGCCCCATAGTAGCTAATCAGCGTGGGCTCAATAGGGACTGTCGGTTTCGTCCATGAACTTCGCCTCTGCGACGGATGCTGCCGGAATCGCTCAGACGGATTCGGCGGTTCATTATACTCCGCCGGGACAACTACAACTACGCAAGAAACTGCCGCAAGCCGCTCAGGAGTCGCTGCAGGAGTTCCATCGGCATGCCCATGACGTTGGTGAAGCTGCCTTCAATGCGTTCGACAAAGGCGTCGCCCACTTCCTGGATCGCGTACGCGCCGGCCTTTCCCTCCCAGGCGCCGCCCGAAACGTGCTCGGCGATTTGCGACTCCGTGAGTCGGCGAGGGTACACCGTGGTGACATCGGATCGGACGATCTCGATTCCATCGCGGAGGCGGATCAGGGCCAGACCCGTGATGACCAGATGGGGTCTGCTGAAGAGCTTCCTCGTGATTCGTTCGGCGTCGTCGGCATCCTCCGCTTTGCCGATCACCTCGCCATCGAGGTCGCACAGCGTGTCGGCGCCGACGACCAGGGCGTCCGGGAAGTCCGTCGCGACGCTTCGGGCCTTGGCCAGTGCCAGCTCCTCTGCGTATCCGCGTATGGTCTCGGCTGTGCGGGGGAACCTGGATTCATCGAGTCTGGGCGAGATAGCGACAAAGGTGTAACCGGCCTCCGTGAGGAGCTGCCTGCGCCGCGGGGAGGTCGAGGCCAAGACAATCTGCATGAAATCAAATCCAAAACTGCAATTTGGATTCCCGGCTTCGGGCGTTTCGGTCACCACGCATTCATACTCTGGACTTCGGATCTCAGTATAGACCTATCCATCCTCCAACGTCAAGATGAACGTAGCGGATGTGTGGCTTTGCCATTACTGAGGGGGAACCCGCGACAACGCCAGCCCCTTCCGGCCCGTCCGACAACCTGTGATATCAGGCGAGAGCCTGTCGTCCGACGTCTTCCACAAACCGCCCAGTTGTACTTGTATTGATTGCCCCGAAATTTGGAGGTGGGGGACTTGACGCCGGGCGGATTCTGTCTATCCTGATGGCTTTCATATCTCGAACTGAAGGAGTATTGATCGTGCAGGGAAGTACTTCTGCCGGACAATTCGTTTTCGAACAGGGGGCCGCTGAGGCGGTCCCGAGCGTGCTCTATGAGGAGCATCTGAAGCTCACGGGCAAGTCCCACATGGCCGCTTTTGCAGGCTACCTGATGCCCTTGTGGTACGCCTCGATTGCCGAGGAGCACCGGGCGGTTCGTGAACACGCGGGCCTGTTCGATTGCACGCACATGGGCGTCTTGGAGGTCTCAGGGGCCGACGCCGCCGGGTTTCTGGAGGTCCTGAGCACGAACCGGATCACGGACCTGAAGGTCGGCCGAGCCAGATATGGCTATGTCCTCGACGCCGCCGGGAACGTGCTGGACGACATCATCGTGTACCGCCGGGGCGAGACCGAGTTCATGGTCGTCGTCAACGCGTGCAACGAACCCAAGATCAAGTCCTACCTGGGCGAGTTGCAGGCGGGCCGGGCGGTTGTCGATACCGGCAAATCCCCCTGGACTGCGAAGTTGCCCCGTTTGAAGGTCTCGATTCGCGATATGCGGGACCCGAAGCGGACCAAGGATCGCCGGGCGGACCTCGCGTTGCAGGGCCCGGCCACCATCGACACGCTGGCCAAGCTGACGGATGCGTCCGCCATCCAGCGGATCTCCGAACTCAAGAGTTTCGGGTTGACCGAGGAGCGCGTGGGCGGCATCGACTGCCTGATCTGCCGGACAGGGTACACCGGGTCGAACGTGGGCGTCGAGCTGCTCGTCGATCCCGCCCAGGCGACTCGCCTGTGGAATCTGGTCCTCGAAGCCGGCAAACCGCTCGGCGTTCTGCCCTGTGGGCTGGGCGCTCGCGACAGCCTGCGGATCGAAGCGGGCCTGCCGCTCTACGGGCACGAGCTGGCGGGCAAGTACAATCTCTCTCCGTTCGAGGCCGGTTACGGCTGGGCGGTAAAGCTGGACAAGGAGTTCTTCATCGGCCAAGGCGTCATGCGGCGCGTGGCCGAGACCTACGACATGGAGGTCGCCCGGGTCGAGTTGCCCGGCACGCGGGGTGTTCGCCCGATCCGACAGGACGATCCGCTGCTGCGTAGCACGGGCATCTTGCCCGTGGCGCCGAATCATGGGCGGGACGCCCATGCTACTGAGCAGGGCGAATGCGTCGGCTGGGTGCTCAGCGCCGCGAAGGTGGATGAGAGGCAGGTTGCACTGGTCTATATCGATCGCAAGGCCGCTGTGGAAGGGACGAAGTTGGGTGTCTACTACCTGGCTCGGAGTCAGAGTCAGGCGGAGCAAGGCCGAAAGCAGGCAGTGGAAAAGGGACAAGAGCTCGACGCGGACCTCGCCGGGACGGTGGTGAGCCGCTTCGCGAAATTCTGAGAGCCTCCGGCAAAACGAGGCTCGCTTGTCACCCCCACGAAAGCGGGGGTCCAGAATCGTCCGACGGGGCCTGGATTTCCGCTTCGCGGGAATGACATTAGCGGGTGGCATTTAGCCGCTCTCATGTTAGGCAAGGAGATCTTGAGTATGGCGGTTGCACAAGGGTTGTACTACACGAAGGACCACGAGTGGGCAAAGATCGATGGCGACACCGCCACCGTGGGGATTACCGACTACGCCCAGGAACAGTTGGGCGAGGTTGTGTTCGTCGAGCTGCCCAAGGTGGGCAAGGAATTCGGCGTTCACAAGGAACTGGCGGTGGTGGAGAGTTCGAAGGCCGCGAGCGACGTGTATTGCCCGGTGGCGGGCAAGGTCGTGGAGGTCAACTCGGATCTCGACACCCAGCCGGAACTGGTCAACAAGGACTGCTACGGCGATGGCTGGATTTGCAGGCTGGCGCTCACTGACAAGAAGTTGCTGACCAGCCTGATGGACGCGAAGAAGTACGAGGAGTATTTGAAGACTCTTTAGAGACATGGCGATCAGAAATCCGAAGCACGAAGCTCGAAATCCGAGACAAATTCAAATGACCGAAATCTGAATTTCAAAACGCGCCGGCCGGTGGGCGGCAGCATTTCTGTCATTTGGGCCTTCCTGATTCGAATTTGTTTCGGATTTCGACATTCGGATTTCGAGTTTTAGTGAGAGCACAGATATGGAATTCATTCCCCACACGGCCGAACAGCGCAACGAGATGCTCGCCGCGATCGGCCTGACGATGGACGACCTGTTCGGCGACATCCCGCCGGAACTGATGGCCAAGTCCTTCCATTTGCCGCACGGGCTCAGCGAGCAGGAGGTCCGCAGTCGGCTGGCCGACCTGGCGGGCAAGAACTCGATCGATCTGACGCTCTTTCTGGGCGGCGGGTTCTACGATCACTTCATCCCATCGGCGGCGTACTCGATCACCTCCCGCAGCGAGTTTTACACGGCCTATACGCCGTACCAGCCGGAAATCTCGCAGGGCACGCTCCAGGCCATCTACGAGTTCCAGTCGGCGATCTGCCGGCTCACGGACATGGAGGTCTCGAACGCCTCGCTCTATGATGGCGGCACCGCCCTCTGTGAAGCGATGATGATGGCCGTCCGCTGCACGGATTGCAACAAGGTCATCGTGGACGACAGCGTCAACCCGATCTACCGGGTCATGCTGCACTCGTACACGCGGAACTTGAAGATCGATCTGGAGGAGACGCACTGCCAGGACGGTCTGGCGAATCGCGCCGCGATCCTCGACAAGTTGGACGACAAGACCGCCGCGATCATCGTGCAAAACCCGAACTTCTTCGGCTGCATCGACGACTTCACCGATCTGGCCGAGAGGGCCCACGAAAACGGCGCCTTGCTGATCGTGTCCTGCTACCCGATCTCGCTCGGGATCTTGAAGACGCCCGGCGCGATGGGCGCGGATATCGTCACGGGCGAAGGCCAAAGCCTCGGAATCCCGATGTCGTTCGGCGGACCGTACCTGGGCTTCATGGCGTCGCGGAAGCATCACGTGCGGAAAATGCCCGGGCGGATCGTGGGCGAAACGACGGACCACGAGGGCCGGCGGGCGTTCGTCCTGACCCTCCAGGCTCGCGAGCAGCATATCCGGCGGGAAAAGGCGACGTCGAACATCTGCTCCAACGAGGCGCTGTGCGCCCTGACGGCACTGGTCTACCTGTCGCTTCTTGGCAAAAGGGGCCTCAAGGAGACGGCCCAACGCTGCGCCGACAACGCCAGTTACGCTTACCAGCGTCTGACCGCGATTCCGGGAGTCAGGCCGCATTTCCACGCGAAGTGGTTCTTCAACGAGTTCGTCCTGGACCTGCCCTGCGAGGCGGCCGATGTGGTCGCCAAGCTGATCGAGCGGGGTTTCGCCGCGGGATTCCCGTTGAGCCGCTACTACAAGCAAATGGAGAACTCGCTGCTGATCTGCGTCACGGAGAAGCGGACGAAGCAGGAAATCGGCATGTTGGCCGAGGCGTTGGAGAGTGTGCTATGAAGCTTGTGTTTGAGAAGAGCGTTCCCGGACGGACGGGAGTCTTGCCGGGGCCGAGCGATGTCCCTGAGACGATCCACATCCGAAAGAGCCTGCTCCGCGACCATTGCGCCGCGATGCCCGAGCTGAGCGAGCTGGACGTGATCCGCCATTTCACCGAGTTGTCCCGCCGGAACTTCGGTGTCGATACGAACTTCTATCCGTTGGGGTCATGCACGATGAAGTACAACCCGAAGGTGTGCGAGCGGATCGCCGCCTACCCGGCCTTCGCGCACCTGCACCCGCTGCTGCCACAGTTGCGATTGGGCGGCGTGCTCACCCAGGGCGCCCTGGCGATTCTCTATGAGATGGACCTGCTGCTCCGCGAGGTCACCGGCATGGCGGGCTTCACGATGCAACCCATGGCCGGGGCGCACGGCGAGCTGACCGGCATGATGATCATGGCCGCCTACCATCGGGACAAGGGCAACAAGAAGAGCATTGTCCTGGCCCCCGATAGCGCCCACGGTACGAATCCCGCCAGCGCCGCGATCGCGGGCTTCCGCGTCGTCTCGATCCCGAGCAGGGACAACGGCGACATGGACCTCGACGCCCTCAAGGCCGCGATCACCGACGAAGTCGCGGGCATCATGCTCACCTGTCCCAGCACGCTGGGCCTGTTCGATCCGCAGATCAAGCAGATCTGCGACCTGATCCACAGCGTGGACGGGCTCGCCTACTACGACGGCGCGAATCTCAACGCCATCGTGGGCAAGGCCCGGCCGGGCGATTTCGGCTTCGACATCGTCCACCTGAATCTGCACAAGACCTTCGCGACGCCCCACGGCGGCGGCGGTCCCGGCGCCGGACCCGTCGGCGTGAAGGCCAAGCTCCTGCCGTTCCTGCCGATCTCCATCGTGGTCAAGCGCAACGACGGCACCTACGCCCTCGAATACGACCGACCGAAGTCCATCGGCTACATCGCGCCATTCTACGGGAGCTTCGGGATCATCCTGCGGGCCTACGTCTACATGCTCATGCTGGGCGGCGAGGGCCTTCGCCACGTCGCGGAGACCGCGGTTCTGAACGCCAACTATATCCGGGCCAGGCTCCGCAGATACTACCAGCCTGCGGTGGATCGCGTCTGCAAGCACGAGTGCGTCTTCAGCACGACGGAGAAAATGGCCGCCAACGGTGTCCACGCCTTAGACATCGCCAAGACGCTGATCGACATGGGCTTCCACCCGCCGACGATCTACTTCCCGACGACGGTGAAGGAAGCCATGATGGTCGAGCCGACGGAGTCCGAGAGCAAGGAGACCATCGACGCTTTCATCGAAGCCATGATCGAGATCGCCGGTCTGGCCGAGACGGACCCGGCCAAGCTCAAGGCCGCTCCGGCCAACGCTCCGATCTCCAGGCCGGACGAGGTCGCCGCCGCCAAGAACCTCAACATCGCGTTCCTGTGACGCTCGCCGCAGCCAGGGAATCGCAGCACGATTTCCGCTCGCGGTTTCCTGCTGGAGGTACAGGTCCGCAAGATGACATTGTGCATACAAATCGCCGTTCTCAGCCTGCGTCTGAAGTTGCTTCATCGTTTTGCTCGCCTTGATGCCCATGGATAGAACTCTCCCTCAGCCATGTTTCCTACTGCTGGTCCATCTGTCGAGCCAAGTCATCGAAAGTGAAGCCTTCGGCCGTGACCTTGCGGTTGATGTCAGTCAGGATCAGCCAGGGCAAGGATTTGACGGACCACGTGGAGAGGGTCTCATCCCTGTCGCCCTGGATCGTGCCGACCGAGAAGGGGATGGCGTTCTGCTTGACCCAGGCTCGCAGGGCGGTCTCGTCGCCCGGTGCGACGCTCACCGCCGCGATCGCGACGCCTTTTGCCTGGAGCGAATCGGCCTGCTTCGCCAACTGGCTCACACAGTTCCGCGACGGCCTCTGCTCCCAGTCGAAGAAGCAGACGAGCACGCGGCGGTCCTTGAGTTGCTTGGAGTCGAGGTCGATTCTGATTCCAGCGAAATCGGGCAGGGGGCGACCTGTCAGCGGGGGCGCCTTGGCTGGGTCCGGCCTGACAACCAGTTCGAAGTCGTCGATCCGCGTGCCCTTGTCGAATACGATGGTCGCGGATGCCTCGCCGTGAGAGATCTGCCATGTGCGGGGGAGGAATTCCGCCTTGTCGTGGTCCTCGCGGATCTGCGTGCACAGGTGCTCGAAACGGAATCGGCCCTCGGCGTCTGTCACGGTTGTGCCGTCGCGGTCGAAGCCCAGATGGGAGAACGACGCACGGCTGGTCTGCTCGACCTTCACCTCCGCGTTCAGGATCGGGACCTTCCGGCCTTTCTCGATCCGCAGGAGTCGTCCGACGACGGTCCCGCCCTCCGGCAGCGTCACGCTCAGGTCCCTCTTGCCGACCGGCACGTCGTAGACGATGATCGCCGCGAGCTGGGCCGGCGAGAACAGCAGGTTGTACTCCCCGTCCTCCTGGGTCGGAACGACGAACCGGCCTTGGGCGTCGGTCGTGGCGCTAAGCTCTCTGTAGTCGGCGAACCGCCAGGACATTCTCCCATTCCGCACGGCCTTGTGGCAGCACACCTGGACCGGCACGCCCGCGACAGGAAAACCCTTTTCGTCCAGGGCGACGCCGGCGATTGCCTTCTCGTTCGTCGCGACGACCTGCTCATAGCTCTTGCCTCCCAGGTACTGCACGGGGGCCCGTCCCTCGCGCAGGACGATCCTCAGATCGGCGGCGCCCCCGCCGGTGAGGATGTTCGCGGTCAGTTGCTTCGCACCTCGACCCGCCTGAATCTGCAGCGTGATGCGAGCGTCGCAAACGCCGTCAAGCCTGAACCTGCCCTCTGCATCGGTTTTCGCTTCCAACCGGTCGGGCTGCTCTTCGCCGTAGGTGTCGATTTCCGCATTCGCGACGGGTTTGCCGTCCGGGTCCACGACCTGCCCGGTGATGGACAAGTTTGCCAGCGGCAGGGTGAGGACCCCGACATCAAGCATGCCGTTCACGACGTTGTCGGCCTCGGCACGCGCGTCTTTCCGGCCGTGGCCGTCGGCGCCGGCGTACAACGAGTACCTCCGACCGGCAGGGAGAGCCGGGATCTGGAAACGTCCATCGCTGCCGGTTTCGATCTCATTGTCGCTCAGAGACGAGCCCCAGTTGGACACGTTCAGCATGGGCCTGATCCTGGCGCCGCTGATTCCCTGGCCGTTCGGGTCCGCGACCCGGCCTGTCAGAGTGATGCCGGGATCGAGCTTGGCATCGAAGGTAGCATTTCCCTCGCTGAGTTCGAAAGCGCCGGCCAGGTTCCGCTGCTCGTGCCGGGCTACGAGGCAGAAGACCGGGTTCTCTTCGCCCCAGGACCGGGGATTCCAGGCGATTTCAAACCAGCCATCCGCATTCGACGTGACCTCGTCACGCGAACTGGGCAGAATGCGGATTCGTACATCTGCGAGGGCTGCTCCGCTGGGATCTCGTACCACGCCGCGGACTTTAGGCATTTCTTTGAGTGAGACCGCCAGACGTTTGGTCGAACCTTCTTCGATGGTGACCGGCTGCGTCTCGTCGCCGGACATGTACCCCTGTTTGTAGGCGCCCTGGACCTGGTAGCTGCCCGGCGACAGACGAGTCCTCGCGACTCCCTCGGCGTCCGTCATGCTGCTGATCCATTGGTTGTAGGCCGGAACACGGATGCTCACGTTTGCTTTCTCTACGGGTCGGCCGTTGGCGGCATCGGAAACCGCGACCTCCAGGATACCTCCCTTGCTGACTTCGATCCGCACGCCGGTCTTGGTTTGGCCGGCATCAAGCGCAATGGCAACCGCTGCCGCTACCCACTCGGCCAGCTTGTTCTTGGGCGAGGTCAGTTGCAGTCTATACTCGCCGTCGGGCAGGGCACTGATGATGAATCTGCCGTCGGGCCCGCTCTGAACCGTCTGATCGTATCCGTCAAGTGGACGGTTGTTGGCGCCCGTCAGGACGAGCCCAACCCCGCCGACCGGCGTGTCAGCGTCTTTCCGCACGATGATCCCTTCGATCCGCGACTCGGCCGGCTGGACCAGGCGGATGTCCGTTCGACCAACGGCGTAGTGGAGCGACTGGCCCCTGTAGGTACTCGGATCGAATGTGCACACTACGGCCCGCCCTGGCTTCCTGACCACGAACTCAGCACTCGCCCCAGCGGGCAGATTGCCCAATGAGAATCGGCCGGATGTGTCGGTTTCCGCGGTCAACAAGGTAGACGCAATCTGCATGCCCAGACCTTGGGCTCGCGGTTCCTCTCCCGTCAGCAACAGGTAGATCCCGACCGAGGCGTCTGCAATGGGCTCGCCAGCATCATCGACGACCACGCCGGCCAGGGATGCGGGCGCCCCCAGTGTCAGGTCGAACGTCCGGCTCTCGTTCGTCTCGCCGGAAGCAAAACCGATGGCCAAACCCGACTTTTCCGCGACGAGGTATCCGCTGTCATACTCGCCGTCCTGTGGCGAGAAGCTGAAAGCATAGGTCCCGTCCGGCCCAGTTGTTGTGTCTCCCACGACCGAGAATGCGGATCGGGTGGGGATGTCGCCCGCCTGCTCTCGGTAGAACCTGACCCGGGCACCTTCTGCCGGCCGGCCCGCCGCGTCGAGCACCTTGCCGCTGAAGGTCAACTGCCCGTCGTGTCCGCTTTCGGCGCGCAGCCGAGGAGCCGCCGAGAGAACCGCAAGCATTGCTGTCAGAGTTGCGCACGCCGCCACAGTCCTGCTGCCTTGGATCATGATGATTCTCCTGTCACCGCTGGTGTCATGCCATTCCCGTGCCTTTCTCCAGCGAGTGTATCCACGTGGCAAACGCGCGTCAATGGAATTGGGCGGCACGGCAGGGTAGTCGCATAATGACGGAAGGGGTGAGAATTGGACTGCCTGTCCCTGCCATTCGTGCTTCGTGGGTTCTACGCGTCCGATCACCTGCGGAGGTCCAGGCAGACCACATCGCCCTTGGCGTTGCGAAGGAAGAGACGACCGTCCGCGAGGGCGGGTGCAGACCAGCATCGGCCGTCCAGCACCTTCACCTCCGCCAGCGGCTTGCAGGCGTCACCGACCGCCTCGACGATTCGCAGCGTACCGTCTTCCTGAAGGGCCACCAGTCTGCCTTCCACGAGGATGAGCGAGCCCAGGCTCTGCTTCGGACCTGTCCAGCGGATCTCACCCGTCCTCCAGTCGAGGCAGCGCAACTGCTTGTCGTCGAAACCATACAGAGCTTCCTTCCAGAGGATGCACGTGCTCAGGTAGGTCCTCATGTTCTTGTTGCGATACAGTTCAACGGGAGACCCTGTCGAGAGATCGAAGAGCGTGCAACCCACGCCGTGACCGGTGGAGACGAAGAGTCTGTGCTCCGAGATGATGACGTCGGAAGCATTCTGATCCCATTCGGTCTTCCAGGGGATCCTCCAGTGAACCCGGCCGTCGTCGATGCTCGCCGCGACGATCTCGTGACCGCTCAGGAAGGCGAAGCACGGCTCGCGTGTGATCTCAAGGAGAACTGGGGAGGAGTAGCCGGAATAGCCCGGGCCGTTGTCCCACAGGGTCTTGCCCGTGAGTTTATCTATCGCCAGACCCGCGGTCCCGACGGGCAGAATAAGCCGGTCCGGCAGGACGAGGATCGAGCCTGCGTATCCCCACCAGACTCTGTAGTCGTCCTCAGTCCTGGGCGGCGGCTCGAACTTGGCCGACCAGATCACGTTGCCGGTCTGAGCGTCGAGGCAGAAGCAGTGGCCGAACTTGCCGATCGTGTAGACGCGATTGCCCTCGACTGCGGGGGTGGCCATCGGGCCGCCCTCATAGGCCTTCGGATCGAGTTGGCAGGGATAGGAGTGCCGCCAGAGTTCACTGCCCGTCTCGGCGTCGAGGCAGAAGACCGTATCGACGTCGTCGCGATTGCCCAGGGTGTACGCCCGCCCGCCAGCCACGGCCAGGCACGAGAAGCCCGTCCCGACCGAGCCTTTCCACAGGACCTTGGGACCGTTCGCGGGCCATTGCCAATTCAGCCCGGTCTCCGAGGAGATCCCGTCTCTTGTGGGCCCTCGCCAGCCGGGCCAGTCGCCCGCGCCGGTCGGGGCCGCCATCAGAAGAACGACAACGCCCACCCGTCTGCAAATTCCCACATGGCTCTCCTGTGTGACTCACTTGTTCGCTCTTGATGGCGATCCTGTCCGTCGCCACACAGACCCGCAGAAACTACACGCCGACCTTGATCTTCGCCAGATAGATGCTGGTCTTGCCTTCGTGGCTGGAGTAGTAGCTCACGTAGAGCAGGCCGTTGTGCCAGACGAGGCCGGGATAGCTGGTGTCGCCGCCGCTGGGGAGTTTCAGGAGCTTCGTCATCTTGTGCTCGGCCATATCGATCTGGCACAAGGCGGTATGGGCGCCGCCCTCGTGCATCCGCCCGGCGGCAAACCACTGCCCGCTCGGCAGTTGGATCAGGCTCGGGCCGCCGAAGCTGTTGAACTGGGTGCCAAGGTCGAACCATTCCCACTTCGTGTAGTCGCCTTTGGCGCTCCCCAGGACGGCACTATGGGGGGCGTTGCCTTGAGCATCCCGCCGGACGAGGGCGTAGCACACGTCATCCGCGTCGAATCGCAGCGCGACCTCGTTCGGGAAACCCACACCGTAGAGCTTGGGGACCAGCGATTGATAGGCAATTCCATCTGTGCTCGTGAGCAACTCAATGTCGGGCGAACGCTCCGATGCGGGATAAGCGACACCGTAGGCTCCGCCCTGGTGCCAGGTTACGGACCAGAGCCATCGGCCGGGCTCGACGACGATCTGCGGCCTGGTCCATTCGACGCCATCCTTCGAGAACGCGACGAACGAGCCGGTAGGGGCGCCCTGTCCATCCTTCTCTCTCGGTGCAGCTCCTCCGAGGAGCATCAGCCTGTTGTCCGGCGTGATCGACAGATGTGCATCGCGGAGGTCGTAGCCGGCAAGCTCGGCCAAGTTCGACGAGGTCCATGTCTCTCCATCGTGTGACTGAATCACGCGGACCTTGCCGTCGGCGGAGACGTGTCCGCGGCCTTCGCGAAAGGCGCAGTAGAACTGGTCCTGCCACCGGACGAGGTCCGTGAAGGCGTTATGCGGCGCCTGATCCCAGATCTTCCTGACATTGAGCAGTTCGACTTTCACCGGCGAAGAAGCGATCGCGGAGAATGTCTGGAGAGTGGCAAATGCGATGACCATCAATCGAGCTTGCATGTCTCAGTGTCCTCTGTGTCTCTGTGGTGAGTTCCTCAGTATGCGCCTCTGACGCGAGTTTCAACTGCGTACAGCGAGTCCATCGCCGTGATGAAGAGCGTGTCGCGGTCCTTGCCGCCGAAGCAGACGTTGGCGGTCCAACCCTCGGGGATCGGGATCTGGTCGATCTGCACACCCTCGGGATTGAAGACCGTGACGCCCTTGCCGGTCAGGTAGACGTTGCCCTCGGTGTCGAGGGTCATGCCGTCGGAGCCCATCGAGCACAAGAGTGTCTTCTCGGTGAGCGTCGCATCGGGATTGATCCTGTATCGGTAGGTCTTTCCGGCCCCGATATCGGCGACGTAAAGGAGCTTGCCGTCGGGCGTGCCGATGATTCCGTTGGGCTGGACGAGGTCCGTGGCCACGGGAGTCAGCGTCTTGCCGTCGGGAGAGAGGTAGTAGACATACTGGCCTTCCTGCTGCATGGCGGGGTCGCGGGTCCAATAGTCCCTTTTGTACAGCGGATCGGTGAAGTAGATGCCGCCCTTGGGGTCGAGCCACAGGTCGTTGGGTCCGTTGAGCTTCTTGCCCTTGAAATCCTTGACCAGGACGGTGACATTGCCCTTGGGGTCGATCTTCCAGAGCTCGTTGTTCGCGTCGGCGCAGGCGTAGAGATTGCCTTCTTTGTCGAAGAACAGCCCGTTGGAGCGGCCGCACGGCTGAAGGAAGGTCGTCAGCTTGCCGTCCACGGACCACTTGCAGATTCGGTCGTTCGGCTGGTCGGTAAAGAACACGTTGCCCTCGGGGTCGGGGGCGGGGCCCTCGGTGAACGTGAATTCGCTCGCGAGCAGCGCGGGCTTCTCACCGGGCGCCATGACGCCGGCCGGTTTGGACTGCATAGTCACCTTCATCAGTTCAATCCCCTCGTTCTTACCCAGATTGCGGGAATACTGCCTGTCGTCGGGGTTGTTCCAGTGCTCGTGAACGCCGAGACTGGCCAGACGCACGACGTTATCCTTGTGGTCGGGATCATAGAAGGTGCCGGAAGGGGGGCTGCCCGCCTGAGCCGCTTCGTGCAGGTAATCGTCTGTGCCGGGCATTCGCGAGTACTTGTGGATCGCGGTCTCCGCCTGGAGGATGTCGATGCCCACCGAGTCGATGGCCACCGGGTCCTGCGAGGCCAGCAGGCTCGACGTCCAGTCATTCTTGAACGGAGCCGACTGGAACTTCCTCGGGAACTGTTCCACGAGGTGGACGCCGCCATAGAGCCCGTCGATGAGGTAGAGCACGGTCTTGCCGCCGATCTGGGAATGCCCCATCAGATCGACGAGCGTCCTGTAGCGAGCGGTGCCCTTGTCGAGGCCCCTGTGCATGTCGTAGTACCCCCTCTCGTCGGGCAGGCGAATGAACGAGCCGTAGTGGTTCTTGGCGCAGAGGGTGACGCCGGCGATGGGATGGGCCTTGAGATTGGCCAGATTGATGAGGTACTCGGCCTCGGCGTACGCGGCCGGCATGTAGTCCTGCGTGCAGCCCTCGGGTCTGCAACTCCAATAGAACGGGACCGAAGAGGCATCTGCCTTCGTCCGCCCGGAGCCGCCCTGGCAATCAAGGTACACCACGTCCGGGAACCGCTCGTGCAGTATGTCGTAATACTCCTGGGCGATGTATGTGAGGGTATCGCCGACTGCAATGTCCGACTGCCTGACGCCCGCGACCTGCGTAAGCTGCTGGAGCAGGGCGGCGATCATCTGCGGCGAGGTGTTCATGTAGTCCACCCAGCTCTGCAACGCGTAGGTCTGGCGATTCACAGCGTCGCTGTTTCGAATGAAGCCGACGAAGTTCACTTTGATCGTGATCTTCTCGCCGCTCCTGTAGCCGACATCGCCCTTGCCACGAATCTTGTTGTGGTAGCGGAAGATGGCATCCCACGCCTTGGCGTCTGTGGGCTCGCCTGCCAGTGAACGAATCGCCTGGGACATCATCTGCTCGCAGGCCGCAGGATTCGTGTGGTCAGCCTGCCAGTGGTGGCCGTCGCCCGGCCCGGCCCAGTTCGTCGCATCGGGATCGCGCACCCAGACGACCCGGCCGGGATGGATGCCCTTGGCCTGTCCGATGGGCGCCAGACCCGGCTGCTCGGCCGCGAGCCCACTGGTCTGGGGCATATTCATCAATGCCATGGTCCCAAAGACGACGACGGCAACGAGGCACGCCATCGCCAGGGCGACCCGAGATTGACGCAGGAATCCTCTGGCCTTGCGGAACGCGACCACCGAACCCGCCACGCCAACCAGCCAGGCGACAAACCCCGACGCCAGCGGCACAGCCATTCGCTGGCACGGATACGTTGCCCGTGAGGGTTTGGGGATCACCCGGATGAGAAACCACGCCAACGACACGAGCCCGATCAGCGGCAGCAGCCAGAACAGCCAGCCGTTACGGAGCCTCTCCCGCAGGGCAACGCCGGGATTGGGCTTGTGATGTGGGCAGTGGTGATGCGCATGCAGGTCCCTGTCTCTGTGCTCTCCATTGGATGGCGACATTCCTGATACCTCCATCAGTCAATCCTGAATCCTACCTGTGGGGATGTATTGTACTGCATGGCACAACAGAAGTCTTGTTTTTTTGAACCCTGCGTCGGCTCTTTGAGCGATCCCCTCTGTTGATTGCTCGAACGCGTCGTGCTTGATTCAAGCGATGTGCGGCGTTAAGATGCAGGGTGCGTCGACGACATTGATTGGTGAACATGACAGGCGATACCGTGGCATCCGAAGGCAGTGTGGTTGTTCTGGTGGCTGGGGCAGGTCTGGCGTTTTCCGTGTCCTTCCTTTGCTCGCTCATGGAGGCCGCCCTCCTGAGCATCACGCCCGGGCAGCTTGCGAAGCTCAGGGAGGAGAAGCCCCGCGCCGGGTCCGTCATGGGGCGTCTGAAGGACGATCTGGATCGACCGATCACGGTTATTCTCGCGTTGAATACCGCCGCCCATACCATCGGGGCCACCCTCGCAGGAGCACAAGTCGGCCTGCTCTTCGGAAACAAGGCGATTGGGCTGTTCTCCGGCGTGTTCACGTTTCTGATGCTCCAGTACACCGAGATTCTGCCGAAATCCCTGGGCGTCCGGTTCAACAAGGTCATTTGTGCGTGGATGGCCATCCCGTTGCTGACGCTCACGCGAGTGCTCGGACCCGTCATTCGCCTGCTGAGGTTCCTGAATCGACCCTTCGAGTCCCGGTCCCGGGCGGGTGCGACGTCTCTGTCGCTGGACGAGGTCGTAGCCTTGGCCGGGCACGCCCGGCTCGTTCGCCTGATTACGCCGCAGCAGGAGAGCATCATCACCCAGGCGGCCTACCTGTCGAAACAGACCGCCGCGGACATCATGGTGCCGGTCGAGCAGATCACCTTCCTGTCCGACGATCAGACCCTCCCGCACGCCGTGGTGACCGCCCACATGGACCCGCACACCCGTTTCCCTGTCGTCAAGGGCGGCGACCGCAACAGCGTGCTCGGATACATCAACTTCAAGGAGCTTGTCTACCGGGTGCGAACGAACCCGGCCGAGCCTACTCTCCACGGCGTCATCCGTCCGGTCCGCTTCGTGCGGACGGATATGCCGTGCCACCAGATCCTCCGCGCCTTCGTCGACGAGCACGAACACATGGCCATCGTCCGAGACGACAAGGGCCAGACTGCCGGTCTGATTACGCTGGAGGACGTGGTAGAGGTCCTGCTCGGAGACCTGCAGGATGAGTTCGACCGCCTTCCGAAGATGTGTCAGAGTCTGCCCAAAGGCGTCTGGATCGTCGGGGGAGGCGTGTCCATGACGGAACTGGCGGAGCGATTGGCGATGCCCGCGATTACGAGCCAGGGCACGCTTGCGGATTGGATGATAGCGAGGCTCGGCGGTAGCCTCGCAGTCGATCAGAGATTACGCGTAGACCACCTGGAGTTCGCGGTGCGAAGAATTCGGCGGGGCAAGCCCTTCGAGGTGCTGATCTCGCCCGTGAGCCTTCCGCGAGGTTCCTGAGACTGCCGAGGCCCGTCGCTTCGTCGGGCATGCGTGCGTGTTGCGGTGCGGACCTGAGTGCTTGGAGGATTCGTCTATGAGGAGTCTGCCTGTGGTTCTGATGGTGGCTTTGGCCGTGCCGGCTGTTGCACAGCCGCTCGTTTCGCCCGAAGTGCATTCCGATAGCCGGGTCACGTTCCGATTGAGGGCCCCGAACGCCAGGGAGGTCACGATCCGCCTGGAGACGGTCGGGTCCAAGCCCATGCAGAAGGATGAGCAGGGCGTCTGGTCTTTTACCTGCGATCCGTTACAGCCGGATACCTACTCGTACTCATTGAACGTCGATGGCGTGCAGATGATCGACCCGAGCAATCCTCTGCTCAAGTACAACCTGCTGAACACCGAGAGTCAGGTGCACGTGCCCGGACCGGCGACGCTGCCCTGGGAGATCAACGACGTACCTCATGGCGTCCTCCACCGACATCTGTACCGGTCTGCCATCCTGGGCGACGACCGGCCGTTCGTGGTCTACACGCCGCCCGGCTACGACCCTGCGGCTGCCAAGACCTACCCCGTGCTCTATCTCCTTCACGGCTTCAGCGACGCCGAGGATGCCTGGGTCTCCGTCGGCCGGGCCAATGTCATCCTCGACAACCTCATCGCCTGGGGCGGGGCCAAGCCCATGCTAATCGTGATGCCACTGGGCTATGGCAACAAGGAGGTCATCGCCGGCGGCTGGGCGGGCCTGCGCAACACCGCGGTCTGGAAGGACAGCATCGCGAAGTTCCGCGACATCCTGCTCACAGAGATCGTGCCGCAGGTGGAGAAGTCTTATCGCGTCTCGACGGACCGCGAGTCCCGCGCTATCGCAGGCCTGTCTATGGGAGGGACGCAGTCCCTCTTCATCGGCCTGAACGCCGTGGACCACTTTGCCTGGATCGGGGCCTTCAGTTCCGGCGGCCTCGACGAGAACTTCGAGAGAGCTTATCCGAACGTGAGAACCAGCACCAATTCCAAGTTGCGTCTGCTCTGGATCACCTGCGGCAGGGAGGATGGTCTACTCGGCGTGAACAAGAAGCTGGTCGCGTGGCTTGCGGACAGGGGCGTCAAGATCGTCGGACCAGACGTCCCCGGTGGCCACAGTTTCCTGGTCTGGCGTCGTAATCTGGCGGATTTCGCGCATCTGTTGTTCCAGGAGAAACCAGTTCCTTCGCTCAAGCCGTTGTCCCATGATGCCAAGAGGCACTTCTTCCCGATCGGAAGTCTCGATCCATCTGGGCCCGACTTGGATGAATCTCGACGTGAGTGGTACTCCAAGCAACTGTACGCGATGCAGGAACCATCTCTGTCCCAGGGCAAGGTAAAAGCGGATGTTGCATATCGATTCCTATGGTTGCGGAGTTTCCATCACCCCATCTCTGTGCGTGTTGAGAAACGCGGCTCCTCTGTGAACCTGTATGCGGTGGAACTCGATGGAGCCGGAGGATCCGATCCAGGGATGATCCTTCGAAGGACGCAGAAGGCATTACTCGTGGCCGACTTTGAGAGGTTGGCAGACAGACTGGGCAAGCCGGAGTTCTGGCAGCAGATAGTCCGGGAGAACGGGCCTGACGGAGCCGAATGGATTCTGGAGAGTATGCGGGACGGTCGCTATCAAGTCGCGGTTGAGTGGTCGCCGGAGTCCGGCGCATTCCGCGACGTCTGCCTCGTGTTCCTTGATCTCGCGGAGTTCTTGCCGATGGACGACGTCTATTGATGGCTCTGCGGAGCATCAGGCCTGCTGTTTAGAGGGGCAGACTTCGCCAGTTCCGTGCTGGTGTCCAGTGGTGTGAGGTATCCATGATCGGAGCGATTGCGGGGGACATCATTGGGTCGGTGTACGAGAACTTCCGGACGAAGCGGAAGGACTTCACGCTGTTCACCCGCGTCTCGACCTACACGGACGACAGCGTGCTGACCGTTGCGGTCGTGGACGCGATTCTGACCGTGAGATTCACCTGACGAGAAGATGTGATCCGCATTTATGATGATCCGACGGCTGATCGACTGGTACGTTTCCCAGCATCAACAGAATACCTGAGGACGCGCTCATATCTGTGCGAGACTATCGCTTGGAAAGAAGCGTCAGAAAGGGGGCCAGGAGAGGCGCCGAAGTGACGGCTGGAGTGCTCGAAGTGGGCGAGGACCTTGTCGCCGGGCTTGAGGCTTGTGATCGAGATGGTCTTGCCGTCGCGAGTCAAGCCGGCATTATGGCCATACGATTATATTGCCATCATAACCATACATATGGTACACTATGTCTATGCACAAGATCGGCTTCGAATGGGATATGGACAAAGACAAGGAGAACCAGACCAAACACGGTGTCTCGTTCTCAACCGCTCAGCGGGTCTTTCTCGACCCCAAGCGAGCTGTCGTTGAGGACGTCAGCCACAGCAGGGACGAGTCGCGATTCTACTGCATTGGGCGTGTGGGCGACGGAATTCTGACCGTGAGATTCACGTACCGAGAGAATGTGATCCGCATCTATGGCGCGGGGTACTGGCGAAAGGGCAAGAAGGTATATGAAGAGCAGAATCAAATACACCGATGAGCCGATGGGAGAACTGCGAGTGGTCAAGGATTTCCTTCCCACGCCGGATCAGTTGGCTGTGAGGGAAGAGAACGTCAAGGTGACCATCTCTCTGAATAAATCCAGCGTTGAGTTCTTCAAGAGAACGGCTCAGGAACACCACACTTCGTATCAGAAGATGATCCGGCGGCTAATCGACTGGTACGCCTCACAGCACCAGAAGAGCGCCTGACGACGCATTGGCGCCTACATGAGGCTACCGCTCGATCAGGCTCTCTTCGACCTTCATGCCGAAGTGGCGGCCGGAGTGCTCGACGTGGGCGAGGACCTTGTCGCCGGGCTTGAGGCTCGTGATCGAGATGGCTTTGCCCTGCGGGTCCATCAGGCGGATCGTCTCGGCGTTTTGCAGGACCAGACTGATCGGCCGGCCCTCGGCTTCCGCCTCCACCAGCATCATGGGACGTCGCTCGATCTTGTTGCGGCCGAGATAGGCGATCTGCGTTCGGCCCTGGAAGTCCACGAGCATGACTTCGTCGCCGGCCTTGAGGTCCGCGAGGTACTTCGTCTTGCCGCCGGGGGTAAGGATGTAGGCGTGGACCGCGCCTGCGTTGACGCGGAAGGGACGCGATGCGACGTAGGGATTGTCGATGGATTCCGAGTGGACCAGGAAGAAGCCCGACGCGGTATTGCCGACGAGCATCCCTTCGCCCACCGCCATCTGAGTACAGGTGTCCAGACAGGAGCGGTCCCCCATGCCGAGCTGTTTGGCGGTCTTGATCGTGGCTTCGACGAGGGCGATCCGCTCGCCCACGCCGTGAATGACCTCCGCGGTCTTCTTGATCTCGTTGACGTCGGTCGTGTCGAGCACGACGCCATCGACGCCTTTTTCCAGGATTTCGACCATGAGCTTCGCCTGTTCGCTGTTGGCGACCTGGACCAGGATATTCTTGCCCCTGCGGGCGAGCAGGTTCTCGATGGGGATGATCGTCCAGTCGAGCATCTTGAGCACGACGAGCTTGCTGGCGGGCACGGCTGCGGCCCGATCCTCATCGCCTTTGCTCGCGACGTCGATGAACTCGACGTCCACGCCGGATTTGAGATCGCCCTGGGCTTCGACCGTCTTGATCTTGCCGAACTGGCGGACGGTAGCACTCTGGCCGTCGGGCAGCACGAGGGCTTCGGCCCCGCTCTCCAGTGCGGCGATGGCGATTTCCTTCCTGTACGGCACCACGTTGACCCAGAGTCGTTTCATATCGATTGCTCCCGTGTGTTCATTCTCCTGCTGACACCGGTTGTCCGGCCGTGCAACCTGTCGGAAGTCTAATCCCATCCCGCGAGGCATGTCAACCTGTTGGGGCGCCGAACCGACGGCCGTTCTCGCGGGTCTTTTTCCACCGGCAAGGGGCAGTGTAGTCCCATTGGCCTGGAATGCTCGATATCTTTGGGACGGAGAGGCTGTGAAAGAACCAGGCTTGACAGGGAGGGCAGACTTGCAGACATGAACAGACAAGGGATTCTACCGGGAATGGAATCCCAGGTCAGCGGGATGGGAACACCCTCCGACACACCTCCTGCCATCGGCCTCTTGTCTGCTGCTGCCTGAGGCAACGCCGAAGGATCTGGGCATCGGACAACAGGTGTCTCTCGATCTTCCGCCGGGTTCTCTCGCGATGCTCAGGGCAGAATCCGACATGGAAGCGACGTCGAACACTACCGGACGAGCACCTCGCGCAGGGCGCCGCAGGCGGCGTGGGTGTGGTCGACGATCCGTCGCAGGGCCGGCGTGAGCGGGGTCTTCCAGAGCCATGTTAGCAGTCGGGCGAGGGTGTCGGCATCGGGAGGCAGCTTCGCTGATGAGGAGTTGGTGTGTGGAGCGCACCCTGCCGGCAGGCCGTATTCGGCGGCGTTCGCCAGCAGCAGGGCGATGCCGGCTAACGCGCCCAGCGCCACGTTCCTGGGCTCGATCCCGTGTTCGAGGGCCAGGGCCATTGTGCCGAAGATGCGGTCGTTGGCCGCGAGCTTGCGGACTACGTCCCGACTGGCGCGAGCGGTGCTGTCCGCCAAGTGCGGATTGGTCATTCGTTCCAGCAGGTCGTCCGCGTAATCGCGGTAGCCCGACTCGGTGAACAGGTCGTCGCCCAGCGATGCGTACTTGTGGATCAGGGCGCCGCCCGATTCCGCGATGAAGGCCTCGCGGGCGACTTGCATCAGGCGCTTGTCGCTCGCCAGTTCGGTCATCTTCGCGTAGCCTTTGAGCGTGCCGATGAAGCCCAGCATCGCGTGGATGGCGTTGTGGCCGTAGAGCTTGGCCTCCTCGAAGGGCAGCAGGTCGTCCTTCTCGATGAAGACGCGGATTCCCGGCGTGAAGCCTGGGATCGTCGTCTTGCTGACGAGGATGCGGTTGAACTCCTCGACGAGGAACGCGCGGTCGATGCCCGGCGCGATGGGCGTCAGGCGCCGCTGGGCGATCTCCGTTGGGACGGTCACGACCTGGCTCATCTTGCCGATGACCGTGTTGAGGAACTGGACTCGTGGCATGGGCGTCCCGCCCATGTCTCTTGCAGTCCCGGGCAAGATGCCTGTGCTACGGAGCTTGCGGGCCACTGCCTCTTCGAGGATCTCCGCTGCGTGGTTATTGTTCTCCGCTGCGTAGACGATGGTCGCGTCGGGCGTCCTCTCACGGAGCCCCTCGGCGATGAGGGCCGCGACGCAGTCGGGTTTCTCCGATGCGTAGAAGTTGACCGAGGGCAGACAGGTCGTGATCTCGGTGGCTTGGGCGAGGGCCGCTCGAAGCTCCTGGTCGCGCGTGGGATTGAACAGCTCGACGCCGTCGATGCGGACCGTCTCGACGCGGTCCTTTCTTGCAACGTTGACGTAGTACGTCCCCCGATTGGCGCGAACCGCGTCCACCAGCTCCTGGTCGATCTCCGCGATGACGATCCGGCGGAAGATGCCGCTCTCGAATGCCTCTTTGGCGAACAAGCCGGCCTGAATCGGCCCGAACCCGAACCCGACGAAGACGTGCTCGCTCATGCTACCGGCCCGCCGCTTTCAGGAACTTGCGGATCTCGCTCGTCCCGGCCAGGACGCTGATCTCCAGGTCGTACGTGCGATTGGCGCCGGGGTCGAGGTGGATCAGTTGCTTGAGCGCGCGGGCCTTGCCCTGGCCGATGGGCGGATTCGTGCCGGGCTCCAGGCCGGTGACGTATTCGCCCGGACCCCAGTGCTGCCAGTTCGCCAGCGAGGGCAGTTGCTTCTTCTTGTACCGCGTGGCGACCGCCAGGCCGAGCTTGGCGTTGTACAGGCCGACGGTGCACATCCCGTCGCTGTCGGGCGTGACATCGATGAAGCCGCAGGCCTCGCCCGTGCCGCGGTGTCGTTCGAGCGGCCCCTGGCAGGTGCGGAAGTCGTGCTGGTCGTTGAAAATGTCGTTGTCCATGTCGAGGCCGCGGGACGTGCACCGGCCCTTCCAGACGATCCGTGTGCCCTTATCGACGAGCGGCCAGCCGTAGTTCATGTGGTACAGGATCATGTGCGGCGTCCGCGAGTTGCCGACGTTCGTCACGACGTCGTGTACACGGATCGCGGGCTCGCCCAGCGTGCTGGAGATCGTCCGGCGGAGCTCCAGGTTGGGCCCGAAGACGCGGGACTCCCTGACCACGGCGGTGATGCTCATGTCCATCTTGCCCATGGTGAGGTTCGGCTGGCAGATCGACTCGACCTGGGCTGCCAGGTTGCTGGCACGCCCGTGCAGGCCGCGTTCGCCGAACTCGTCGCTCTCGGGCCCGCCCGCGTGGGTCAGGCCGCAGGTCGTCAACAGGCCCCCGGCGAAGGTCCAGAGCCACTCGATTCCCCGGTTCACGTCGGGGCGGACGGCGGTGACTCCGCCGTGGCTGAGCCAGGCCAGGCTGTGCTGATTGTGGAAGGCGTCGACGATGTCCAGGCCGCGGTCGATCACGACGCGGTATCGCAGGCCCGAGCCCGTGTTGACCCAGGCGATCCGCGTGCCTCGTCCCGGACCGTCATCCAGCACCGAAGTCTCGATTCCGCCGATCTGCAAGGGATTGATGACTCTATTCTGCCAAGCCGGTGTCTGTTTCTTTGGTGCCACGTCGTTATCCTCCATGTCGCAAGGTGAAAGCGGTGTGCACAGCACACCCTACCGCTGACGCCCCTACTGAACATCCGTCAGCTTCGGTTGTCAGATCTACCCCAACGCCTGTCGCAGGGCCTCCAGGCTCTCGAAGCCGCTTTGTGTCCGGAGGACTTGCAGCATCTTCGGATACGGGCGGATGTTCCCGTAGCGGTCGCCGAGCGGAGCCTTGATGTACAACGATGCGAAGAGGTTGCCCGCCTGCACCGCCTCCTGGAAATCCATTCTGCCTTTGCGGAAGGCGTCCAGATTGCTCGCGACGTACGCGATCAACCCGGCGCGGAAGGAATCGCCTGCGCCGACGAGGTCCACAACCTCGCCCGCCATGAAGCGCGAGGTCACCTTGTCCGGACAGTTGGTTTCTCCGTTCGGAAGGATGTGTTTTTCGTACGCTCCGTCGCTGACGGTGACTCCGAAGAGCTTGGTGCGGTCGTCGTCCTGCCAGAACTTCCTTGTCATGGATTCGAGGAAGTTGATGTTGTAGGCGTGCTCGTCGAGATCGCCCCTGGCCGGCTTTCGGCACAGCGTGTTCTCGATCAGCTTGGCTTCGTCGGACGATGTGAAGAACAGGTCCAGCTCGGGCAGCAGGGGTTCGAGGAGCCGATACTCCTTCACCGATTTGCCTTCTGCGATGAGCTTGCGCGGATTGCCGGTCAGGGTGTGGCTGTCGGCGATGGTCACTGCTCCTTCTTCGCGGCACCAGCGGATGAAGTCGGCCAGGTCGCCGCCGCCGTGAGCATCGCCCCGGTCGGAAAGTCCGGAGTACATATAGTAGACAATCTGCGGCCTGAGACGCTCGATGGCCTTTTGGAAGACCGCAAAGTCGAAGTCGTCATTGGCGTTCGGGAAGTAGGCGATGCCGCCGCGATCGCCGCCGGAACTGCTGTGGATGAACGTGGTGCCCGTCGCGAGAGTGGGATGAACGTGCGTCGCGGACATGTCGATCCCATTGGCGGTCATGACGTCGTGGAAGCAGCGGCCCTGAGCGTCGAGGCCGTCGTAGTCGCCCTTACCCAAATTGACGCCGACCGCAACCTTCAGACCGGTCCTGGCGATCAACGGCGCGGTGTTGCCCGGCCCGCCGGCGGTGGCGAAGCCCTCGTCGATCCACTGCTTGATCTGCTGTTGGGGATAGGCCGGCATGTCCTTCGCTTTGCATTTCGCCAGACCGCCCTTGCCGACGAGCGTATCCGCGAAATCGAAATCAGGCCGTCGAAGGTCTACCACCGCGGTGTTGAGAATCAGAACGTCCACAGCCATCGGTCATCTCTCCATATGCCGTCCGCCCTCAGTGCATCTCGGCCTCACACGTGCCGATTGCCGGGCGATAGAAATTGAACTGCACGTTCGGGTGGTCCGCCAGCAAGGACATCGGCACAGCGCTGTCGGGAATCTGCCTGCCGATCATCAGGGTGGTCAGTCGCATCCCGAAAGGGTTGTCATGCGTGCCCGCCTGCCAGATGGAGACCTTCTCCGCCTTCCACGTCTCGACCGGCCCGACGGAAATTGCCTGGGTGGGCACGCCGCTGACGACTCCGCCGCCGCTGGTGCGGGCGTTCTGCATGACAGTCACCGGATGCAGATCGACGATCCGTGTCGTGAGCTTGCGGAACTCCTCGGGCGTCGGGGGGCAATCCTTGTACTTGCCCTCGCGTCGGACGGGGTCGTTGAAGGCCCAGTGCTTGATGTCGCCTTGGCCGCCCTGCATGACGACGCAGCGAACGCCATCCCAACTCTTGAGGTACGCCGAGAGGTCCGCCTTTGGGAAGTGCAGGTTCTGCTCGGGCATCTTCAGGTCTGCTCGGATTCGGTCGAAGCACAACTCCCGGTCCGCCTTCGCAAAGGACAGCGGATGGGTCGGCGGGACCTCGCGTCCATTGGCATACCACTCGTCCATGCCCCAGAAATGGGCGTCGCTCAAGTCCAGGTCGAGCGCGTTGACCAGCCGGGCGACGAGCGGAAGCTGCTCCGTCGGGCCGATGGGACCGCAGATGCCCGCGGGCGCGTCCGCGGTCGCCTGTCGCCACGCCGTGATGTACTCCAGGGCCTGCGCGAGGTAGAAGTCCTCCAGCGTGTCGTAGAACACGACTTGGAAACCCTTGCGGCTCAAGGCGGCCATATCCTCCGCGGTCAGGCGGGCCGCGTCGTTGAGGATCGCGTCGTCGAGCGTCGTGTAGTCCCACCATTGCGGCGCCAGGATACTCGTCTTTCTCCCCATACGCGTCTCCTTACGACAAATGAACCAGGTTGCCCAGTTCCTTCTTGAGGATGTTGTCCTGGGGGTATGCGTGCCCGAGGTGCTGACGGAACCCCTCGGCGAACCGGACCCCGGCGAGGCCGCCTCGCTTGGCGCCGAGGGCGTGCATCATCAGGACGTACTCATCCATTCCGTGGTGCTTGAGCAGCCAGTCCCGCTGGCTCTCGTGGCAACAGAGCATCTTCTCCTTGGCGTCCATGACGCTCGTGATATCGACGACCATGCCCGGGCGGATCTCCTGGCCGAGCTTGTCCTTGGCCTCGATCGGGTCGGCGTAGTACAGGTACGGAACGGGCTCGAACGGCTCCGCTCCCGGCGTGTCGATATTCACGATGCCGCAGCAGAAGCAGGCGCTCATCGCCAGCCGGCTGGCGGTCTCGTGATCGACCATGTAGTCGGAAGGGCTCAGGGTCAGGACGATGGTCGGGCGGACCTCGCGGACCACCGCGATGGCTTTGGTCAGCGTCGGACGGTCGTACAGGATGAACGCGTCGTCGCATTCCAGGCAATGATACCGGCCGTCCAGGATCGTGGCGGCTTTGGCGGCCTCGGCCTTGCGAATCCGGCTGATCTCCTCCCGACTGTACTGCACGGTGCCGCAGTCGCCCGGCGTGACCGACGCGATATGTACCTGCCAACCCTGTTCGCGAAGCAATGCCAGCGTCCCGGCGCACAGAAACTCCGCGTCGTCCGGGTGGGCCTCGATGCACAGGACGGTCTTTTCACTTCTCAGCATAGAACGTTCTCTCGAACACAATCCACCTGCGCAGAAACTCGAAATCCGAACATCGAAATTCGAAACAAATCCAAAGCACAAAATCCAAATGATCGAAACGCCGACGTTCGTCGGGCATCTCGTTTTGAGTTTCGAGTTTTGGTCATTGGAATTTGTTTCGGATTTCGGATTTCGATATTCGTGTTTCTCTTGTCACCTTCCCATCAAATGATTGACAATGAGCAGGTCGAGCTCCTCGTAATCGCGTTCGGCGATCAGTTGCTCGACTCGGCTTTCGTCCAGGCTGCGGACGAGATCCACGAGGTTCAGGAAGACCTCGCGACTATTGCCCAGGTGCTTCGTGGCGGTCTCGATCTTCTGCGTTCGCATGGCCTTGACGTCCAGCCCGACGAACTCGCCCTTCGTCCCGTAGTTGTACTTGTCGAGGATGCGGACCTGGTTGAACGCCCGACGCAGGTTCACGGAGCCGAAGCTCTTGTCCTCGTCGAACTTCAGGCCGTTCTGATCGTTCAGGTGGACCGTGTAGAGCTTGTTGTAGGCCAGTGCGAAGCCCATCTCGTCCGACGGGTCCAGGCCCGCCAGGATCGCGTGGGCGGTCTCGATGTTGACGCCGACGCGCTTGTGATCCCTGGTCAGATATCCGAGGGCCATCGCATGTCCCGTCGTCGGGATGTAGGCGTGGTCCATGGGCTCGTTGGGCTTGGGTTCGATGGCGATCTTGATGTTGCCGTTGTAGGCGAGCATATCGTCGACGGCCTCGACGAGGCGGTCCACCGCGACCTTGCTGTCCTTGGCCTCGCGGATGTACGTCCCTTCGCGGGCCAGCCACAGGACGATCAGGTTGCAGTCGAGCGCGACGGCGATGTCGATGGAACGCCGGCTGCGGTCCTTGGCGAACTGGCGGGCCTCGGGGTCGTTCGAGGTATAGCCGCCGTCGATGGTCCGCGGGTCCTCCCACAGTCTCGGCGCGACGAACTCCGCGGCCAGTCCCTCGTCCTTGAGCGCCTTGCGGACTTCTTTCGCCTTCTTGATGATCTCTCTGGCGCTGAGCTTGTTCATATCCGGGACCGCGTCGTCGTCGTGGAACTGCACGCCGTCGAAGCCGAGCTGCTTGAACATCTTGAGCTTCTTGGCGAACGAAATGCTGCGTCGGACGGTCGGCCCGAACGGATCGGCTCCCTCATGAACATTCCACGGCCCAAACGAGAATCGGTATTCTCCTGCCATCTGCATACCTCCATAGACCTTGTTTCCATATTCACTTGTGTCGTAGTGCACATGGTAGTCTGTGAGGACCCGTCTGTCTACCCTTTGCTTTCTCAGATCGTTCAGGCCACATATCTGCGGCATGACACCTGCGAGGTTGTCGGGACACTCTCGTCAGTACGCCAGTTTCAGGCACTCCCGTCGATACCATTTCAGGTACATCGGCGGGTTCTCGAACGTCTTGCCGGTGAACTGGACGAGGTACTCCCTGGCCTTCTCCTTCTCCGCGGGGTAGCCGACCCAGCAGATGCCGATACACTGAAGGAATCGCACCCGCGGGAACAATCCCTTCCACGTGGTGCTGCGCCACTCCTGGGGCGTGATCTGCTGCTGTCTCCCATAGATCGCCGGCGGCAAGCCCAGACTCGCGAGCCAGGCACTACGACCGCGGTCCATGGGCTGGCAACACTCCCGGCGCACGACTTCGGCGAACGCATCGGAATCCGAACGGGCAAGCCCGTCATAGGGATTCTCCGAAAGCCACTGTCGCCACTGCGCGGCGGTCTCGAACTCCTGCCCCGTCAGCAGTTGCAGAGAATCCCTGGTGCGGCCGGCGAGCGTACCGGCGAAGGCGTTGGGCTTCTGTCCCTCGTTGGCGGCCAGTCTCTCGACGGCGCAGTCCACCACCCGCCGGCTGCAGATGTGCCGGAGCAGGTGCACCTCGTCGATGGTCGGCGTGTTCAGGAAGATCACCGCGTCGAAGTTGCCCGGATCGATCCCCCGCACCTCCCACGGGATGTCCGCAGATCGGAGAATGACGTTCCTGCTCGTCAGAGCGTGGTATGGGTTGCGCGGGTCGCGAACGGCAGGGGGCAAGGGCGCCTGGGCGACGCTCAGGAACTGCTCTCCCAACTGCTTTCTCAGCAGGTAGCCTAAGGGCTCCCATTGCTGAGATGATCCGAACATCCGCTGGGCCCAGGATTGCCGGGTCGGGCGAATCCCCAGGTGATCCATGCCATAGAAGACAAGCGCCTGATCGGAGGGATGATCCTTGAGGTGAGCCGTGAGCCCGGCCACCACTCGTCGGTCTCTTTCGTTGGCCACGTCGCCGGCTTGGCCAGCGGAAGAATAGGGCAACTCGGCGCCGTCGGCCGACGCAAACGCGCTGAAAGGCTCGAAGCCCTGGATACTGAAGTGGATGCGTCGGTCCTCGCTCGATCCTTCGTTGACACGTTCGATCCGAAGGTTGAAATCGCGCAACTCCTGGTAGAACTCCAGACGCTCGAGAGACGTGTAGGGCAGCAGATGGCTCAGGATGGGCTCTGCGTGTCCTGTGCGGACGTAGTCCTGGAGAATCTCGGCGGTCTGGCTGGTCTCCTCCAACACCAGGACGAGCGACACGCTCTTATCCGCGGTCAGATCCAGCCAGTTGGACAGGACCTGCGTCAGGCTGTAGAAGGGATACGCATTCTCATGTGCGAAATCGGCCAGCGCCACGATCTTCCGATTCCACAACTCGCTGGCCACGTGTTCGAACGCTTCCGGCGCAGCGAGAACCTCATTGGGGGCGGACTGCGCAATGACGCGGCCGCACGCCAGAGCTGAAAGCCACATCGCAGCCAGCAAGCTCAGCCTTCCTCTGCACATCGACGGACCCTATCATCTGACACGGGCGAGCCGACTTTCCGGCATGACCGATCACGAAAGCGGTCCGCCGGCGCCCATCTGATTCACTCTTTCTTCTCGTCGAGAATCGCCAAGGCGTGCCGGGCGTAGTGGCCTCGCAGGTCCTTCGCATACTGCTGCAGGATGCTCTCGCCCAGTCCCTCGCAGTCGCCGCAGCGGTACAAGGCACGGGCCAGGATCAGCTCTCGAAGCGAACATTCCCGGGTCGAGGTATCGACTGGGCTGGCTGGGATGTCGCGGGTGGCCGCGTCGATGTCGGTCCAGGCGTGGCCGGCCATGTCGGGCTTTCGCAGCAGTTCCGCCAGGGGTTTGGCGGCAGCCGGGTCGCCCAGCGTCTCCAGTGCCATCGCGACCGCCCGATGGTGCGACATCTCATGCTCGGGACCTAACTGGCGGACCTTGGCGACGATGGGCTCCATCGCCTTGTCGCTGCGGGTCCGACCCAGGGCGACGATCAGGCTGTCCACAACGCTCATACTCATGCCGTACTGGCCCATGCCGGTGTACTTCCAGCCCTTGTCCCACTCACGAGGCGCGACGGTTTCGGCCAGCGTTTCGGCGCCGGTTGCGTCCCCCAGGATGCCCAGAACATGGGCGTAGGTCAGTCTGTCCTGGTCCGAGGAGGCGGTCTTGTACGCGTCGCGGAGCAGGGGCAACGCGACCTCGATCTGGGTGAAGAGGACTTCGACACCTTCGAAGTCTTTCGTGATGGTCCGAACCGCCTGGGCGACTCTCTCTTTGGGCAGAGGCAAGGAGTCCGATTGCGTCAGGACCTCCGCGGGCAGGTTGCCCTTCTCGACGAGGTGCCGCTGCAACTGGCGGATGTCGATCTCGCGGAGGCCCTTGCCATCGCGGACCGCGGTCGCGGCGGCGACGCCTGCGGCATACCCCTGGTTCTGGATGTCCGGCTGCATCCGGATGACCGGCATGACGTCCCGATGGGCGCTGACGCCCAGGCCGGTGACGAGCACGCCCTCGATCCCCTTGGGCAGCAGGCAGCGGTAGGGGACGTAGCAGGGCAGGGCCTTGTGGTCCGGCGGCCTGAGCAGGAACATCGGGTGGATCGTGAACCCGTGCGAGTCGAAGTTGCTGCTGGCTCGAACGACCGAGTCGGGGTACGTCCGGTCCAGGTGGACGTCCATGGGCGAGAGGAAGAAATCCCCGAGGATCTGCCTCCGCTCGCGGGTGTCGATGATCTGCCCGAGGTCGTAGCGATCCGCGAATTTCTTGCGTGCCGCCAGGAAAGACTGCCATGCGTCCAGGACGTCCAAGTCGTCGATGAAGGCGAAGTCGGTGTTCGTGTACCGCGCGCCGGGCTCCCAGTAGGGCAATCCGGTCCCCTGGACCGCGATATGCTGGCCGGTGGTGTAGAGGGTCTCCGCTCCCGCGGCGGCTGCGATCGTAGCGCTGCCGGTGGAATCCACGACCGCCTTCGCGAGGACCACTCCGCGGCCTTCCGGCGTGGCGACCACGACGCCTTTGACCTGGTTGCCCTCGACGAAGGCGCCACAGCCGAGGACGCCGTACCAGATGTCCGCGCCGGCCTTGCGGAGTTCGCGGCGATACCATTCGATCTTGACCTGCGTGTTCCACGGCTGGCCCGGTTTGCCCGCGGCTTCACCGCCCAGTGCGATCAGGCCTTGATCCAGTTCCTTCGTGAAGCCTTCGCGGTAGCCGTAGTAGTAGTTGCCGATCAAGCCCAGCGTGCCGACGCCGCCGAGGCCGTGGAGGTACTCGACGACGAGCGTCCTGGCGCCCTGGCGGGCCGCCGCGATGCCGGCGGGGGCGCCGCCCGTGCCGCCGCCCACGACCACCACGTCGTATTGCCCGAGCACCGGCAGCACGCTCGCATCGGCTCGGACCGTGGCGTTATCTCGTCCGATCCGCATCCACGCCGGGTCGTCGCGGATGTCGCCTTTCGCAACCACCTCGCCCGTCCGCTTCTGCACTGCGACGCGGTGCGCAGGGGCGATGGTCCTGGCTTCGCTCGATGCGGCCACGCCGATCCGCTCGCCGACCCGCATCAGTTCCAGGGGTCTGAGCAATTCGTCCACCGCCCGGCGCGATACGTCGGCGTAGCCGGACAGGACGTAGAGTCGCTTCATTCGGCTCGGGCGGAAGATGCTGAGATCGACCTTGTCGGCGCCCGGCCAGTCGCAGCACAGTGTGCCCTCGCCCTTGATGCGATCCGGCGGAATCTCGAACAGTTCTTCGGAGGCGTCCACCTGCTGAGGATGCCAGGTCATGTCCCGAGCGATCTGTTCGGCCTGGGCGTGGCATGCGAAAGAGGCGTCTTTCATTGGAGGATTGAGCGAGTACTCGACCGCCTGGTAGATCTTGCCGTCGGTGCCGTAGACCGGGGTCGGCAATTGTGCCGCGTGGACGTTCGGCGTGTCGCCGGGTCCGCCGCCGATGACGATTCGTTTGAATGCCCGCGTGCCGGGCGGCGAGGTCTCGAATCGCGCGCCGGCCATCCGGGCGACGAGAGCCTGTGGGGTGGCATCGACAATCACTCTGGCTTGGACCGCCTGCCGGCCGGAGCGGTTGGCCATGACGATCCCTGCGAGACGGCCCTTGCGATCCAGCAGTAGCTCGGTCGCATAGCAACCGTAGAGGAATCGGACGCCTGCGTTGAGCAGGGCGTCGTCGAGGAGCCGCTTGACCTGCATCGGCGTGGGTGGCAGTCGGTACGTCGGCCGGGCGGCCTCCATCTGCCGGTCCTCCAGAACGATCTCTCCCAGAAGGACACGCTTGGCTTCGGGCGTCTTGTGGACGGTGAATCGCAGGTAGCGAGTCTTCTGGTCGATTGGAGCGGACAGGTCGATGGCGGTTCCTTCGAAGGCGCCTTGTCCCAACTGCTTGTTGGCGATGACGGCGAGTTGTCGCCATTGGTGCCCGTCGTTACACGCCCAGAGGGTGACATCCGCCACTTCGAACTCATCGTCGCGCTGATAGACCATCAGGTGGGCCTTGGCGACGGACTGCTCGCGCCCCAGATCGACGACGATGTCCACATCGCTGTTGTACTGGACGCTCTGCGAAGGAGCGCTGTGCCATTTGCCGTCCCGCAATCCCTCCAGGCCGGCCGAGTCTGTGTGGGGCGCCGAGGACTCGACATCGGTTTCATATGTGAAGGGGATCGTGTTCCGCGGCGGAAAGGCCACCTCGGGTTCGGCAAAGAGAGCCGCCGCCAGTGGGGAAGTCGGCTCTTCATCCGGCTTCAACCACAGGCGGTACGTGCCGCAGATATCTTCGCCAAGATACGGCCTGGGGGCAGCCAAGAACACCCTGGCGCCGTCCTGGGCCGCCGCAACGGCCGCCGCAACAGCACCCGAGCTTCCCCCGACGACGAGGACGTCCACGTCATAGAGAACCGGGATCTCCCGAGCGGACTCCGCGACCGCGTCGCCCGAGATGGGCCACACCGAGGGGGGATTGGCCTCGTCGCGGACGAAGAGTCGCGAGCACCCGGCCAGGAACCCCAGTCCACAGACCAACAGCACCGACCCCGCTCGCAAGCATTCCCGCATGATCGTGTCCTTTCCAAATGTGTCCTGGACTTTGCTTCATGCCACGATTATCCGGAATTTGAGCCATTCTTCAATCAGAAGCTGCAACGAAACGTCTTCGCGTGCGTCATAATAATGAGAATCCTATGGCACAAGAGGCCGGTTTCGAGTGAAAAAAGGACAAGGCGCTTGCCGTGTAGCCGCGTGTCCACGGTTGTGGCTTGGGCGAACGGCCCGCAAGTGAGGGAAAGGGTATACCACATGAGTAGAGCAATCCGGTTGGGGGTCCTTCTGTCTGCACTGGCAGGTTCGCTGTCGTCGGCGGCTGAACTCCGAGTGCCCAGCGACTGTCCATCGATCCAGCAGGCCATCAGCGACAGCAACGACGGCGACACGGTCATCGTCAGTCCGGGCGTGTACTACGAGACGATCAACTTCAGCGGAAAAAACATCACGGTCACCAGCACCAATCCGAATGATCGGAGCATCGTCAACTATACGATCATCAACGCCGACGGGGAAGGCACTGCGGTGACCTTCGAGAACAACGAGACCAGGGATGCCGTCCTGACGGGTTTCACCATCACCGGCGGCACCGGGACGCTCGTCAGCTCGTATGGCAGCGACACCTACCGCTACCGGGAGTTCTGCGGCGGGGGCGTCTTCTCCTCCAACGCGACGCCCACGATCAGTCACTGCGTCATCACCAGGAACCACGGGCCGTACTCCGAGACGGATGACGGGACGAACTACGAGTACATCTACTCCGTGGGGGGCGGCATCTGCTGCTGGGGCGGTGGCGCCATCATCACCCACAACATGGTCTACAACAACTCTGCCTACTACGGCGGCGGTATCTACGCATCGAGCAGCACCGTGGTCTCCAACAATGTCATCTACAACAACTCCGCAGGCTCCGGCGGCGGCGTCTACGCCGGCTACTGCTATCTCATCAACAACACGATCGCCAACAACGACGTGAGCAAGGACCCCGACTCCGGCCTCGGCGGCAACGTCTACGCCTATTTCGGCGAGGGTTCGCCGGTCAGCGCGGTGGCCAACAACGTGATCTACGGGGCCAAGTCGGGCGGCGGCATCTTCCACTATCGCGCGCACGATGATCTGATCCGGTTCAATAACGTCTGCAACAACTCGCCCGGCAACTATGTCGCGGATGACCCATCGACCAATGAGAGCATCTGGGACGAGACCGCGGATTGGACCGGTCGCTATGGCAACATCTCCGCGGACCCGAAGTTCGTCAACGCGGCGATGAACAACTTCCGCATCCAGGAGGGTTCGCCCTGCATCAGCGCGGGCGATCCGAACGTGGTGACCGGACAGACCGCCACGGACCTCGACGGCGATCCGCGCGTCTATGCCTTGATCGTGGACATCGGCTTCGACGAGTTCGTGGGCTACGTCAAACCCCTGGCCAACGCAGGGGGTGATCAGCACGCGCTGGCGCCGCAACCGATTACCCTCGACGGCACCGGCAGCTATTTCTCCGATCCGAACGGCAGCAAGAGCTACCAGTGGCAGCAAACGCAAGGTGAAGTGGGCGAGTTGAGCGATGCGACGAACGAGCGGCCTGTGTTCACGCCCCCGGCCGAAGGGTGGTATGTGTTCGAGCTGGTTGTGGGCGACGGTCAGTACACCAGCGGCGCCGACAGCGTGCTCGTGGTGGTCGGCAACGCGGCGCCGATTGCCGACGCGGGACCGGACAGGCTCTGGCTGATCCCCGGTTTCGTCGAACTCGACGGCTCCGGCTCCTCCGATGCCGATCCGCCGGACGAGCTGACTTATACGTGGACGCAGATCGAGGGACCGTCGGTCTCGTTCTACCAGATCGATCCGGAACTGGTTGCACGCTATGGCATCGAACCTTCGACCCTGTATTTCGAGTGCAACGAGCCCGGCGCCTACGTCTTCGAGCTGGTGGTCAGCGATGGGTTCACGACCAGCGAAGCCGATACCGTGCGGATCGAGACCGCCCGGTACGCCGGCGGGCAGCAGGAGTTGTCCATCCCGACCAGCGAGGACTCCTACTACAGGCGATACCCCACGGTCTCCGGCGCCAAGCTCGTCTACAGCGCAGGCGATTACTATGATTCCTCCTGGTCGATCGAGTGCATGGACCTCGAGACCGGGCGGATCGACACGCTCCAGTCGCAGGCGACGGACACGATGCCCGAGATCGACGGCGACGTGGTTATCTGGACGACCGGCCCCGAGGGCGCCTATCAGCCCATCTGCACGAGCGTCGTGGCCGCCGATCTGGTGACTCGCATGGTGCGCACCCTGCGGGCCGGCACGGGCACTGACTCCTATGGCTACCCGGCCATCTCCGGCACCAAAGCCGTCTGGCTGCACTACCGCGGCGTGAATACCGGCGATACTTCCCAGTACGACCAGACGCCTTACAGTATCTGCGGCGCCGATGTCACGAATATCGCCAAGCCGACGTATTTCACGATCGCCGAGCGGGTGGGCCACGGCGCCCCGTATCCCTACGAAGACTTCGACGACGCTTACACGGCGCCGGTTGACATCTGCGGCGATCTGGTGGTCTGGGAGGCCGACGGCGACATCTACGGTGCGGACATCTCGGACCTGGCCGCGATTCGCGTCTTCCCGATCTGCACCGCTTCGGGTGCGCAGAGCGACCCGTCGATCTCGGGGCGCACGGTCGTCTGGACCGACGAGCGCAACGACTCCGGCGACATCTATGGTGCGGACCTCTCTGATCCGAACCACATTCGGGAGTTCGAGGTCTACGTAGGCTCCGGACCTCAGACCCAGCCGGACATCGACGGCGCGGTAGTTGCCTTCGTCAGTGGCCGCAGCATTGATACGGGCTCGATCTATCTGTACTGTCTCACGCGGGAGTATGCCCCGGTCGCGCTCGACTCGTCGGGATGGCACTACGGCGCCAGACCCAGGCTGGATGGCTCCACGCTAGTATGGTGGTACTACGAGTCCGTCCAAGGTGTAACGTTCGATTTCGGCTACAGCGTGACGAGTGGTCCCATCCGGAACCTCACGACCCGAACGTGCCACGACTACATCCAGCACGCCGTCGATATGGCCGCAGCGGGCGACACGATCTCGGTTCCGCCGGGGACGTATGCGGAGAAGATCCGTCTGAAGGGCAAGAGTCTGACCCTGACCTCCACCGACCCCGAAGACCCGACGGTCCGGGCGGCCACGGTCATCACGGGCACAGGCCGGCTCGTGACTTTTGCCGATGGCGAGACCGCCGACTGTGTCTTCACCGGCTTCACCATCGCAGGCGGCAGCTACGGCGTCTTCTGTGCCGGCGCCGCCCCCAGCATCGAGAACTGCACGATCGCGGACAACGGCTGTGCCGGGGTGAAGATCTGGAACGAGGGCGACCCCACCTTCCGCGGTTGCCGGATCGTGGGCAACGCCACAGGCGTCGAGATGTGGGCCCATCGCGAGAGCCGCAATGTCCTACGCAACTACGGCACCTTCCGCAACTGCATCATCGCGGCCAACCGCAAGATGGGTATCGACAGCGGATATCCGACCCTGGAGAACTGCACCGTCGCCGACAACCTCGGCGCGGGCGTCAGCGCCGTTCAGGCCATGGTCACCAACTCGATTCTCTACTTCAACGATGAGAATTCCGGCGGCACGAATCTGGCGGCCGAGCTTCCCGCGAAGTCCAGCGTGACGTACAGCGACGTCCAGGGCGGCTGGCAGGACACAGGCAATCTCGACGTCGATCCGCTCTTCCTGGCTCGCGGCGCCTGGCCTACGCCGGGCGACTACCACCTCCAGAGCCTGGGCTGGTCCTGGGATGTCTCGGTCGGAGACTGGGCGTGGAACGAGACCACGAGCCCCTGCATCGACGCAGGCGACCCCGCTGCCTCGCTGGGCGACGAGCCCGCCTGCGCCGCAGGCGACCCGCTGAGCGAACGGGCGGGCGTCAACACGCGGATCAACATGGGTGTCTACGGCGGCACATCCGAAGCCAGCCTGGCGCCGTGATGCCCGGTCGCAGGGCGAACGCAGCCTTGACTGCGGGCGGGATTCGTCTATAATAAAGGATTATGGCCGGTGATCAACTGCCCCGAAAAAAGAAGAAACGGCACAATCCAGTCCTCGACTGGCTGCTGTATGCGGCCGTCAGGATTCTCGTTATCTTCCTCTATCTCTTCGATGTGGAGACGAATCTGCGCTTCGCGTGCTTTCTGGGCGATCTGCTCTGGAAACACTATCGTCGGGGACGGGAACGAGCCCTGGAGAACCTGCGGGCGAGTTTCCCGGAGAAATCGGAGGACTGGATTCAGGCGACCGGTAGGCGGAGCTTCGAGCAGCTCGTCATGCTGACGATCGACATCCTGTTTACCCCCCGCCTTGTCCGCAAGCACAACTGGCGACAGTACTCATGGTTCTGCAAGGGCAGCGAGCAGGTGAAGTGGATGATGCACGAGCGGAAGGGCCTGCTCATGGTCACCGCACACTACGGCAACTTCGAGATCATTGGCTACATGATGGGCTTGTTCGGCTTCGACACGGTCAGCATAGCCCGCCCGCTCGACAACAAGTACCTCAACCGATTCCTCTACCGCGTGCGGGAACGACGCGGTCAGAAGCTCATCGACAAGAAAGGGGCCTCCGAGATGATGCCCTCGCTGATTCAGCAGGGCAGCACGCTGGGCTTCATCGCCGACCAGGACGCCGGACGCAAGGGCGTCTTCGTCGATTTCTTCGGAAGAAAGGCCAGCACCTACAAGAGCATCGGCTTGCTGGCGATTACGTACAACCTGCCCATCGTGGTGGGGTGCAGCCGGCGGGTCGGGAACCGCTTCTTCTTCGAGATGGCCAGCACGCGGATCATCCTTCCACACGAATGGGCCGACAAGGACGATCCGCTCACGTGGGTCTCCGCCGAGTACACCAAGGCGATCGAGGCCTTTGTCCGCGAGGACCCGACGCAGTACTGGTGGCTGCATCGTCGGTGGAAGACTCGGCCGAAGGAGGAACGCAAAGCTGCCCAGGAGGCAGCGGCCTTGGCGGCGACCGTCGCCGATTCCGGCGGGCGCCGGGCGGTACAGCCGATGTCCCCATCGGATGCGTCAGTCCCTGTCACATAACGCAAGACGGCATCGGGCATTCCTGATAGGAGCGAACACATGAAGGCTGGAACAGCAGTTTTTGCAGTGCTCGCTGCGTGGGGATGGGCTGCGACGGTTCAGGCGAAGCTCGTCGTCTGCGTAGGGGACAGCATCACCTTCGGCGGGGGCATCGTCAGCTATCCGGCCCAGTTGCAGGGTATTCTGCAACAGTACGACCATGCCTGGGAAGTCCGCAATTTCGGCGTCAGCGGCGCGACCCTCCTGCACCGGGGGGACTTGCCCTACATCGGGCAGAGTGCCTACACGCAAGCTCGGACCTGCAACCCGGATGTGGTGGTCATCATGCTCGGAACGAACGACTCCAAGCCGCAGAACTGGCAGTACAAGGACGACTTCGTCACCGACTACAGCAACATGATCGATGTATTCCGCTCGCTGCCGAGCCAACCGACGGTTTGGATCTGCAAGCCGGTGCCGGCGTTCGCGGAGAGTTTTGCGATTCGACCCGACGTGATTCGCGATGAGATCCTGCCGCTGATCGACCGGATCTCGCAGGAGAAGGGTGTGCCTGTGATCGACTTGTACACGGCGCTATTGCCCTATGGCAGCCTGTTCTCGGATTCCATCCACCCGAACTCCGAAGGGGCCGGGATCATCGCCGAGACAGTCGCTCCGTTTCTGTGGGGGGTGCTGTTCCTTCCCGATTACAACTGCGACGGCGTCGTGAACCTGCGAGATTTCGCCGCGTTGGCGAATAGCTGGCGAGCGGAGGACGTGTCGCTGGACGTTGACCCGCCGCCCACCGGCGACGGGATCATCGGCTATTCCGACCTCGCCGGGCTGGCCGCCTATTGGATGGTGTATCCCCGGATGGTCGCCCGCTGGAAGTTCGACGAGACCGAAGGCGATCTGGCCTCCGACGCGCTCGGGCAATTCACCGGCACGGTGCATGGTTTCCCGTTGTGGCGACCCGCCGACGGCAGGATGGGCGGCGCCGTCGAGTTGGACGGCGTCGATGACTACGTCCGCACGGACAACGTACTGAACCCCGTCGACGGTCCGTTCACCGTGTTTGCCTGGGTCCAGGGTGGGCAGCCCGGCCAGGTGATCCTCTCGCAATCCAATCAGCCCGGACCGGGAGAGGTCTGGCTTGGCACCGACGCCGGGACCGGCGCTCTACGGACGAATCTGGTCGACATCAGTCGAAACCCGGCTCCACTGGTCTCGGATGCCGTCGTTGTCGATGGCGATTGGCACCTTGTCCGGCTCGTCTGGGACGGTTCCTATCGCCATCTCTATGTGGATGGTCACGAAGTCGCGGCCGACAGCGCGCGAAAGCTCAGCGCCCTGAAGTCTTCGGTCGCCGGCTTCCACATCGGCGCCGGCAAGGACCTCGAGCCCGGCAGCTTCTGGTCCGGCCTGATCGACGACATCCGCATCTACGACCGGGCCGTCATGCCCTGAGGGGTCAGTTCCAGAGGAAGCCGACGATCACCGTCACTACCGCCAGAGCGAAAAGGAATGAGAAGGCGAGGAAGTGCTCCATCGTCAACGTGAGACTGAACCCAGCGAAGGTTACGACCACCGCGATGCCTGAAGGGGTCCCTGCGTGGCCGACGAGGGTGGCAACGAGACCGACGTTCAGGGACGCCGCGGTGACGGTGCCTGCCGGGGCACTGTCGGCGGGGGCGGTCAACAGCCCAAAGATCCCCAGGGCCGTTACCAGCAGCCCTTTGCCGAGCCCCCGCCGCGACAACTGCCGGCTCAGCGAGTGCCGGGCCCTGAAGAACAGCACCCGCGCCCGCAGCTCCTTGCAGCCCATGGTTTCGCCGATTTCCGCGAACGACATCTGCTCGAAGCACCGCAGCATCAGGACGTTGCGGTAGGTCAGCCGCAACCGCGCCATCGCATCGACGATCGTCTCGGAGAGTTCTTTGCGCATGGCGCGGTTGAGCCCGTCCTCGTGGTCCTCACCGAGGTACTGGGACAGGCGTTTGTGGCTGGCCGAGGAGAACTCGACTTCCTGTTCCCTCGCGAGGTCCCGATAGTAATGCTGGACGTTGCCCAGTGCCGTGCGGAACAGCCAATTCCAGAATCGCTCCGGATGCTCCAATTCCTTGATGCTCTCGACCATCTTCAGCAGGGTTTCCTGCAAAAGGTCCTGGGCCAGGTCGTGGTTGAGCGTCAGCCGATAGATGTACGCGTACAGACGCTGTCTCGCCCCCTCCGCGAGGCGGTCCAGGCTGATGCGATCTCCAAGCTGCGCTTGGCGGACCAACTGAACGAAGCCGTTTTCCATATCCATGTTGTCAACTCACCACATTGAGTCCAAGTTCCCTGGTCAACGTTACACTTTGAGGAAGCGATTTTCTAAAAAAATGCGCAAAAAGAACGTAACGTCGCCAGCCTGACCCGGACATATTTTACAGACGCGCGGAATGGCCAGCCCAAGAGCGATCCAGAGGCAAGTCGGCACAACGTATGGGGACATTCATCGACTTCACGTATAGGAGAAACGATCATGACGACACAAATGGGCGCGCGAATGCGATGTGCTGTTTGCTTATTCACTTTTTCTCTGCTGGGCAACGTGCTGCCGGCGGCCCAGTTCGCCGGCGGCACGGGTGAGCCGAACGATCCGTACCAGATCGCGACCGCCGAGCAGCTCATCTCCATCGGCTCGGACCCAAACCTGCTGGACAAGCACTTTCTCCTGGTCGACGACATCGACCTGGACCCAAACCTGCCCGGCGGCAAGGTCTTTGCAGAAGCGGTCATCGCTCCGAGGCCCGACGAGACCGATCCGCAATATCTTCAGAATGCCCCGTTCTCCGGCGTCTTTGACGGCAGCGGGCACGTCGTCCGGAATCTCACGATGCAGGGGGGGAGTTACCTCGGGCTTTTCGGCCGAAGCTCGGGCACGATCAGGAACCTGGGCATAGTGGATGCGCGAATCTCGGGCTCGGGCGACAACGTCGGCGCTCTGGTTGGGTATAGCTCAGGCACTGTGACGGAATGCCGCTGTTCCGGCATCGTCGGCGGCGGGAGCCGCGTGGGCGGAGTGATTGGAGGAGTCATGACGGGTCGGATGATCCGCTGCCGGAGCGATGTCCAGATCACCGCCCTGGGGGAATCTGCCGGCGGACTGGCCGGCCTGAACGCGGCGGGCCGCATTCTCCTGAGTTGCAGCACCGGTTCTGTATGCGGGCTGCGCTATATTGGGGGAGCGGTGGGGACCAACGAGGAAGGCAATGTGGTTCACTGCTATGCCACCGGCGCTGTCATGGATTCCAAGTACGTAGCAGGGTTGATCGGATTCAATCATCAGAGCGGCTCCGTGATTCAGTGCTACAGCACCGGTCTGGTCACGAGCGAATCCGATGGCGGCGGGCTGATCGGCAGGAATTCCAGCGCGGGACGGACGCGAGGAGTTGTCGACGGCTGTTTCTGGGATACCGAGAGTTCGGGGCAGCCCACGAGCGGGGCCGGCACGGGCACAACGACCGCTCAGATGCACGATATCGAGACCTTCCTGGTGGCCGGGTGGGATTTCGTCGATGAGGTTCGCAACGGCGCCTGTGGTTACTGGTGGATGCCCGCTGGCGAGTACCCTCAGTTGTGCTGGCACGATGGAGTGACGCCCGTGATGCCGGACGGATCGGGCACGGCGGAGGAACCCTATCTGATTCGCGACGCGAACGACCTGGGCGCCGTGTGGTTCGAGCCGCAGGCGCACTATCGCCTGGAGAGCTCCATCGACTTGTCCGGGATTACGTGGTCAGTAGCCGTGGTCCCCTGGTTTGCGGGAGGCTTCGACGGCAACGGTCACGTCATTGGCAATCTCCACATCGAGGGCAACAGCTATCTGGGCCTCTTTGGAGAGTCCGGCCCCGAGGCGGCCATCTTCAACCTCGGCCTGGGTACGGTGGATATCCACGGCTCCGGCAACCACGCAGGCGCCCTTGCAGGCTACAATCGGGGTGGCATTGCCTCAAGTTCCAGCACGGGCACGATTGCCGGCGCATGGCATGTGGGAGGGCTCGCGGGCAGCAACGAGGGCAGCATCACCGCCAGTCAGGCCAGCGGCACCGTTGATGCCGATGGATACGAAGTGGGCGGCCTCGTGGGCACCAACTTCGGCAGTGTGGCCACGAGCCACAGCGCCGGCGGTGTCACAGGTCATGGTGGCGCCGGCGGCCTTGTGGGCCGGTGTGACCGCGAGGGAGACATCCGCGACAGCTACAGCACCGCTGCGGTCAACGCAAATACCGATGTCGGTGGCCTTGTGGGATTTCATTCAGGTCGTATCACTGCCAGCTACAGCAGCGGTGCGGTTGCGGGACAGTCGGCTGTCGGTGGCCTTGCCGGCTTCGTCAGTGGCGGAGATATGGACGCAGGCTACAGCCACAGCAGAGTCGGCGGGGACAGTTACGTCGGCGGTCTCGTCGGCATCATGGAGAATGGCAGCGTCACCGACAGCTACTGCACGGGAGTGGTCACCGGGCATTCGGATACTGGCGGCCTCATGGGCAGTCAATGGCAGAGCGCCGTGGCGGATAGCTTCTGGGACACGGAGACCTCCGGACAGGGCGCAAGTTCCGGCGGCACAGGCAGGACGACCGCCGAGCTGCAGAGGGCCGGTACATTTCTTGACGCCGGTTGGGATTTCGCGAGCACATGGTCGATCTGCGAGGGCAGGGACTACCCTCGCCTGCAGTGGGAAGGAATTGACTGCAACGAGTAATTGTGTTAACCTGGGTTCGTATAGGAGAGATAACCATGATTGCCCAACCGAGCGTGCGGACGAAGTGCGTTGTCGGTGTTCTTCCCTTGTTTCTGCTGACCGGCGTGCTGGCGGCGGCCGAGTTCGCCGGTGGGACGGGCACGGCCGACGATCCCTACCAGATCGCGACCGCCGAGCAACTCTGCTCCATTGGCTCGGACCCCAACCTGCTGGACAAGCACTTTGTCCTGATTGCCGAGATCGACCTGGACCCGAACCTGCCGGGCGGCAAGGTCTTTGACCGGGCAGTCATCGCTTCGACCGCAGATGGGATCGATCCGATCACTGACTTCCACGGGACTGCCTTCTCCGGTGTCTTCGACGGCAATGACCACACGATCTCGAATCTCACAATCCAGGGGGGGAGTTGCCTTGGGCTCTTCGGCCAGATCTCCGGCGCCGTCCAGAATGTGGGCATGACGAATGCCAAGATCCTGGGCACGGGCGACTCCATCGGCGCCCTGACGGGGGCCAACCTCGGGGTTGTGACCCGTTGCCACAGCACCGGTGTGGTCGCTGGCAACAGCCTTGTCGGCGGTCTGGTGGGACACAATGATGGAGGCCGGGTGGTCCTCTGCTGCAACAACGCCGCGATAGCCGCCGCAGGCGACTCCGTCGGGGGGCTGGTGGGCTACCATGACGCCGGAAGTGTCGCTGTGAGCTACAGCACCGGCGCCGTGAGCGGGCACAGGTACATCGGAGGGCTGGTGGGGCGGGACCGCGTCGCTGTCGTGAGCTGTTGCTACAGTCTCGGCGAAGTCACCGGGAGGATGGACGTCGGCGGTTTAGTCGGGCAGAATTGGATCGGCTGTGTGACGCAGTGCTACAGCACCGGCGCCGTCAACGGCGAATCGACCTTTGGCGGACTGGTCGGCTCGAACGTCGATGAGACGGGCTCGCCGGGAGGCGTCATCGGCTGTTTCTGGGATATCGAGACCTCCGGACAACCTGCCAGCGACGCCGGCACGGGCGTCCCGACGGTCCAAATGCAGAACGTCTCGACCTTCCTGGCCGCGGGATGGGATTTCGTCGACGAGACCGCCAATGGCACGTGCAACTACTGGCAGATCTCGGCAGGTGAGTATCCCACGTTGTGCTGCCAGGCCGGTGTCAGTCCGGCGATGCCGGAGGGGGAAGGCACTGCGGAGGAACCCTATCTGATTCGTGATGCGAATGACCTGGGGGTTGTGTGGGTCGATCCTGCGGCGCACTATCGTCTTGCAGCGTCCGTGGACTTGGCGGGTATCACATGGTCCATGGCGGTGATTCCCTGGTTCGAAGGGACCTTCGAAGGCAATGGCTACGTCGTCAGCAATCTTCACATCGAGGGCAACGGCTACCTGGGTTTCTTCGGGCAGTCCACGCCTGACGCTGTGATCTCCAATCTCGGCCTGGAAGCGGTGGTCGTCAATGGAACTGCCAACTATGTCGGCGGCCTCGTGGGCTGCCACGCCGGCAGGATTGATGCGAGCTACTGTTCGGGGACTTTCACCGCGATCTCGTACGTCGGCGGTCTCGTTGGGGAGAACGACGGCGAGATCAAGGCCAGCCATGCGACCGCTGTGATCAGCGGGTCATGCGATGCCGGCGGTCTCGTGGGCCACAACCGTCGCGGCAGGATCACGGCGAGTTGCGCCGGTGGCACCGTCGATGGCGTTGCGAGCGTCGGCGGCCTCGTGGGCGCCAACTACCACGGGAGCATCAACACGAGTAGCAGTGCCGCGACGGCCAGCGGGTTCAGAGGCCATATCGGCGGTCTGGCGGGGTACAACTCCGGCAGTATCGCCGCCAGTCGCAGCTGCGGCGCTGTTCATGGCGTCGACTACCTTGGAGGTCTCGTGGGCGGCAATTACGGCGACATCGCCAACTGTTACAGCCGTAGTCCGGTCTCCGGACATGCCGCCATCGGAGGCCTTGTGGGCTACCATGCGGGCACCCTCGTCACCAGTTGCAGCACGGGCGTCGTCACCGGAAGCAGCCAGGATGCCGGTGGCCTCGTGGGCATCTGCTCGGGCGCCGCGACCGCGAGCTTCTGGGACACCGAGACCTCGGGCCAGGCTGGGAGTGCCGCCGGCGAGGGCAAGACGACCGCCCAGATGCAGACGGCAAGCACCTTCCTCGGCGCCGGTTGGGATTTCGCGAGCACATGGTCGATCTGCGAGGGCAGGGACTACCCTCGCCTGCAGTGGGAAGGGATTGACTGCAACGAGTAATTGCGTTAACCTGGGTTCCTATAGGAGAGACAACCATGCTTACTCAACCGAGCGCGCGGACGAAGTGTGTTGTCGGTGTTCTTCCCTTGTTTCTGCTGACCGGCGTGCTGGCGGCGGCCCAGTTCGCCGGTGGGACGGGCACGGCCGACGATCCCTATCAGATCGCGACCGCCGAGCAGCTCCGTTCCATCGGCTCGGATCCTGGTCTGCTGGACAAGCAATTCGTCCTGATCGCCGATATCGACCTGGATCCAAATCTGCCGGGCGGCAAGGTCTTCGACCGGGCGGTTGTCGCGCCGGATGGCGATCCGATCACGGATGGCTACCAGGGTGCGGCCTTCTCTGGTGTCTTCGACGGGAACGACTGCACGATCTCGAACCTCAGGATTCGGGGCGCATGCTACCTTGGGCTCTTTGGCCAGAACTCCGGTGCCGTGAGGGGCGTGGGGGTGGTGAATGCCGACGTGGCAGGCTCGGGCTACGCTGTCGGCGCTTTGACGGGGTGGAACCTGGGCTCTGTAACGCAGTGCCACAGCACAGGCGCGGTCGCCGGCGCCAGCCTTGTCGGCGGCGTGGTAGGACACAATGACACAGGCCGGGTGGTTCTGTGCTACAGCACCGCCGCGATAGCCGCCACGGGGAATTCCGTCGGTGGTCTGGTGGGCAACAATGAGGGCGGCGCTGTCACCCTGAGCTACAGCGCCGGTGACGTCAGCGGAGACGGGTACGTCGGCGGGCTGGTGGGACGCAACTACGAGGGTCGCGTGAGCTGCTCCTACAGTCTCGGCGAGGTCCGCGGCTCCATGCACATTGGCGGCCTGCTCGGGGAGAACTGGGCCGGCTACGTGACCGACTGTTACAGCGCCGGCGCCGTGGACGGCGTGTCTACCGTCGGCGGGCTGGTGGGTTCATGCGGCAGGCCAGCCGCCGTCATTGGCTGTTTTTGGGACATGGAGAGTTCCGGCCAGGCCGTCAGTGTCGCCGGCACGGGCGTCTCGACGGCCCAAATGCAGGACCTCTCGACCTTCCTGGCCGCGGGATGGGATTTCGCCGATGAGACCGCCAACGGAACGTGCAACTACTGGCAGATGTCGGCGGACGGGTATCCCGAGTTACGCTGCCACGCGGGCGTCAGTCCGGCGATGCCCGAGGGCGCGGGCACCGCCCAGGAGCCCTATCTGATTCGCGACGCGAACGACCTGGGTGTCGTGTGGTTCGAGCCGGAGGCGCACTACCGTCTGGAAGCTTCCATCGACCTGTCGGGAATCACATGGTCTACGGCGGTGGTTCCCTGGTTTGCGGGGACCTTCGACGGCAATGACTGCGCCATCCGCAATCTCCACGTCGAAGGCAACGGCTACCTGGGTCTGTTCGGGCAATCGACTGCTGAGGCCGTGATCTCCAACCTGGGTCTGGAAGCAGTGGACGTCAATGGAACCGTCAGTTATGTCGGCGGCCTCGTGGGCTATCATGCGGGCAAGCTGGCTGGGGTTTCCTGTGAAGGGACAGTCGCAGGGCATTCTCGCGTCGGGGGCCTTGTCGGCGAGAACGCCGGCGGCATCGAGGCCAGCCGTGGGGCCGGCGCGGTCGCCGGGATCGAGGTCTATGCCGGCGGGCTTGCGGGCCGCAACCTGGGCAAGATTGCCGAGAGCCACAGCGACGGCGCTGTCCATGGCGGTGCCCACGTCGGCGGTCTGGCTGGCTGCAACGACGGGGACATCATCGCCAGCTACAGCACCGCCGGGGCCGACGGGATCGGCAGCTACGTCGGCGGTCTTGCGGGCTACAACTCCGGCCGCATCGCGACGAGCTACAGCCGCGGCGTGGTGAACGGGCCGGACCATGTTGGCGGCTTTGTGGGCTGTAACGAGGGAAGCGTCGCGACGAGCTACAGCACCGGCGCAGTGTACGGCGTGGACCTTGTGGGCGGTTTTGTCGGCTACAACAGCGCGGCGAGCAGTATCACGTCGAGTTTCTGGGACATCGAGACTTCGGGCTGGACCACGAGTGCCGGCGGCGAGGGCAAGACGACCGTTCAGATGCAGACGGCCGGCACGTTCCTCGATGCGGGTTGGGACTTCGTGGACGAGACCGCCAACGGTCTGGAGGACATCTGGCGGATCACCGACGGGCTGGACTATCCGCGATTGTGGTGGGAGTAATCGATTCCGTCCGCTTCGTGGGGCGCGAGCCGACGGACCCAGTGCCCGGAAGCCCCCCAAGTTGTGCGAGAAGGGAAGAGAAGGATTGTGCCCCCGGCGCGACGGGGGCCAGATAGCCGGACACACCGCCGGGGACATGAGACCCGTCCATCGCCGGCGGGATCGCCGGATTGTGGTCTCATGTCCCCGGAGGATGAGCAATCGTGATTAGAAGTGGTGCACGAGCCGCACGATGAACCGCTCGCCCTCAGGACGGCAATCGGTTTCCGTCTCGAAATACGCGTTGAAGAACAGGTGCGTATCCTGTGACAGACTCAGCAAGGCGCCGGGTCCGACGGCCATAACCATTTCGTCATCGTGAATATCGGAGGTGTGTCCCGCCTGATTCGTGCCCTCGGTGGCGCTGATCTGTTTGAGCCAGTAGCCGTTGAGACCGATCCGCAGTTGCTTGGGGATCACCTCAAGGGAGGTCGCGACATTGGCGTGCACGGCCTCGCCCGCCTGGATTTCATTGAGATTGTAGCCGAACCAGGGATCGTCGTTCTCGCTGTTCCACAGGTAGTGTGCCCTTGCGCTGACCGTCCAGCGGGGCGTGATGAAGAAGGTGCCCGACCAATAGGGGTTGAACGAGAACGCGTTGGCGCCGGGGTTGAGATTCTTCTCTTCATCGTAGCTGCCGCTTGGGAAGATCATCTGGAACTCGACCCGGTGCATGAAGATGGGGCCATTGTCGCCCACGATCGGGTCCCATTGCAGATACGGGCCCACCAGGATATCGCCCACCCCGTTCGCGGTGTCCGTCAGGACGCTCGCAGGAGAGCTGTCGATCCAGACGACCGGGACGATCACGTCGAGCCCCCACCTTCCGTCGAACAGCACCGGCGTGTTGGATTGGTAGAGGAACTGGTTGAGGCTGGCCCAGACACTCACCTCCGGCTTGGCACCGGGCACCGGGAAGTCCGAGAAATCGTCGGCTGTGTAGTACTCGATGTACTCTGCGAAGTAGAAGCCGGGACCGGCAGGCGGGCCGCCGTCCACAAAACTGGTGAAGCCGAGGTTGACCGACGGCTGCTGGTAGGCGAGAGTCGGCGCAACAATCGCGGCCGTCAGCAGGCACGCCGCCATCGCGAGATGATGCAATCTCTCCATTGGTGGACCTCCAAAACTGTTTTCGAAGCTTTCCAGTGTTTCCGTACCGGAAACTCTCACACAGGACGTTCGGTCATAGATTCTCCCCGATTATCCGTATTGTCAAGAACAATTCCGGCGCCATTTGACGCGGATACTGCAGTCTCTGGGCAGGCTCATCGCGAGGCACGGACTATTTCTGTAGAAGCGGGCCTCGATCTGCCGAAAACAAACACAGCAAGGAGTGTATTCCCGGACTCTCTCCGACCCAGTACAGTGAGTCTCAAATGCTGACCGTAGATGACGTTATGAGTTCCGTGTCCAACCGATTGTCCAATGTGATTGCCATGGTGATTCTGTTCCTGATGGCCACTGGTGCGGTGATGGTGTTCTCCGCCGGCGCCAACCTGGGATATGAGTTCGACCTGCGGCGATTCTATGACTTCCCGGGTCTGCGTCAGATCATGTTCTTCCCCCTTGCAGTGCTCGTTCTGTTCGTCGCATCGCTGCCGGACTACCGCTTCTGGAGCTTCCGCTCACGCTGGTACGCCTGGCCCACGCTGTGGCTGCTGCTGCTCACTGCGGTGCTGCTCGTCGTCGCACACGTTGCGGGCCCGGAGGTCAAGGGAGCGCGACGCTGGCTACGCATCCCGCTGGGACCGGCGAGCATCAGCTTCCAGCCTTCCGAGTTGGCGAAATGGATTACCGTTTTCTTCCTGGCGGGCGTGTGTGCCGGAATCGGACCGGGTATACGACGGTATTGGACGCGGTTTCTCCCGGTGTGCACGGTGGTCGCCGTCGTGTGTGGACTCGTCGTGCTCGAGGATTTTGGCACCACCGCCTTCATTGCGCTCATCAGTCTCATGATGCTCGTGGTTGCGGGCGTTCGGTGGTGGCACGTATTGACGTTGTTGCCGGTAGGGTTCGCAGGATTCGTGATCGCGCTGCTGGAGTCACCCCATCGAATCAAGCGGCTCGAGGCGTTCCTTTATCCGGACCGGTTGGCGGATTCCGTGCGTTACCAGGTGAACCAGTCGCTGATTGCCATCGGCTCCGGCGGCGTGTGGGGCAAGGGGATCGGGCAAGGTACATTCAAGTACGGCCATCTGCCTGAGGACACGACGGATTTCATCTTCGCGATCGTCGGGGAAGAGCTGGGCCTGATTGGCACTATGGGTGTGATTGCTCTGTTTGTCCTCTTCGTCATGCTGGGAATGACGGTGGTGGTGCGATGCCGGGACCGATTCGGCCGTCTGCTGGCGGCGGGAATCGTCCTGGCTATCGGGTTTCAGGCGGCCATCAACATCGCAGTGGTCACGGATGTGGGGCCCACCAAAGGTATTCCGCTGCCGTTCGTCAGTGCCGGCGGCACCAGCATGTTGCTGTCCGCTGCGGCGGTCGGCGTTCTCCTGAGTATTGCCACGCGAAGCCCGTCCACCGACTCTACCGTAAATGCCGACCCAAGCTGATCTTACGGCTGTCGCGGCCGGACCGACGCACCTGTTTTGACGTTTTGTACGTGACTTCTCGACCCCGTTTTGCTATAATCAGTCAGGTGTGTGGGTCTGCGCCCGCATTCGAGGATGCAGGAGCGACAGGGGGGTTATATGCACCTGTGTGAGAAGGGCAACGCGACAACATCAGGATACGTTGCCTCAGTTGTATTGCTGGTGTTGAGTGGCATTGTGGCGGCAACCGCCGGGGGGCGGGATCGCTTCGTTCCGAACGAAATCATCGTAAAGTTCCGCGCGCCGACCACAGTTGCTGACGGTTCCTTCGCGATGGACAACTCCTGGGCCAGCGACGATCGTTTCGAGGTCCGTGAGATGACCCGTCTTGTGCGAGGCGAGGTTCTGGGACGCTCGACTTGGCCGACTCGGCGGCACAGACGATTCCTCGGGCCCGGCCCGGCCAACGGTCTCGACCGGGTCTATCGCATCAAGGTGGATGCCGATGCCGGCGTGCCTGCCGAGGAGATCCTTGCGGCCTATCAGAGCCGACCGGACGTGGAGTACGCAGAACTCAACCCGGTCATCGCGATCTGCACGACGCCCAATGATCCCTGGTACAATGCCCAATGGTCGCTCTCCGCGATCCAGGCGTCGGAGGCATGGGATACCTGCCGTGGCGACAATGACGTCCTGGTTGCCATCATCGATACGGGCGTGGATTACAGCCACGGCGATCTGCAAGGCAATCTCTGGGTGAATGAAGCGGAACTCAACGGCCAGGACGGTTTTGACGACGACGGCAATGGCTATGTGGATGACGTCCGCGGCTACAATTTCATCGATGATACCAATGACCCGATGGACGACAACGGGCATGGTACACACTGCGCCGGCATCGTCGCGGCGGTGGGCAACAATGGTCTGGACATCGCCGGGGTGTGCTGGAGTGCGACGATCATGCCAATCAAGGTTCTCGATGCCAGCGGCGACGGCAGTGCAGGAGATGCCGTGCCTGCGATCTACTACGCCGTAGCCAACGGCGCCGACATCATCTCCGGCAGTTGGGGTGGCGACGAGAGTTCCCAATCGTTGCAGGAGGCGATCCAGTACGCCCACAGCCGGGGAGTGCTTGTCGTGGTTGCAGCGGGCAACGAGAATTCCGATGCCGAGTACTACCCGGCCGCCTATCCGGAGGTCCTCTCCGTGGCCGCTACGGATGAGAACGACCATCGTTGGCACAACTCGAACTATGGCAATTGGGTGGACATCGCGGCGCCAGGATCGAGGATCAGATCGCTTCGCAACGGCGTGTCGCAGTCCGGGACCGAGACGAACCGGACCTCGCGGATGTCGGGAACGTCGATGGCGGCGCCCCACGTTTCCGGAGCGTGCGCCTTGCTGTTGTCGGCAAACCCGTCGCTCACCTGCGATGAGTTGCACGACATTGTGACCACGACCGGCGATTCCATCGCCGAGGGGATCTGCTCGTCCAACAGCCGGTTGAATGTGTATGAGGCGTTGCGTGCCGCGATTCCCTCAGCCGGGACGATCCGTCTGGATCAGGATGGCTACGCCGATGGGGGCCGGATCGCGGTCGAGCTGATAGACTGGGACCTCCGTAGCGTCGGCAGCCAGGTCGTGTATCTCGAGACCGAAGACAGCGACGCGGAACTTGTGACCCTGGCGGAAACGAAAGTTTCGCTTGGTGTCTTCCAGGGCGGTATCGTCCTCTCCGGCGCAGTCGTGACGCCCGGCGACGGCATCCTCCAGGGAGCTGACGGTCAGAGCATCATCGCTCGTTACCTGGACACCGACGACGGCCAGGGCAACGCCGACGAATGGCGTCAGGCGATTTCACTGGTTGACTTCAGCCCTCCGGTGGTGCTTGATGTCCACGTCCAGATTCGCGGCGTCACGGCGACCGTCAACTTCCTGACCGACGAACCGGCCTTCGCGGAAATCCACTATGGCACGACGAATGGCGGGCCCTATGACCTGACCGCCCCCGCGATGCGATTGAGCGATCTGCCCAGCGTCGAAGTCGGCGGTTTGAGCACCCGGACGACGTATTACTTCGTTGTGTGGTTGACCGACGAAGCGGGTAACAAGGCCCTGGTGGACGATGCAGGCCAGCCGTATTCATTCACCACTTCGGGACGGCCCGGAAGCCGATGATCGCACACCGGGCAGCGAGCAGTGTGACTACATTCTCTGGCAGACTGAAACCAACCAGCGGCAACGTGCAGGCCCAACTCTGTCATCCTGAGCGGCAGCGGAGTATCTGGGCCGGGCAAGAGAACAAACCACATTTGCATTTGTTGCCCGGATGCTTCACTCCGTTCAGCATGACAAACCCACCGTGGGTGCGATGAAACGTGGTTACACCCGGCAGCGCGAGTACCCGACAAAACCGTGTACAACCCGGGTTCCCTGCTGGTAAGATGATGTAGAGCCGATCCACAGGTAGGAATTGCCAGGGATGCGGCAGGTAGACAGGCAAGGATGGCGAACGTGGACACGGTATCCTTTTTCTTCGCAGGCGGCGGCACCGGCGGACATATCTACCCGCTCCTGGCGGTCGCGGAACAAATCCGTCAGAAACAGCCGGACGCGGAAATCCACTTCTTTCACAGCACGCGAGCGGTGGACGAACGGGTGTTCGACAAGACCGGGTTCGGACGCACGCCGCTGCCGGCCACCGGTCTCTATGTGCATCCGGGCAAAGTCCTGCGATTCGTCCTGACCTTTCAACAGAGTTACCGGATGGCTGTTCAAATCATCGCAGAGCGGTCGAATGCAGTGGTCATCGGGGCAGGCGGTTTCATCGCGGGACCGGTCTGCCGGGCCGGACGCAAGCTGGGTGTTCCGGTGGCGATGCTGAACGTGGACATTGTTCCCGGCCGGGCCAACCGGCTTGCCGGTCGCTGGGCCGACGAGATCTTCGTCCAGTTCGAGGAGAGCAAACGCCATTTCTCTCGCAGCCGGGCCAGAGTGCACGTGGTCGGATGTCCCCTGCGCGGCGCCTTCGCGCAGCCGGACGCGAGCAAGGCAATCGCCGAGCTCGGTCTCGATTCGAACAAGAACACGCTGCTGGTGACCGGTGCATCGAGCGGCTCGGCGCGGATTAACGAAGCGATCTGCCGACTGCTGCCCAAACTGGAAGCCTTCGCGGACCGCTGGCAAATCGTCCACCTGACGGGTCTGGACAACTTCACGACCATCCTGAATAGATACGAGGGGACCCGAATCAGTCATAAGGTGCTGGACTACTACGACGCGATGGCGGACCTCTTCGCAGCGACGGACCTGGTCATCGGTCGCAGCGGGGCGGTCAGTGTTGCGGAATATGCTGCGGCGGGAGTCCCGAGCATCTGTATGCCGTACCCATTTCACAAGGACAGGCACCAGTACCTCAACGCGGGCAAGCTCGTCGAGGCCGGCGCCGCCGTGATCGTGGACGACGTCGCCGATCCCGAGGACCGCGTCTGTCGGCTCTGGAAGGACCTGGAGCCCCTGATGACCGATGAGAACAGACGACGCAGGATGTGCGACGCCTGCAAGCAGGTGGCCAAACCCAACGCCGCGGCCGACACCGCGATCCGGCTGCTCGACCTGGCCAAGAAGGGTCGGACCGCCATGGCGTTGAGCCGCTGAGAACGTGTACCAACAGTAGCACGGGCGTCTCGCCCGTAGGATAAGACAGTCTTGGCAGGGCCAGGATGGCCTCGCGACTCATGGGCAGGATGCCCATGCTACGACGACTTGCCTTCTCGTGCACTTGCTGCGGGACGTTGACGCCACCGCCGGCTGCGTGCAGGGTCATATCGCAGCACGGACGGGAGATTCTCGCTGCGCTCTGTGGGCGCTTGACTTTGCGGGTCCGCAGCCGGAGAATAGTCACGGCATCAAGAGTCCCGCAGGCTCAGACACAGTCGCGTAAATGTCGCACAGGGAAGGGAGTGATTATGAACTGGACAGGCGCAAGAATCTGCGTGTTGGCAATGGTGATTTCCGCGTCGAGCCTGCTTGCGGCGACCGAAACGCCGGCAGGGCCCGGCGTCCTCTACGCCGGCGGCCAGGGGCCTGGACAAGGCAGGAGCATCGTCTTCGTCACCGGCGACGAGGAGTACCGCTCGGAAGAGTCGATGCCCATGCTGGCCAAGATCCTCGCGGTGCATCATGGTTTCCGGTGCACTGTCCTGTTCGCGATCAACAAGGACTCGGGCGAGATCGACCCAATCACCGTCGACAACATCCCTGGCCTGGAGGCCCTCGCACGGGCGGACCTGATGGTTTTGTTCACCCGTTTCCGCGAGCTGCCCGACGAGCAGATGAAGTGCATCATGGATTATACGAATTCGGGCAGGCCCATCGTCGCGTTGCGGACTGCTACGCACCCGTTCAACTACATCAAGCGCAAGGACAGCCCCTACGCCAAGTGGACCTGGAGCAACAAACAGCCGGGCTTCGAAGGCGGCTACGGCCGGCAGGTGCTCGGCGAGACCTGGATCAGCCACTACGGCGACCACCAGAAGGAGAGCACGCTCGCCTATGCGGCCGAAGGGATGGAGAACTGCCCGATCCTCAAAGGGGTGGACAAGGTTTGGGGCCCGTCCGATGTCTACGGCCTGACGACCCTCTTCGGCGACTGCAAGCCGGTCCTGATGGGCCAGCCGCTGGCGGGCATGAACCCGGACGACAAGCCCAACACGAACAAGAAGCCCCTCCCGGTTGCCTGGACCCGTACCTACACAGGCGAGTCGGGCCAACCCGCGAGAATCTTCACGACCACGATGGGCCATGCCGGGGACCTAAAGGACGAGAACTTCCGCCGGGTGCTCGTGAACGCCTGTTACTGGGCCCTCAGGATGGAGGACCGGATACCCGCCAAATCGGATGTGACGATCATCGGCGAGTACAACCCCAACAACATCGGCTTCGGCGGCTTCAAAAAAGGCCTCCGACCTGCGGACCATTGCCTGGACCGCTGATCGCAGGGATTGATGACGGATGGCCTCGGGCGGAGCGGGAAAAGGTCTTGCCCTTTGTCCGGCTCCGATGGTATACTACGTCTATGTAGCGTGGGCAGTAGTATCCAGGCACAAGAGAAGCGCTGTGTCCTGTGCAGCCCGGCTCTCCAAAAATCGGCCGCTCATTTCGTCCGACAACCTTCAACTCTCTCAGCCAGCGGCCAGTGGGGTCTGACGCCCCGAAGAACGGCAGCAGGTATATCGATTCGTGAGGTGTTTGGTCCGTGAGCATAACCGGCTCATTTCGTCCATCGTTGTTTTTGGGAAGGAGGATCATTATGTGTAAGGAATCGTTTGTGCGAGCATCTTGTGCATCAACCTCCCAGTCAGTGACGCGACGCCCGGAGAGGCTCCCTTCGGTCGTCCCAACATCCCGTGTCCCGTGGCTGGTGGTATTTGCCATCGGCTGGATGATGACCGGGTACGGCGGCATGGCCATCGGGCAGGTCGTCGGCGTGGACGATCCGTCCGACATGGCCGATTCGAGCGGCGACATCAAGCGCATTGAGGCATGGGTGGACGAAGGCAACCTAAACCTGACGATGACGGTGTACGGCGTCTTCGCGCCTTCGGTAGAGGATACGCCGGTAGGCATGACCAATCGATACTACTACCATTGGCTCCTCGATACGGACAACGATCCGGCTACCGGCTACCTCAACAACGAGTATGAGGGCAATCCAACGCGGTTGGAACACCCCATCGGCGTTGATCTGTTGGTTCAATTCGGCTGGCGCAACGGCGCCACCAGCGGCGTGTATGCGTACACCTTGGACCCATTGACCGGAGACGAGGTGGAACTGTTTGAGAACTACGAATACACGATTGACGGGGATACGATGCACGCGGTCATCCCCTTGGCGGATTTGGGGCTGACCCTGGATGACACCATCGCGGTGTCGGCGTTTCAGGAAGGCGCGTCCAACGACTGGCAGTGTGATTGGGTCGAGTCGGTCGTCCTGCCCTTGACGGTCGTCAGGGCCTTCAATCCCGTCCCGGCAACGGATAGCAGCGATATCGCGCGTGACGTGGTCCTTGGTTGGTCGGCCGGACGTCATGCCACGACCCACGATGTTTACTTCGGGACGGTCTTCAACGATGTCAACGACGCCAGCCGGACCGATCCCCGCGGTGTCCTGGTCAGTGAGGGGCAGGCCGATGCGACGTTCGATCCGGAAGGGTTGCTCGACTTCGACAAGACGTACTACTGGCGAATCGATGAGGTCAACGCCGCACCGGATAACGCGATCTCTAAGGGCGAGGTCTGGAGCTTCACCACGGAACCCTATGCCTATCCAATCACGGGCCTGAAGGTCACGGCTTCCAGCGAGCAACTCGCCTCCCCTGCGATTCGGACCACCGACGGCTCCGGACTCGACGCATTGGACCAGCACTCGACCGAGATGGAGAACATGTGGATGAGCGTCGGCGAACAACCGGCCTGGATCCGGTTCGAGTTCAACGCGGAGTACAAACTGCACAAGCTGTGGGTGTGGAACTCGAACTACATCATCGAGTACCTCGCGGGCTTCGGAGCCCGCAAGGTTACGGTCGAATACTCCACGGATGGCCAGTCATGGACACAGTTGGAAGAAGTACCCGAGTTCGCCCAGGCGCCGGGCACGGTGGGTTACACGGCCAATACAATCTTGAGTTTTCACGGTGTCATGGCGAAGTTCGTCAGGTTGACGATCGAGAGCAACTGGAGTGATGGTTCCACCCTGCAGACCGGTTTGAGCGAGGTGCGGTTCACCTACATTCCTGTGCAGGCGTTCTACCCCGATCCGGCGGACGATGCGACGGATGTCAGTGTCGAGGTCGAGCTCGATTGGCGTCCCGGCCGGGACGCAACCTCGCACATTGTGTATCTCAGCGAGGACGAGACCGCCGTCGCGGGGGGGACCGCCGCAGCCGAAACCGTGACCGACCATGGGTACGCCCCTTCGGCTCTGAATCTCGCGACGGAGTACTTCTGGAGGGTGGATGAAGTCGGTGACTCGGGCACCTACGCGGGCAACGTTTGGAGCTTCACGACCGAAGCATACGTGGTCGTCGATGACTTCGAGAGCTACAACGACGACGATCATCGCCTCTACGAATCATGGTTTGACGGCGTCACGAACGGCAGCGGCTCGTATGTCGGCTATGGGACCGCCAGCCACGGGACATTCGGCGAGACCGTCGTCGTACACGATGGGCGTCAGTCCATGCCTGTGTTCTACAGTAATGCGGGGTTGCCCTACTACTCGGAAGTCGAGCGGACGTTCGACTCGGCCCGGAATTGGGCCGCCCACGGGGCCGACACGCTGTGCCTGTATTTCCAAGGGGTCGCTGCCTCCGCGGGCAACTCGGCGGAAGGCCTGTACCTGACGGTGAAGGACAGCTCGGGCGAGTCGAAGACCGTTGCGCATCCCGACCCGGCGGCCACAACGGTGACGGAGTGGCAGCCGTGGATTACTCCGTTGACCGAGTTCACCTCAGCCGGCGTGGATGTGACTTCCGTCGAGTCGATCGTGATTGGCGTGGGCAACAGGACCAATCCAACGGTCGGCGGCACCGGCGTCGTTTACATCGACGATATCAGCAACGGATGCCAGTGACCACGTCGCTATTGAGGCGAAGACAGTGAACATAGCATGGCCTGATTGCCCCAATGCCCCTGTTCGCAGTGGGGCGATCAGGCCCGATGGCAGGACATGGAGCTCGGGATGTTGTTCCATTTCGACATTCCGATCTACAAGCCCGGCTGGAACTGGCGGAGCGGGCGGGACGTGCCGACGCCCGAGATGTACAACCCCAGCAAACTGGACACCGACCAATGGATGGAGGCGGCCAAGGCGATGGGCGCCAGGTGCACCGTGCTCGTCGCAAAACATTGCAGCGGCTTTCTGCAATGGCAGAGCGACCTCTATCCCTATGGTGTCAAGCAATCTCCCTGGCGGATCGGCAACGAGCAGGGGGTCGCGGCTTATCCGTGCTGGGCGACTGTCCCGGATCGGCAGGACTACAACGGCCCGGGTGACCCCGACGGACGCTACTGGCTACCGGGGAAATGCGATGTCCCGATCCGTAATCACGAGTGGTTCTGGACGCCGAACGCCGAGCAGAAACTGTACTCCGTCGAGCAACTGATGGACATGTACTACCGCTCCGTGGGGCGCAACTGCAATCTGCTGCTCAACGCCAATCCGAACCCGGAAGGTCTGGTGCCGGAGGCCGACTTCCAGCGGCATGTCGAGTTCGGCAAGGAGATTCGCAGACGTTTCGACAAGCCGTTGGCCCAAACCGAGGGCAGAGGCGACATGGTCGAGTTGAAGCTGGCGGCGTCGACCCTGATCGATCACGTCATTGTGATGGAGGACATCGGGCACGGCGAACGAATCCGTGAGTACCAGATCGAAGGTATGGTCGGGGTAGACACCTGGCAGACCCTATGCACAGGCCAGTCGGTCGGCCACAAGCGGATTCAGCAGCTCGACCCCAGGGAAATTGGGAAGGTGCGACTTCGCGTGCTGAAGTCGGCGGCTGAGCCGCTCATTCGATCGCTGGCCGTGTACCGCGTCGGGTGACCAGGGGTTGTCGGGCTTAGCTGAGCCGGGTTCTCAGGTTTCGGATGAGGCCGGAGAGGACCTGCTTGGGAATGTCCTCCAACTCCGGGTCCGGCGTGGCGCTGGCTACGATCTGGTCGAGGATCGCGCTGGCTTTGCGACGGTGTGGCACGATCAGTTCCACCGTGCGATGGGCTTCGTCGAGGTTGCCGTCCGCCATCTGACGCAGGTAGTCCATGATGTGGTTCGTCAGCTTCTCTTCGCTGATATCCGATCCGCCGACCGGCGAGGGGCCGGGAGCCTCGGGAGTGCCCTTCTCCTCAAGGATCTCGCGCGTGAGTTCGAACGTCTCATGCATCAACTGCTTCTGTTTCTGCTCCTCGGTTTCGTCGATCGGGGCAAGCTTGAGTTCCTCCTCTTCCGCGATGGGTTGGGGGACATAGACCTTGTTGTGGCAACCAGGGCATTTCCCCCATTTGCCACCCGCACTGTCCGGGGCCTCGATCTTCTTGCCGCAGAGGCTACATTGAAACTTGATGGGCATTCCACTACCTCACTTGGGCTCTGCAAATGGAGGATTGTGCCTGCGTTTCTCAAGGAAATCGCCCACGCTTGCAGAATTCCACCATATCGGACAAAAAGTCAACCGTCAGCCGCGTATTCTGCGACGACATCGGTCGAGATGCCGCCGCGGGGTGTGAATCGGGCCGTCACCTTCATCCAGCGCGGCCGACACACGTTGCTCAGGTCGTCCAGTATATCATTTGTCAGCGATTCGTAGAAGATGCCTTTGTTTCGAAAGTCCTGGAGATAGAACTTCAGGCTCTTGAGCTCGATACACCCAGCATTCGGACAGTATTCGATCGTGATCTCGCCGAAGTCCGGCTGGCCCGTCCGCGGACAGACGCTCGTGAATTCCGGGCAGCGGATCGTGATCCGGTAGTCGCGTCCCGGACGCGGATTGTCGAACACCTCGATCTTTGCACGGTCGCCCATACTCATCCCCGGTGGAGTCCTGGAAGACGGTCTGGCCTGGGCCGTCCCGGCCCCGGTCTTCAGTCACCTGCTGCCGTCAAGTATAATGCTCGTGACAGAGCCCGACAAGCCTGTGTCTGTGGGAATCCACCGGGCCGACGTTGTCTGCAATGTTACTCTTTGTCTTCAAAAGATTTATAGAACGGCAGTGATGGGAAGAAGACAGCGCCCGATTCCCTTCCCACTGTGGGGCGATTGTGGGAAGAGTCACTGCGCGGGGCGAGTTGCCCTCCTTCGCCTGGCAGCAGGATACACCAGGAAGCGCCTCAGGACGCCGCCACGAACGCACCTGGCGCAGATTCTGCTTGAAGCGCCGGGACACGGGGCCTACAATGCCGCCGACCAGAGTCGGTGCGAATTCCTGACGTATGACCACTGATTCGTGACTCTGCCAGGCAGGCGCCGACACGAACGAAGGTGCGTTCGAGACCAGATTGCAGCGATGCGATTACTCATCATAACCAGCCAGCCGGACCGGGCTACCTTCAGGCAGCGAATCGGTGTGCACATCCCGCTTCTGGAGGCGCACGGCGTCCATTGCGAGATCGCTCGGCTCCCCGCAGGGGCAGGGGATCGCAGCCGACTCTTCAGACGCACCTCGGCATTCGACCTGGTGTTCCTCCACCGCAAGACGCTGAATCTCTGGGATGCCTTCTGGCTCCGGCGGCATTGCCCCGGGCTCATCTACGACTTCGACGACGCGATCATGTACAACGATCGTCGGCCGCAGCGCGTGGATCGGGGACGACGGCGACGGTTTCGACGGACGGCGACTCTGTCGAACGAGATCATTGCAGGGAACAACTACCTTGCAGCGCATGCCAGGCAGTACAACTCGTCGGTGCACATTCTCCCGACCGGGCTGGATCTGGGACCCTATTCGGTTGGCCGACCGCCGAGGTCGGATGCGAAGCGGCGCCTGGTCTGGATCGGCAGCCGCAATACGTTGAAGTACCTCGCCGGCCTGAGGGATGCTCTGGAGGAAATAGGCCGGAAGCATCGAGACGTGGTCCTGCGAATCGTTGCCGATGCGTTCCTGGATCTCAAACACATGGAGGTGGAGAGAATCGCGTGGTCGCTTCAGACCGAGGCGCAGAGTCTGCTGGCCAGTGACATCGGTCTGGCGCCGTTGCCGGATGACGCGTTCTCCCGCGGCAAGTGCGGGTTCAAAGTCCTTCAGTATCAGGCGGCCGGCCTGCCGGTGGTGGCTTCGCCTGTCGGAGTGAATGCCGAGTACGTGCGAGACGGAGTGTCCGGCCTTCAGGCAACCCGTGTCGAGGAATGGGTTCATGCGATCGATCTTCTGCTGGGCGATGCCGCCCGGCGCGCGTCGATGGGACAATGCGGGCGGAACGATGTCGTGGAGTTTGGTCTTGAGCCAATCGGAGAACGCCTTTGCGCGATCCTCTGCGGATGTCGCGATGGCACTCGTGGAACATGCGACACGAATCGGGATTGTGTAGGGTAGGGATGGAGCTATGGAGCCAGTGCTTCGAATCGATCTGGATGAGGTTCTTGCCCGTGGGGAGCCGGTAGTTCTCGAGCTGGGGTGCGGCCGCAAGGCCATCCCCGGACGTATCACCGTGGACAGAGTCGATCTGCCGCAGGTCGATGTCGTTGCCGACCTGGAGGAGGGGCTGTCGTTCCTGCCGGACCGATGTGTGGACGAGATCCACAGCCGCAGCGTGCTGGAACACATCGTCAATTTCGAACCCCTCCTCCGCGAGATGCTCAGGGTACTCAAGACAACCGGGACGATCCACATTTACGTCCCCCATTTCTCCAATCCGTACTACTACTCGGACTACACGCACAAACGATTCTTCGGCCTGTACAGTTTCTACTATTTCGTCGATCCCGAACATCAACTGAGACGCAAGGTGCCGACGTTCTACACCGATATTCGGATTCGCGTGATGTCGCTGCGCCTCGTGTTTCGCTCTCCGTTCCGTATCCGGCGCCACATCAAGAAGCTTTTTGGCACGCTGTTCAATGCTCACCCGTGGTTTCAGGAGTGGTACGAGGAGACACTCTGCTATCTTGTCCCGTGCGACGGGATCGAGGTGGTGTTCCGCCCGGCGTGACTTCGGAGCCAGCGAAAGTCGCTCTCCTCGATCGTGCGGCGGAGCACGTCCCGGAAGGCCCGGTAGTCCTGCGGCGCGTAGGTTCGTAGGAAACGCAGACGCGCACGGAGCGGTACATAGCCAACCATACGCTCGTGCAGATGGTGCAGGTTGTCCAGTCGCCTCCGACGACTGAGTCTTGCCGCGAAGCGGGCGTCTTCATAATCCAGCAAGAGGAATCGAAACGGGGGACTGGCCTTTCGGATGAGGATATTCCGTGGAGACAAGTCGGTGTGCGAGATGCCCTTGTCGTGGAGGTCGCGAATAAAGCGGGCCAGGGCAACGACAGCCTCGACGGGAATGCGACGTCCGGCTGCCCAACGGTCCAGTCGTTCGGCGCCATCGGCCAGTTCCGTAACGATCATCGCCGGGCCGGTCGGTCGACGTTCGGCATAGCCCAACATGCGGGGACAGCCGATGCCCGCCTGCGCAAGTCGGATGCCGTTTCGATAGGCGCGTCGGCCTTTGGAGCCACCCAGGGCAACTCGGAGTTTCGTCCGGAGCCGCTCGTCGTAGAAGAGCTTGACACAGGCGGTTCGCGCGTTGACCCGAACCCCCAGTACGCCGGCACGTCCCCCGAGGGAAATCGGCCACATCTCGTCCGATTCCGGCACGCGCCAGCGGGGACCCTCGCCCTGGTAACAGGCATACACCATGTTGGCGGTCTCGCGGACATAGTCCAGATCGCTCGCGTCGGCGCTGCACAAGACGATGTTGCCGGCTCTGTGAAATCGCATAGATCCTCAGCGCGGATGCCCGTGGTATTTTCTGTAGAGCGACACGGCGTTGTTCTCGACCTTCTTCCAGAAGCGACCCCGGTCCCGCAGAGCGGTTCGCAGCGAGTCCTGTTCGTAGGTCCTGACGAAACGCAGGCGGTCGGTCCGGGTCAGTCCTGCGTCCATGGCGGAGAAGTACAATCCCCCCAAATCCTTGATGATCCAGCGTCGCGGCGTTCGCGGTCGTATCTGGGCCCGATGCAGGTCGATCACGTACAAACGCAGATTCTCCGGGTCCACGCGGTTGCGCCCGGACGAGATGTCCAGGAGGAAGTGGCAGATATAGCAGTCGCGATGGTTCAAGCCGTGCTGATGCATGTTGCGAACCATCGATGCCACACATTCCAGTAGGGCCTTCCGCAGTCGAAAGGAGGGGGGATGAGAGGCCCAATCCGCACAGAACTCCTCGAGGCTCTCCGTATTCTGCAATTCCTCGGTCACCAGAAAGGATCTCCGGCGTGCGGGATTGCGGCCCGTCAGGCCGAATGCGGCGGGGGTCATCGTTTCCACGCCGATCCGATGCAGGTGCTGCAGGGCCGCCCACTCGGTCTCGGCTCCGAGCACAGGGGACTTCAGGTGCAGCAGGTTCTTGATGATCTCGCACCATCCGACACCGTCATGGACCTTGGCGAAATAGGCCTTTCCATCGACTGTGAAGCGAAGCGTCTTGCGCGACTTCATCTGCCGAAAGACCTTGCCCGTCAGGCGGGCTGTCTCCTGAAAAGGGTCTTTGCCCCGCCAGAGGTCTTGAAACGTCTCAGATAGGAACAGCTCTTTCATGGGTAATCAAGCAGAGGCAACACGAGCCCCCGTGCCCCGGCCGACGCAAACCATCCCTTTGGCCGCCATGGGCGGAATGCAATACTCTATCGTGCCGTCTTTGCGGATGCAACCGTCTCGATGATCTCCACAGCAGCCTCCACCATGCCGTGCAGGTTTTCGGTTCGTGCAAACTCGATACCCCTACGGCCGACCTCCCTGAGACTTTCGTTTTCGAGCGCGTCGCGGACTGTGCGGTTGAAGAGGTGCTGGTCGAACGGTTCCGGAATCACCCAGCCCGCCTGCGCATGCTCGATGTAGTGGGCGTAGCCGCAGACCGCGCCGGCTACGACCGGAAGACCGCAGACCAGGGCCTCAAGCAGCACGGTGCCCGTATTCTCGTGGTAGGCCGGATGGATCAGGAGATCGCCGCCCAGCAGAATTCGGGGGACATCGTCCCGCGGCCCGAGAAACACGACGCGGTCACCGACGCCGAGCCGTCGCGCCAGTCGGACGTAGCGGCCCTTGGCATCGTCTCCGACAACGTAGAGCCTGGTCCGCGTCAGTAGACTGATCGGCAGGCTCGCCAGAGCCCGAAGCGAACGATCCAGACCTTTCGTACGAAAGCCCGATCCGACCTGCAGAAGCAAGCGATCCCTTTCGTGCAGCCCGAACTCGTCCCGGAATTCACATCGAATCCGTGTTGCATCCGGACCGGCGATGCGATCCGTTGCCACGTTCGGCGGCAAGAAGTGAATCCGCTCCTCGGGCGTTCGATAGTGTTGCACGTATAGAGCCTGTTGGATCGCAGACAGCATCAGGACGTGCGTCTGCGAGTCGCTCCCGAAGACGGCCTCTTCGAAGGCCAGGTACCGGCGATACCGAGGCATCAGCCGCCGGAGCCGGTCGTACCGGTCGAGGAGCTTGGCCCGCAGGCAGCCATCCGCGGCGTAGTAAATGTCCAAACCGGGGAGCTTGTTAAATCCGACGACGCAGGCGACGTCCCGCCCGGCCAGTTGGGTGCTGAGCCACGCATGGTATCGACGCATCCGTGCGTGATTGGTCAAACCGCCGACGCAACCGATGTGTAGTTCAAATCCCTGCGGCAAGGCGCCTTCCCAAGCCGTCGTGTAGACGGCAATCCGATATCCGCGTTGCTGACACGCCGTCGCGACGCGTACCATATCCCGCTGCAACCCGCCGTGCGGGAAGTACTTGAAAAGGCAAAAGGCCAGCGTATCGTTCTCTTTGCGTCCCATCCGGTTCGCACACGCCTGAGAGCTATGGATCCGTCAGAAAGTAGTCCGAAATCACGCCCATGAATCGATTGTACTTGATCGCGTAGTGCGAGAGGCCCTGCTCGCAGAATCGCTGCGAGTATTCAGCGTCCAGCTCGCGCAGGGTCGCCGCCGCCCGCCGCCACCGGTTGTCATCCATCCGAAGAAGGTCCTCGACCTTGTCCCGATAGAACCCGGAGGTCGGGAGGCTGGAATAGGCGTTGACGAACCAGGGCATCACCAGGCCGATCTTCTTGAGCAGAAAGTCGTGCTCCTCGCCGAATTCAAGACATGATGCATCTGTGAAGTTCTTGAGCCGCTCCATCTTGTCGGAATTGATGTACCCGCCCTCGAGGCTGATCTCGTGGGCCCGGGTGCCGGGGAACGGGAAGAAATACGTCCAGCGGAAGCGTCCCGGCCTGGCCTGGCCGAGCAGGCGGACCGTGTCAAGGACATCCTCCCGACCCTCATGTGGAAAGCCGATGATGATGAAGACCGAGCTGTGCATCCCGTTGCGTTCCACCGCGGCGATGGCCTCGACGATACTCTCATTGCTCATGTGACGGTTCAGGATCGTCCGGCGGACCTTCGGACTGCCCGACTCGACGCCGAACTTGACGATTCGGCAGTTCGCCGCCGCCAGATAGCCGGCACATTCATCGTCGAAGAAACCCACGTGGGCATTGACGACGAACGGAATGTCCGTGACCTTGCGATATGCCCGGCAAAACTCGCGGACGTAGGCCTTGTCGAATGTGAACAGGTCGTCGTCGAAGATGAACATGCGGATGTTGCGGAAGTTCTTCAGGAGATACTGGATCTCCTCGATCATCTGGCCCACGGTGAACCGTCGGATGTAGTGCAGGTCCTGGAAACTGCATTTCAGGTCCTTCCGGTAGGCCGCGACCATCACGTGGTTGAAGCAGTACGTGCAGGAAAAGGGACACCCGCGCGACGCCATCAGGCCGACCCACCCTTGTTTGGCGTCGATCAGGCGCTGGAAGTCCATGCTCTCGTAGTCTTTCAAAGGCAGTCGCGTCAGGTCGGGCAGGGGACCGACCGGATTGAAACGGGCCTGGCCGTTTCGCAGGTATACCAGATTCGGCACGTCCTCGACGCTCTCGCCCCGGCTGAGCTTGTCTACAAACTCGAGGAATGCCTCCTCGCACTCGCCGCGAAAGACATAGTCGAAGAGACCCGTTCTGAGGATTTCTTCGGCATTCGAGAGCGTATGGACGCCGCCGATGACGAAGGGGATATGAAACGTCGGTCTGGCCCACTTGGCGAGAGTCTGCGCGTAGGCCCATTGATTGGTCACGACGGAGAACGCCAGGACATCCGGCTTCTCCTGTGCCACCCGCTGCACAAACTGTCGCTCATCGGGCAGCGGATCGACCTCTTCGCAAAGTTGCCAAAACCCGACCTCATGACCAGCCCGCTTCAGAAGCGCAGCCATGTGAGCGACGCCGTAGTTGAAGCCCACCTGGGAATCCGTCGAAGGGTATATGAAAAGGACTTTCATCGCAACGTGGCCGTGGAGTGGGCCGGCTCCTACTTCGGGTTCGTTTCCTGAGTCGAGTTGTTGCCCGTCGCCCGTCGGGCGCGAACCTCGTGAACCGGCGCGCGCTGGGGCGCCGGCGTGCGCAGGGCCCGTTCCTGCATGATTCTGCCGACCAACTCGTTGACATCGACGTGTCCCGAATCCACCAGCGTGTTGACGTGCACGATCCGGCAGTCAGTCTGTCCGCACGCGCTCCATCGGCGGATGAAGTTCTTGTTGTTGCTCCCGGCGAAGATCGTCAGGGTAGGCGTGCGGACGGCCGCCGCGATGTGCTGGCAGGCCGAGTCGTACCCGATGTACTCATCGCACTGCGCGATCATTGCCCCCATGGCTCCGATGCCGCATTCGATGGCAATGACGCCGTGGGCAAGGGTGGGGGAATCCGTCGCGGCGAACGAGGTCTCCACGCCGGGAAAACCCTGCTCCCGTGTGTCTGCCAGCAGCAGAGCGGACCGCTCTTGCTCGTCGGCGCCGAACCCGCGGTCCAGAACGACCACGGTGCCCGGAATGGTGACGAGGGCCCGCACGAGTCTCTTCTCGAACTCCAGGCCGACCCGTTTCCTGGGATTCTGCCCGACGCCCAGGTTCATTGCGACGACGTGACGTGCCCCGGCGGCCCGCAGCGCATCGATCTTCGCTTTGGCGGTGGTCGTCAAGACCGGCGGCGTCCAGATGGTCGGATAGGCGAAATCCGGCACACCGAACACGCTGTTGATCCACTCGTTCGTCCATTCGGCCATGCAATGCCCGTTGGCCGTGAGGACGTGATCCCGCGTGTTGAAGAACAGATAGTTGTCCGCATGCATCATGGGCAGCACGCCGAGCTGCGAGATCCGCGAATCCGGATCGATCACGAGCACGTTCTCCTCGCCGTCGGCGAACTCGTCCCGCAGGATGTCGAGGGTTGCGTGCCAACTGGCGAACCGCTCGAAGAGCCCGCCTCGGCGCGCGTAGCCCAATTCAAGGATACGCAGGTCCGGATTGCCCCCAAAGAGCCCTTCCAGCTTGCGGCTGCCCACGATGACCATGTCCGTCTCTGGAAACAGACGGCGCAGTCGCTGAACCATGACGCTCAGGATCGCGACATCCGCTCCGATCGTGACTCGCGACAAGAGCACGATCCGGGAAGGGACTTCTCCCGGATCACGGCGGTATTGGCGGGTATGGGTGGCAACCGCCCGCCGATACAGCTCCTCGGGCGAGACGATGCCGAAACCGGTGAGCTTCGCGTCGAGTCCCTTTCCCGGTGGGACCGTTCGACAATAGGAAACGACCTGGCACATGACCCGGCTGTACACCTCGACCGGGAGGTCCTCGAAATCGTCGCAGAGTTTCTCGACGATGATTTCAAACAGAGCGGTCGACGCCAGGTTGTTCAGCTCCGCCTTCGAGTAGAACGTCGCCATCTCGCAAAGCAGGTCGATGTACTCGGCAACGTAGGTACCGCTCTGGAAATGCTTGTCGATGAACGAGAAAGCGACCTGGCGAGCGAGATGGTGCAATTCATCCGCGTTGGCCTTGCCGTCTCTGAGCTTATGCCACTTTTTCTGGTAGATCACAGGGTCCATGTTATTTGTACGCACCCGCAAGCTGCTCGGCAGCCGCGAGGACCTCAGCCGGCCGGATTTCTCTCATGCACTCGTGCCCTCGAGGACACACCTTCTTATGACAGGGCGAGCAGTCCAACTCTTTCCTTACGACCACCGTGTGATCCAGGTTTGCGGCGGTATACCGCGGATCCGTCGATCCCATGATGACCACCGTCGGCACGTCGAAGGCCACCGCGTAGTGGCGAGGCCCTGTGTCGTTCGTGACGAACAGGTTGCACCGTTTCACCAGCGGCTTGAGCAGCTCCAGATCGACCTTGTCGGCCCGCGTGTCGACGAGATCGACTTTGGCCCGGTCGAGGATCTGCTGTATGATACCCTCCTCGCCCGGTCCCGAAAAGAGAATGACCCTGGCGTCGAACCCTTTTTGCAGCAGTCCGGCCAACTCGGCAAAGTACTCCGGCGGCCAGCACTTGGACGTGCCGAAGCTCGCGCCCGGGTTCAGGCCGATGAGAAAATCGTCCTTGGCGATTCCGTGCTCCGAGAGGAACGTCTCGCCGCGTCTGCGGAGCTCTTGGCCGATAAACAGACGGGGTTTGGGTTCTGCGGGCGCCTCCAGACCCAACCATCGGCAGATTTCCAGGTAATACTCGACCATCGGGATGGGGGTCTTGCGGCCGTTGCGCGAGGCCGCCGGCCCACCTGCCAGGAGGAAGTCTCGCCCTTCCCGGCGGTAGCCATAGATCCACCGGACGCCGGACAAGCGCATCGTCGCCGCCGACCGCATGGAATTCGTCAGCAGGATGGCCGTGTCGGGCGATAGGATCTTGAGTTGCCGGCGCATCTGCTGGAAGCCGGACCAAGTCTTGTCGTTGCTCTCCACGAGGTCGTCGAACCACGGCCCGTCGCGGACGATGCCCTGGGCACTCTGTTTCATCACGCCGATGATTCTCGCCTGCGGCAGGTTCCTGCGCAGACAATCGAACACCGGGGTGGCCATCACCACATCCCCGACCCAGTTCGGGCAACGAACCGCCAGGACGCCAACATTCGCAAGCTTCGAGGTCATCATCTATCGGTGCATCATGTAAAACGTCAAGGCCATCATCTGCAGTACGGCGCCGAACCCCAGCGCCAGGAAGACATAGCTGTTTTGCCCGTTCGGGCCCATCAGGAACCACAGAGCCAGTAACAGACAGAAGACGACGAAGACCTGCACGATGCCTGCGAGCAGACGCAGCAGGGAGAACTCGGCCACGAACATCTCGGTCTTCTGCATCCGCCGCAATTGCTCCAGGATGCCCGCCAGCAGTTGGTCGGTCTTGGCGCGGGTTGCAGTCGGTTCCGCTGGGACCGCCGCCGACTGCTTCTCGGCGTCTTTCGCTGCGAATTCTTCCACCATCGAAAGGATCTCCATGGACTTGGCGGTCAGCGTGTCGTCGTGACTCGCCGGGCAAGCCGATGTTGCCCGATCCTCCACGGCGGAGCGATGATACTTCTTCACGATGTTGACCGCTTCTCTCATGTTCACGGCAACGTAGTCGGGATGGCACAGCGGAATAGGATTCCGTTCCGGACGGGTTGCGCTGATCAGGATGGTCTTGCACCCGGCGGTGTGACCCGCCTCCACATCTCGTTCGTTGTCGCCGATCATCCAGGATTTCGCGAGATCGATGTCCATCTCCTGGGCGGCCGTGAGGAGCATCCCGGGTTTGGGCTTGCGCCAATCGCTGTCCTTGCGGTATTGATCGACCACGCCGTCCGGATGGTAGGGACAGTAGTAGACCTTGTCGAGCGAGGCCCCCTTGGCAGCCAGCAGTTCACGGAGTCGCTCGTGAATTCGCTCGAGCATTTCCTCCGTCACGATCCCGCGCGCCACGCCGGACTGATTGGAGACGACAACCGTCTTGTAGCTGAGACCCCGCAACTCGCGCAGCGCGTCGGCCGCTCCATCCAACAACTGCACCTGATCGGGGTGGTTGAGATAGCCTGGATCGTTGATCAGCGTACCGTCCCGATCGAAGAATACTGCTGCATTTGACATGGCTTCTTGCACCTGTCCTAACGACCTCTCGCTCTACGGTAGAGAGGATTCGGCCCGCTCGGGGAAGGAGACATTTCTTTCCTCGGTCTCATGTGCCAAACTCCTGCTCCACGAGGTCGCAGATGATGTGGTACGCCAGTTGGTGGATCTCCTGGCTCCGCGCCGTCACGGCGGCGTCGGCGCACAGGCACACGTCGGCCAGGGCCTCCAGCTTGCTGTTCACCCGACCCGTGAACGCCAGCACGCGGGCGTCCTTTCGTTTGGCCGCCTCCGCCGCCCGTAACACATTCGGCGAGGCTCCGCTCGTGGAGAAAGCCCACAGGACGTCCCCCGGTCGCACGAGCGCCTCGACCTGCCGCGAAAAAACGCTCTGATAGTCGTAGTCGTTGCCGATGCAGGTCAGGACGGAGGTATCCGTGGACAAAGCCACCGCGGGCAGGGCCCTTCGCTCGATTCGGAACCGGCCCACGAACTCCCCTGCGATGTGCTGGGCGTCGGCGGCCGAACCTCCGTTGCCGCACAGATACAGCGTCCCGCGGTTGCACAGCGACTGTACGATCATCTTGGCCGCTGCCACGATCGTACCGCCGGCCGATCCTTCAAAGGCGGCCACCATCCGTCTATGCGTGTCGATTGCTTCGACGATTCTCTGTTGGTCCATATCCTTCACGATGCGCCTGCTCGGGAGGCCTTCATCCTCTCAATCGTTGCAGTTGAACTCTTCCCCTTGATCAGCGGCGCGAGGACGAACCTGCCGCCGTGGGATTCGACGAACTCGCGACCGATGACGGGTTTGCCGGCCCAGTCTTCGCCCTTGACCATTACGTGGGGTTTGACGGCCATGATGAGATCGAGCGGACCGGGTCCGTCGAACAGGGTAACGAAATCCACAGATTCCAGGCCCGAGAGGACGGCCGCCCGGTCGTATTGATTGTTGATCGGCCGCTCGGGGCCCTTCAAGGCACGAACGGAGCTGTCGCTGTTGAGACCGACGACCAGCACGTCGCCATGGGTCTTGCAGAACTGCAGGTACTC
>JAXDBU010000087.1:0-9641 GCA_034678485.1 Sedimentisphaerales bacterium | reverse complement strand
GCGTGCGTGTAACTCCCCCGCCTGCTACCGCGACCCGACGCCGTAGACCTCGATGTCCTGCACAACGGCCGCCTCCCGAGCGTTCTCCAGGGGCACGATCATTCGCGAGAATCCATTGGCCGCCGCGGTCATGGCCATGCTGAGCACGCCGTTGACAGGTCGGACCCGACCATCCAGAGCCAGTTCCCCGACGATCACGTATTCCTTGAGCGAGGTCCCCGCCACAACGCCTTCGCCCGCGAGCATCCCCAGGGCAATGGGCAGATCGAATGCGGGTCCCGCCTTCTTGATATCCGCAGGCGCCAGGTTGATGAGCGACTGCGTTCGCGGATATCGGAAGCCGCAGTTGACGATCGCGCTGTGAACCCGTTCGAGGCTCTCCTTCACCGCGGTGTCGGGCAGGCCCACGATGATGGATTTCTCCAGGCCGCCTCGCGCGACATCGACTTCCACCTCGCAGATCACGCCCTCGATGCCCTCAAGGGTCACGCTGTGCAATCTCGCCAGCATAGGCTCATCTCCGAATGCAGAACACCGTCACTTGGAGATTCTACGCTTCCCCCGTCCACATCACAAGCGGATTCGCAAGAACCTGATGTGCTGAGAGTGCCCACGTTTTCTGGCACCCGCGCCGGGATTGTCATGCTGAACGAAGTGAAGCATCTGGTCAACGGAGGCAAGGAGTGTCGCTTCTCATCCGCAGCCCGGATCCTTCACTGCGCTGCGCTCCGTTCAGGATGACAAACCTTCCAGGTCAATCCGTGCGGCCGCTGAAGGCCCGGTAGCCGGCGGACAGGGCGAACAACAACGTGCTGGCCAGAACGATGCAGGCGCCGGTGGGCAGATCGGCCCAGTAGGAGACGAGGAAGCCGCCAACCGTGCTGAGGACGCCGAAGGCGGTGGAGACAACGAGAACGGCCCGGTGGCCGCGACAGATCTGGTAGGCCGCAGCGGCCGGATTCGTAATGAGACTGAAGATCATCAGGCCTCCGATCAGCGGTAGATTCACCGCCAGGATGACGCCGCACAAGGCCAGGAACAGTGCGTAGACGAAGGTCTCGTGGACCCCGGTGGCGGAGGCGACGCCCCGGCTGAACAGCAAGGCTTTCAGTTCCTTGTTGAACAACGCCACGAACAGAACAAACGTCGCGGCGGCGACCGCAATGACCACGACGTGGCTTCCTCGAACGAACAGGATGCTGCCCCAGAGCAGGCCGAGGATTTCGGTGCGGGTCCCCTGGATCAGACCAATCCCGAGAAACGTCAAGCCGAGCACAAGGGAGAACAGGATCGCCATCGCGACGTTGGGATCGATGCGGGTTCTGCCCGGCCGGATCGCAGCCAGGCTCATCGCGGCCAGGGCCGAAATCGCGACGGCGCCGACGACGGGATTCAGGCCCAGGAGATAGGAGAAGACGGTGCCCGCCATGGCGGTGTGCGAGATGAAGATGCCGACGAAGGGCAGACGCAGACCCACGATGTAGGCGCCGAGCAGGCCGCAACTGGCCCCTGCGATGACACCGGCCGCGATGATGAGATAGAAGAACGGGTCCATCACATCTCCCGATTCGTTGGAGAACCGCCGCCCGACGGGGCAGCGAGGATGTGCCGCCGCCCGCCCACCGTGGCGGCCACGAGGTCCCCGTGATAGGCCTGGCGGAGCTTCTCGGGCGTCAGAATCGCATCAACGTCGCCATCGCCGAGCAGGCGGCCTTCCGCCAATAGCACCACGCGCCTGCACGTCGAGGGCAGTACGCCCGTATCGTGCGAGACCATGAGCACCGTCATTCGCGTCTGGCGGTGAAGGCGCTCGACGATCTCGGAGATCTCATACTTCCAGTGGAAGTCCAGGCTCGCACAGGGCTCGTCCAGCATGAGGATTCGCGGGTCCTGCGCCATGGCGCGGGCGATCAGGACTTTCTGCTGTTCCCCGCCGGAGAGGCTCCGAAAGGTCTGATTGCGACGATCCGCCAGTCCCAGAGCGTCGATCCAGCGGTCGATGATGCCGTAGTCATCCGTGTTCAGACGCGTCAACAGGGGTCGGACGCTGGTTCGTCCCATCGCGACCACCTCCCGCACGGTGAAGGGCAGTTCCGCGTTGTACTCCGCGGACTGGGGGATGTACCCGATGTGCTTGCGGAGTTCGCACTTACGCCAGCCGCTCAGGCGCGTCAGGTCGCTGCCGTCGAGCGTCACCTGGCCGCCGTCGGGCCGGATCAGGCCGGCCGCGACCTTCAGCAGGGTCGTCTTGCCCGCGCCGTTGGTCCCGACGATGCCGACGAAATCGCCGGCGGGAACATGCAGATGGTCGATCTGCAAGAGGGTCCGTCCGGAACTGCGGACGCAGATATCGGAAAGGGTCAGCGAGCCATCGATCATTTTGCGGCGGCCTCGCACAAGAGCCTGACGTTGTCCTGCACGAGCCGGTCAAAACCGGCGCCCTGTGCACAGTCCTCGGGGAAGTTGCCGAACACGACGGCCTTGGCTCGACACCGGTCCGCCAGGGCCAGCGCCAGCGACGTGCCTTCCTGCCGATTGGCGATCACGAATCGCACCTCCCTGCCTGCGGTCTGTCTCAGACAGTGGTCGAGGTTCGCGACAGTTTCCGTGTCGCTGCCGACGAAGGTCGCAATCGGATCGAGGCCCAGCCACCGGGCAAATCCGGCCTGATGATTCGAGCACAGCACCGCAGCGCCTGCGGCGCCGGATTGGGCGACCGAGACACGCAGTTGGGCCGCGAGGGCCACCAGGCGCGATTCGACAGCCGCCAGGCGAGTCTCCAACTCACCTGTCCGATCCGAGTAGACCTTCGATAGAACCTGGCACACCTGCCGGCAGACCGCCGCGTAGGTCTCCGGCACACACAAACCGCCGGAGGGCTGAATCCGCTGTATGTCCAGACCCCCTTCGCGGAGCCTGGCCAGTCGGTCCTCGACCCCCTGCTGGAAATCGAACCGCAACAAGAGCGAGCAATCCTTCAACTGTCGGACCTGGGCGGGCGAGAAGTCGAAATGCCCCGGGCACATGCCGGGCGGCGCCAGGCACAAGATGCCGCCATCCTGTCCCCACAGGTCCCGCACCGCGGACTCCAGGTACGAGTTCGTGACGGCAATCGCATGGCCGCCTGTCGGCGCGTCGCCCTCGCCGCAGCCCGACGAGAGAAGGCACAAGAGTGGTATCGCAATGGTCAACGTGCCGGTCACCGCCTTCATCGTGCATTCACTCCCCGAACGAGCCGAGTTGCCGGCCGGTCTTGAGCCTCATCCGCACGATGACGCCCTGGTTGGTCCGCGTGCTGTACCACGTGCCATGAGGGACGGGATACTGCCGGCTCCTCATATCCGCCAAGTCGAATCGGGGTCCCTGGCTGTACAGGACCCAACTCACCGGCGAATCCTTGAGGGTGCTGTACGTCTGCCCTTCGCTCTGCTCGTTGTCGGGAAATCCGTCGGGCACCCACAGACAGGCCCCTTCCTCGACGACGGTGGTTCGGTTGTAAATCAGCGTGCCAACCGAGCGGTACTTATAGGTGTAGCCGCGATTGAATCGGTCTTCGATGCCGACCGCCATGAAGGAATCGCCCGGGGGCGCAGGCAGGTACTTGCAGTCGACCAGTTCCAGGGGAAGCTGGTAGAAATGGTCGCCCAACATGCAATCGACGCGAGTGGGCGGGTACATCCCTTCGTGGTCGAGCGAATAGGCATCCAGAGCCAGGCCGATATCCTTCAACTCCGCGTTGACCGCGAGCACTTTCGCCTGGAGTCGGGCCCGCCCGGTCACCGGGAGCAGAACGCCGAGGACCAGCGAGATAACCGCGGTGACCACCAGCAACTCGATCAGCGAAAAGGCCCGTGCCACAATGGCGCCTCCCGAAACAACCCGGCGGGCAGCAAGACGGCGACCTCCGCTCGTTGGGGATCAGTCGCCGTCGCTGCCCGAGTCTTCTCTACGTTCGACACCTACTCATTCGGATCGACATCGGCAGTCTGGTCGGCCATTCGATGCTCGTAGGCGGCCAGGACTTGCCCGTTTCCGTCGTAATTCACCACGTACAACTCGTAGCCACTCGTCAGAGCGGCGCTCTCCTGATTGATGATCCCGATGACATCACACGGCTGACTGAGGTTGAACGAGCCGGCGTAGATCCCATTGCCACGTCCCAGCTTGACGGGGAGAGTCCTGACCCCGTCGGTGATGGTCAGCGTGCCGCCGGGACCCCAGACGCCGGCATCCACGATGTTGACATCCTCGATCTTGATCAGACAACCCTGGTAGTACTCGCAACCGACGAGCCGATTGGGATCGAACACGAACTGATCCTGCTCGTCCTTCAATTCGCCCAGAGAAACGACCTCCGGCTTCGGAAGCCCGACGCCCCGCTCGAGCAACTCGATGGTGAAATCGTGGTCGGGGTTCTTGTTGTGCTGCTCGTTCACATTGCACTTGCCCTTGTACGACAGGAAGTAGCCTGTGACGCGGATCCGGTCGCCGAGGGCGAACTGGGCGGCGTTCAGGCGCGTCATCTCCGCGATCCACTCTTCGTTCGAGTAGCCGCCCGTGGTTACCCAAGGCAGATTGTCATAGAGCTGGCCCATGAAGACCGCGGTGCCGGCATGGTCCTCCCCTTCGCCCTGGAAGAAGAACTGCCACTGGGCGACAAGGTTATACATCGTGGTGACGCTGTCGTCCGGCGTCGGGTCCAGCATGTCGGCGGGATTGTGGAGCACAATGCCCTCCAGGATGACGTTCTGCGCGGCGGTGTACGTCTGCTCGCCGCTGGCGTTGACCGCCTGGAACTCCCGATGCGTGACCTGCGCCACCGTCGGGTCGGCCTGCAGGGTGCCGACAACCACCAATGTGAGGATCGCAACCAACATGAAACACCTTCTCATTCTCCTACCTCCTGGCTCTCAAGCCCTTGGAAGTTGCGCATACGCTTCTGCAATTCGTGTTACCTTCGTTAGAATAGTGAATCGTCCCGGTCGCGCCAAGGGAATAAAGGGCGTCGGAGAAGATTTTTTTCACCTTCCCGGGAAGTTGACAGGAGGACCTTGAGCCCGTATGAACAGCCAAGATAAAACGCAGACACCTGATTCTCAAGGAGAAACGATGGCATCGGCGCAAGGCGCGTTCACACTCGATCTGAATGACAAGCCGGAGTATCAGCGAATTCTGGAGGGCAAGCCGCAGACCCACGGAATGCGTTCCGGACGGGTATACCTCAAACCCGGAGAAGCGTGCGGCCAGCACAGCACCAAGAACCACGAGGAACTGCTCGTCTTCCTGACCGGGCAGGGCGAATTACTGATCGGCGACCACGACCACCGCGCGGTGGGAGCGGGACGAGTGGCCTACATCCCGCCCGAGACGCTCCACGACGTCAAGAACACCGGGTCCGGGCCATTGGCCTATATCTACTGCGTCGCCCCTGCGGCGGAATAAACCCACCCTCTCAAGCGTCTTTCCCGATGAGCAAGAATGATGTGTGCGACGCAGCTCTGCGACTCGGGGTCGCGCCGCATGCGGTTCGCTGGGCAAATGCGAAGTCGTTTCAGAGCCCTGCCGGGCATGTCATTGCGACCGGAGCGAAGCAATCTCCCATGCCGGGAGTTGAGATTGCTTCGTCGCGATGCTCCTCGCAAGGACATTCGTGAGACTTGTCGAGCGACTTCGCGTTCGCCCTCGGCCGGCCGGGCACCAAGGTTGACTCGGCGACGCTCGATCCTTACAATAGGGGTGGCTGCAAGAGAGTTTCCTGCTCTTTAGGAGATGGCCTATGGACTCCGGGAAAGACAGCCAGGTATGGCGGTACAAGTGGCACATCGCGATCGTTGTCGCCGCGGTGGGGGTCGTCCTTGTTCTGGCGATCTTCACGAACCTCTTCGAGAAGGCCGAGAGCATCCGGCAGCCGGTTCTGCTCATGGGCGCCTTGATCTTCCTCGGCGCGCTGCTCGCCACCTTGTCGCGAGTCTCCAAGATCGTGGACACCCTCAACGACAACAGTTCTCGCCTGGAGGAGGCCAGCAAGGCGCTCTCCCACATCCGCGACGGGCTGATGCAGATCAACCACAGCACGCGGATCAGCGACACCGCCAAGGCCATCGCGTTCCGCGAGGAGGATCGGCGGTCGCTGCGAGAAGCGGTCTTCGAGCGGCTCAAACAGAATGACTTCGACGGCGCCTATGAGATCGTCGACGAGATCGAGAACCACTCTGAATACCGACTCCTCGCGGAGCAGCTTCGACGGCAGGTTGACGACTATCGCAACGCGACCGAGGAGGAACGCGTCGATCAGGGGATCGCGGAAGTGGAGCGGCTCTTCGACGCCTGCCAGTGGGTCAAGGCCAGCCTGCAAGTCGAGTCCTTGATTCGCGCCCATCCGCAATCGGAGAAGATGAAGTCGCTGAGGCTCAAGCTCATCGAGCGGAAGGAGGAACGCAAGAGGATCCTGCTAGCCGCGTGGGACGACGCGGTCACACGTCAGGAGACCGACCGCAGCCTGGCAATCCTCCGCGAGCTGGACATGTACCTGACGCCGAACGAGGCCCTGGCCCTGCAGGAGGCGGCCAAAGACGTGTTCCGAACCAAGCTGCACAATCTGGGCGTGCAGTTTACCCTGGCGGTCTCGGACAAGCAATGGGCCAATGCCCTGGACATCGGGCAGCAGATCATGCGGGACTTCCCGAACAGCCGGATGTGCGGCGAGATTCGAGAGAAGCTTCAGGTCCTCAAGCAGAACGTCCAGTTACAGACGAGCTGACTCACTGGAAGTCGAAGAGCGACTGCGTCTTGACCATCGTGACCTGGTCGGGATACGCGGCGAAGGTGTGGATGTGCAACTCGCTGCGCCGGGCCTCGAAATCCACGTAGCAGAAGGGCTGGAGGCTGTCCACCTCGAGCTCGGGGAACTTCACGAACACCCCGCGATTGCGGGCGAAACGCTCCAGGTCCGTGTGGCTCTGGCGATAGAGGTTCTGGCTCATCTTCTCGATCTGGAAGTCGGTCATGTAGCTGACGCCGCGGCTGAGCGTGCACTTGTGCGTCCGCGGCCCGCGGAACTGGAATCGCTCGACCAATCCCCGGTGCGGAAGCAACTGCCCCGGCGTGCTCACGACCTCGCTCAGACACACATCGCCCGCAAAAACGCTCGCCACATGGGTACAGCCGGTGACCCAAATCAGGGCCTCGTACTTCTCGGTCTTGAGCTGGCGACTGGCGTAGATCTGGAAGAGTTCCGGATGCAGCGGCCTCTGGAACAGGCTGAAGGTCAGTTGGTCGATGGCAACGTTGATTTGCGGCGATTCCATAACGGTAAACCCCGAAACATTCAGCTCGATCGTTGGGCTTATTATACCCGATCCGGGGGCCCAATTCAAGTGCAATATCAGCACTGATAAGGGCTTTCGAGGCCCTTATGGGACGATTGTGCCGCAAACTGTGCAGGTCAAACGAGTAACGGAGAATCAGATTTTTCTCCTGCTACGCAAGAGAAAGATGCCGAGTCCCATCACGACGACGCGCTGAAGAAGATCGCGTTGACGAGGGTAGCGATAATGTCGTAAAAGGCGTGAGTGCCGGCCGTGATGCCGAACCCCCGAAAGGCGAACAGGATCGCGAAGTAGACCCCTGCAATGGTACGGAAGCCGAACTCCGTCCAGTGGAATGGCGCGCTGCGACCCAACCGGCCATCCACCCAGACGATGTGATGGTGCGCGCTGAACAGCGCCGCCGAGATCATCACCGACAAGACGATCGCGTTCTGGTGACTCATCCCGATCAGGTCCTGGAACAGAACGATCAGGGCGCAGATCAGGATCAGGCGGAAGACCAGCTCCTCATAGATTCCAGCCCCCACGCCGGTCACGATATCGGTCATGAGCCAGCTCGCTTGCCCACGACTGGACGTGGGATTCTCGACGGCATCGACCTGCTCGCCCGGCGGCGGGACCGGCTGCTCCGTCATGCAAGTAACGAAGGCAGGATTGCCTCGACTGATCTGCGCGACGTTATCGGGGCTTGCGGCCGGGCTGTTGAACAGCAGGCTCAGAAGGATCAAAGGCACCGCCAGGAAGATGCTCTCGCAGACCATCGGCGCGTAGTCGCTCAGACAGAAATACCACGGCTTCTTGGAGGTGATTTGCAGACCGACCAGGATGATGATCACCACGACAGGCGGTGCGGCCCACGCGAACCGATTCCCGGTCCCCAGGTGGCGCAGCAGGTTCTGAAGCCAGACGAACGCAACGACCCGCACCTGGTACTGGCTCAGGAAGTCGGTATTGATCAGGAGCGTGCCGATCTCATAGAAAACGATGAACGGCAGCAGAAAAGCGATCGCGTAGACGGGCCGGCTCGTCCGCTCCAAGTACGAATCGCGGGCGTAGTTGAGCAACTGGGTGGTCGCGTAGTTCTTCTTCGAGTTCCTTCGGCCGACCATGGCCAACCGTCGCCTTTCGTGGTCCTGTGATTCCGCGAGTCTTCGACACCCCCATCCGGATATCACACCGGTGAGATCTCTCGGAGTGTACTTCAAACCCAAAGACATTACAATAGCCTCCGCTCCAGGCGACAGGGCGAACGCGAAGTCGTTTCAGAGAGCTGCCGCGAGTGTCATTGCGAGCGACGCGAAGCAATCTCCCGTGCCGGGAGTCGAGATTGCTTCGTCGCGGTGCTCCTCGCAATGACATCCGTGAGACTCGTCCGGCGACTTTGCGTCCGCCCTGCTCCGACGCATGTGGAGTGTGATAGACGAACGAGGATACCGGATCGCATGAAGACGACACGAGAACGATTGCTGGACATCTATCGCCTGCTCCTGGAGTCCTTCGGCCCGCAGCACTGGTGGCCGGGCGAGACCCCCTTCGAGATCGCGGTCGGCGCCATCCTGACGCAGAACACCAGTTGGAGCAACGTGGAGAAGGCCATCGCCAATCTCAAGGCCGCGGGACTGCTCGACGCGAGCAAGCTGCACGCGCTCGATCCGGAGGAACTCGCGACGCTGATCCGCCCGGCCGGCTACTTCCGCGTGAAGGCCAAGCGTCTGGGCAACTTCCTCACGTGGCTCTGCAACCGGTATGACGGCGACATGCAGAGCTTCGAGGGCATCGCCACCGGCCGCCTGCGGGACGAGTTGCTGGCGGTCTCCGGCATCGGTCCTGAGACCGCCGACTCGATCCTGCTGTACGCGTTGAACCGCCCGGTCTTCGTCGTGGACACGTACACCGCGAGGGTGATGGTCCGTCACGGCCTGATCGGCGAGGAACTCGACTATAACCAGTTGCAGGACCTGTTCACCTCCAACCTGGAGCCCGACGTGGCCCTGTTCAACGAGTTCCATGCCCTGCTCGTGATGACAGGCAAGAACTACTGCAAGCCGCGTCCCCAGTGTTCAGGCTGCCCCCTCGAATCCCTGGGCACAGTCGCCGGCGTCCGCAACGTAATGTAGCCCGGCCGCCCCCGGCTGGGATCACCGTAATGTAGCCCAGCCGCCCCCGGCTGGGATCGTAATAATGTGGCCCAGCCGCCCCCGGCTGGGATCGCTGGGATCACCCCCGAGGGCGGGGGTGCCACACTGCCACACCGCCACCCGGTTCGATTGCCGATCTTGCTCGGCAAGACTCCAGAGTCAAGTCGGCCTAAGG
>JAXDBU010000086.1:0-11819 GCA_034678485.1 Sedimentisphaerales bacterium | reverse complement strand
CCTTAGGCCGACTTGACTCTGGAGTCTTGCCGAGCAAGATCGGCAATCGAACCGGGTGGCGGTGTGGCAGTGTGGCACCCCCGCCCTCGGGGGTGATCCCAGCGATCCCAGCCGGGGGCGGCTGGGCTACATTATTACGATCCCAGCCGGGGGCGGCTGGGCTACATTCCTGTCGCCTGAAGGAACTCCGAACCCGGCGCGCGAAGTCCGCCAGAGCGGTGGTACACGCTACCGAACTCGTCTGTAGAGACTCATTAGGCGAGCCGGTGGATGACGCCGAGGATATCGGGTGGATCGACGAAGGGAAGGACTATCCGCGCTTGTGGTGGGAGCTGATTCCTGAGAACTGACGAAGACCGTCCTGTACGAGCCGGGTCCGCAGCCGCGTCTCTGACTCAGGGAAGACGTTGACGCCACTTGTCCGGATCTCTTGCGGTGTGCATGACGGCATAGACAACCACCGTGGGCGTTGCGTACTCATAGAAGACCGCGTAGGGGAATCGACGCACCAATCCTCGCCGATACTGTTGATGTACGACAGGGTGCATCTCAGGCAATCAGCAGATCGCGGCAATGCAGGCGTCGACACAAGTCAGGAGTTCTTCTCGCAGGCCGGTCCGCCGCGATTCATACCACGCGGAAGCCTCCGCGAGATCCTCCACGACTTCCGGCGCGATGACCAACTCACCGGCCATGGCGGTCCCGAACCCTGCGTCTAACCTCTTCCCATGTCAGTCCTGAGGCAGGGTTTTTCATCAGGTTCGCCTTCCTCCGCGCCAATTCCTCTTTTTGCCAGTCATGGACCGGTATGGCCTCCGGAGTTGCTGCAAGATCGTCCCACAAATCCTGTACGAGTTGAAGCTTCTCTGCCGGGCTCAGGTCGAAGATGGAGGTTGCCGGATTCACCTATATCACTCCTGCATTATGCTGTCAGTCTAACCGACACATGCTTGACGGTCAACGAGATAGCCCGCGCCATTCAGGGCAATCGCATGTTCCTGTGTGCAGGACTCTCTCCGACGAGGATGGCGACATAGACCGGCTCGTAGTGACGCCGTAAGGCGTTATCCTACAGGCCCTTATCGCGGATAGGACAGTGAAACACGCCGCCGCCCCGACCCTGTCATTCCCGCGGAAAGCCTGCCCTCGACCTGATCGGGGGCGGGAATCCAGTCTCTTTTCACGGGCCCGCCGGCCCCCTGCCTGCTTGGGGTGGCCTGTCGTAGCATGGGCATCTTGCCCATGAGTCGCAGGGCCATCCTGGCCCTGCCAAGACTGCCTTATCCTGCGAGCGGGACGCCCGTCATACTCACGGGCAAGATGCCCGTGCTACTTCGCACACACGTTCTGAGCGAGCGTCTCGCTCGCGTTCACGCCGGAGACCGTAATGCGAAGAATTCCTCTCGCACAACCGCTTCGGGCGTGCCCGCCATCCACTGAGGTCGGCATCCCGATTCCCGCGTCTCGGGGGGAGAATGCCACGCAAGGGCCCAGGGCAGGGTCTCCCGAAGTCTATGTCTCTCCCAGTCCCACAGTTCATCCCCTCCGGGCGCGGCCCCGCCGGGTGCGGCGTTGCCCCGCCTTCGCCGGCTCCTTCCGCGGCCGGCCCACCGGCAGCGCCCGGACCCGCCTGCCCAGCAGCGTCTCCAGCTTGCTCACGAATCCATCGCTGCCTAACGGCCTGCCCGTGTGCGTCCGCAGCCGAATCTTCGCCATCTCGTCCTCCGTCAACCCCTCCGCCAGCTCCTTGCGCCAGCCCTGGGCGGAGAACTGCTTGTACCACCACGCGAGGTTCAGCAGATCGGACTCGGCCCTCTCGTCCGTATGGGCCGCCGCACTGGACCACTCGTACGTCCACGCCCGCCGGCACAGCCTCGCCCGAACGGGATTCAGCTCGACGTACTTCATCGCCTGCCACAGGCGTCGACTGTCGAGTGCACAGGAATGGAAGCGACCCTGCCAGAGGTGCCCGGACCGCTTGTGGAAGCGGTTGATGTACTGGCTGTAGAGGACCTGGGTCCGCCCGATCCCCTTGGCCAAGGAATCCTCCGCATGGGGGATCGCGACGATATGCACGTGGTTGGTCATCAGGCAGTAGCCCAGGACCTCCAGGCCGTACTTGCCCGCCTGCTCCCGGAGGATCTGCAAGTACACCCGCCGGTCGTCATCGACCATGAAGACCGGCTGACGGTTGTTCCCGCGTTGCGTGATGTGATGGGCACATCCAACTGCGATAGCTCGGGCCATTCTGGGCATGACGCCACTCTACAGCCTTGATCCGGCCCATGTCAACCATAAAAAACGGTAGTTGTCCCCTGTATCCAGCATGTTAATGCGCCGAGGGATCCAACGGCCAGCGCAATCGCAACTGGCGGGAGCATTCTGGAACGCATGCTAATCCTCCAATAGGTCGGCTGTTCCACTTATGGTTACAGTAGACACTCCGTGACACGAGTGGTGGCGAACAGAACGGGCCACATCAAAAAGGCCAGGCGCTTGCGTTAAGTGCCCGTTTCTTTGTGCTTCTTCTCTTCCTTCTTAGCCATTGTTCTATACGTTGACCATGCAGAATACAGACCAAACGGAACCGCGAGCAGGATTTGACCTGGGGAGGGATTTGTAGGATCGCCCTCCAACCCCAAAGCTGCCATCGCAACGCAAACCAGAACAAGACCAAGAGCCGTCATCACAAGGAACGCCAGGAGTGCTGCTGCTTCCTTCATGAGATGAATCTCCATCTATCCGCAATTTGCCATCTGACTCCGGAATCGGTGTCCTTCGCGCGGGGGGGATACTGGGGACAACTATCATTTTTTAGTCTCCCTATATCGCCCGTTGATCTCCCACAATCCATTCTGCACCTGCCACGCGAGGGCCGTCCGCATCAATCACCGCCTTGTTCGCCACAGAGAACCCCGAACGCCCGGCGGCCTTCGCCCTCGTGCGGCTTCTTCCATCCTAACCCGTCAACTCCTACCGCCATAGTGCTCGATCCCGGCGGGATTGTCAAGAGAAAGCAGCCGACAGGCGGATGGGATTTGTCATGGCGAGCCGAAGGCGGAGCACTGGGGCACACCCGACTGCAATAGCTCGGGCCATTCTAGACATGACGCCACTCTACAGCCTCGATCGGGCCCATGTCAACTACAAAAAACGGTAGTTGTCCCCTATATCCCCCAGCGTGACGCGCCGGCCCTGCACTGCATCGAACCGGCCCTGCCTATTCGGAGGCCGCCATCGGGGACCGACGCAAGATGGCCAGCCGCAGATCTTCGGCGTCCACGCGGCCGTCGCCGTTGAGGTCGGCGGCATTGATGCCGGCGCCCGGCGCGACGCCGAACCACGATTTGCTCGCCTGGCAGGTGCCGCCGTAGACGCCCATATTCGCCCGGCCGCCGTTGGGGAATGGCTCCTGCCCGAGCGGACTATTCGGGTCGCCCGCGTCGATGCAGGGGCTGGTGACGTCGTCGGCCACCCACGCCAGGGCCATGGCGTCCCAGCGGCCGGCCTGCGATTTCAGGTGAAAGTCGTTCTGGTCGGGAGCGACGAAGAGCGGGTCGATGCCGATATTGCCGATGCCGCCACGGTCCGGCGTCCAGCCCTCGATGCAGGAGTACTCGACGACAACCCGGTTGGGATCACCGGCAATCTGAGCGTCATAGCCAATCATCGGCGGGTTCTCCAGATCGTCTGCCAGGCTCTGATTGCCCCAGAAGATGCATTCGATGGCCTGAAGTGAGCTGACGGTCGTCCAGAAGGGAGGACGGCAGTAGACGGCGCCCGCCCCGCCTCCGGTGGCGATGTTGCCGTGGAATGTACAGTGCTCCAATAATGCGGAAGCGTCCCAAACGGACATCGCGCCGGCGTTCTCTCCCGTGTTTCCGACGAACAGGCAGTTGGCGATCACGGCGTGGCCGTCCGTACAGGTGACCGCTCCTTCTCCTTCGCCCCCTTCATTGCCAATGAAGGTACAGTGCAGCAGACGCAGGTCGCCGTGGTTCCCGACCGCCCCCGTGCCGTCCTCGCTGCGATTGCCGCGGAACACACAGGCGAACAGGACCGCATCGCCCTCCTCGTTGTGCACCCCGGCGGCGCTTTGCTCGCTGTCATTCTCGATGAACTCCGAGGCGATCACCACGACCGAGCCCTGGTGGTTGCACAACGCCCCGGAATCCTCGCCCGAATTGCGCAGGAAGCGGCAGTATTCGATCCGGAGATTGCCCTGCTCGTTGTAGACGCCGGCGTCGCCGTCGCTGGCGAGGTTGTCGCGGAACGTGCAGCGGCGCAAGAGAGGGCTTCCTCCGCCGTTGTACAGTCCGCCCCCATGGCCGTCAGCGGCGTAGCCGTGGCAGACTGTCAGACCGTCCAGAATGGTGTCGCTGCCCACCGCCGGGACCATCATGACACAGAAGCTGTTGTTGTACCGTGCCAGCGGATCGCCGGTGTCGTCATCGCCGGCCAGGTCCCCGCTCAGGATCGTGGCGAATCGGTCGGGGTCGCGCAGTTCGGGATCGGCAGCATCCAGGCCGGCGAAGCCGCCCAGAATTGTGACGCCATCGACCAACCGGAAGTTAGCCGCCCGGTCGCCCGATGTCATGCCAGCGCCCTGGTCGGGACGGTATAACCCCTCGGCCACCCGAATCTCATCCCCCGCCGACGTTGCGGCCATGGCATCCTGCAGGTACCGGAAGGCGGTGGTCCACGAGGAGCCATCCCCGGGCGGCGTGGCGTCGTCATCCACATAGAGAGTTCGCCCCCGTACGGTGCCCGAAAGGGCGGGAAGGGCAATGCACAAGAGGGCCAGGGCCAATGTTCTCGAATTCCGCGTCGTTCGCATGTAATTCTCCTCTCACAATCGGATCAGGAACCAACCGCTCTGCCTGCCAGGCAATCCGCGTTTATTATAGACCCGGTGGGCGGGAAACACCAGGGAAATCGGGGAGATTCCCGGCGCATCGGCGAGCAGAGCCACGCTTGGACGATGGGATTGGGAGTTCGTCCCTAAGGTTGTGAATGATCAGGACTCATCTTGAGCAGCCAGGAATCGTCGATCGTTACGATCTCTTTCCGGCCGTTGCGTTCCAGGAAGATCTGACCCGTGATGTTCTTCAAGCCATTTCCTTTGGGGTCGCTGATCTTGAAGAACGGACGATCGACGTCGTCTTTGACGATCACATTTGCGAAATGGATGTTCCCGCCGGGGCGGCTGTCTGAATTCACGCCCTGTACGAAGATGGGCGGAAAGAACGAATCGTTGCGGGCGCAGTCGCGAAGGATCGAGTCGGTCATTTCGATGCGCACCGCATCGTAGGGATTGAACTGCGAGGACAGACCCGCCATGCCGTCGTTTTCCGAAATGAAACGAGTGATGCGCAACAGCCCGCTGGGCGCGTCCTTCTGGGCAGTGCACAGGTGAATGCCGTGTTGTCTGTTGTTGCGGGAGACGCAATCTTCGATGGCGATGGTCATCGGCTTGGACTTGCTGTTCAGGTGTTGTGGACAGATCTGAAAACCCGTGCCCCTGTTCTGTTCCGCGATGCAATGGCGCAGGACGCAGTTGACCAGTAGATCGTCGGAACCGTTCGGCTCGAAGTCGATGCCCGCCTGTGGTTCGGTCCCTCCCGTATTGCGCAGCAGGCATCCTTCGATCAGCAGATTCTCCACGCTGATGACGCTGATTCCCTGGCGGTGGTTGCCGTTGCAGTCGACGCGCCGGATGATCACGTTGCGATTGGGGCCCCTGTTGTAGGATGCGCCGAGGTAGATGCCGTCGCCTCCTGTGTGTTCGATGGCGAGGTCCTGGATCAGCACGCCCTGGCACCCGGAAAAGACCACGCCGTGCCGCCATTCCGACTTCTCATACTCGTCGGATTGGTAATCCTCTTTGTGCATGCGCAGGCGAGCGGGCTTGCCGTCGGCCTTTTGAACGCCGCGAATGGCGACATGGTTGCAGTCCTGAAATGAGAGCAGGCAGTCTCCTTTGTCGCGAAAACCGCCTTTCAACGCCACGAGTTCCGCCGCTTCTTCGAAGATGATTTCCTGGTCGCTCACGCCGGTCAACGGCCGCGTGACCCAGGCGGACTCCTGCCGGTCGATCACGAGTCGTTTGACTCTCGAATTGATGGCGGCTTGGAGGAACTCGGTGGAGTCCGTCGGATTGAATCCCCACCACGAAACGCGTGCCTCATCCCGTTTGCCGTCCATGACCTCCTGAACGCGTTGGGGCCGTGCGACGTTTTGCGCCCGTGAGGAAACAGGAGTGGTCAGGAGGCCATACAGACAGATGCAGCTTATCCACAGCAGATGCTTCATTCAAAGACTCCTTGTCATCCAATCCAGCACGGCCATCATACACTCGAACCTTCAGAGCTGAGAACTGGAGTCACCTACCGTTTTCTGGGCTTCACATTGTCGCAAGTGGACATCCTCAGAATCATTGGACGCCCAAGACGCGATGGTCGTCCGCATTGCTCATCGCATTCTTCCTTTGCCAGAGGGGACGCCGGACACGCGACGACCTTCGCTCTCCTGCGGTTTCTTCAGGCCGGCGTCAATCAGGACGACGGGCTCGTTGAGCCGAGCGAGAGATCGAGCATTTTGGCAAACTCGATGGCACGCGTTCTTGCGGTGTCTTCAATCTGTTTCTTGTCTGCCAGGGTATATCCGCCAATGAGCAGGTATCCGACCATGCGGGCCTGAAGAAACGCAACTATATGCTCGAACCCGCGAATGACCAAATCGGCATTGTCGGCCTCGTCACCGCCGCTGGTCAACAAAAGGGCCATGGGCTTGTCGTACAGTCGTGGAACACCGGGTCGCCTGCCGTCGGAATCCATCATGCAACACAGCCGGTCGATCAGGCCCTTGATCTGCGCCGGAAACCCCCAACAGAAGACCGGGGCGGCGACCAATACCAGGTCGGCTGCCACCATGCGGCGAAATAGGGGATTCCCGTCATCTGCAATACTGCACAATTCGGTTCTTTTTTCCATGCAGGCCAGGCATTCACTGCAGCCGCGCACCTGATAGTCGAGCACATTGACCGAGTCCACCTCGTGACCGGCAGCTCGCAACGCCTCTTCGATCCATACCAAAACCTTCGCCGTATTCCCCTGACGCCGTGGGCTGCCCAGGATGGTCATTACACGCATGGTGCATATCTCCTTTCTACTTCAGTCCTTCGATAGAACGGCATTCTACCTGGACTGTCGGCGCTTTCAAGAAGCTGTCCCGCCTGCCGTGGAATTCCCGCAAGATGGCCCTATACGAGCCGCGTTCGCAGACCCGCCGTCTTCGCGGCAGATACCTGCCTCTCATCCGCCGAGACGAACAGTTCAGCCCCTCATTGGATCGCGCACGCAAGATGGAGCGCATCCATCGTGTGTACCGGACCGGCAACTCCCGGAATCGCCGGCCCCGCAAGTGCCTGGGCTTTGCCAGTCCCTTCGAAGTCTTCCACGCCAAACCACCGGGATAGCCCTTGAGGAGAACCCTCTCGTTGACTATGCTGAATCGGCGGTGAGGGAGGACAGGGCTCTGGTGGGAACCAACCCGAGCGCCGTCGTGACCCAGGGACATGAGCGACATTGTGGGTACCCCGCATCGCCTTCCCTTCACCCTGTTCCTGGTTCAAAGCGAAAAATCCCAGGGGTCTGGGGACCGAGTCCCCAGTCTCAAGAAGTTCACGGCGCTACCGGATCGCTCGCGACATCTCCGAACGGCCGTGTTGCACTTCGTGTGTTAATGCGCCCGAAGTACGCGAAAACCGGATGAGCCCCATTTCGCTCTTGCGCTTGACGTGGCCGGTGACGTGCGGTAGGGTTCCTGCGTGGCGCGATTGGAGAATAGAGAGGCTGTGCCACGCTTCGACGACGAGGCTTGAAGTGCGGGCTGCCGGCGGATTCACAGAGTACGCCGATTGACGCAGCGTGACGGTCGTTGTTGACTTGTGCGGAAGGAATGAGGATGCAGGCAAATACGTCGTCCACGGGGTCATCGCTCCACGACGCCAGCGGCCTTCGGCGTTCGGCCAGCACAGCGAAACAAGCACAGCGGACGATTGCTGTCCTGCTGCTCCCTGCTATCCCCTCCCTGGCACAAGCCAACGCCGGCACCCCGATGATGTTGGCTACGGGGGTCCACCTGCTGTTTGGCAACCTGATCATCGGCCTGATCGAAGGTCTTCTCCTCGCGAAGGTCTTCGGTGCGTCCATGTGGAAGTGCATCGGTCTGTTGATCGTGGCCAACTACTTTTCTGCATGGTGTGGTCTCTTTGGCATGCAGGGCATGGCGCATGTTCTCCCGATGGGACTGCACAGCGCATGGCTGTTGCTCTGGCTTATGGTTGTCGTCACGTATGTGCTCACGCTGCTTCTCGAGTTTCCATTCGTGGCCTTCGCCTTCCGAGGCGATCCGTCCTGGCGGCGCAAGTCGATCCGCGGATCACTTCTGATCCAGACCGTTTCGTATGCGATCCTGTCTGGATGGTATTGGCTGCCCAGTCGTGCATCGTTGTACACCAGAACAGACGTGGTCGAGGTTTCCTCGATGTCCCTGCCCCAGAGCGTGCTGGTCTACTTCCTCTGTGCCGATGATGGGAGTGTCTACAGCGGTTCTCTTCGGGAGCGACAGTGGCGGCGCGTGCTTGATCTCCATTCCTCACATCGAAACGACCGTCTCTTCGTCCGACCTTCGACCCAGGACCCGAATCTGTGGGATCTCGTCGCCCGTCTGGAGACGGACGGCCATCGGGAGCCCAATTTCGTCACGGTCGAAGGACAACTTGCCACAGTCGCAGTGCCGTCGCGGGGCAGCACAGACACCGATCCCCCTCGGTATGATGGGACGTGGTTCAACTTCGGGCCAGCGCCGAAGTTGGGTGACGCCCAGTCAAGCTCATGGGAATTCCGGTCGGGATTCTGGCCAGGCGCGGGTCTGTATGGCGCCGAAAGCAACTCAAGAAGGAGAGTCTCATTGGCTTTTGAGACTCCATACATTGCGTGGTCCGCCAGGAACCTGACCCATCTGCCGACGGACAAGGTGCTTTTCCAACTGGGAAAGGACCAGATCTGTGTGTATGACCCGCTGAAGAACCAGATCGCCCTGTTGGCACGGGGGCGCGGGCCGATTGCAGTAATGGAATCACCACAGGATCCTGACCACCGCCCGTGAGACGCCTGCGGGAGACTCGAAGAACACTGTGCGGCTCGGTTCGTGCCACTCGTGCTCGGTCAGTTCCTGGCCTGCAATCGCGATGCTGGTGGGACGCTTTGGGATACCAGGGACAACTACCATTTTCCGAGCCTCACGATGTCGCAAGCTGATCTCCCGCGGTCCATTCAACACCCAAGACGCAATGACCATCCGCATCCTGTACCGCCTTCTTCGCCACAGAGGACGCCGGGCACAGGACGGCCTTCGCTCTCGTGCGGCTTCTTCCATCCTCAATCTCAATTCCTACCATCATATTGCCCGATCCCGACGGAATTGCCAAGAGAAAGCAGCCGACAGGTTGTGTCTATTCGAGGGGCGGGAGGGAACGGGGATGGGCCGCAGGACGATTTGGGCGGGTCCGACGAATCCCATTTCGGGCTCATCCGGTTCCTGCATACTCCCCTGTGCGATGGGGCTCTGCCCCCCGCCCCCCGGCGTTTTGCGCTCTGGGCCAATAGCATGAGCATGAAAACGGAACCGACCGGTCAGATGCCCTGCGGCCCGGGTCCGCATTCGCTCGGTGTTCTCTCAATCGTAGCATGGGCGGCCCGCCCATGATTCCGGATCACGGTCAAGATGCCCGTGCTACGAGCTGCCGGCGTAAAGCGAAAAATGCCAGGTCGGGTTCCCAAACGCAGTCCATCGCGTTTGGGGTCCCGATCCGGGGACGGTGTCCCCGGTCGCGGAACAGCTCCATCGGACGATCCGCCGACTGCCCGCTGAGAAACGCCGCAGTCTGACGCTGGACAACGGCCGGGAGTTCGCCCGCGGGGGCATGAATGCCTAGAGTGCAAGAAGACAGGCATTTGTCGAGCAGGGTCTCATTGGCGCTTGACGGGTACAGGATATCGCATGAAAAAGGGCCTGTGCTGCATTAGCACAGGCCCTGGTTTTGACGTTCACTGGATACAGAAGTTGTCTGCCATCCGTGTTGAGACCACTTGCTCGTTAATTCCCGCCTGAGACGACATCGAGATACCAGTTGTTGATCCACTCACTGATCACTTCGCCGCGCGGGTCATTGTCCTGGCTGCTGGTCTGGTAGAAAATACCCAAGCGACCACCTGTCACTGAATTACGCACGATAACCGGATCGGCCCTGGTGCCGTCAGCGTTCTGGGCGAGCACCAGTTCGGCAACCCAATCGCCTTCGAGTTCATCCAGATGGAAGGGACGGTCGGTTGCGAAATCCTGTAGCGTAGGTGTGAAGGTCTGCCCGTCGGCCGTGACAGTCACAGCCGTGTCATCGTCCCACATGGTAATGGTAGGAATATCCATCATGTTCTGTATTCCACCTTCGGCATTGTTTGCCCCAGCCGTATTGACGTAGAACAAGTAATCACCGGTGTTGACAAGGGTGTTACCGTCATCCAGGAATAGCTCGGCGAGCGAGCCATCCGGCTGTGCATTGGCGCCTCCATAAATCGTGTCTGGGAACTGTCCGCACAGAATCAACAGATCGGGCGCGCCGTCCCCTGTGTGGGCTGCCACCCAGCCGGCCAGGCCATCCAGGTCGTTGGTGGTGAATACCTTGATACGGGCAGGTACGTTGTCAATGATCTCCTGCATTTCTCGGTCAGCCGCAGCCTGCCCAAACCAGCCTGCTTGGGTCAAAATCGCAATGTCAATGCCGATGTCTTCGGTCTCAAAGACCGCAGGCACCAGGCGGATGTCGTCGAAGTAGACAACGCCGGAACCGGCGCCTTCGACACCCACCGTCAATTTCGTGACATTGCCCAGGTTTGCCCCCGTGTCGGCCAAGACGATGTTCCACCTCTGCCAACCGGCGATTCCAATGTCAGTGGCAGGACCATCGTAGGTGACCTTGGTGTTGTTGATCTTGATGTACAGGGTCCCGGTGTTGCCTGTCGTCCCGCGGAACCAGAGTGAAAGGCTCTTGATACCATTGGTTGTCCAATTCCGAGCAGGGCTCAGAGTGTGGTCGGCTTCGGAGATGTCCGATGCGCCACTGTTGGCATAGGTGAGGTTCATCGACTGACCCGAGCGGACGATGGTCTGCTCGGCGAAAGGCGACTCGCCATTCCCCACAACGGCACCGCCATTTGTGGGATCGTCGATACCGTCGACCCAGCCCTGCCAGATCGTCGTGCCAGCATCGATGTCATCGCCGTAATCATCGAAGTCGTCGACGACGAGGTACTCCTGCGTCGTGAAGCTCCAGACGTCGCCGGGCCACGCCTCGCTGTTGCTGTTCTCGACAACCTGCCAGTAGTAGGTGGTGTCCAGATCCAGATCGGGCGTAAGGCTCGTAGTCGTGGTTGCCTCGGCTGGTTCCAGGGCGTTGGCATCGGTTCCCAAGTAGACCTCGTGCGAGGTCGCCAGGCGTCCCGCTCGCCAGCTCAGCTCCGCTTCAATCCCGACATCCGTGGCGCCGTCGGCCGGATCAGGCCCGAACGCTTGCACCGGGACATAGGAGAACCGCACCTCGCTGAGGCAGGTCGCCGAGGTGTGGCCCCATGTCGAATTGACGGTCAGCTTGACGTATTTCGCGATGACGCCGCCAAAGTCGACGAGGGTGTTGGCTGTGTAGGTCGGGGCACCGGTTCCCTGGGCGAACTGAGGCACGTTCTCCAACGCGGTCCAGG
>JAXDBU010000085.1:0-6937 GCA_034678485.1 Sedimentisphaerales bacterium | reverse complement strand
CAGTAGTCCCGCGGCTTGGCCGCATGGCGAAGGTACAGCCTCTCGCCCCCGCGAAACCGCCAGTAGTATTTGCCCGCGTTGAACACCGCATCGGGATAGATGATCCGGAACCACTTCTCCGTCTTGGCCAGCACGTCCTCGAGATTCGGATACGTCTCGCGAAACAGAATCCCCCTCCACGCCGGCCCATACCCCCGGCCGACGAATTGCAGAAAGTCCATCAGCAGGGCGTCCGTCTTACCGCCACCTCTGGTACCTTCCAAGAGGGCTTCAAAGTAGGGACACCGCAGGAACACGAACTGACTGCCGGGAAGCGGCGTCCAGCCGTTCAAGACTGGGTGGCCTGTTCGTGGAACTTCTTGGACTGCTCTAACCATTCTTCGGGACTCGCCTGTCCGGGAACCACCAGCAACCCTCCGGCCATCGCCTCTCCCAGGTCCATCCTCGCCAAAGAGAAGCTCTTCGGATACAGCCGCTCCATCAGCCAGGCGGACCACTTGGCTGAGGTGTCCATCAGGCGAGCCGCCGAACTGTAGTCGTTCCGATTCAGCGCCTCGCGGGCCGCATTGTGAGACTCCACGATGATCGTCACTAACCGCTGGACGTACGTGGACTTACCTTTGGCCTTCGCGCGCGTGCGAATATCACGTAGCCCCTCCTTTTTGCCGTTCTCCCTCTCGACCTTCGTATTCCTCTGCAACCACCCCCTTAGCTGCCCGAACTTGATGTCCGCCCTCTCGCAAATATCCTCATCCGTCAGGCTCTCCTTGCCCGACAATTCCCACCACGACTCCAGGGTCGTTGCCTTTTCCGGCGTCAGTGTCTTACGTCCCATCCCTACGCCCTTCGTAAAATCCCCAGCAAAGCGGGTAAACGGAGTCGAACCGCCTCTCCCAACTGGACGTTGGGCGTGTCGCCGCGTGTCACTTCACCCGCATGACTACCCTGCCGCCTCTACTGGTTCGAGGCTCGCCATGTACTTCTCGGCATACTGTGCCATCAGCCCCATCGCCGTAGCGAAGTTGTGAATCCCCTCCTGATCGCAGATCGCCTTCATCGTCTCCACGACCGTGTCGTACGCCCCGATCGACTCGACCCACACCTCCTTGGCCAGGATGCCGCGGCGCAGCACCTCCTGAGCCACCTTCTGCACGTACTGCTTCTCTTGCCCCACAAAGAACAGGGTCACCTGCTCGAAATCCAGGCCGGCGTCGAGCGGCGGCACCTTCGGCGGCTCAAACCCTTCCACCATCGCCTTGTCCAGGCCGCTGTACAGCTTCATCTCCGGGTCTTCCATCTCCCGCCACAGCAGCGCCAGGATCTCTTCGTTGTCCTTGCCCGCCAGCGCGTTGTGGCTCAACTGCTTGGCGATGAACTCGTCGTTGCTGATCGGGGTCTTGATGACCATCACTGCAATCTGCTCCAAACCCGCATCCACCGCCGCCTTCGTCCGGTGGTTGCCCGAGATGCAGCGAAGCTCCCCGCCCTCTGTCCGATAGCACAACGGAACACTGGTCAGGCACCCATCATGTCGCACGTTCTCGACCAAACGCTGGTACGTCTGCGGGTCCATGTAGCGCGCATTGACCTCCAGCAACTGGATGGTCCGCGGGTCCACCTGGATCAATTCTGTTTCGAGCCGGCCGCGATGCGCTCCATCTTCCGCCACTTCTTGACCTCCTTGCTCAATCGACCCCTGAAATCACCGGCATACGTCAGCTTGCCCTCTTTGGCGTTTCGACAGCGAAGCTCCAGCACCCCCCGGTACTTCATGGACACCGGACGCCGGGTGAACGCCGTTGTAGAGAACGTTCCCCAAAACTGCCCGGTCTGCTGCCGCAGCAGCTTCCTCACCTCCTGTGTGTTGGCCACCGACACGATCAACTTGCTCAGCCTGCGGTACACGCGACTGAAGACCGCCAAGTCACTCAAGAGGTAGTATTCCACGCCGCCTTTGTCTCTCGCGAAGCCCAGGATGCCCGCCAGCCGCCCGCCCAAACAGACGCCAAACCGCCAACTCGGGTCCGCCGGGATGATCTTGGCATTGAGATACTGATCCCGCACCCAGGCAAACTCCTGGTTCGTCATGGACACAAAGGTCACCTCGTCGCCGTCGACCACCTCGTCCGGCCCGAGCACCGGCACTTTTGGCCGCTTGTGCTCGACGCTGCCCCGCCGGTAGACCTCCGACCGCAGCCCCTCCAGGTCCGCATGCACGTATACCGTCCGGCTGCGGCCCCCCTGGACGATCGCCACCAGCGGCATTTCGTCCCGCCTCATGTCGTCGATATGCACATACTGGCCCTGCTGCCGCAACTGATCGAGGATCGCCTGCTTGCCATCCGCGTCCATCACGACATAGCTTGGCCTTCCGACCCACGCGAAGATGTCGTCGATGAACCGATACAGCCGCTCGTACCCGCCCGCGTAGGTGGGCATGAAGGACAGGAACACGTCGCCCTCCTGTCGGCCCCTGATGAACTCCGCGACATCCTGGGCGACATATTGACTGACGCGAAGGGCCTCGCGCCGGGCTTTCAGTTGGGCGCAGGCTTTCTCGTGAAGGGCTCTAAACTGCCCCAGGAACTGCGAGAAGATCCTCCGGTGGTAGGCGGTTCGCCCCCCGCTGAACGGCGCAGCACTCAGGAGCACCACAATCGCCGCCGCCGTCGACAACGGGCTGTCCAGGTACGGCACCAGCCAATCGTACTGCGGGTCGACCACGGACAAGCCCTCTAATTGCCCCCCGGTGAAGTAGGCCCCCAGCGCCGAACTGTAGAGCGACACGTCGTTGGAGATGATCTCGGCCGGCCCCGGATGGGCCTGCGACAAAACGGTCTCGATCGTGAAGTTGCCGCAGCAGCCGGACAGAACCCGCCTGTCAGCCAGCAGGTGGCTGTTCAGGCGAAACCACTCTCGGACCTGTTGGCACACAGACCCCGTGAACAATGTCCAGCACTCCTTGCTGTCTACAGATTGATAACGCCGATCCCGTGCTCCTGCGCCAGGATCTCCGCCAGCTTCTGCCGGTGGCACGCTTTGGCGCTGCGCTCCAAACACATCAGGGCCAGCGACTTGCTCTGCGCCCACTGCGCCACCACCGCACAGCCGGCCAGCCAATCCTCCCGGCTACAGGTGAATCCACCCAGACGGTCCCCCATCCAGGCGTATTCGATCCCTGCGACCGCCAGAGCACCCGACAGCGCGCGACGATTGAACTGGACCTTGCGGCCGTACGGCTTCTCCCGCACGTCCACCAGCAAGGCCACGCCGTTCTCGGCGAGCACCTGAATCAGGCCCGGCACGTCCCGGCCTTGGTACCCGATGGTAAAAACCTGCGGCTTTTCGTCATCTACAACGCGCATGTGGCTCTTTTTACCACTAAATAGAAGTCGCTGCAATCCCTTTGTCGCGCATTTTGCTCTCTCTTGGGTCATTGATTTCACTCCATTTGGACACCATTTGCGATGCCACCTGCCCGGTTATCCATGCAGCATGTGCCCGGATTCCACCGCCTGCAACATGGCCCGGAAGTTCCCTTTGCATTGCACGGCCAGTTCTACGTAGTCCCTCTCCGACCTTCCGTCCAATCCTTCCGCCGCCGCGATCTGGCGGCAGCGACGGGCGAACTTCTGCTCCAAGCCATCCGTCTGCAACTCGATGGGAATGCAGCGACTCAGCAACGGGCCGGCGTCGATCTGCTTGCCAAACAGGTCTTTCTGCCCCGCCCCCGTCGTCGTGAAGACGAACACGCAATGGCCGGGCAGTCGCTCCAGGAGACCCAGCAGCCGCCGCACGATCGCGCACCACAGCCCGTGCGCCTCGTTGACGATGTACGCCCGGCCCCCGCGACCGCCGCCAAAGAAGCACATCCCCTCTTCGATCTGGTGAATCGTTTCCACCGTCAGGCAGTCGGCGCTGTCACATTCCTCCACATACATATCGTCCGCACCCATCCTGGCGATGATCCTCGCCAGCGTCGTCTTGCCCGTCCCGCTCGGGCCACTGAACCACCACGCTTTGCCGCCCCACCCGCTGCGGAGCGCGATCTCGATCTGTCTCTTGGCGTTCTCCTGGCCCACCACCTCGTCCAACGTCTTCGGTCTGTACTTCTCGTACAATCGCATCGTTCTTCCCCTTTCTCATGCCGCCCCGAGGCGGCGTAGCTCACGTTCGATACTGGTGACGATCCCTGTGACCGCCAACTGCTGCTCTTCGGCCGTCGCGAAGCGGTTGCCCGCACACTCCCGATACGCCTTGCGTTCGTGCTTCAACGTGCTTTTCAGGCGGGCTATTCTCTCGGCCTTTGTCATCGTCGTTTTCCCTTCTCATGCGTACAGCAAACCCGGATGCTGGGCGGCCACCTCTTCCGCCAGCTCCTGGGCATTGCGTCCGTCCCGGTGGTGCGCCATGTGCGCCCGGAGCAAATCGGCCCGGATGTCCTGTGACAGTTCGCCCAACTGGCCGCATCGCACATGGATGTACCGCTGGCTCCAGTTGTGAATCAGTTCCGCATCCACTTTCATCGGCTGTCGGTTCATCGTCTTTCCCCTTTCCCAGGGGACCGGTTCGTGCCGGCCCCCGGCCACTAACCAACCCTCAACGGACCTTCAACAGGTCAAACGCCTTCTGTGTCAGTTCGCGGCCCGAGCCAAATAGCATCGAATTGACCCGCACATCCTCCCGATCCCTGCCCGGCGACACATTCGGATTCCGTTCGTGCGTCACAAACTCCGTAACCGCCTGGAACGCCGCGTACCGCGTACCGGCCACGGCCTTGTTGCCGCGACCCGACCGAGCCAGTTCCCTGATCCGGTCCCGCTTCTTGAGGGTGCTGGCGGATGCCTTCAACTTGCCGCCTTCGGCCTTCTGGGTGTCGGGGAAGAGGCTGTTGACGAACCGGCTCAGGTCCGACTCCCGCAGGGTGGCGTCGAGCATCTTGTTGAACTCGGTCTCCATGTGCTTGTAGTACAGGTCGGCCAAGCCGAGCACCCTTCGCGCCTCGGCCACCTTGTCCTTGTAGTTCTGCGTGTGATAGATCGTCACCGACTGCTGCGTCCCGCGACCCAGGGCCACGGCCAGCGTGTTCGCGCAGACCACCCGCACCCCCGTCATGCGGGCCGTCAATGCCAGCGACCCATCGTGCGAGGTGGCCAGGAGCACGTACCGCTCCACCTTGTCGTCACCGATCACCGAATCGTCCGGCTGTTTCATGGTGATGAAGATGCGGCTGCCGCCGAACAGCGACCCGGCCGTGTGGTAGAGAGCCTGTCCCTCTCCTACGATCGAATCGAGGAAGTCAAAGCACTCCCGGTTCTGGATGATCTGGTACGACTGGCCCACCACCCCCAGCACCTTCTCGTCGTCCAGGCGAACCACCGCATACTTGCCCTGGACCTGCGAGCCGATCACCGGGATACCGTCCACCTCCGACTTGCCCCGGATGTAGAGCGGCCGCTTCTCACATTCCGTGTCCAGGCCGGCCAGCTTCATGCACGCCGCCGCCGTCACTTCCCTGTCCACCTTTGTGCCCAGCTTGTGCCAGGGCGTCTCGCCCGCATACATCATGCAGGCTTGTCCATCTCGAATTTCCAGTTCGTGTGCCATCGTTTTGCCCTTTCCAAATCAGGTTGTCAGTGGCTGCTGATTCTATATATAGTATATCGGTAATACCCGCTATTGTAAAGAGGAAAAACCCGGAAAGTCTAAGTTTTTTTACGGCTTCGGGGCAAGCAGAATCGCCGTCTACCACCGGAATCGCACGCCAGCCACAACGCTCCACCCGCCCAAGTCGGCCCCGTGAAAGTCCGCGTCCCACGCATATTGCGCCTCAATCAACACATGGGCCTGTCCGGTCAGAGACGAGTAGTCGCCCACCGCCATTTCCGCCCCGACGCCGACGAACGGGTAGAATCCTTCATCGTACCGCGTGTGGCGCGTGCTGTCGGTAACCTGCGTCACCATCTTCTCCGTCTGGGGCTCGAGCCACGTCGCCGTCGTCACCGCTCGCGTCTCCTGCTCGTACTGGTAGTAGCCGCCGCCGATGGTGGCGTAGGGCCGCATGTCGCCCTCCACCCAAGGCCACAACCGCACGCCGAGCCGACCGCCATTGAGCCCGTACTCGAATCGCTCCCGCCGATCGTAGCTCACGTCGCCCTCGCTCCAGGTCTGCCGGTCTCGTTCGTTGTCCAGGTTCGTCCCGTTGAAGCCGCCCACAACCGTCAGGTGGCCGCCCCAGAACGCGGGACTCTCGATCTCAAGCTCCCAGCAGGGCTCCACCGCACGCCCCGTCGCCCGCGGATCTTCCACCCAGTGCGCCCCGCCCTTGATCGCGAAGCCTATCGTGGGCCAGTCCGCTGCCGCCGTCGAAGCCAGTAGAACAGCCACCAGCACCAATCCCATCATTGCGTACCGACTCAACATGGCCCTTCTCCTTTCTGCCCCGAAGCCCGAGGCGACATCAAGACAGCGACATCGGCATGAACACGTACACGAAGTCGCCTGTTCCACGAATCATGGCCGGCTGATCTGGCGCGGTCATCTCCAGCTCGAACGCCTCGGCGTTCATCGCCCGCAGCCCCTCGACCACATACTCCGGCTTGAATCCGATCTCGAAGGGCTCGCCCGCATATCCCACCGGCAGCGAGGCCTGAGCGGACCCCTCCGAGCCACCAAAGGACGCGAACACCGCACGGTCCTGGGCCAGAGACAGCTTCACGCCCTGCACGCCATTGCTTTCCACTCCGACCATGGCCTGCCGGACCGCACCCAACGCCGCCGCCGTGTCCATACGCACCTTGATCGGGCAATTGTGAAGGGCGGAGCAAAAGTGCAGCGCCTGGCGGGGCGGCGTAAAACTGTGACACTTCCAAGGATTTTCTGCGAAGATGCGTGGTTTTTCACGGCTGCGGATGCTGTGAAGACCAACGGCTCTTCA
>JAXDBU010000084.1:0-67770 GCA_034678485.1 Sedimentisphaerales bacterium | reverse complement strand
AGATATCGATGATGTCGACGTCATCCCGCCGCACGAGATCGTCGAAGGTGTCCATCACTTCGCAGTCCAGGGCCAGATTGTCCTTGGCGGCTTGGGCCGACTGCCTATGCCGCGAGGCCAGCGCCGCTACCCTCATATGAGGATTCTGCCTGTAGGCCTTGATGTGTTCTCCCGCGACCCAGCCGATCCCGAACACGCCGACACCGTACGTCTTCATGGCTCCAACCTCCCATGCATCGGACGTCGTGAGTGATGCGTCTGCGCTACAGCCGTCTTGCCCGCACCACGTCAAAAACATTCCCCTTCGGGATCGCGGACGAGACACTCGGGACGATCCGCCTCCCGTACAACATGCGGCCAACGGTGCAAGGCCGCATGTCAGGTATCTTCCGCGGCAGCACCGGGGCAGTCAAGCTCTATCTGGGCGTTTGCTGTTGCTGCCGTATGCTCCGATCGTAACGTCAGTCGCGGCCGGACGGTAGACAGGCCTGAGACCCACGCGCATCACACAGCCGGATATGCAACAAAGCCCAGGGCGGGTTCACCGCACGAATCATACGCATCATGGTCCATTGGCGTGCTCTGCTGCCCTCCACGGAGCGTAGCTGTTCGAGCTCTGCCTGATCGTGTACACACTTTCCTTCGCCAGTGTGTCAAGCATGTAGAAGCTGGGGAGTCCCAGGGCAGCCTTGATCTTGGTCTTGCTCATCGGTTGGGACCATTCGCCCTGCACCCCTTTTGGGAGGCTGCCGTCGAGCTGTGCGGGCACCTTACCTCGGCATTTTTCTTCTAGCGTGAGCAGATCCAGAAGCCAGTTCTTAGTGGCTGGAAAGGGTCTGCCGCGAGGAGCAAGATACTCGCAGTAGCAGGAGGCAAAGATTATTGCAGCTTGTACCTCAGCCTGATGCGGTGCTTCGGCATCTTCCAGCTGGATGAAGCGGCGGTGGATCTGATCGGCCAACTCCGCAAGGCTCTTGGGTCCTGGGTCCGACTGGGGTGATGGGCTATAATCTCGCTGTGACTTCATTTGTTCATCGGCTCCGGAGCTGGAGAAGCCGGGGTGGAGCTGCCAACACGATGGCTGTTCAATGTCCCTTTCATGAGTCGCCCCGGTTTGAACACCACCCTGCGTCCGGCCGGGACGTGGATTCCTTCACCGGTCCGGGGATTCTGGGCCTTCCTCGCTGGGGTGGCTCTTGCTTCGAAAACGCCGAAGTCCCGGAATTCGAGACGGTTGCCCTTGGCGAGCTCCCCGGTAATTTCGTCGAAGAAATGCTGGATGACCTTCTTGGCCAGCGACTGCGGCACGCCAGTGCTACCGGCGATGCGGTCGATCAGGTTCTTCTTGGTAGTTGCCACAACAGTCCTCCGGGCAGGGTCCTGAACAGCCGTGGTCATCGGGGGAAGTGTACTGGAAGATGTCTGAGCAGACAAGAGATGGTTTGGTGAGTGGGTTCGCGCTCCCAAGACATCCTCTGGAGCGGTTTGCCGGCCCAACTTCTTCGTTGCAGCCCTCTGGGCACCGGGTTATGTTGGCCCCATGAACACGCGGACCGACTACGTTCGGCGGCGTACCTGACCAACAACAAGGAGGTGCTCCATGGATCGTCGCGATTTCCTGAGAGTCGCCGGTAGCAGTATGGCTCTGAGCGGCATGACCACGGCCTCGGTCGGACTATCATCTGGTGCCGCTTCGGCAGGCGGATCGCCTCAAAGCCAAGAGGCCTCGATTCAGGTCCGCGACGGCCGCCTCTACATCGATACACCCACCCAAGCGGCAATCATGGAAAAGGGTATCCTGACTTCACTCAAGAGCAAGCAGACGGGCGAGGTGTATATCCGCGGCGTAGATGTGGCATCGTGTCCGGCCCTGCAATTGATCTACCGGGGCGACGAAACGATATCTGTGGACGAGAGCAAATTCGGCACGATCGAGACCCACGTCCTGTCCAGACATCATGCGGAGGTGGTCTTTCACAGTTGGGACGCCGATGGTGTCTTAAACGTCTCCGTCGAGCCCCAGAGCGGCGATATCCTCATCGAGCCGGCGGCCTATTCATCTCGCGGCGGCGTCCTGGCCTGCCGCTGGAACCTGGCTGGCCTGCGCTCGGATCTGAAGTTGGTGGCTCCGTTCTTCCAGGGCGTCAAACTGCCCCTGGATGACTCCCTGATCAAAGACAGTCACGGGGAGTGGCCGTTCTTGTGGGAGGCCGGCCTGGCGATCCTCCAAGCTCCGCAAGGAGGTTTCTGGGTGCACACCCAGGACAATCGCTACCGGTACAAAGCCCTGCACGTGGGGACTGCCAAGGACGCCCAGCGACTGGGCTTCGACACCCAGGCCTACGGTCCCATCGACAACAATCTCAGTGCCGGGGGCCTTGTCTGGCGCATCAATGTCTTTGCCAAAGACTGGCATGAACCGGCGGAACAGTATCGCCGGTGGCTGTGGCAGGCGTATGATCTCCAGGCGGAGCGGGAACGTCGAGCCCCTTGGGTACATGACGTGCGTCTCGCCGTAAGCTGGTGCCCGACCGAGGAGGCGGTCTTGGAAGCCCTGGCGAAAGAACTGGACCCCAAGACTGTGCTGCTGCACATTCCTGACTGGCGCACCGATGCCTATGACGAGAACTATCCGGCGTACGTGGCGAGCGATAAGGCCAAGGCCTTTATCGGCAAGGGTCGGGCGCTGGGCTTTCACATGATGCCGCACTTCAACTCGATCGACATGGACCCGTCCCACCCGACATATGCCTACGTCCGCGACTTCCAATACCGCGGTATCGAACGCAACGATCTCCGCGGCTGGAGCTGGTACCAGGGCCGGGGACTGGGTGTGCCGGAATCCAACGCCGCTCGCCTCGGCAATCGCGACAAAAAGGTCATGATCAAGGTACATCCAGGTCTGAGCATGTGGCGGTCGATCCTGGGCCGCGCCATGCTGGACGCCACCCGAGAGCTGGCCGTGGACGTGGCGTTTATTGATGTTACCCTGGTCACGCACAACCTGCAGAACTGTTTTGTCGAGGCGACGACCCCCACGGAAGGGATGCACAAGCTGATCCGTCATGTAGCCACTCTGGGCCACGGGCTGGCGGTGGGAGGGGAAGGGCTCAACGAGATCACCATGCAGGGTCAGTCGTTCGGGCAGGTCCATCTGTTCAAGAGCTGGCAGCAGTCCATCGAGGGCCTGGAGCGCACCGGCGGCTGCGATCTCAACGCCTTCCTCTTCGAGGGTCTGTGTCGGACGTTCGGCTACTCCAGCCTGGGCGGACAGAATACCGATCAGGAGCTGCGCATGCGGATGCACTTGGAGCACGGTGCCATCCCCACGATTACCATTCGGTCGGCCCGGGACATCGTTTCCCCCAATGCCGCGGTCCGTCAGATGCTGGATCGGGCGAAGGGTTAGCCTTCGGTACTCGTCACACGAGAAAAACGCGAACGGCAAAAAGTCATGGCCACAGTCTACCCCGTATGGTGCAACTATTATCCGAGCGTAAGTGTCTTCATCACCTTGAGTTGCGCCACTACTCTACGAAAGCGATTGCCGGCCGCCCCTTGGCCTGTTAGCCTCTGCGGATGATGAAGCGACACCTGTGGCTGACGATGCTGATCTGCTTGGCGTACTGCCTGGATCAGGAGCTCTGGAAGGCAATCGACTATCTCAAGGAGCAAGTCCGGGTCCTGAAGGAACAGCAGGAGAAGGACCAACGCATCTTACTCGACAATCATCAGAGGAGAAGGCTGGCCGCAAAGGCCCAACAACTGACCCGAGAACTCCTGGAGCAGACCACGGTTCTCTTCACGCCCGAGACCATCTTGTCGTGGTATCGCCGACTCATCGCCCAGAAATACGATGGCAGCAAGAGCTGCAAGCATCCCGGACGGCCCAAGATCTCCCAGGAGATCAGCGATCTGGTGATCCAATTCAAGAAGGAGAACCCGCGGTGGGGCTACACCCGCATCCGCGATTACCTCGTCTACCTGGGGCACAAGATCGGCGAGAGCACGGTCAAGAGCATCCTCTTGGAGCATGGCTACGATCCCGAGCCGGACCTGACCCGCAAGACCACCTGGAAGGAATTCCTCAAGAGCCACTGGAACGTCCTGGCCGCCTGCGATCTCTTCTCCGTTGAACTCTTCGTCAAAGGCAAGCTCGTCCGTTGCCTGGTGTTCTTCGCCCTCCACGTCGCTACCCGCAAGGTGGAGATCCTCGGTGTCGATGCCCAACCGGACGGTCCCTGGATGGAGCAGATCGCGCGCAGTATCAGCGGGGAGGGCGGCGTTCTGGCCGGCAAGAAGTACTTGATCCATGATCGGGATCCGCTGTGCACAAACAAGTTCGACAGTATTCTCAAAGCCGCCAACGTGGAACCTGTGAAACTGCCCCCTCGCAGTCCGGATTTGAATTCCCACGCGGAACGCTTCGTGAGGTCCGTCCGAGAGGAATGTCTTGATTACCTGATCCTCTCCTCCGAAGAACAGCTACGCTACGTCCTCTCCGAGTATCTCGCCTACCATCATCATGAGAGGATTCACCGGGGTCTCCACAAGATCATCGAGCCTCAGCATGAGGGAAACCAGGGCGAGATCATCTGTGTCGAGCGTCTGGGTGGATTGCTGAAGTCCTGCCATCGCAAAGCCGCGTGACATGCATCCCCTGCCTTACCGTTCTCGCGGAGACAATGCGCACCGGGATGCCACCCGGGCACCAGAGACGCTCACCCGAGCGGCATTTGAGGGCAGATCACTTGCGTCACTACGGGCGATTCCACCTGGCGGTGCTGGAGACCGATTGTGCAACGGCTCGCGAGATCCAGTCCGAGCTCATGACCTCATTGACGAACTATTGACGAACTACGGGCCAAAATGGGCGTTTTTGAGGGATCAACAAAAAAGGCTGGCAACCGTAAACGATTGTCAGCCAGAAACTTACAGCAGTGGGCAGGGCGGGAGTTGAACCCGCGACACACGGATTTTCAGTCCGTTGCTCTACCAACTGAGCTACCTACCCGTGTTCATAATCCAAGCACCCGAAGTGTACCATGAATTCCGCCGATTGCAAGCATTTTCACGCCGGACTTGGGATTTTGTGAGCCGTGCAGACTCCCTTCTGTTTTTACAGAGCATTTACAGACCGCCGGCGGGGTTTTCGCCTATAATTGAAGTATGGTAGAACACTCTATGGAACTACAGGCGCACATTCTGGTGGTCGAAGACGAGCCGGCAATTCGCACGGCGATGACGGACTTCCTCGAGTTTCACGGCTTCAAGGCTACACAGGCGTGCGATGGGCCGCAAGCCGCGGAACTGGTCGAGCGGACCCGCTTCGACCTGGTCTTGCTGGACCTCATGCTACCCGGCATCAGCGGCGAGCAGTTGTGCTGCCGGTGGCGACAGGACGGGCTCCAGACCCCGATCATCATGGTCACGGCCAAAGGCCAGGAGAAAGACAAGGTCCAGGGTCTCGATCTCGGCGCCGACGACTACGTCACGAAGCCGTTCTCGCTCGAAGAGATGCTGGCTCGCATCCGGGCAGTCCTGCGGCGAACGGACCCGTCTCGCGGCGTCGGCCAGACCTTCGCGTTCGGCGACCTGCACGTGGACATGGCGTCGCTCAAAGCCCGGCGAGGCGGCGAGATCATCGACCTGAGCACGCGGGAGGCAGGGATCGTTCAGTACTTCGCCGCAAACCCCGGCCGGGTGATCGCCCGGGAGGAACTGTACCGACAGATCTGGAACGACACCTTCAGCGATCTGGGGACGCGGACGGTGGACATGCACATCGCCAAGCTGCGGGGCAAGATCGAGATCGACCCGGCCAGTCCGCAGATCATTCAGACCGTCCGCGGCGCCGGGTACAGGTACGTTGGGCAGACATGAAGAAGAGACTCGAAATCCGAAATTTGAAGTTCAGAATCCGAAACAAACTCAAAGGACCGAAATCCAAATGATCGAAACGCCGGCGCTCGCCGGACATTCGGCTCTGGACTTCCAGCTTCGGTCATTCGTTCTTGTCTCGGATTTCGATATTCGGACTTCGAGTTTTCCCGCTTGGGGCATCTATGTACAGACGTCTGATCATTCTGACTGCCATTGTCGTCGCAGCCGTCTGCGGGCTGGGAGGGCTGGGCTTCCACGCGGTGGACAAGTGGGCCCAGGGTCTGGAGGGGGCCCGGCTGGGCGAGTTCGCCGAGGTGGCCGAGCAGATCCGCCAGGACGTCAAGCGCAAGCTCGACGAGTTCGTGCGAGTCGAACAACAGCGCAAGTACACCGACTACCTCTACTCCCATGTGCCCGAGAACGTCGTGGTGGCGCAGCAGGCGCCGGTGCTGCGGTCGCCTTTGGGCAACCAACTCTCGAATTCCTATGCCTACGGCTACTTCCAGATCGAGCCGGACGGGGTGATTGTCAGCCCCTACTACCCGGGTCGGGCGCCTCCCTCCGATACGAAGGACGATCTGAGCCGGGCGGTGCGGGACCAGTACGCGAACGTCATCGACAACGTGCTGCCTTCGATCAGCCTGCGGTCCGGCGCCCTGGAGGTGTCGGCGCCTGAGTCGATTGTTGTCGAAAGAAACGAAGTTTCGGCGCCGGCTGTCCTGACACAAGACGAGGGCGTCGCCCAGGTCCCCACGGCAAGAAAGGGCGTTGTGGACGCGCGCAGCGCGCGGAGCCAGGCCTATCCCATCGAGAGCCTCAGGCAAAAGGCTCAGGATACGCAAATCTACCGGCAGCAGCGGTCCATCATCGCCTCGAACTTCCAGGCGACCAATTCGGATTCCCGGCAGTCGGGTCAGATGGCGGAACTGCCGATCCCCCAGGCACAGACCGTGCCGGTGGACGAAATCAGCCGTTCGCTCGCCGGCAGCCAACCGCTTGCCGCACAGCAGGCTGAACAGACGGTCGGACCGGTTCTCACGGAGATCCCAGGGTATGATCAACTCGCCGTAACGTCAGGCGACGGACAAGGGCCGAATTCTCTCGCCTCGGATACGGTGCAGATCCGCATCGAACCGTTCGTGCCCCTGGTGGTGCCCGATCCAAATCGCAGCCAGTCAATCTTCGGCGGCCAGGTCTTTCTGCTGCGACACGTCCAGATCGAGAACCGGCACCTGCTCCAAGGCTTCCAGCTCGACGAGCAGAGACTGGTCACGGAGGTCGAGGAATCGGCGCGATCCTTCATCCGCGACGGCATGGGCTTCGCGCTGCCGCAGGTCCGGAGGGCGAATGGGCAGGCTGCCGCCTCGGCGGAGGGACCTGCCTACGCTGCGATTCTCGATTTTGGCTTCGGCGATCTGGTTCTGAACCTCACGGAGATCGACCCCGCCTGGATCGCGCGACGCATCGGCGACCTGCGACACCTGTACCTCGCGATCATCGCGACCGTGGTTGCGGCGGTGGGCCTGGCGCTCGTGAGCCTCTGGCACAACGTGCGGGCCCAGGTGGCGCTGGCTCGCAAGAAGGACGACTTCATCTCCGCGGTCTCGCACGAGCTGCGAACGCCATTGACCTCGATCCGGATGTACACCGAGATGCTCGAGAAGAACTGGGTCAAGTCGCAGGAGAAGGTCGCGGAATACTACCGGACGATGCGACAGGAGAGCGAGCGGCTCAGCCGGCTGGTCGAGAACGTGCTCGATTTCGCCCGGCTGCAAAAGGGTCGCAAGCACTACGCTTTCCGGGTCGGGAGTATCGACGAGTGTGTCGCCGACGTGGCTGACATGATGCACCCGTATGCCCAACAGCACGGATTCACGATCCGGACGGACCTGGCCGCGACGGGGCAAACCCGTTTCGACAAGGATGCAGTTACGCAAATCGTCGTGAACCTTGTGGACAACGCGGTCAAGTATGCCCGCCATGCGACGGACAAGACGATTGTAGTGCGTACGCGGAGCGAGCCCGGCGTCACGATCATCGAGGTCGAAGACCACGGCCCGGGCATCCCGCCCTATCTTCGCAGGAAGGTCTTCGAGCAGTTCTACCGCAGTGAGGAGAATGTCCCCCGCGCGGATCCACAACCCAACCAGCCGCAAGGCACAGGCATGGGTCTGGGCCTGACGCTGGTGAAACGCTTCGCAGAGTCCCACGGCGGCTACGTCGAGATCGAGGCCGCTCAGCCGACGGGCGCGATCCTCCGCGTCGCGCTGGCCCTGGAAGCCCAGGGTAGCGGCACATGATACGCGACGGGAGTGTCATGCTCAACGGAGTGAAGCGTCTGGGTCCCGCAACAGACGTGGCGTCCGAAGTCGATACGCCTCTTTCGCTCCCGGGCCAGATCCTTCGCTGTCGCTCAGGACGACAAGGTCAAGACCCCTGCCAGGCCCTTCGCGTTGCTCAGCGCCTGCCCTGAACAGAGTGAAGGGATGACAAGAGGTGGGCCTCCAAGCATGTGAGCTTCGTGAGACGTCCCTGTCCTTCCCGACACCAGCCGCGACGCGGCGAAGCGACTCAGGATGACAGAGCCCAGCCGACGCATTGTCGCGGATCGGTTCACAGTCTGCCAGAGAACCTGGTCATACGCCGTTTGCCCCGGCCACGGGCGTTGACTTGGAAGGGCCTGACGGCTATAATGACGATATGGGGTGTGTCTGTCCGTCATGCAGCGCCCAAATCAGCCCGAAGGTGGAGGATTCCGCGGGTGATTATAAGTCGAAGAAGCTTACTGCTGCTCATTCTGCTGTTTGCGGGACCGCTCGCTGCACAGGTAGATATCACGGCACCGAGCGACACGGTCCGTGGCGTCCCCAACGACGGCGACTGGCCCGCGGCGGAGCACCCGGCCCTGGCGATCGACAACAGCGTCGAGACCAAATACCTGCACTTCAGAGGGGCAGAGCGGTCCACCGGATTCCAGGTCACTCCGTCGGCGGGCGCGACCGTGGTCACGGGGCTGACCTTCACAACCGCCAACGACGCAGCGGAGCGAGATCCCGTCGCATTCGAGCTATACGGGTCGAACACGAGCCTCGACGGGCCGTACACGCTGATCGCCTCCGGCGCGATTCCCGACTTTGCCCAAGCGTCGGCCTGGCCTCGCTACACGATGAACACGACGCCGATCACGTTCGCCAACTCGACCGCCTACGCGCACTATCAGCTCCTGTTCACCGGGGTTCGCAACGCGGCCGCCGCCAACAGCACGCAGATCGCCGAGGTCGAGTTCCTGGGCGTTCCGGCGGGGTCCTCTCCCGATGACGGCCCCGACGAAACCGACGATGCAGGGGAAGGCGGGTCCTTGGTCATCAGCGAGTTCCAGGCAATCAATGAAACGGGACGAGCGACAACTGTCGAAGGCAAGATTGCCTACCCCGACTGGATCGAGATACACAACGAGGGGCCGACGGGCGTCGATCTCCTCGGCTGGTATCTGACGGACGATCCGTATGACCTGACGAAGTGGGCGATGCCCGCGGTCACGCTCGCATCGGACGGATACCTCCTGGTCTTTGCGTCCGGGATCGAGGAGCAGGACCATCCGGAGAACTGGCCGTACAAGGACCAGAGCGGGTACTATCACACGAACTTCACACTCGACGGCGAGGGAGAATACCTCGCCCTGGTCTCGGCCGATCTGACGGTGGTGCAGGAGTACGGGTCGCGTCGCGACGGCAGTGCCTTCCCGCCGCAGCGAGCCGATCTGTCCTACGGCCTCTACAACGGCCGGCAGCAGTATTTCAGCACACTGACACCGGCCCGTGCCAATAGCGCAGGATACACCGAGGTATCGGAGGACCCGACCTTTTCGCACGAGGGGGGCGCCTTCTCGAGCATATACCTTTCTTTGGAACTGAGTTCGTCGAATCCGGATGCCAAGATCCACTATACCCTGGACGGCACGGTGCCCACGACCGCATCGACGCTATACACCGGCGCGATCATGTTAGTCGGCACGAAGGACGTCACCGCTCGCGTGTACGAGCCGGACAAGGCGCCCGGCGCCCCGGTCAGCCGGACGTATGTCGCACTCGCCAGTGACGCAGCGAGTCGCAGTTCGGATCTTCCGATCGTCATCATCGATACGGGCACCAAGAGCATCACCGACGGCTCCCTGGTCAGGGTTTTGTCCGTCTTCATCGACGTCGGCGACGGGGGCCGCGCGAAGATCACGGGTGCAGCGAGTTTCGCCGGGCGCGGCGGCATCAAGATGCGTGGTTCCACTTCGGCTGGAACCGCCAAGCCCCCGTATGCTTTCGAGATTTGGGACGAATACAACCGGGATCGGGACGTTTCGCTCCTGGGCCTGCCTGCGGAGTCCGACTGGGTTCTCTACGGGCCGTACTCCTTTGACCGTGTCTTGATCAGCAATGCCTTCGCATACGAGCTGAGCAATCAGGTCGGGCGCTACGCCGTTCGCACGCGATTCGTCGAGATGTATCTGAACAAGAACAACAGCACCGTGTCGGCCAGCGACTACGTCGGGCTGTACATCCTCATGGAGAAAGTCAAACGAGGCAGAGACCGGGTCGACGTCGAAGAGCTCGAACCCTGGGACAGCACCGAGCCCCAAATCGCCGGCGGGTACATGCTCAAGATCGACCGCACCGACCCATCCGACAGCGGCTTTCGCACGGCGCGCGGTACGAGTCTGTGCTATGTGGACCCGAAAGAAGACGATATCACCACGGCCCAGGCAACCTGGATCAGGACGTACCTGAACAGCTTCGAGACCGCTCTCTATGGAGCGAGCTTTGCCGATCCCGACGTCGGCTATGCGAAGTATATCGATGTCGCATCATGGATCGACCACAACCTGGTGAACATGCTGCTGATGAACGTCGATGCGCTTCGTTTGAGCACGCACATACACAAGAGTCGCGAAGGCAAGCTCGAGATGGGCCCGATCTGGGATTTCGATCGCGCGATGGAGTCGGCGGATGGGCGCGACGACAACGCGCAGAGCTGGCATGGGACCGGCGACGGGACCGACTACTTCGAGTATGGCTGGTGGAACCGGCTCTTCGACGACAGCGAGTTCTGGCAAAAGTACATCGACCGCTGGTACGCGCTGCGGAGAGGTCCTTTCAGCACGGGAAGTCTCAACGCCACGATCGACGCGATGGCCGACGAGATTCGCGAGGCGGCGCCCCGCAACTACGCGAAGTGGACCAGCGCGCGCTCGCGATACACCGATTTCCAGGGCGAAATCGATCACCTCAAGAGCTGGCTGGCCACTCGGTGCACGTGGGTCGATAACCGGTTTGTCAAGCCGCCCACGATCTCCCGCCAGGCAGGTGGGGTCGCGGCCGGCACCCCGGTGACGATCGCCAATCCCCATGCCAACGGCACGCTGTACTACACCCTGAACGGCTCGGATCCGCGTCCGACCGATTCGGCCGCAAAGGTCGTGAGTTCAACCACCCTGGTGGCCGAGAGCGCCGCCAAGAAGGTGCTCGTCCCGACCACCGCGATCGGCAACGCCTGGCGGACCAGTCCGACCTTCGACGACTCGGCCTGGATCAGCGGCACAGGCGGCGTCGGCTACGAGCGCAGCAGCGGCTATGAAGCCTACTTCACCATCAACCTGCAGGCCGCGATGTACAACGTGAATCAGACCTGCTGCATCCGCATCCCGTTCACCTTCTCGGGCGATACCAGCACGTTCGACTCCTTGACGCTGAACATGCGGTATGACGATGGCTTCGTCGCCTGGCTCAATGGCACCGAGATTGCGCGGGCCCAGTTCACCGGCACGCCCGCGTGGAACTCCGGCGCCAACAGCATCCACGACGACGGCGCCGCGATCGTCTGGGAGGAATTCGACGTTTCCGCCTACTTAGGTTTGCTGAAACAGGGCCAGAACCTGCTTGCCATCCAGGGGCTGAATTCCGGAGCCAGCAGTTCGGACCTGCTGTTCTGTGCCAAGCTGGTCGCGAGCGAGATCGCCACGCCGGATACCAGCGGCTCGGGCGGGGCCGTGTATACGTACACCGGCCCGATCACAATCACCGAGAGCACCCAGGTCAAGGCCCGCGTCCTGGTCGCCAGCAACGCCTATAGTCCATGGAGCGGCCTGGCCCAGGCGATCTTCGACGTCGGCCCGGCGCCGGAGAGCGTCCGGATCACGGAGATCATGTACCACCCCGACGGAGCGGATGATACGGAATACGTCGAGCTGGTCAATACCGCCGACGCCGCCGTCACGCTCCACGACGCGATCCGCGGCCTGGCCTGGCGATTCACCGACAATCCCGACGATCCGGCCATCAACGTGGCGTTCCCCGCCAATCCGCCGGTGACGCTGGCGCCGGGCGAGTGTCTGCTGCTCGTCAAAGACCTGGCGGCCTGCCGGGCGGTCTACAACATCCCTGCGAACACGCCCATCGTGGAATGGGGCGACGGCAAACTCGCCAACAGCGTCGAGACACTGGAGGTGCTGTGCCCGAGCGACGAGAACCTCGACGGCACGCGAACGTGGATCATTGCCGATACCGTGACGTATAGCGACGGCTCGCACCCGGAGAACTTCGCCACCGGCGTCGATCCGTGGCCCACCGAGACGGACGGCTACGGCCTGGCCTTGCATCGGATCGACCTTGCGGCCGATGGGGACAACGCCGCCAACTGGAAGGCGAGCGCTCCGTCGCCGGGCGTGGTCGAGTAGTCCTCGCCGCGTCCCTGCGAATGGGCGAGTGATTGCCGTCGACAACCTGCCTGCGGATGCGAGAGACCGTCCGCGCTTTCGCTCGATGAATGGGGACAAGACTGTTGCCTCGTGGGAGATTCCCTGTACCATGAATGCCGTCGGCAGGGAGACCTGTCGAGTGCGTGGCCCGTTCCATCGGAGGCGGGCGGTAGGAGAGTCGTGGTCGAGTGATGGAGCAGCACAATGGACTTTCGTGTTGGCACGCGTCGTGACTTCTTGAGAGCCGCCGGGGCTTGTGCCGCCGGCGCGACGTTGGCCGGCTGCATGGACGAGGGCCCGCGGTACGCGTCGCCGACGACGCCGGTCTCGTATCCGTCGAAGCCGAATATCCTCTGGATCACCTGCGAAGACATCAGTCCATACCTGGGCTGCTACGGCGACCCGCTTGCGATCACGCCCAATCTGGACCGGCTCGCAGGCCGCTCGATCCGCTATACGAATGCCTACGCGACGGCCCCGGTCTGCTCGCCTTCGCGATCTTGTCTGATCACGGGCGTGTACGCCACGTCGCTCGGGACCCAGCACCTCCGCTCGGAAATCGCGATCCCCCGGCAGATCGAGCCGTTCCCGAAGCTGCTGCGCGGAGCGGGCTATTACTGCTCGAACCACGTCAAGGAAGACTACAACTTCACGGACCCGGCGATCTGGGACGATTCGAGCCGGACCGCCCACTGGCGAAACCGGCCGGCGGGCCAGCCGTTCTTCAGCGTCTTCAATTTCACGACCACGCACCAGAGCCAGATCAACGGATCCGACGAACGGTTCGAGAACCAGTACGGCTCCAAGCTGACGCCCGAGGAGCGGCACGACCCTCGCAAGATGATCTTGCCACCGTACTATCCCGATACGCCGATGGTGCGCAAGATGTGGGCTCGCTACTACGACCTCATCACCTGCATGGACAAGCAGGTCGGCGAGATCCTCGATCAGCTCGAAACCGACGCAGTGTCCGAGAGCACGATCGTGTTCTTCTTCTCCGATCACGGCATGGGCCTTCCGCGATTCAAGAGGACGCTGTACGATTCGGGTCTTCACGTTCCACTGCTGGTCCGAATCCCCGCGCGATACCAGCACGTGGCTGCCCTTGCGCCGGGCGGGCGCACGGATGAACTCGTCAGCTTCGTGGACTTCGCGCCGACCGTGCTGTCGCTGGCAGGCGTGTCGATCCCCTCGCACATGCAGGGTCGGCCTTTCCTCGCCCGCAATGCGCCCGCAGGGACGTATCGGCACACGCCTGACAGCGTCACTACAGGCGGCGACTTCGGCGCATACCGTGAGTACCTCGTCGGAGCGGCCGGTCGGGTCGATGAAGCGTACGAGATGTCCCGCTGCGTTCGGGACCGGCGGTTCAAGTACATCCGGAACTTCCTGCCGCACCTGCCCTACGTGCAGCCGAGCGACTACTGCGACCAGGCCGAGATCATGCAGGAGCTGCGACGCGTCACCGCCTCGGGAGGGATGGCGGGCATGGAGAAGCTGTTCTGGGAGCCGACCAAACCGGTGGAGGAGCTGTACGATACGCTGGCCGATCCGAATGAAGTCAGGAATCTGGTCGACTCGCCTGAACATCGGGAGACGCTCAATCGCATGCGCACGCGTCTGCGGGACTGGATGCTCGAGACGAAGGATGTCTGTCTACTGCCGGAGGCGGAAATGCTGATTCGTTCCGCGGGGTCCACGCCGTATGAGATGGGGCGCGATCCTGCGAAGTACCGGTTGTCGAGCATTCTGAGTGCGGCCGAGCTGGTAGGTGAGGGCGCGAGGCTCCTGCCGGCGATGGTGGAGTCCCTTTCGGACGCGGATAGTGCCGTGCGATACTGGACGGTCATCTACTTCGCGTCGCTCGGCGCCGAAGCGACCCCGGCGACCGAAGCGCTGAAGAAGCTGTCGGACGATCCGAGTCCGGACGTGCGATTTGCGGCGGCCGACTTGTTGTGCCGGCTTGGACCATGTGATGAGGTCTTGCCCGTCCTGGCTCGCGGCCTGCTGGATTCCCGCGGACCGGTCGTGCTGCACGCCGCAAGAACTCTGCAAAGACTCGGCAGCAGGGCCCAACCCCTCGTCGATCAAATGGAGCAGGTTCGCGAGAGGTGCAAGAACCGCGACGGCAGCTATCGAAACGACAACTACGCCATGTTCGTCGACTGGGCGCTGAAGCACGCCATCGAGAGTTGCACACGGTAGCCGCAGGGGATCAGGTCCCGGGGCAGCGATTTCGTGCAGAGAGCCTCATGTCGAAGACGTGTCGTCCTGAGCGCAGCGAAGGATCTGGCCTGCGCCCGGGAGAGACCTTCTGTTCGTTGTCCGGATCCTTCGGCTTCGCCTCAGGATGACACTCTCGGCGTCGCGCGAGAATGTCCTGAGTCTATGTGAGAGGGCGAATCGACAATGAGCAAGAGTCCGGAACTCGCAGATCGCCAAGTCGGCAGTGTCCCCTATGTTCTCACAATCACTCTCGTCGCCGCTTTGGGAGGGCTGCTCTTCGGCTACGACACCGGGGTCATCAACGGCGCGATCGGGCCGTTGAAGGCCCATTTCCAACTGGATGACGTGCAGGAAGGATGGGCGACGGGTTGCGCGCTGCTGGGTTGTGCGCTCGGGGCCGCGGGTGTCGGATCTCTGAGCGATCGCTTCGGGCGCAAGAAAGCGCTCATCGTCTCCGCGATACTGTTCTTCGTCTCGGCGGTCGGCACGGCGATTCCTCGCACGCTCACGACGTTCATCCTCTACCGCATCCTGGGCGGTCTCGGCGTCGGGGCGGCTTCGATCATCTCGCCCATGTACATCGCAGAGATCAGTCCGGCCCGCATCCGTGGACGGATGGTCTCCATCAACCAGTTCGCCATCGTCAGCGGCTTTCTGGTCGTGTACTTCGTCAATTATTTCATTGCATTACAGGGTGACGAGGTCTGGAACCAGCGGCTTGGGTGGCGATGGATGTTCGGGTCGGAGGCGCTGCCCGCGTTGGGATTGATGCTTCTTTCTTTCGTCGTGCCGGAGAGCCCACGGTGGTTGACGAAGCAGGGTCGTGCCGAGGAGGCGCTGCGCATCCTGACCCGCGTGGACGGCGCCGCCTATGCCCGGATGGAACTGGCGGAGATCAGGGAGGCCGTCGCGCACGAGAGCGGCTCACTAAGGCAGCTCTTCGTGCCGGGCATGAGAATCGTCCTGGTCATCGGGATCGTCCTGGCCGTCCTGCAGCAGGTCACCGGGATCAACGTCTTCCTCTACTTCGGCACGGAAATCTTCAAGAAGATGGGATCCGGGACGAACGCCGCTCTCTTGCAGACCATCGTGGTCGGAATCGTGAACCTCACGTTCACCGTGATTGCGATCTGGACGGTGGACCGGATCGGCCGAAAGCCCCTGATGATGATCGGCTCGGCCGGCATGGGGGGTTCGTTGATCGCGATGGGATTGGCTGCTTACACGCAATCGACCGGCCTGTGGATGCTGCTGTTCATTCTCGGTTACATTGCGTGTTTTGCGCTGTCCGTCGGGCCGGTGACGTGGGTGATCCTGTCGGAGATCTTCCCCACACGGATCCGCGGGCGGGCGATGGCAATCGCGACCGTCTGCCTGTGGATCGCCAACTACCTCGTGTCGCAGACCTTCCCCATGATGGATGAAGACCCCTGGCTGGTCGCGACATTCCACCGGGGGTTCCCCTTCTGGCTCTACGGGGTGTTCTGCATCGTGTTGCTGATCTTCGTCCGAACCTGCGTACCGGAGACGAAGGGCAAAAGCCTCGAACAGATCGAGCAACACTGGATACGGTAGCGACGCAGCGAATTCCCCTGTGCAGCGATAGTGTTTCGGAATGTCGATCGTGAATCCCCGCCGAGCGATATGAAGAAGCCCCTGCGCGGCGGAGGGAGAGGAAAAGCGAGATAACACGCAGGGGCTTGAGGGCTATACCTGCATCTTCACCTCTACTATATCTGCCTGAGCCCGCCGCGTAAAGAGAATTCCATCATATTTTTCCTGAAATTTCTCAAAGTTTTTTCGTGGCGATGCATATCTTGCATGTAACGAGCGATATGGTATCCTGGGGCGCGATTGATATGAGTTTTCCCGAACGAATGACAATTCAGAGCCACACGATACCGGTGGTTCCTCGATACGCAGAGACGGACAGAGGCGGCGTAATCCATCACAGTGTCTATCCGGTCTGGTTCGAAATGGGACGAACGGAACTGCTCCGCGCCAACGGCGTCGCCTACAAAGACCTGGAAGCCGGGGGGATATTCTTCGTGGTTGCGGAACTGCGAGTCAAGTACCGCCGGCCCGCCTTCTACGACGAGCAACTGCTCCTGGAGACCACCTGCTCGAACGTCACCGCAGGCAAAGTCGAGCACACGTACAAACTCACCCGCAAGGGTTCCGGTCTGCTCCTGGCCGAGGGCTCCAGTGTCCTCGCCTGCGTAACCGGCGAGGGAAACGTCCGTCGCATACCGAGCTTCTTGTTCCCACAGGCACAACAATCTACGACGTGATTTGTGAATAGTCATTGATTTCGTGGATATCGCCAGCTCCGGCACGAACAACTCGGTCCGCCCGGAAGCCGATCAGGGACTGGAACCGTTTAAATCATTGCAGAAAAAGACTTAGAGTCTTCTGTGCTGTCCCGGTCGTGGTCACGCCAGATCCATCATCATGCGGACTATGGATGCCGGCGGGAAGGCATAGACCATGTCCGCTCCTGCGGCCTTTGCCTGGCCGTCCTGCGGGAACAGACCATCCGGATTCTCAAAGCTGTTGTGGGCACGGATATCCCCGTGCGACAGGGTGCGCACCGCGACATCGCGAACGGTCGCTCCAGGAACAACGACCTGGGTCTCTCGCGTCTCCGTAACACTGGGGTTGACGACCGTCAGGACCAGGCGTTTGCCGTGCAAGGAAGCCGATCCCGCCAGGCCGGGCAGCGCGCCGTTGCCCAGAGGAATGTCCGGCGAGGAGAAGACTGTGCGAATCGACTGGCCCTTCTGGTGGGCCGCGTACATCTCGAACACATGGTAGTTGGGCGTGACGATGAACCGGTCCTCATGCGCCAGGAACAGCGATTGCAGATTGTTGATCAGTTGGGCGATGTTGGCCATGGCCACCTTGTCCGCGTGACGGTTGAAGATATCCAACGTTAGTGCAGCGACCAAGGCATCGCGCAGCGTGGAGGTCTGGCCGAACAGGTGAGTGCGATGGACCTCCGTCCCGGCCGCGTGCCATGTGCCCCACTCGTCGATTGCCAGCTTGACATGGTGATTTGCGTCGAACTCGCCCATCACAGCCCAATGGTTGTCGATCAGGGTTTCTATAGCCGCAGCCTTGTGGAGCAATTCATACCAGTCCTCGGGTCCGAAATCGAGGGCGCCTCTGCCTGCGGTCCCACAGTAGTAGTGCAATCCCCAGCCGTAGACGCGATTCACATAACCCTTGTCCCGTCGCGTCAGGTTCTCGAAGAAACCCCGCGTCCAGCTCTCGTCTCCACTGCCGGGACCGGCCGCGATGAAAGAGGGACATACATCGAACTGGGGAACCCACGACGTGAACCGGCGAAACTCCGTCGCGTACTCCTGCGGCGTGAAGTCGCCGCCGCAACCCCAGGATTCGTTGCCGACGCCCCAGAAGCGGACACGGAATGGGTCGCGACATCCGTTGGCTTCCCGCTGCCTGGCCAGCGTCGTCGAGCCGGCGGGCGCGTTGCAGTATTCGATCCACTCGTAGAAATCACGAGCCGACGCACTGCGTACGTTGGCCGCCAGGTAGGGCTCCGCGTTAATCAACCGGCAGAAGGTGATGAACTCATCGGTGCCAAACTCGTTCGGCTCATACTTGGCCGGTCCGTCGGGCGCCTGTTGCAGGAAGCGGGTATTGATCCAGAAGTTGGGACGCGAGGGACGCTGCCGGCGAGGACCGACGCCGTCGCGCCAGTTGTAGCTGTCCGCGAAGCAGCCGCCCGGCCACCGCACGACCGACGGGTTCAGGCGGCGCATGTGGTCAACCAGAGCCTTTCGCACACCGGCGTAGTTGGGAATAGAGGATTCCTCGCCCACCCAGATGCCGTCGTAGACGACGCCGCCGATGTGTTCGGCGAAGTGACCGTAGAGGTCCGGCGAGATGGTGCCGATCGATTCCTTGAGAAGCACCTCGATTCTGCATTTCGGATCGGCCGCTCGAAGGGACGAACCGCCGCTCAACAGCAGGGCGCCGGTGCAGGCGGCTTGTCTGAGAAAGTCACGTCGTTGGATCATTGCCATGGGAACACTCCTTTTGCAGTCTGATTATTCGAACGTCAGGAGGGTGAACGAATGTCCGGGGAATGTGTAGATGATATCCCTTCCGTTGGGATCCATCACCCAAGGTTCCACTGTTTCCGTGGGGACCACGCGTCGCGGCTCCTGGGGGCTGTTGATCTCTTCCAGCCGGCCCGTCAGCGTCGCGATCTTGACCGTGTCCTTTCGAGGTGAGTAGTCCGTGAACTGGATGCGCGTCTTCATCGGATTCGCCGTGACATTCACGGCGCTCAGGACGACGGTGCGTCCGTCCTCGCTGCGTGTAGCCGTTACATCCAGACCTCGATCCGGACATTCGACCGTTGTCTTCAGACACAAGGGTTGGTAATGGGCTCGGATCATCTGCGTGACGTAATACGGCGGCTGGCTCCACACCTGGGAAGGACTCAAGAATAGAAGGCCCTGATCCCAGTCGTTCTCATTCTGTCGATAGGGTTGGAGGCAGTTCGCCGAGCAGACGACGGGCACATCATCCCCCAGTCGCTCCAGTTCGTTGATCGCATGGGCATTGGACAAGGCTCGACGCAAGGCATGATTGCCCGCGTTGAGTTCAAAGACAGCGACCTTGAAGCGGGCGTCAGGGTTGACCTGTCGCAGGGCGGCGATGAAGCTGGGTATCCCGCCCAGGCCATCGGGTTCACGGGGCTGGTCGGTCCCGACATGCACGTCGAACCAGACCTCCCGGTCGTGTTGAACGGCCAGGTCCAGGATTTCCTTCTGGACGGCCAGGCTCTTGATGCGCGGGGCGCCTTCGAAACTGTACGGATCACGGATGGGCCGGCCGTATGCAAAGTCGCCGACCACCACGGTGATGTTCGGGTCCTCCCGCCAGATGGCCTGAGCCATGGGTTTGAATCGCTGCCAGTAGGCCTCGTCCACCGATTCTTCGTTGCCGAGCTGGATGCACTTCAGTGCATAAGGTTCGGGGTGTCCATCGTGGGCGCGTTTGCGTCCCCATTCGCTGTTGGCAGGGCCATTGACATACTCGATGAAGTCCGCCATGTCCTGGGGGGTCTCTCCCATGTTGAAAGCGGGAATGCAGAGGAACCCGGCCGCCCGACAGAAGTCGATGAAGTCGATGATGCCCCAGCCGTTGCTGGAATAGTGGGGAAACCAGAACCCTCGGTACGGCGGACGCAGATCGCGAGGACCGATCATGTTCTTCCAGCGGTAGGTGTCGATGTTGACCATGCACCCGCCGTAGCGAAGAACGGTGAGACCTTGATTGACCAACGCTTCGCCGACATCCTTGCGCACGGGCAGGCCTTTGAATCGGCCCCACGAGCCGGGCTGCAGAAACGCGTATCCCAGCACCACGGACCCGGGCCGGGGGAGCTTGATGGCGAACCTGGCGTTCGTATCCGTCCGGTCGGGAGTCAGCGAAAAGTCGAGACGCTGCCAGGAGCCCGCTTCCAAGGACAGGATCTTCTTGCCATAGATCTGCTGGCCGTCGCTGCTCTCCAGCGACACGCAGACCTGTGTCGGCTCCTCGCAACGAGCCCACAGCAGGCCCTCGTATTGCCTGTTTGCCTGGACATAGAGCCCCCAACGGTTCAGACCCTGATTCTCGATGCCCACGTCGCCTTCGCCACGGACAAATGTCACGCGCTGGCTCTGTTGTCCCTTGAACGGATTGTCCGCGCACAAATCGTATGCTCCCTGGGCCGAACCCCGCTGCAAGGGCCGCCACATCCGACTGACACGGGGCGAATCTTCTCGTGCCTTCAGATTGAGTCGGGTGTCGCGTCCCTCCCGGCGCACCACGAGATTGCGGAACTGCGCGTCGACGTTCCAGGTGCGCAGGCCCACGCTGCCCGGCTTGAGCGGATGTTCCGTGTCAGTGTACTGGACGATCGGGTCGCCATTGAGCGAGATTCGCAGAGAAGGACCGCTGATGCGAGCCTCCAGCCGCACCCACCGATCGTGCGGCACGGCGCAGCGCGTGTCGCGGATCTGCTCCCAGTTGTGCCGGTGACGCCCGAGACGAAGGACTTTCTGTGCCGGATTGAGGGCGACTTCATAGCCGAGGAAGGCATCAGCGCCCGAGGCCGCCTCGGCGACGCTCACGATGAGCCCAACGAATCCGTCCTGGTCCGCGGGCAGCAGGATATCGACGCCGACCGTCCCCTCTTCAAGACGGAGATCTTTGGCTACCATCTTGCCGCCGGCGTCGGCCGACACGGAGAGAACGTCTCCTCTCGACGCCCATTCGCCTCCGTACACATCGAAGCTCTCGAACGACGGCGGGGAGGGTGGCTCTTGAAAGCTCTCCCCGTAGAGCATCTGGCTGTAGATCCCGCCGTAGACCTCGTGGTTGACGTCTTCAAGACAGGCGCCGGTCATGAAGCGCGTGATGCGATTGCCGACCTTGCTGCTGACGGTGATCTTCGCCACTTGGCTGCTGCACAATGCACCTGGGGACAGGATGCTGACCGTCAGCAGGAGCGATGCGTACGTTCGACTCATGACAGGGTGTCTCCTTTCCATTCGCAATGATCCCCGGCTCGCCCAGGGCATAGACGTGGCGCTCCACAATGTGGTCCTGATATTCCGGGGCCAGCTCGCAGAAGTATCCGCTCCATCCCCAGACGCGGACGATCAGGTTCTTGTGTCGCTCGGGATGGCGCTTCGCGTCCAGCAGCGTCTTGACGTTGAGGGTGTTCAATTGCAGTTGCTGGCAGCCGATCTGAGCGAAGGCGCGAATCAGCATCGCGACACGGCGAATGGCGCCGTCGTCGCGGAAGACGGAATCGGCGAGTTCGATCGTGATCGGGCCGCCATTGCAGACGCGTGCGTAGTTCAGTTTGGCGTAGGTTTGCAGCACGCTGATGGGACCTCGCACCGTCACCCCCGGCGAGGGCGCCAGGTTGGCGCTGAAGAATTCCCCCCGCCGGCGTCCGTCGGCCGTTGCGCCCACGACCGGCTCGGACATCCCTCGATGTCCCTTGGTCAACCACACGTAGTACATGGCCGACCCGCTGCCGGGACGCAGGATGCCCCCCCTGCCGTTGTCTCCGTACGACTCGCAGGCCCGTGCGAGCTGCTCGAACAACCACACAAGGAAACCGTCCGCCGAGTCTTCGTTGTTGCCCACCTTGGGGGCATCCTCTTTGAGTTCCTTCTGCAGAGACTCGAAGCCCTGGAAATCGTGGTCCAGCGCCTGGAGCAGGTCGCAACTGGGGATCGTCTTGCGTTCGAAGACCGTCTGACGGACCGCAGCCAGCGCGTCGGCGGCGCTGGAAGACGCTGCGCCATGAATCCCGAAGTTGTTGTACTTGAGCCCGTACGACAGATCGCGTCCGCTCTCCAGACACCCCTCCATGAGAACCGAGTAGTAGGGCGCAGGCGGCAGCAGAAGACGACGATACGCATCAGCCAGAGACGTGACCTGCGCGTCGATGTCCTCCGCAGCACAAGCCAGGACGCGCTCGAAGCTCTCTCCTTTGTCCAGCGCATCGACGACCCCTTTGTGAACAGCCGCGGGGAACGAAACCGCACCGATGTTGACCACTTCCATGCCTTTGCCTGGAATGATGTACTCCCAGCAGGCCGCAACGGTGTAATCCCTGGCGTCTTCGAGATCATACCCATGCTTGACGAGACCGGGAATGACCACGGCATCGTTGGAGTACTGCGGGAACCCCAGTCCCCGTCGGGTCAATTTCGCAGCCAGTTCCAGCAACTCCAGGTCCGTCTCCGGCGTGACGCGCAGGTTGATCTTGGGATCGATCATGCTGACGTTCAGAGCCGCCCTCAGCGCCATCCAGGTCAGTGGGTTCACGCCGGACGAGCCGTCACGCCGGACGCCGCCGAGCATGAGACTTTGACCGTTGTCTCCCTGTTGGACCCCAGGATAGAGGTCGCTGTCTTTGTTCAGCGAGATGAAGAACTCGGCCAGGAGGTCTTCCGCTTCAGATTCGTCGAGGCATCCGGCCTCCAGATCGGCCTTGAGATACGGCCACAAGTACTGGTCGAACCGGCCCAGACCACAATGATAATGGCCGCTCATCCAGAGCACCGCATGACAGAGGCGCAGGGACTGGAGCGCTTCGTGGAATGACCGGGGTCTTCGCGCGGGCACCCGCTCCAGCATGTCTGCGACGTCCTGGCGGCCCTTCTCCCGAGCCCCTTGAGCATAACGATCCGCCAAAGCCAGCACGGCGTCGATGGCCTCCATGGCACAATCGAGGAACTCCACAGCAGCGGGATCGGATGCCCGTGTTTCTCGCGCAGCCTGGGCGACATCGCGACGGCCCAGCAGTCCCTGGCTGAGAACCGTCTCCCAATCGGCACAGATATTGCTGATCGGTCCCAGCTCGTGCAGCTTCCGGTGCCCCGTGAGGTGGTTCCAATCCGAAGGGCTGTACAGTGTTGGAACACCTTGGATCGTGCGAGTGAACACGATGCGTTCGTCCGGCGCAATCCGCACCGTTTCGGCTTCGCACATTCGACGCGTCAGGCGAGCACTCCGGCGGACCCACGAGAGGTCTTCCCGTTCGCACTCCGAAACGAGATCGACCTGGGTCTGGCCGCGCCGGACCTTGTGATCGCCGTTGCGTATGGATTGTCGCATTGCTTCCAGACGGTTATTCATCCTACTGTTCCTCTTTCGTTGCCAGTCCAAGTACTGTCGTTTTCAAGCCGGCGTTCGCGAAGATTGCCGCGTTTGCATTGACGGCCTGCGTTTCATCCCACGTCGGTCTGAAGGCGATTCCCAGCCCGGGGTATTTTCCCCCTGCCGCCCGGTTGTAGGCCAGCAGGTGCACTTCCACCAGGCCGGGAAGGCCGCGGATCGTCTCGGCAATCGCAGCCAGATTCCGATCGGTGTCGGTGACGCCGGGAACCAGCGGAACGCGAATCACGTAGGGCGTTCCCAGTTCCGCCAAGCCGTAGAGGTTCTCCAGGATGGGGCCGTTGTCGCGTCCCGTGAAACGCTGGTGTTGAGCCGGATCGATCAGCTTGAGGTCGAAGTAGACCCAATCGCAGCGTTCCACAACCAGACGGAAGTCCTCGCGATCCGCATAACCCGAGGTATCCAACAGCACGGAGATCTCGTCCAACTGATCGATCACTTCGGCGACGAATCGCGCTTGCGTCAGAGGTTCTCCGCCGGAGAAGGTGACTCCTCCCTCGCCGGCTCTGAGGATGGGGACCTGCCGATTGAGAAGGCAGGCCAGCTCCTCGGCGCGGATGGTCCGGCCGACGATGCGGTTTCCGACCGCGGTGGACATCGTCTGACTCTCGGAGACGAACCCCTCGGGATTGTGGCACCAGGCGCAGCGCAAAGGGCATCCTTTGAGAAACACCGTCGTCCGTATCCCCGGACCGTCGTGTACCGCAAACTCCTTAATGTCGAATATGCTGCCCGAAACCATGATGGTTCTGACCTGAAGGGTCCCTCGATTGAATCACGAAGCGTTCGCTCTAAGCGATTTCCGCATTCCACGATCCCGTTTGCGACGTTTCAGCAGCTCGTCCAGGATCACTCCGAAGAAGATCACTGTGCCCATCACTGCAAAATCCAGGGAACTTCTGATCCCCAGGAGGTTCACCAGGTTCTTCAGCACCTGCAAGAGCGCCGCGCCGATGAGAATTCCGACCACGGAACCCTCACCGCCTCGGAGAGAACAGCCGCCCAATACCGCGGCGGCGATACCGAACAGCTCATAGAAATTGCCGTGCGAGGAAGGCTGGACCGCGTTGGCGTAGAAAGCGAAGAAGATCGCCGAGACGGCGCCCAAGCCGCTGCAAATCACGTAGGCGGAGGTGATGACTCGCCGGGTGTTCACACCGGAGAATCTGGCTGCTTCTTCGTTCTGTCCCACTGCCAGGAGATACCGGCCATAGACGGACCGATGGAGTACCACCCACGCGATTGCGCCGACCACGCACAGGAGGGCAAAGGGGATGGGGACCCCCAGCAGGTTTCCGGTTGCGAGAGTCGCCAGCATCTCAAAGCCCTGGCAATTGCCGAATCCCTTGGTCGAATCATTCGCCAGGAAGTTCGCCAGACCCCGGTACCAGAGCAGGCCGCACAAGGTGACAATGAACGGCTGCAACCCAAGTCGGGTGATGACCAGACCATGGAACAATCCGAGAAGACAGCCCAGGCCCAGCACCGCGATGACCACCAGAGGCCAGGGAAGCTGATAATCCACTAGGCCCAGGCAAAGCAGGACGCCCAGAAACGAGAAGAGAGAACCGGAGGAAAGATCGATCCCGCCCGTGATGATGACGAAACCGGCTCCGATGCTGAAGATACCGAACATGCCGATCAGACGAGCGGTGTTCTGGAGGTTGGTCGCGCTGAGAAAGCGCGGATTCAGAACGGCCAGGATCGCGCACAGAACGACGAAGATCAGCAGTATGCCAAGGTCCTTCTTCACGATCTTGCCTCCACGATCTCCGCGAGGGAAGATCCCACCGCCAGGTGCATAATCGTTTCCTCGGAAAAGGCTTCGCGTTCGACCGTGCCGGCGACGCGTCCTTCGTGCATCACCAGGATCCGGTCGCTCACGCTCAGAAGCTCTTCCATATCGGAACTGATCAGAATGATGACCACGCCTCGATCGGCCAGTTGGCGCAGGAGCCGGTAGATCTCCGCTTTCGCGCCCACGTCGATCCCCCGCGTCGGTTCGTCAAAGAACAGGACCTTGGGTCGCATCGACAACCATTTGCTCAACACGACCTTCTGCTGGTTGCCCCCGCTGAGATTCCGGACCGGCATTTCCACCGAAGGGCAGGCGACGTTCAAAGTCCGACACTGCTTCGCGGCGGCACGTCTCTCCCGGGCGCGGTCGATCCAGCCCGCGCGGGCATATCGACGAAGATCGGGCAGCGTGACATTCTCCCTTATGCTCATCGCGCCGATCAGCCCCGACTTGCGACGGTCCTCCGGCACGAGGTAGATTCCGTGGTCAATGGCATCCCGCACGCACTGGACGCGAAGTGTCTTTTCTGCGAGACGAATCTCTCCGCTGAGCCGGGGGTTCATCCCGCAGATGGCTCCGGCCAGCTCCGACCGCCCGGCCCCCACCAGACCGGCAAACCCGAGAATCTGCCCTGCGAAAGCGGAAAAGGAAACCGCCGTGTGAGGGTGCGCGAGCGTGCGCAACCCCTGTACCTCGAAACGCTCGGACAGCGCCTGCGATGGGGTGCGCTGCGCAATCACCAGGTCGCGGCCGACCATGAGCCGGACCATCGCCTGCTCCTGGATCTCATCGCCGCACAGCGAGCCGGCATTCTGACCGTCTCGCAGGACTTCCACTCGATGGGCGACCCGCCTGACTTCGGACAATCGATGCGAAATGTAGATGATGCTCACCCCTGCGGCCTGGAGATCCAGGATCACCGCCAGGAGTCTGTCGGTTTCCGCCGGCGTCAGGCTGGACGTGGGTTCGTCCATGATCAGAATGCGGGCTTCGAGCGCCAGCGCCCGAGCGATCTCTACCTGCTGGCGTTGAGCCAGCGACAGGGATGCAACCGGTGTATTGGGCGGGACCTCCAGACCCAGTCGTTCCAGGTACGGCGTCGTGGCCGCGTACAGCCGACGCCTGTCGATCCGTTGCAGCGGCCCGCTGCAGCGAGGTTCCCGGCCCAGGAAGATGTTGCCGGCCACGTCCAGATTCTCCAGGCTGTGGAGCTCCTGGTGAATGAAAGCGATGCCCAAAGCCATCGCATGACGCACATCGGTGATGGTCGTCTCCCGACCGTCGATCTGGATTCGGCCCGCATCCGCCTGGATCACCCCTCCGAGGATGTTCATCAGAGTGGACTTGCCGGCGCCGTTCTCTCCAATCAAAGCAAGAACCTCTCCTCTGCGCACATCCAGACCGACCGATCTCAGCGCCTGCACGCCGGAGAATCGCTTGTCAATGCCGCACATGGCAAGGATGGGATCGCTGGGAGAGGTCATGACCGGATGGGTTCCCCCCGGCGCAATGCGTCGATCTGTTTCATGAATTCTGCTGCGTTGTTCTGCTTGATGATCCGCGTGGGAATGATGATCTGTTTGTCCGGCGGGATCTTGGATGCATCTCCTCTGACCAGTCCGGCCAGCAGATGCATGGCTTGATAGCCGAATTCAAAGGGCTGCTGGACGACGGAAGCGTAGATGTACCCGTCCCGGACGCCCTGCAATGCGTCCTGCTCCTCGTCGAAGCAGACGACCTTGATCTTCCCGAGCTTGCCTGCGTCCTTGAGGGCGTGGAGAATGGCCGGCCCGTTGTAACTCCAGAGTCCCACAAGACACTCCACCTCCGGATTCTGGATTAGCGTGTCGTTCACGTTGGCCTTTGCACGCACGCGATCGAGGTCGTCCGTTCGAACATCGACCACCTCAATGGAGGTGCCTCGGATGATTTCCATGAGGCCTTCGATGCGCTCCTTGGCGTTTTGTGCGTCCTTCTTGCCCACGAAGAGCATGACCTTGCCCCCATCGGGAAGCAGCTCTCTGAGCAGTCGGCCGGCTTCTCGTCCGGCGTCCACGTTGTTCGTACCCACGTAGCATTGCCGCCGACTGGCGGGAATGTCACTGTCCGTGATCACAACCGGGATCCGGCCGGCCAACTGATCGATCAGCGGGCCTTGATTGGCCGGGTCCAGCGGCGTGACGGCAAGACCGTCGATCCCGCGTGTTTGCAGGTCCTCCAGGACCCGTCGCTGCTCGACCGCCGTGCCGTCCGTGGTGAAACGGAACTCGACGCTCACGTCGGCGAGCTCTTCGTCGGCCTTCTCGCAGCCGCGCCGGGCGAACGTCCAGAAATCGGTGGACGCGCCCGCGACGAAAGCCAATGTGACGGTCTCCTTGCTCCGGCCGCCGTCCTGCTTGCCGCAGCCGAGCAATCCCCAGACCAGTCCGAGACACATCACGAACGCGATAACGTCACGTCCTCTCATGCTGCACCTCATCTTCAACCTTCGGTTTCGGTCCATCTGAAATCGAGCGACCACGACATCAGGATACCACGTTCCTTGACACGTGTCAACCCCCGACTTCACACCATTCACGATTCTCATCCGCAATTCCCACCCTCGGCGCGTGCGCCTCGGCCCGGCGTCCGATTCGTGTCTGTAGGTCGATGCGCTCACGCCTTGCGAATCGACCCTGTCATTCCTGCGCCAAGCAGGAATTCAGGAGCCGCAGGAGCCGGCTCATCATGGACAATGGATTCCCGCCTGCGCGGGAGTGACAAAGTCAACGTCGAACGACGCAGTTCAGAGCAAACCAAAAGCTGCCTGCCAACGTGAAACGCACCCTGTGGTCCGGACTACTGCACCTTCCACTCCAGGACCCCGGCGGAATACCCCTCCTGGAGCTGCGCTTCGATACGCAGAGCGGTGGTCTCCACCGCGTCGAAATGGATCTCGTTGAACCGATCCTGTTCCACGCCACCGGGGGCGCCGCCCCGGACCTCGACCCAGCGGTCGTTCTCCCAGTATAACAGGCGCCACGATCGCGGCGCCGCGCACTGTCCGCCGGCCGGACGATCGTCCCACCAGCAAACCGCTGACGACGAAACGCGACGGGGCATGCCGAAATCATACTGGACCCACTCGGCGCCACCCTTGTGGTCCCACCAAGTGTGACGAGGAATGGAATGGTCGTTCGAATTGGACGGTTCGATTCCGTCGTTCAGCGCGCCGACGGTGTCTCGATCGAAACAGTGCGAACACGTCGCGGTGAAGTCCGAGGTCATCCCCAGACAGACAGCCAGATCCTCGTTCTCTGCGATCCATGTATCGACGCGAGAACGCGGAGCCCGATTGCCCTGGCAATAGAAAGGGATCGCGGTCAAGCGGACCGGCCTGGGACCTGCCTCTGCCTGCCGACTGGACGCCTGGCCCTCCACCACGTTTATGCCGCCCAGGAGACCCGGCTTGTGGACGAGGGAAAGCTCGGAATCGGGACGGAGGTAATACGACGCCTGCCGGGGATTGTCGATCTCTTCCAGACAGTAGACCAAGGGACCCGACAGGAGAACGACCCGTCCCAGATCGGCTTGCACCTTCGGATGGGCGCGGACCCGCCGCACGGACATGGACAGATCGAGCGTGATCGTATCCCCTTTCTTCCAGAGACGCCTGATCGCCGCGTAGCCGCGAACCAGTTTCAGCTCGTCCAGCGATTGGTCATTGACCTTCACAGCCACGGGCGCCGACGAAAGGTCGGAATGGTACAACCCGAACGGATTCTCCTGCCCCTGGGCCCATCCCGGCACGCGAACGAACGCCGTGAACGTCGCCGGGCCTTCCGGATCGACGGCGACGGTCACCCGCCCTTCCCAGGGATAGGCGGTCGTCTGGGTCAGAGCGATCTTCGTTCCGCTCCAGTCCAGTTGCACCTTGCTGCCCACAAACAGGTTCACATAGACGCCCTCGTTGTCCCGAGCGTAGATATACCCCGGCAGCGCGGACGCGATCTTGAGAAACATGGGCGGACAACACGGACATCCATGCCACTCCCAACGAGGCGCCCCGGCGTGGTTCAGGGGGTTCTGATAGGTGTACCGATCCCCCGCCAGCGACACGCTGTTGAGCACGTGGTTGTACAGCACGCGTTCCAGCTCATCCACGCAGGACGCCCGGCCGGACAGCAGATTCATGTTCCTGTGAAAGAAGCCGGCGCCGACCGCCGCACAGGTCTCCAGATACGCATCGTTCGGCAGCACATAGTCCGGCGCGAATTTCTCATCCTTCCAGAAGGCCCCCACTCCTCCGGTGACGTGCATCCGGCGGCCTGCCATGTTGTCCCAGAGCCGACGGGCGGCCTGTGCATAGGCCTCCCTCCCGTTGACTCGGGCCGCGGCGCTCAGGCCCGTGCATAGCAGCGTCGCGCGAACGGCATGTCCCTCGAGGGTCTCCTGTTCGAAGACCGGCTTGTGATCCTGTGCGTAATCTCCCCAGGAGGGACGACCTTTGCCCAGGTACTGTTGTTCGCGAATCCACGCCTGGCACTCCGGCTCGGCTTCCGCCCATTGCTCCGAGGTGGGCATCCCGCAATGATGTCCGCGGCTCTCCAGCCAGTATTCCGCCAGGTTCAGGTATCGAATCTCGTCCACGGGAACAGGCAGCGCTTTCTTCAAGGACGCGTCTTCGCGGAAGAGCACGTACAGCTCGACGAACGCCTCTTCCGGGAGCGAGTGACTTGGCACAACGCTCATCTTGGGCGCAGGCCCGATGAGGTCACAGACATGGTTGGCGAACCGAACGGCCACTTCGAGCAACTGCGTTTTGCCGGTCGCCTGGTAGTGGTGGACTCCCGCTTCAACCAACGCTCCGGCGTCGTACAGCTCGTGCTGCCAACGCTGATATCCGCCGTTCAGACCCCAGCGATGCCCGGGCTCATCGAGTTGGGTGTAGGTCAGGAGGTATCCGTCCGAACTCCTCTGCTGTGCCGCAGCGATTCGTTGGATGTAGCCGTCCAGTCTCGCTTGCAGGTCTTGATCCGGATGGGAGATCAGGAAATCCGATGCGCCTCGGATTGTCTCGTAGACCAGTCCGTCATACCATGGCGGCCCCTCGTGACGGCCCTTCTCGACACCCGCGACACGGTCGAAATTCCGAAACGCGCCGGTCCTCTCGAACTTGTCGAGGACGTCGCGGACCGTCTTCTCGCTCCAGAGTTTCAGCTTGGGAGCCCAGAACTCGTCGGTCACCTGGACCTGCCGGATGGGGATCGCCTCCAGGACGTGAACGTCGTTGGCACGAACCGACCACGCCGGCAGGAGTGTCACAATCAAGACGCCGACCGAACTGAAGCTGGTTCCTATTCCCTCGCCCTCGCGGCGACATGTTGTCTGCACCATGGTACTCCGACTTTCCAGAGATTGTCTCAGGCCGATTCCCGAATGATGAGTTCGGATGGAAACGTTCGCTGAACGGGCTTGTCGCGTTCGGTTTCCCCCTCGATCTGGTCGGCCACGATTTGTACCGCCGCACGTCCGATTTGTTCTTTCGGTTGCCGAGCAGTCGTGATCGAAGGCCGCGTGTAGGCGCTGAAACCCAGGTCGTCGTGACCTGCCACGAGCACGTCCTTTCCCGGCTCCAGGCCCACCTCGTACAAGGCCTTCATCGCGCCCAATGCCAGGCTGTCCGTGGCACAGAACAACCCCGACGGTCTGGCTCCCTGTTTGAGCCAGGCGGTCATGTTGTCGTAGCCGAACCGGGCGGTATCTTCGCCGCCCATGCCCACGAGCAGCGGCACCAGAACGGGCTTCTCGCGAAACCGCCACATGGTTTCCGAGTACCCCTGTTCGCGTTGGCAGGCGGCCACGTTCTGGAGGCCGTGCGAGCTGCCCAGATAGGCCGGCGCCACGCCGCGCGAGATCAGACGCTCGACGAGCATTCGGGAACTGGCGATGTTGTCGTTCATCACAAAGTTGCTCTGCTGTTTGAGGTATCGATCGATATAGACCACCGGCAGCAGTGTTTCCAGCTCATTGAGAAGCCTGCGATTGGCTTTGGGCACCACCGGTGCGATCACTACGCCGCAGACGCGCAGGATGCGAAGGGTCTCGATGATCTGCTTTTCCTTTTCCGCGTCCCCGTAGGAACACTGGACGAGCAGTTGGAGACCCCGAGAGGCCGCTTCATATTCTGCTGCTCGAATGATCTCGCCATAAAACGGGTCCGTGATATAGGTCACAATCATCCCGATCGTGCTCGAATGCTTGCGCACCAGGCTCACTGCATGGGGGTTCGGGGCGTAGTTCAAGTCCTTGCACACTTGGAGGACGCGTTTTCGCGTATCCTCCGCGACGGTCAGATTGCCATTGAGGACCTTCGACACGGTGTAACGGGAAAACCCTGCTCTTTGCGCCACCTCCCCCATGGTCACTACGTCACGCATACGCGTCTCAGTTTTTTTTGACCTGCGGGTCATGCTATGAATCCCTCGTATCCCACCATGAAGCCGGACCCGATACCACCGGATGTTTCCCGGCCCGTATGAGATCCATTTATATGCACCCGCTTACCACAAGTCCAGATTCCTTTCCCGAGAATAACGTCTCGAAGTCCCCAACAATCGTCTGGAATCCCGGAACCAAGGCCCCCGGTACAATGCAACGCGACGCGTGTGAGACGGCCGTGGAAATCCTCCTTTTCACCACCAGAAAGTTATGGCGCCGTACCGGTTTCTCATCTCACTCCAGGGTCGCCACGCGACGTGGCCGTCCAGGAAGCCGATGTTCCCGCCTCGCGGTTCCTCGTCCGTCTTGAGATGGCTGGTCTGGTCGACGAATCCGCCTTCGCTCCAGGAGCCACCCGACTTGATCATTCCGAAATCATAGCCGTGCTGGGTCGCGGAATCCGCCTCCGCCAGCGTGGCGTCAATGGTCAGTTCCCTCAAACCGGGGTTCTTCTCCACGCTGGTCTTGCACCAGATCTTGCTCACTCCGATATCCCCATCGTTGGGGTAGGTCTTGATCTTGGCCCGCTTGGTGGTCCCGGCGACTTCCATGACATAGCAGTACCCGGAGACGATGAAGTCCGTCTGGGCCGTATTGACGAATTGCGTACCGTCCCATTGCCCGGTGACACCGTACGTCCAGAAATGATCGTTGTACTTCTGCTGGATCGCATTCGACGGGCAATAGAACATTTCCCGCGTCAGGCCGGTTTTGAGCATGTAGTTGACCGTGTTGGTCCCCATGTCCCACAGCCAATTGCCGGCGGTCAGCGGCAGCGGCAGTTTCGAGCTGTTGTCATCCGCGTACATGGTCAGCGCCAGCACATGCTGACGCACCCGCGACGCGCAGGATTGGACCCTCGCCTGTTCTCTGGCCCGACCCAGGGCGGGCAGAAGAATGCTCATCAGAACCGCTATGACGGCGATGACGACCAGCAACTCGATGAGCGTAAATGCTTTTCTTTGCATGATCCTGTCTTCCTTCCATAATCTGCTGTGGCGCCGATTTGCCGGACGGTCTGAAGCCCGGCGCCGCGCCCAGGCCGCGTGCAGCTTCGCCGACGCGCGGCGAAGCTACACGTGTCTGAGCCCCTGCGGATTCCAGCCGTCGATCCGCTCCGGCTTGAATCAGAGAATTCACCCTGCTACCGGTCGCCAACCAGATATCGAATCTCCGGGCCGGACAAGGCACGGCGGTAGATGCGGAAGTCGTCGAGCGAACCTTCAAAGTACTCGTCCACCTCATACTGGGACCGGCCGAGCCAGTTCTGCGCGGTCGTCCCGAGATCGGTCGGCAAGGTGGCCGTCGGCCCTTCTGCCGCCAGCTGGCCGTCCACGTAGATCTGTACCGTCTTGCCGGCGCTGACGATCACCACAGCTACATGGTGCCAGCCCGTCGGCAGGGTGGAGTCGGTGGTGACCACGGACTCGCCGCCACCGCCGGACGTCGTGATGGCAAACCAGATTGGGCCGCTCGTGCTCGAACACGGACACAGCAGCATGTAGCTGCTCGAGCTGCCGTTGCCGAAATCGAAGATTCGCTGCCAGGCATTCCCGTTGTTCGTGAAGTTCACCAGGGTCGCAATGGTGCAGTCCGCCAGCGTGGGCACGAGCGAACCGATGGCCAGGTCGACGTAATCCCCCTGACCGTTGAAGCTGACGGCCTGGCCGTAGTCGCCCGGCCCCTCGACATAGGTCATCGCCCAGGGTGACGAGCCGTCGTGCCCATTGCCGGTGACATCCGTCAGGTTGTTCTCGAACGTGTAGCGAGCGACCAGATCGCCCGTACCGGGATCGACCGCCGGTTCCGGCGTGGACGGCGCCGTGCGATACAGTCGGATGTCGTCGATGTACAGCAGGCCGGAGCCCCCGCCGGAGACGCCAATGGTCAGCGTCCTGACCTTCGTCGCGGCGCTTCCCAGAGACGCGAGGTCCACGCTCCACTGCTTCCAGACAGGCGCCTGAAGCTGGGTGGCGCCGCCGTCGTAGTCTACCGGGATGCTGTTGACCTTGAGATACAACTGGGCGGCGTCATTGTCGAGACAGCCGCAGAAATACAGCACGAGCGTCTCGGCTCCGGCTGCCGTCCAATCCTGGGTCGAGTCGAACTCGCACACCACTTCCGAGAACGTCGGCGAACTGGCCACGCCATTGACGTTTACGAAGCCGCCGTCGTTGTCGTAGGCAAAAGGCATGGATTGACGGTCGCTTCTGACGATACCCGTCTCCATGAAAGGAGTGTCAATGTATCCCGCCATGGAGCCGCCAAGCGATGTATCACCTCCGAAGCCGTCGTACCAGGTCTCGTAGATGAGATTGTCGCTGTTGTTGTAGCTCTCGAAGTTGTCGATCGACTTATATTCTTCGGTAGTGAAACTCCAGACACCGCCTTCCCAGGTGCTGGGTGTTTCGGCGTCGTTGACCTCGACGATCTTCCAGTAATACGGGGTGCCCAGGTCGAGGGTGCCCGGATCGTATTCGCTATCGGTGACGGTGCCGGCGAGGGCCAGATCGTCTGCATCCGTTCCCAGATACACCTGATGCGAGGCAGCTTCCCGACCGGCGCGCCAATCCAGGATCGTATTGACGCTCACGTCCACCGCGTCGGCTTCCGGCTGCGGCTGCCTGGCCAGGACCGGCACGTAGTAGAAGCGGACCTCGCTCAGGCCGCACGTGCCCGTTGTGCCGTAGGCACTTTTCGCCGTTAGACGAACGTACCGGGCCGCTGCCCCGTTGAAATCGACCACCGTGTTGGCCTTGTAGCTCGCCTTGCCTGTAGCCTGGACAAATGGGAAGTCCCCGAGGGTTGTCCACTCCGTCCTATCGGTCGAATACTCAACGGCGACGTCTTTGAATCCCAGTCCGAACATGGACTCCAACGCCAGGTTGTAATTCCAGACCCACAGCTCATGCAGTTTGTGGACTCTGTCGAACTCATATTGGATCCAGACCGGCTCGGCGCCGCCCGTCGTGCCGGCCCACATGTCGGTGTCCAGCGTTGAGTGCTGGTCGCTGTCGTTCAGGCCGGACCCGTCCACGGTTTTCTCCGGGTCGGAGTTTGCGTCCGAGGTGGCGTTGCTTGTCGCGATGACGCCCTCGATGGGATAGGCATACAATTCCGTGGTGAAGGTCCAGACGTCGCCCTTGAAGATCGTCTCGTCGGGAAGCGGATTGACCTCATCGATGCGCCAGTAATAGATCTGGCCGTAATCGAGTGCGCCGGTCAAATCGTGCATGGTGTCAACCTGCCCCCGGCTGATCAGCACGCCCAGCGGATTGTCTCGGCTGGCGTTCTCCACATCACCCCGGACGGTGCCGAAGTACACGTCGTGCGAAGCGGCGTATGCGCCGGCTCCCCAAACAAGGTCTTGTGCAACGGACACCTCACCGGCATTGTTGCCCGGAGAGATGATGTAGGCTACGCTGGTTTGCGGTTGTGCATCCGGACCTGCCTGATGAAGCTCCTCCCGCTCGGTTTCCGACAGGGCGCCGATCCAAAGGCGGAATTCGTCGTAGCTGGCGTTGGCGGTGCCGTCTTCGTAATGGGAACGGCCCAGCCAGCAGTTGATGTCGTTGAGCTGCGACACGTCGCTGATAGTGAACGACCCCTTGGCCTCTCCCAACCGGGCGCTGTCGGCTCGCGCCGTGTACCAGCTCATCAGACCCGGCTCGAACACAACCACAATATGGAACTGCACCCCCAGCGTGTAGGGTGCGTTCGTGTTGTCCAATCGGGAATTGTCGTTGGCGGTGAAATACTCCACGTGGTCGGTGTTCAGATCGGTGCCCTTGCACCAGCTCATGCACATGTGCTCGGCAGTACCGCTGCCAAAAGCGAAAACGCGGGACCAGTTCTGCACCGAGATTTGTGTCGCCCACACTTCGATCGTGACGGTGCTGCCCAGACTGCTCAGGACATGGTCCGGCAGATCGACGTAATCCGAATTGCTCCGGGTCCCCCCTGTCAGGGTGACTTCCGTGTCGGATAGAATGGCGTCATTGGATCCTCCGTCCACGATCGTCGCGTTCTTGTCCCCTACCGAGTCCTTCAGGTCCCCATTGAAGCTCCAACGGTGAGCCAGTTGGGCAGCCTGTCCCTGCGAGAAGAACCCGAATACAACCACCCCCATGAGAAGACACACCAGTCGTCTGTTCATTCTGAAACCTCCTACCAGCCCCCTCCAGAGGGGCGTCACAGAAATACAGTGGCGAGTCCACAGGAAACGCATCCGCTCAGTGCATCATAGAACCTCCTTTTCCTTCCGGTTCATTGCACCCGTCCGATGGGCGTGGGCGACGATAGCGTCGAATCCTGTTGTCGGAGGGGCCAGTGGGATTCTCTCTACTCGCACATGAAAGGCGTCATTCGCATTCTCCGACCAACACTGTCCGCACCCGTTCCGGCCTGGGTTCACCTGTCCGCGAGCAAGGCACAGGACCGGGAAGCCCTGCCCGTCAACTCCAACACCGTGCGGGACAGGTGCGCCGAATCGATCAGGCACAGGTATCATCGCCATATTAACGCGGGAGGTTTACACGTGTCAACCCCTTTTTGGCGTTTTTTTTGCTTTTTGGTGTTCGGACCGTCTCGAAGGGCCCGACAACCCGCAAGAAACGCCTCAATCGGCATTGACACGTGTCAATGGTTCCGGCTCCGTTCTCCGGACAATCTCGCAATGCCGAGACTTGATCTACCCGAAGAGCCGGCCCGTTGCGCTGCGATACAGGGCACAGTCATCCGCCTGCAATGGGGGTGCATCACGACGCGCAGACAACGAACGGCCGCCAACCTGACCGGCGTTGGCGTCATACCCAGCGTCTCCGAGGACGACCGGTGGAAATCCTCGGATTCGGCCCCTCCCACGTGCTACGATTTGTCGGACGCAGTTGTCTTAGAGTGCGATGCGTCCCTCATACGCCGACAAGGCGAGCCAAGTCCTTGCAGTTCAAGGACTTGTGGCATATCCGGGAAACAGGGAATGCAACGGAGAGGGCGGGATTCGAACCCGCGGTAGAGATAAACCCTACACGGCCTTTCCAAGACCGCTCCTTAGGCCACTCGGACACCTCTCCAACGGCACACCACGCCGTGTGGCTCTCTGATTCTACGACAAATCGCTGGAAAGACAAGCCCAAATGCCAAAAACCTGGCCGCAATCACGGTCGTCCCGTTCGCAGCGTGTCCGCAAGAGCATCCGGAGAAGCGCCTTGCGGCGCCAACACGGACAGGCGCCTGGACCGGGCCGCGGATTTCTGCGTTGAGGATGAACCGACGAGGTGATAAGACAGACTTAACAAACAGAGATGGACGATTGTCGAGAGCAGCCTGTTGATGAACTGCTGGTGATGGATTGCCAGGACGGCAGCCGCAAGGCCATGGAACTGCTCATCTCGCGATGGCAGAAGCGACTGTGGCGCTACGCGCTGCGACTGACGGGCAACTCGGAGGCTGCCTGGGACGTGACCCAGGAGAGTTGGCTGGCCGTCGTCCGGGGAATCTCCCAGCTGAACGATCCGGCCCACTTCGGCCCATGGGTCTACCGAATCGTGACGAACAAGGCGGACGACTGGATCAGGAAACGCCCCAAAATGGCGCTGCTGCCGGCGGATTTCGACCGGGAAGCCCGCCAGGCGGACGGCCCGCAGGCGATTGTCACGGCCTGCGATCTGAACGGCGTGCTGCACCGGCTTTCCCATACAGCCAGAACCGTGCTGGCGCTCTACTATCTGGAGGGCCTCGCCCTCGACGATGTCGCTGCAATCCTGCACGTCCCGCAGGGGACCGTCAAGTCGCGACTGCACGCGGCACGAAATGAACTGAAGGCCCTCTGGGGCGACACACCTGAATGAAGGAGACGGGACAATGAACGACGAAATCCGCAAGATCCTCGATGACACGTACGATGGCGCCAGGGAGGACTCGATCCGCACCATGATCGGCGACTTCTACAGCCGCAGGATGCTTTCCATTACGGTGCTGATCTGGTTCTGGGCGATCGTCTTCTTTGTGGCCGCGGGCTACACCGCCATGAAGTTCTTCGAGACCGACGAGACCCAAAGCCAGATCATGTATGCGTCGATCTTCGTCTGCCTTGTGCAGTTCATCGGGCTGATGAAGGTTCTTGCCTGGCAGATGATGGCCCGCAACAGCGTCAAGTGGGAGATCAAGCGGCTGGAACTCCGTATCGCCGAATTGGTGAAAGCACTGGACAAAACCGCGCGTGCAGGTTCTCATTGAGCGCCCTTGACGGGCGTGAAAGGAGAATCGAATGTCGGCAAGTCCCTGTGTCCAGGCGATCGTAGCGGTCACCGTCATGCTGGCGGGTCGTGTCGAAGGGGGGCCGCAGCCGGCCACTTACGCCGAGCGGCTCGGCTGGCCCAGCGGGACCCGCGCGGTCATCTTCCACGTCGATGACGCGGGGATGTCTTACGACTCGAACCTCGGGACCACGCGGGCCATCGATCAGGGGGTGGCGACCTCGACGAGCGTGATGATGCCGTGTCCCTGGGTGCCGCAGTTTGCGGCCTATGTGAAGGAACATCCGCAGATCGACGCGGGCATCCACCTGACCCTCAACGCGGAGTGGAAGAACTATCGGTGGGGGCCGGTCGCAGGACATTCCGTCGTGCCGGGATTGGTCGATGAGCACGGTTATCTCTGGAACGAGGTGGCCGACGTGGTCAGTCACGCAACGGCCGATGAGCTCGAGACCGAGATCCGGGCCCAGCTCGACAAGGCCCTGGCGATGGGCATCCGGCCGACACACCTCGACAGTCACATGGGTACGTGCTTCCACCCGCAGTTTGTCGAGCGATACGTGAAGCTGGGCATCGAGAAGGGCATCCCGATCCTCATGATCGGCGGCCACATGCAGCACGTGGGCGGAGAGGTCGGAGCATTCAAGCTCCTCATCTGCGCCTTTGCGGAGAAGGTCTGGAGCGAGGGTCTGCCTGTGATCGACGATCTGGTGACCAAGCCGACGAACGCCAGCGACTACGAGGGACGAAAACGGGAGATGATCGAACTGCTTCGCACGATGAAGCCGGGCATCACGGAGATCATCGTCCACTGCACCGCGCCGACGGAGGTCTTCCAGCACATCTCCGGCTCGGGTGCGACCCGCGAGGCGGAACTGAAGCTCATGCTCGATCCGGACATCCGCGCCTTCATCAAGAACGAGGGCATCATCCTGACCACCTGGCGGGAACTGAAATCCCGACGTGCCGACGCACACTGAATGATATGGACAGAGTGTTGGAGCCGTGAATCCACTCCGCCAAGGGGTGATTTGCACAACCGGTGATAGCTGCGCGAGAGTGCCCTATTCTTTGGGCTCTTGCGCAGACCCTGATGCGCTTCCGCCTGGATCGAGTCTGTGCCCTATGTTTCTCTTCCACTCCGGCCAGCTTTCGAAGATCCTTCGCGCCTCGATGAAATGCGCAGGGCAACTACGATCCGCCAGTTTTGGGGTGCTGTTGCAGTTGCCCCCAGGCGATTTACTATTATCCTGTGCCTGTCCCATTTCCACTCTCCAGTCCCTGCCGATACTCAGCGAATCTCTTCGTCACGTCCACTTCTTGATCCAGGTAGCAGTAGGGCAACATTTGTATTCTTGCATAACTCTCGGGACGTTGCCAGTGCAAAACGCGCCCATCTTGATCTTTACGCACCAATTCAAACCCAGTGCTGAGCCTCATAGAAAACAGGTCAAAGAACTTCCTCGGGCCTATACCAACAAACGGCTCAAATGCCACGAGAGGTGGATTGGGCCTTTCGGCTTGCGCAATCGCATCGTCGTGGAAATCCAACGCCTTACTCTTCGGGTAGGGCTCCACGTACACAACTCGTGCAATCCCCGCGGCTATTATGTGTTTGGCGCAATTGTGGCAAGGAAATGTGGTCGCATACAACGTAGCTCCACGGGCATCTACAGCATTCCGCGCGCAGAACAACAGGGCTTCCATTTCGGCATGCACGGCCCGTCCATATTCTGTAAGATCTCCAATCCCGCTCCTCAGGAGAGCAGCTTCGACTTCTGACTTGCCCACCTCTTTGCCAAGGCGCGACAGTATCTCCTCGACTATCTTGCGTTGTTCCTTCTTGTTGGAGTCTTCGCCGCGCTTGTAGTCCCGCCCATTCTTGCTGTCCACGTACTCGCATGCCTCGCGGTCGTATTCGGGCCAATACAAACCACCACCCGGCTTGGGGCAGTCATTGGCTCCGGTGGCGAGGATCTCATTGTCGCGGGCTATGACCGCTCCCACTTGGCGTGAGAGGTCCGCTGATCTCAGAGCAGAGGTGAACGCCATGAACATGGCGTATTCATCGAAGTTGGGCGTGATGTAGGGATTGCCGAAAACGAGATCGAGTATTCGCCACAGGCTGTTTTTCCAAGCGGCATCCTGATCACTGAGATGGATGAAGAAATCTGCGAGATGGAATGTGTCACGCGTGTGCTGGCCGTGGCCCTCTACCTCGTCCTCATCTCGTTTGATCAGTTCTTCCGCCTGTGCCGCATCCATTCCCTTTTCCTTCAGCAGATAGTCACGGCGCGTGTCTTTGCTGGAGTACACCCCGAAAAGGTAGAATCCATCGGCATAGACGCGTCGAAGGCGTCTCACCTCTTCCGGATGTTTCAGGGAACTGACTATATAGGTAATGCGGTGTCCGGGCTCAACGTTCCTATGATCATCACGCGTTCTCCCCCGGAAGATCTCCGAGCAGACCCCCATCGCAAGAATCGAATTGTCGCCCGATGACTGACGTGCTCTGTTGCCTCGGTCGATGAACGTGCTCACTCGCTCGAATTCTGACGTGAACGAGGAAGGAATATCGTCGTACAACACCCCGATGACATTACGCGATACACTGATCTCTCTCGTGTCGTATTGGAAAGCCTTGAGTCTATCTGCGATTGCTTCAGCCACCCGTTTCTGTTGCGTACCCACAGTGCCCACGAGCCCGATCACGATCTCAGTGTCCTTGAAGACACCGTTGTGGGATTTGTGGGTGTGATGATCCGAACACTTGTCGGCAGCATGCCTATCCTCACACACGACGGACTCCTCTGCTCAGTAGTCGGCGTCTCTCAGACTGGTCAGTCCATGCGATATCGCGGGCTTTCTCCGCATTCTGTCCCAGCCTTCAACACGGTGTGTCCAACACCATCACCAGCATTGTAGCACCAACATGTGCTCGAGTCAAAGTCCTATGCCTGCTGCTCGTGGAATTCGCCGGCGATCTTGGTGAACAGGTGGATCGCGACGATGCCGACGACCACATTGCCGGCCAGGACATACCAGACGTACTCGGGATGTCCCGTCTTCTCCAGGTAGCCGTAGAGCGTGTCGTACGTTACGCCGCTGAGCAGGCCGCCAATGGCGGTGGCGAGGAAGTTCGAACCCATGTACAGGCCCGCCTTCTCCTTGGGCGCGATCCAGGTGATGTACTCCTGGATTCTCGGCGAGGAGATCATCTCTCCGACTGCGAACAGGAAGATCCCGAGGAACACCAGCGACGACGAGAAGACAGGGGCAAGGCCCAGGACCACGAAGCCGCCGGCGGCAATAGCCAGTCCCCAGAGGAAGGCGGAGATGGGACGGGCCTTCTCCACGATCCTCGATACCAGGAGTTGGAAGACCATGATGATATAGCCGGTGTGGGAAATGGTCTCGCCCAGGATGTGGCGGACATGGTTTTCGTCCTCAGCGGAGAACAGGTTCGCAAACGTGGTTCCGAACACGCTCCGGATGGTCACATACAACTGAGCGGTGTCGGTCGCCTTTTCCACGTACAGGGCGCAGAGGTTGAAAAACGCCCAGAAGGGAAGCCAGAAAAACACGCCCAGCAGCACGAGGAACGTGGAGAATCTCACGTCCGCCAAGGTCATGCCGATATCTTTGAGCTTGCGTCCCAGCGTGACCCCTTCGATCTGTCGCGGCGGTTCCTTGTAGAACAGAATTGTAATGACCAGCATCAGCCCGATGGCGACGGCCGCGGCGCAAAAAGCGTAGTTCCAGGAGAGGACGCGCAGCCTGCCTGCGACAATCGGGCCGAACGAGGCGCCCACGTTGACCATCGCATAGAAGATCGCGAAGCCGAGGGTCTTGTTCGTCCCGTCGGTCACGGCGCGAACCGTGCCCGAGATCAGCGGTTTGAAGATCCCTGCGGCCAGGCCAATGCTCAGCATGGTCAGGACGATCCCGGAATAGGACTTCGTCAACAGCAGCAGCAGGATCGATGGCAGGTACGCCAGGTAGGAAACGATCAGCACCTTCTTGAAGCCGAACCGGTCGGCGAACGTGCCGGAGATGACCGGGATGAGGTAGGAGAACAGCAGGAAGATCGTCCGGATGACGCCGAGCTTGCTCATGCTGAAACCCAGATGGTCGCTCACGTAGATGGCAAAGCCCATGTAGATGCCGTAATAGGCGAATCGTTCCAGGACCTCGATGCTGTTGGCAACCCAGAACACGGGGGGGAAGGCGGTTCGTTTTTCCATGCAATCAATCTCCAAAGCCATCGGGTTCATTCCAACCGGGCGGCATTCTAACCCAGATCCCCTCGCTACGCTACGGGTTCTTCGCAATCCGTTCGGCAAGCTGGTCCTCGCCTGGGACCAGTTGGCTTCGGTGGCGCTCGACCTCCGCGCGGATGGCCGCGATCACGTCGGGGTGGTCCTTGGCGATGTCGTACTTCTCCGACGGGTCGTGCCCGAGGTGATACAGCAGGGGCGAGTCGTGCTCGACCGGCTTGTCGCCGCCGTAGCCGGATTGCGTGACGAAGTGCGCCTTGTACGGCCCTTTGCGGACCGCGAAAAGCTTCGTGCCGCGATAGTAGAACATCGTGTCGCGCGGGCTGGGGCCCTCGCTGAAGAGGACCGGACGCAGATCGAGACCATCGACCACGCGGTCGGTCGGGACCTCGGCGCCGCCCAGTCGCAGGATCGTCGTGTACAGGTCCATCGTCGCGCCCATGTCGTGGATCACGGCCGGCCGGATCGTGCCGGGCCACCACAGGATGCACGGCTCGCGCATGCCGCCTTCGAAGGTGCAGCCTTTGCCCTCGCGGAGCAGACCTGCCGAGCCCCCATGCTGGTCGTACGCCAGCCAGGGTCCGTTGTCCGAAGTGAACACGACGAAGGTGTTCTGGGCGAGTCCTTCGCGCCGAAGCGTGTCCAGAACCCGCCCGATTCCCGAGTCGATCTCCTCGACGACGTCTCCATACAGTCCGCGAGCACTCGTGTTGCGGAAGTCCTCCGAGCAGAACAGCGGCACGTGCGGCAGGTTGTGCGCCAGGTACAGGAAGAAGGGCCGGCCCTTGTTCTGCTCGATGAAGCGAACCGCCTCCTCGGTGTATCGCTTCGTGATCGTGTTCTGGTCGGCGGGTCGCTCGACGATCCGGTCGTTCCGCATCAAGGGCACGTTCCAGTATTCAGACTTCGGGTCCCAGAAGGCCTCTCGCCCCTTGGGACCGCCCACGCGGTCCATATCGTTGCTGTAGGGGATGCCGAAGTAGGAGTCGAAGCCGTTGTTCGTGGGCAGGTACTGCGGCAGATGACCCAGGTGCCACTTGCCGACGCAGGCACAAGTATAGCCCTGCGGCTTGAGGGCTTCCGCGAGGGTGACTTCGCCCTGGGGCAGGCCTCGCGCGGAGTCCGGAAACAGGACCCGCCGGACATCGCTGCACATCCCGCTGCGGACGGGCAATCGCCCGGTCAGCAGAGCCGCCCGGCTTGGCGTGCACACCGACGCCCCCGCGTAGAAATCGGTCCACCGCTGGCCCTCGGCCGCCATGCGGTCCAGGTTGGGCGTGCGGATCGTCGGGTGGCCGTAGCAACTGAGATCGCCGTAGCCCAGATCATCGCAGAAGAGGATAACGAAGTTGGGTTTCCTGACGGCTCTTTCTGCGCCGAGCAGTCGTGTGACGCCGAGAGCGTTCCCCAGCGCCACACCCGCCGCCCCCATGCCGGCCCAGCGAATCAGTTCTCGTCGCGTCATGGCGTTCTTCATGGTTGTCCCTTTCAGATTCTGCCTGATGGTCGTCGGCCCGTACCCTCGATCTTGGCTGCCGAGTCGCCGAGGTCCTGGCGCACTGCGTCGGCAAGCTCCTGGAGTCGTGTCACGATGTCCGGACGCTCGTCTGCGACGTTGTGCTGTTCGCCGATGTCGTTCTCCAGGTCGTAAAGGGCCAGGTCGGTCTTGGCCTGCTCGTACTTGGCGGGGATGCCGCCCGTCCCGCCGGGACGACCGGCCAGCGTGCGGTAGCCGTGCGAGAAGTGCAGCTTCCATTGGCCGCTGCGGACCGCTTCGAGCGCCCAGCCCTGATAGTAGAAGAACGCCTCGTGCGGACTCTTGGCGCCGGGCGCGCCCGCGATGACCGGCCAGATGTCCTTGCCGTCGATCTTGTGCTCGGGCAGCGACGCGCCCGCGAGGCGGGCGATGGTCGGCAGCACATCCATCGTGCTGACTGGCTCGCGGCAGACCCGCCCGCCCGGAATCCGACCGGGCCACGAGAAGATCGCGGGCTCTCGCTGGCCGCCGTCGAACGTGGTGCCCTTGCCCTCGCGGAGCGGCTTGGCGGAGCCGGCATGGTCCCCGTAGCTGAGCCAGGGGCCGTTGTCCGAGCAGAACAGGACCATGGTGTCCTTGTCGAGCCCGAGACGCTGGAGCGTCGAGACGATCTGGCCGACGGACCAGTCGATCTCCATGACCACGTCGCCGAACAGGCCCCGCTTGGACCTGCCTTTGAACTTGTCCGAGACGTGCAGCGGCACGTGGACCATCGAGTGCGGCAGGTACAGGAAGAACGGGCGGTCCTGGTTCTTCTCGATGAATCGCACCGCTCGCTCGGTATACCACGTCGTCAGTTGCGTCTGGTCGGGATCGTAGGCGACCACTCGCTCGCCCTCGACCAGCGGCAGGTCGGGATAACCCGTCGGGTTCTCCGGGTGCTTGGGCCACATGTCGTTCGAGTAGGGCAGGCCGAAGTACTCATCGAAGCCGTGCCGGGTCGGCAGGAACTGGCGATGATGGCCCAGGTGCCACTTGCCGTAGCAGGCCGTCGCATAGCCCAACGGCTTGAGCATCCCGGCGATGGTCGTTTCCTTGTCGCTGATGCCGATTCTCGCCTCCGGCCCGAGCACGTGCGGCAGCCCGACGCGCTGCGGATAACAGCCCGTCACGAGCGCAGCCCGCGACGGCGTGCACGACGACGCGGCGGCGTAGAAATCCGTGAATCGCACCCCCTCGGCGGCCAGACGGTCGATGTTCGGCGTCTCGTAGCCGTTGGCCCCGAAGCAGCCCACGTCGGCATAGCCCATGTCGTCGATGAAGATCACAATGAAGTTCGGCGTACGACTCGCATTCCTGTCCGCGGATGCTCGCAGCGCGCTGGTACATCCCGGCACGGCGATTCCCACGGCTGCCAGACCCGCGACCTTGAGAAACTCACGACGATTCAGCTCTTTTCGCATGTCACGGTTCTCCAAGCGTGGACTGATGTTCCTCCGTTCGTAGTGTGCCCGTCAGGGCATACTCCCATCCGGGCTTTTTCAACGGCCAGGGTTGCACGCCGCAGCGCTGGGCCCAGCCTCCCCACAGCGCCGTCAACTCTTGCACCTTCTCCGGATTCTCCGACGCCAGATCGTGCATCTCCGTGCGGTCGGCGTCGATGTCGTATAGCTCCCAGCCGCCGGGATGCTTCGATACCAGTTTCCATTTGCCCTGGCGAACCACCCGGTTTCCCTCGTGTTCCCAGAAGATGGCTCGCTCGCGGAAGGGCGTATTCGAGACATTGGCCCAGTCGCGGCCATAGCCGATGTAGGTGTCCGCCGGGCCGGGCATCGTCGTCGGCCCGCCCCGCACCGGTCGGCCGTCGCGCGTTCTCATCGGCGGCGAAGACTTCGGCTGAAGATCATCCGGACCCATCGGCCCGGGGTTCTGGAAGTCATCGACCCACCTCGTGTTGACGTTCGCCGCCCGGCCCATGCCCTCGGCGCAACCGCCGTTGCCTTGCAGGAACAGGATCAGCGTGTTCTCGAACGCCCCCTGCCTCTTGAGCTCGGCGACGACGCGTCCGATGCCTTGGTCCATCGCGTCGATCATCGCGGCGTAGACCTCCATGCAGCGGAACTCACAGTCTGGAGGAACTCGCGACGGCTCAGTTCTCTGCGCATTTGACACCTCTCCAACGCGACGAAACCACAGCGTGCCATCAGAAGCAATGCCGTGAATACCTTTATATAACGACCCAAGCGACTTGTCATCGAAGTTCTGAGGATGCCGGGTCCCGTCTGGCCAGACGATTTCTCAGAACGTGTATGAGAAGCAGCCCGGGCATCTTGCCCGTGAGTGCGAGCGCCCATGAATCCTACTCTTGTACACGGGCAGGATGCCCGTGCTACTGAACGCCTCCCGGCGTCACTACAAACGAACTGCCTGCGCACAGGACAAATCCGGATCGGAGGGGCTCTGACGCCCGGAAGCCGGCGCAGACGCCTCATCGCTGTTCACGGCGGCAAGGCCTTGCCAGAACCGCCGGGATTCGCTATACTACTTGATTTGTGTGCCATCGGAAGTCCTCTTGATCCCTTGGAAAGATGTCAATGGCAGAACTGGCTACCGGACCAACAACTTGCGGGTTGCGTCGTCCGTCATGCGTTGCGCGTGAGGCGGATTCAACCCCGATCATCAATCGTCAATCATCAATAATCAATTCCAGGTTCGACCGCCTGGTCGAACCTGAAGGGCTCTACGTCCACGTGCCGGTGTGCCGGAGCAAGTGCCGGTATTGCGGGTTCTATTCCGTGCCGGCCGATCGGGTCAGCCCCGTCCGGCTGGTGGATGGACTGTTGCGGGAGCTGGACCACTGCGACGGGATCGAATTCCGCACTGCCTACATCGGCGGGGGCAGTCCGACCGCGCTGCCTGCGGGCGAACTGGTCCGGCTGGCCGGCGCGGTCCGCGAGCGATGCCAGCAGGCGGAGGAGTTCACCGTCGAGTGCAATCCCGGTCAGGTGAATGTCGAACTGCTGACGGCGCTGCGGACGGCCGGAGTGAATCGGCTCTCGTTCGGGGCGCAGTCGTTTTTGACGCGAGAGCTGAAGCTGCTGGGCCGGGCGCACTCGGTCGAACAGATCGGGTCGGCGGTGGCACTGGCTCGACAGGCGGGTTTTGAGAACGTCGGACTGGACCTGATCTTTGCAATCCCCGGCTCGACGCCGGCGGATTGGCAAACGGGTTTGGAGGCGGCCATCGAACTGGATATCGAGCATGTGTCCGCGTACAGCCTGAGTTTCGAGGCGGGCACCGCCTTCGAGGCCGAGCGACGCGACGGAAGGCTGATGGCAGTGGATGAGGAGATCGACCGGGCGATGTACGAGTGGACTATCGAGCGACTGGAGCAGGCGGGACTCGCACAGTACGAGGTCTCCAACTTTGCCAAGCCGGGATTCGAGTGCCGACACAACCTGGGGTATTGGGCGAATCGGCCGTATGTGGGTATTGGCCCGGCGGCGGCTTCGCATCTGACGAGCGGCCCGAGCGCCGAAGGCCGGCGAATCACGAATGATGCGGATGTCGAGCGATACTTGACAGCGGTGGAGCGAGGAGAAACGGCGCCGGCCGAGGTGCACGCGGTGAGTGAGACCGACGCGGCCTGTGAAACAGCGGTGTTGAATCTGCGGCGGCGGGCGGGGATCGACCTGACGGAGTTCCAAAGGCGGACCGGACGCGACGCGATGCGGACCTTCGCTGAGCCGATTGAACGGTACGGCAAGCTGGGTCTGATGGAGGTAACGGATCGGACGGTTCGACTCACGCGAAGGGCTTTGCCGATTGCCGATACGATTCTTTGCGATTTTGCGGCTCTGGATTGACGGAACCTATGGATATTCGGAACATTCGGAATTTTTCAATCGTTGCACACATCGACCACGGCAAGAGCACGCTCGCCGATCGCATGCTGGAGTTGACCGGCACCATCACCGAGCGTCAGGCCAAGGACCAGATCCTCGACAGCATGGACATCGAGCGCGAGCGCGGCATCACCATCAAGGCCTCCGCCGTCACGATGGAATACATCCACGACGGCCAGCCCTACATGCTCAACCTGATCGACACCCCAGGCCATACTGACTTCTCGTACGAAGTGTCCAGAGCGTTGACGGCGTGCGAAGGGGCGCTGCTGGTCGTGGATGCGACGCAGGGAATTCAGGCGCAGACGCTGGCGAACGCGTATCTGGCGACCGAGGCCGGAGCGGAGATTCTGGGCGTCATCAACAAGGTGGACTTGCAGGCGGCGCAGCCGGATCTGGTTGCCGAAGAGATCGAGCACGTGCTCGGCATCCGGCGCAACGAGTGCTTCCACATCAGCGCCAAGAGCGGTCTCGGCGTGCAGGACTTGCTCGACGCGGTTTGCATGCTCCTGCCGCCGCCCGTCGACCGCCTGGATGAGCCCCCCCGTGCGTTGATCTTCGACAGCCAGTACGACGACTATCGCGGCGTCATCTGCTACGTCCGCGTCTTTTCCGGCACCCTGAAGACCCGCCAGCGAATCCGACTCATGGGCACCGGCTTCGCCTACCAGATCACTGAGCTCGGCAAGTTCAAGCCGGACATGAAGCCGGTCGATCAGCTCGGTTGCGGCGAGGTCGGCTACGTCATCGCCAACATCCGCGACCTCGCCAACGTCCGCATCGGCGACACGATCACCGACGACCTCCGCCCAGCCCCGGACGCGCTGAAGGGCTACAAGCCGCCCATGCAGATGGTCTTCTCCGACTTCTACCCCGGCAACAACACCGAGTACCCGCGCCTCCGCGCCGCCTTCGACAAGCTCGCCCTGAACGACGCCAGCTTCACCTTCATCCCGCAGAACTCGCAGGCCCTCGGCTTCGGCTTCCGCTGCGGATTCCTGGGCCTCTTGCACATGGAGATCATCCAGGAGCGTCTCGAACGCGAGAACGACATCGACGTCGTCCAGACCGCGCCGACCGTCAGCTACGAAATCGTCCTTCGTGACGGCACGGTCAAGCGGATCGACGCGCCCAGCGAGCTGCCCGACCGCAGCAACATCGAGGAGATCCGCGAGCCCTTCGTCAAGCTCGAAATCATCACGATGAACGACACGATCGGCGGCATCATGAAACTCGCGGAGGCCCGCCGCTGCAAGCTCATCAAGACCGACTACCTCAGTCCGACCCGCGTTATGATGGAGTACAAGGCGCCGCTGGCGGAGATCGTCTACGACTTCTACGATCTCATCAAGGGCATCAGTCACGGCTACGCGACGATGGACTACGAATTCACCGGCTTCGAGGCCGGCGACCTCGTCAAGATCGACATCCTCGTCAACGGGACGCCCGTCGAGGCGCTCTCGCTGATCGTACACCGCAGCAACGCGGAGCCGCGAGGACGCAAGCTCATCACCAAGCTCCGCAAGTCGATCCCGCGACACCAGTTCGAGATCCCGCTCCAGGTCGCCATCGGCGGCAAGATCATCGCCCGCGAGACGATCAAGGCCTACCGCAAGGACGTGACGGCCAAGCTCTACGGCGGCGACGTCACGCGGAAGATGAAGGTCCTCAAGAAGCAGAAAGAGGGCAAGAAACGCATGAAGAGCGTCGGCTCCGTCCAGATCCCGCAAGAGGCCTTCATGAGCGTCCTGGACAACAGCGACTGACAAGCCGGGAGGGCCGGATATTTGCGATTTATGATTTACGATTTGTGATTGTGCATTGCCACTTCGCCATCGTAACCGGCAGTGAGGCAATTTCTCTTTGTCATTCCCGCGAACGCGGGAATCCACAACATGGGCGAATGATTCGCCACTGAGACGCAGCGGGCGGCGCGGGGCTTGCCCCAGCGGTCGTTCCTGCTACAATGGCGAGCATGACCAGAGCACGGATCGACATTCCGGACGACAAGATCGCCGACTTCTGCCGGCAGAATCGCATCAAGCGACTGGCGCTGTTCGGCTCGGTCCTGCGCGACGACTTCCGCCCCGACAGCGACGTCGACGTCCTGGTCGAGTTCGAACCGGATGCGAGAGTCGGCTTGCTAGGACTCGCGAGGATGGAAATCGAGTTGGGCGACCTGCTGGGTCGAAAAGTCGATCTGAACACCCCCGGATTCCTCTCGGACTATTTTCGCCAAGAGGTACTCGCGGAAGCGGAGATATGGTATGACGCAGCATGATGACATGGTGCGTCTGCACCACATGCTCGACTACGCATCGGAAGCCGTCGAGATGGTCCAGGGCAGGAGACGCGACGATCTCAAACGAGACCGAATGCTCCAACACGCCCTTGTGCGAGTAGTCGAAATCGTCGGCGAAGCCGCTACGCGAGTAAGCGAAGAGGGACAGCAGCGGTTTCCGTCCATTCCGTGGCAATACGCTCGCGGAATGCGGAATCGCCTCGTCCACGGCTATGACCGGATCGATCTGGACGTGCTGTGGGACACCGTACAGCACGATCTGCCGCCTTTGATCGTCGAGCTGCGCCGCATCCTGGGCAATCCGCCGGACCCATCGTAGTACGCCGTCCACGTTGATTCGGTGGGCAGCTCATCGGCGTATGGCCTGTTCGGAGTTCCGCGTTTACGCGGTCTTCACCCGCCTGAAGGCGGAATTCCAAACGGTGTCCGCGACGTTTGCCCACCATTTTCAGATGGACGGCGCAGTAGGGTGCGTACCACGCACCATCCATCCTCTGCCCTGCGTGTCCCGGCTGCCCGGCCGGACACGCGGTCTACGCGATATGCGACTTCGCGATGTCCACCACCTCGAAGTGTCGGTTGCCGCGAGGGATGGTCACCGAGACCCGCTCGCCCACCGTGTACCCGAGGATCGCGCGCCCGATGGGCGAATGCACGGAGATGCTCCCGTTCTCGGAATCCGCTTCGTCCGGACCGAGCAACCGGTAGGTCACCTTCTCCTGGGTATCGAGGTTCAACAGAGTCACGACCGTGCCGAAGCCGGCCTGGTCCGTGTCCGCCTTCGTGCAGTCGATGATGTCCGACCGGCTCAGCATCCCCTTCAATTCCCGAATCCGTCCGACCAGGAAGCCCTGCTGCTCGCGCCCGGAGATGTACTCGCCGTTCTCCTTCAAGTCGCCCATCTCCCGCGCCTCCGCGACCCGCTGCATGACCTGCGGCAACTCCTCGTTCTGGAGCCGATCCAGTTCCTGCTTCAGTTTGTTGTAGCCGGTCTGGGAGATCGGTACCGGATCGATCATCGTGACGTACCTCCACGCTGTAAGTAGTGTCCGTTCTTCATCGTATGACGAATCACCGCCAGGGTCGCAGACTTCGAGGGTCATGGACTTCGAGTGAACGTCGAGGATCACCCCTGAGGATTCGGCTCGATGATAGCGATTCCGGGGCGTCTTGTCCACCCCATCCTCGCGCATGTGCAGGAGAGTATCGGCAGATTCCGTTGATTTCCCACAGGTCGTCACCCACAGACCGGCAACCGGTCCAGGATCGGATTCTCAACCGGGCGCAGCCTCCGCCCTCAACCGAACCGCTCATAGCCCAAAGGCACGAAGAACGGCGAAAACGCAACAGGCGAAACCCGCATGTGCTGTAGCCGCTCTTGCATGTTCTTCTTTCTTCTCTTGCGGTTCCATTCGCCCAGTTTCTTCGAGGTATTCCTGCCGGAAACACCAAGGGTCCCGCCTCTGCGGCCAAGAAAGAAGGACCTGCGCGCCAGACAAGGACCAGCAACGGGCCCAGTACGCTGTCCATCCCGCCACACGGACCCTCGACCCGCGATCACGTCGCGGGCAGGCCCCGATCGGGGGGAACGCGGGAATCCACTCGAGCGACGAGGCACAAGCAGCAATCTCCAAACCACGAAGTTCACAAGCGGACCTCGCAAGATCAGGGGAAAGTCACCAAGGAAGACGGGGCCACTCCTCCGCGACCCCAATGTCACTTCTCTAAAAGGCCGGATCAGTCGGCCGCTCTCGGGTCCGTCCTCATTCGTTGGTCCCTGACGGCTGCGTCGTTCTACAGGCCCAGCTTCTCGATGAACTGATCGCTGATCTTGTAGGGAACCGTGCTCGTGAGCGGCAAGGCATCGAACGAGGCCCGCAGGCAATACAGTTGCGATGGGGAGGGGTTGCCCAGAATGATGTCGAGCCAGGTCTCCTGTCGGGGCATGATGACGAGCACGCCGGTGTGTTGTCCATACCATTTGATCAGGAGACGGGTCCACACAATCGAGAGTTCCGTGCCGTGGCCGCTCGACGCGGGAACGCGGGCGTGAGCCGAACGTTGACACCCATCCGGTCCGGCGCAAGAGACCAGGCCGTCCGACATCTCGCGATCGATGTGGTAAAGGATGCGGATCAGACCCTGCTTATCCGAGCCCAACGCGGTGCAGTCCGCGAGTCGGGCGATTGCCCCCCCCTGCTCCCAGGACCCCTCCGCGACGGGAGCGGAAGGGGGAAGCATCGTCAGCAATTCTCCCTGACATGCGGCCAGACAGGCGCGAACGTCACTTGCGGTGCTGCTGGTTCGACATTCCGTCTCGATGCGGGACAGACGAGGCAAGACGCAGTCGTAGACCCAGCGCAAGGGCACGTGCAGACCATGTACGCAGACGACCATCGGATAATTGGTGCGGCCCGGGCCGTCGCGCGAAGGCCACAGCCGGCCGGCGATCGTATCGTCATCCCTGCGCCATACGAACGTGTGGCCGAATTCTATCGCGGAACCGGTGGACTCCAGCTGGGCCCATTTTCCATTGTCGATGTTCTTTCCGATGCCCTCGACGTAGAGGGCCCGTTTCATGGCGACGAGAGCCGGCGTCTGAAGGCCGATGTCGTCCATGTGGTCATCCCAGGCGGGATGCTTGCCGAATGCGGCTACAACGACGCGCGCGGTCTCGGGAGATGCCCCCCGGCCGCCCAGCCGTTGTTTGATTCGTTTGAACAGTGAATCCATTCCATTATACCTTCACGTTCGTTCGCGTCGGCAGAGTCGTCCATCGGCCCACTCAGGGCGCGGGAGGGAAGATCCGGATGGGCGAGCCCGTACAAGCCCGATCCTTGTAGAATCGCAGTTGGATCTTGACGGTAACCAGCGATCCCTTGTATCGGATGCCGTGTTCGAAGTTGTAGGTCGAATTATCCGCATCGAAGCCGTGCTCTTCCAGCATCCGGTGCCACGCCCAGGGACCTTTGAACAGTTTCGCCGCCTCCACGAGTTTCGCCTTGCCTTCCTCCCAGTTGTCCCAGAAGGTCAACTGAATGGCGTCGTCGGAACAGTCGTAGCTCAACGGCTTGCCGACGGGCTTCGTGTTGAGCGCCATGTCGTTCCAAACGACGGATTCATTTGCCGGCGCGTTGCTGGACCCCATGGTGGATTCAGGACCCTTCGTGATCACCACTCTGCGGACGAGGCTCGCGGGCGTCGTTTCGACTGCGTACACCTGGCACCAGTATTTGTCTCTTACCGGCGGAAGGACATCGACTTTGCGAATCCAGGTCGGAGGTTCCGCCACGGTCCGCAGCCGTTCGATCAGATTGTCGATTCTGCCGTCGCCCGTCTTCGCTCCGTCGCCGAGCATTCCCTCACCGTAGGTCCCCGAAAGGAACCGCTCCGAGTACCGGAAGATGCGATCGACGTCTTGTGCGATCAAGTCTTCGTTTGCCAGCCTCTCCAGGGGAAACTTGATCGCACAGGGTTTGATCGCATCCAGCTCCCGCACGGAATCCCTGTCCATCTCGTCCGCCAGCACGGCGAGCGACGCGACGGCCAGCTCATACCAGTAGAAGTCAGGCGACGCCATCAGCGGATTCGAGACGGAGAGAAAGTATCCCTGAAGGAACGCGCCGGGCTTAAACCCCAGTATGACGGCGCGGGCACTCTGTGGGTCTTCGCTCAGCGATTGCCACGCCTTGAGGATATCCCTGTACTTCATCAGATCGAAATTGTTGTACAGAGACGCCCATTCTTCGTTGAACTGGGTCGGTGCTTCGCTGCCGTGCGGGTAACGCTCCACAGGCGTCAGGTAACCTTTCAATCCCCTATGGCAGGACTCCAGCCACTTGAATTTCTCCGTCGGGTCCTGCTTGCTCAGCCATTCGTGGAGGGTCTTCCAGTTGGCCGTGTCCGGAATGTCGGCCTTCAACATCTCTCGCCCGCGGACGACGAGACAATGGTCTATGTAGGCGCGGGCATAGGTTGCGTATTCCCGAGACACCTGCTGGAGCCGTTTCTGCATCTCCGCGGGCATCCAGCGGATCTGGCAGTCTCTGTTCATGCTGTCCCAGGCGGAGAACACCACAGCCGTCGCCGTCAAATTGTATGGGTCGCCTCCGTCTCTCGCGATGCGACGTTCAAGGGATGACGCATCGCGCGGCAGGTTGTCGAGCCACCATTGGACGGCTCTCTTGCAGAACGTTCGGTCGGCATTTCGCAAAAGCGAGATGGCCGCGTCGTGCCCCTCTGTGACGCGAAGACGGCCCGCGTGCGACTTGAGCACGGCCTGCAGCTTCGCTTCTCCTTCCTGCACGGACAGTCTCGTGGTTTGGATGGCCTCGGTCAGCGAATCGAGGTCTTTGACCCTTTCCTCCGTCTCTCGAAGCATCTCGATGCAGTTCACATCGCTTTCATACATTCGGAAACGCAGATCGTACAAGCCGTCGGCCCAGAAACCTTCGTCCGCGGCGCCGAGCTGACCGTCACGATTCGGGTCGCTGAGTCTGTCCATGCAGATCTTGAGACCAGCCTGGAGAGTCCGGTATTGCGTCATCAGGTTCGGATCCACCTGATTCACATCCGATACGCCTTCCGAGAAAGCCTTCATGAGTTCCGCGTAGCTCTTCTTCAGGATCTCCGAGTGCTTTTGCATCGGGGCCAGCCATGCCTGTCGAAGGGAGGAGTTGCGATCCAGGCCGATCTTGGCCTGGTCGACGCGGAGTTTTGCGCTCTGGAGCTTGAGGAAATCCTCCTTCAATTGTCTCCCTTGTTCCTCCGACCGCTCGACATTCGGATCGACGGCGGAGTACTTCTCGATGAACCGCTCTTCGCAGTCGGCGAAGTTCTCCGTTTCCCTGGCTCCTCCAGTCAGACTCACACCCGTCAGACAACGAACGACTTCCGTGACGGGATTCACACCGGGCGGCGTGCCTCCCGGGCCGGACCAATAAGCGTTGAACGCCCCCACGCCGGCGGCAATCGCGTTGTCGATCCGAGCCACCATCGCACCATCAAAGTCCCGGTAGGGCGGCTTCTCCTCGTAGAGTTTCAAGAGAGGATCGACCAGTGCGGTTTTGTGCTCTGCGTAGTGTTCGGCCTGCTCGGGTTGCACGTACTCCATGAGGGAGTCAAGCAATGCCCCGGCCGACTGCGGATCAAAGGACTGCCTCGCTCGCAGGGCAATCAGGGAGTACAGGACGCGCGTCTGACTGTCTTCCAAGGTCCACGTAGGATCGATGGTCGCGGGCAGCCTCTCGCTCGTCGGTTCGACCAGCGGTTGCAGGACACCCATCAAATACACCTTTCTTGCGGCCTCGTGCAATCGATTGCCGAAGTCTTTCAGTTGCACGGCCGGACGGAAGAGCCATGGAATGCTCTTGCTCTGTCCCCAGTCGACCGCCTGTGCCGCGAGATCGGAGAAATACGCATACAGAGGCGTTCCGTTGCTCAGATCGCCGTCTCCCTTGTAGAAGTACTCATTGAGACGGGAACGCTGCACGAGTGCAACAGGGTCCGTCTTGCTCACAGCGGGCTCGAGCACGTGTTGCAGAGCGCCGACGCTTCGTCGGAACTGAAAGCCGCCGTAGATCGTCAAAGCGATCAACACGAGGAGGCTCACCGCTGCACAGCCCATGACCGCCGCCCTCCGGCGTGCATACAGCTTGCGTGCGTTCGTTGCCCGAGTCACGAGTCCCGACTCGCGAAAGACCTTCGTCGTGAACAGGTCTCTCAGGAAGTAGGCGCGGTCCCGTCTCCAGACGGGTCCTTCCGGCAGGGATTCGACCGAGACGCCCAGCGCCGCCGCGAGGTCCTCATCGAGCGCGGCGCCTTCCTGCATGGAGGACGTGAAGTAGATCCCTCGGAAGAACAGCGGCTTGCACGACCACTGGCTGCCCACCGTGAAGATCAGGTCCAGGTAGCGTTTGAGCCGCGGGCCCAGTTGCTCGAAGGCATGGGGAAATGCATACAACGCATCCGTCGCGGGTTTCTCCTGTTCATCCGACTCACTGCCCAGAAGCTCGCCCATGCGCGTCAGTCGCGTTCGAAACAGGCGGGTTTTCATCTCATCCAGGTACTTGTCCACGAAACGGGAGTCGTAGGCTTCGTCGAGCTCCATCGGATTGGACCAGCCGAGGATCTGATGCTGCAACTGGGGATCGGAGATCCCGTCGAAGAACTCGCGGAAACCGTTGATCAGATCGCTCTTGGTCACCACCACGTAGACCGGGAAGCGAACGTCCAGCGTCCTTTGAATCACATCGAATTGCTGTGCGATCTGCGACGCCTTTCGTTCGATCTCGTCGGCGTTGTCGCGAATCAGGCTGTCGCATGGAATCACCAGCAGGGTGCCGTTGATCGGGCAGTTCGGGCGGGACTTCCTCATCAGGGACAGGAACTCCCTCCATTCCTGCGTGCCGCCGCTGCTGGCTTCCTCGAACATCAGTCTGCCTGCGGTGTCAATGATAACCCCGTGATCCGTGAACCACCAGTTCATGTTGATCGTGCCGCCGACGCCCTGGCAGCGGTCGTGCAGGCCCGGCGGGAACCCGATGCCACAATGGCGGATGGCCTCGGTCTTGCCGGAGCCGGGCTCGCCGAGAATCACATGCCACGGCAGGCTGTACAGACTCTTGCCTGCGGCGCGAAACGTCGCGATGCCGTCCTCGAATCTCTTGCGGAGATCGTCGATTCTCGCCAGTTGCTGGGGGTCGCTGATGCCTTGCCGTCCCGCGCCGGCGCTTCGGAGCACCTGCTGCTCCATCGGCTTGGCGTGGTGTGCCTTGCGCCATTTCACAAGCTGAGCGTAGAGAACCAGGAGCAGGCCAACCGCCATGATCCCCAGGGTGACTCCGAGAACCGCTTTGCTGCGGGCCGCAGGCGGCAACTCATTCGTGATGACCCAGATCCCGGCCAACAGCCCCCCGGCGGCCGCGAGGGCCACACCGATACGCAGGGGACCAGGGAGGTTTTTGAAATGTGCCGGTTCCACCGCCATGTGAACACATCCTTATTACATTATAGAGCACCGCGTCCGTTTCCATCCGTCGATTGGGCAGTCGCGCCGCGGTTCAGGATCGCTGTAAGATGCTCGTCTATCCTGTCCGAAACGGAAGAGAAGAGCAGGAAATACGCAACGAACCACACGATCAGCAGCCCGACCAGGGCGATGCCGATGCCGACCAGCTTCGTCCCCGGCGGTTCCGTGAAGTCGCGGGCGTCCGTGTGCTCGTAGGCCTGGGGGCAGATCCTGGCCCGCGTATCGGCATCCATGAACCGGGAGATTCGTCCCGAGATGCGTCCGGCCAGTCGACGGATCGTGTCGGGCTCTCTGGCATAAAGGCCCGTGAAGCCCAGGCCGAGACACGTATAGTAGACAGCCAATCGTTCGGCTGCGCCGTCGCTCGGGTCCGTCATGTCGGATTCGAGCAGCTCGAAGAATTTCTCATCTCCCGCCAGCTCGTTGAAGTCGTAAGCCAGAGGAGTCCAGTCCGTCCGGAAGCTCAGGTTGCTCTCTCGAATCACGAAGTCCACGAAGAACGTCAGCGGCAGCTTGATCCTCTCGTATTGCGCCGCAAGATCGGGACGACTCGACGCCTCGTGACGGATGTCCTCGAACAGGCGTTGAATATCGGCGCGCACTCTCTCGAGCGGCAGCGTGCAGCCCTTCGCGGCGGACCGGTTCAGACGGCAGACGTACTGAAACAGCGGCTCACACAGAGTTACTAACCTCATGTCCTGTCTCTCCGTTTCACGGCACGGTCATGTAGAGCGTCAGGCGAAAATCGCTCGACTCGACGTCCGGCCACGTGGCCGCAAGGGCCTTCTCCTGCACGACTCGTTCCCACATGCGCCCGCTCTCATGCCGCATCAGGCGAAAATAGCACAGTCCGATCTCCGCCGGCAGCTCGACCGGGGGATAGGCTTCATAAGCAAGTCGGATCCCGTAGATTCGCTGATGGGCAAGACCACGCGGCATCAGTTTGAACTTGTCCCGGTCCTCGGCCAGCGAGGCGAGCTGTTTCGGGTCCCACTTCGTTTTGATTGCCAGGTAATACTCGTTGGGTCGCGAGAGGGCCTCCTCGTCCAGGGCCGCGCACATGCAGCCCAATTCCTCGTCTCTGGCAAACGACGCCTTGAGGAATTTGGCTTCGACGGTGCCCTGGAGCAGGGAACGAATCCTGCGAGACAGCTCGTCGAAGCACGGAAGCGGGTTGTCGTGGTCGTACGGAGGCACGTCAAATGCGTCGCGGTCCGGGCGAAGCGCCGCCAGCTCGGCCAGAAGCTGTCTCAGGTAGATGTAGATTTCGAATGGCGGCACCTTTCCCAGGACGCCGCTCAGCGATTCGAGCAACGCTCCCCACCGGTTCAACGTCCTCAGACGAAGCAACTGCTCGAACTGAACGCCGCGCAGATGGTCCGTGCTGAAGCCTCCGCGAGTAGTCTGGAGAACCAGTTCGCTGCGACCGGCGAGCACCTGGCTTGAGGCGTCCCGGATGACGTCTCGCAACTTGGCGGAGCCGTTGATGATCAGACAAGGCGGGACATACGTCGCCTCCTGTCGGGGGAATCCCGCGTCATCGCCGACGGCCTGAACCACCCTCGCCAGAGGAAGGACTTCCAGGTCGGAACGGTCTTCCTGTCCCAGCAGGAGCCTGGCATTGACCCGACGGACCCGGACGACCTGTGGATTCTCCCCCGTGTTCTCGTCGGCGACCTCGACCTCAGCGGTGCGGTAGAGTCGCTTGGTGCGCCAGTCCTCCTTGTCGCCGCCGTCGATGACATTCTTCCCGGCCGGCTGCCAGATCGGGACGCCGATACTGATGAGGAGGGAACCGTTGCCGGCCGCGAGCGCCTCCTTGATGTTGATCGAAGGGATATCCGCGTTCTCCGGAACGCACAGTTCGAGCCCGCTGGGCATGATCACGTGGAGTTCATCGAATCGGACTCGATAGTTCTCCAAATCCGCGTTGGACAGCCGCATCTTCAGGACGCCATACGGATACGCCCATAGACGACATCGTTCGGCGGCGAGTGCCCCTGCAAGATGCCTCTGCATGGACTGCAGATGATGCGGTTGAAGGAAAAGCCCTTCGTACCAGTGAATCGGACTGTCAGTCATAAGCCGCCTGTCCCCTTAGCTCAATCGCTCCAACCCTCTTACGAACGCCTCGGCGTAATCCGCCATGGCGGATTCGATTTCTCTTTCGATGTGTTCGGCGCCGTTTTCCAGGATAAGCTCACAATACTTTCGCCAGCAGCGGACGTCCTTACTGACCAGGCTGTCTCGCAGGCGATTCTGCTCCATGTCCACGAGGGACCGGATGGCTTCGGGCGACAACCGGCGCCAGTAGCGTCTCGCGACCTCCTCGCCGGCCCTGCTGGCGGCGGTCATGATGGCCGTGGCGAACTCCAGAAGCAACTGCAGGTCCTTGACCAGCTCCTCCGGACGGCTGTCGTCTCCGCTCAGGAACTTCCCCGCGAGTTTCCTGGTCTGCTTGGGAGGCCGGATCGAGGACTTGCTCGCTATCTTGCCCCACACGGCGACGGTCAGTTGCTCGGTCTTGACCACGAACTCGGCGAGCAGATTGGCCAGCTCGCCGAATCGCTCCTGATGCATCGCGGCATCGGACGCAAGCTGCAAGGTCGCGCGGATATCCGTCGCAGGCTGAGCCGGCGTCTTCTCGCTTTGCTGCGATCCCGCAACGACTTCCTGAAGCCGGTCGATGACCGCCTTTTTCTGATCCTCAGACAGGGAAGGGAGCCCTTCGATCAGCGCGTCCACCCATTCCATCGGCTCCCCGGCTGCGCGTTGTGGGGCCCCGCTCGAGCCGGCGGTCGCACCGACCCCGCCGAGCGTCTGTGTCTGTCGTGCAGGGAATCGCTCCAGAAGCTCCCGCAGGAACTCGGCCCGTTCACCGAACGGGACGGGCGCCAGGAGCCGCTCCAGTTCCTCGCAGAGATACTCCTTCTGCTGAGGTTCGTCATTATCGGCGAAGTCCCTCTGCACCATTCGGAGCCGGTGCGACGCCTCGATAAGGTCACGTTTGTGAATCTCAGCCATCCTTCTCTCCCATTGTCATGGCCTGTCGAAATCCCCGCAGCGAACCTGCCGGACCCGAGGCCGAATGTGCGACGTTTCACCCATTCTATGCTCCCGATTGCCTGAGCACAAGATTGTCCGGGTCCTTTTCCGGGCACCGAGTGTTGAGCCAGCAGGACCATCCCAGGCGTCCGTTTCGGCCGAGGGATACCGGGCGAACCTTGCGCTTCTTGAGAACGAGTTGCATCTCCCATCCGAACTCGTCTCCCGCGTAGAACCTCACCCAGTCTGCCAACTGCCGCAACCGATTGCCTCCCGGCAGGAGCGTCCTGTAGCGCGCATAGCTCATCGGTCCGATTCGGATCCGGAATTTGTGCTGGCACTCCCAGAATCGTGATCCGACGATGGACGTGACTCCGAGACAGGAGTTGGCGGCAGACGCCCCCAGCCTGGATTGCTCCTGTGGCGACAGGCGGATCCACTGTCCGACGAACTCCTCGATGACGACGGGCAGTCCAAGGCTGTCCTCGAGAATCGCTTGCAGACCTTCTGCATTCCGGGTCGGACAAGACAGGCGGCCGGCATAGTAGAGTTTCAGATCGTCGGGCAATGCGTCTCTGCCGTGGAAGGATCGGACTCCGATTCCCAGGAAGCTCCCCACGTAGTCTGCGTACCAATCATCGTCCAGACGGTCATGGCTGACCGCCTGCTGGCAACGGGCCCATGCCCGGTAGAACAGCGATATCATCCGATGATTGAAGATGTCCAGGAAGGCGGCCAGGGCCGTGTCGTTGTAGTTCTCCAGGCGGTCGTAGACGTATTCCGTTATGGGCAGGGGCATCGGCCCGTCCGGGCCGAGCAGGCCGAGGAAGTTGACCCACAGATCCAACGAAGCCCTGTCGGCGTCGGTTTCTTCGCGACAGGCGTGCAGGGTCGAAGGAGGAAAACCGAGGGTGACGTGCTGGTGGAACCTGACCGTGTCTTCCTGGGGTCGGTGAGATTGTCCGACACGCGGAAGACTCCTGGACCGATTCTCCAACCAGCGCACCGCCTGGAAGAAATCGAAGCAATGGGGCGTGTCTTGGAGAGCCTGTATCACAGCAGTGACCGCAGGCCCGGTTGGGCGGGCCATCGTATTATATCTCCACGCTCTACCGTTCGAATCACCGTCTCCGCAAACGAATTGATGGAAACGTAGTTGGCGAAGAACCGGGTGAGGACCGCACCGAGCAGGAATACGCCGATCCCGGCAAACGCGGCCTCCTCGCAGGTCACCGTGACTTCGACGCCGCGTGCGAAAGACGCTGCTCGGGGCGTGCTCATCCGGCGTATGATGGGCCGACAATCGATGGACTGTATCCCATCGATCTGCTTGGGTCCATGAGGGTCCCCTGGCGTGCAATAGAGCTTGAGTATGTCGCGAAGAGCGGACGCCCCTTTGCCCTCGCGCTCGTCGGTGAGAGAGAGGTAGTTCAGCGAAAGATGGTTGATGGCCCGCCAGGAGATTTCCCCTTCCGCGTGGGACGGACACGGCGCCGTCGGAGCGCCCAGGCAGCGGATCGACCGATAGGGCGCCGCTTTTTCCATCGTGAAATCTGTCGTACCCATCCCCATGGGTATGTGAAGGGGCAAATCGCGATTCGTGCAAAGCGCTTCGACGCCAAGCTGCTTGATCTCGCCGCTGTAGGGAGCGGCAGTGGCATCGACCAGGGATAAGAAGACCTCGCTGCCCGAGTAGCTGCGAGATCTCGCTCCTCGCAGCCGCTCTCGCTGGGACTGCACGCGCGGGAGTCGATGGGTCAGGAAGTAGGCCTGGGTTTGTCCCAGGCCGGGATGCTTGGCCGCGTAGAAGGGCATGAACGTCAGCGATTGAGCGGCGCTTTCCCCGTACCCGGCAACACTCAGGACTTTGTAGATCTCGAAGTCCTGCGGCTTCGTGCGATCCGGCACGACGTGAAACTCGGAGTCCCGGAAGGTCACCGCGACCCGATCCAGCCGCTTGGGGAAGATGTTGACCGCCGGCGTGCAGAACAGCCGGAAGTTGTCCGCACTGACGGCGTTCTCCAGCATCAGAGTGGCGCGTCGGAACAGGATGACAAGGTCGAGGGAATCCTCATTACACCGCTGCAGCGCCTCTTGCAGACCCGTCAGTTTGAAGAAGAGAAACCGCTGGGGAAACGCAAAGTACTCGCGCAGAAGCCGGTACCCGCTGAAGCATCGGCAATCGTAGGGCAGAAGACTCTCGTCCCTGTCGAAGCCGACCGGGCGGATCGAGGAAACGCCCAGATGATGCCGCCAACGGACGGGTTTCGTCGCCGGTTGCAGTACAATGTCCACTGCGTTGGCGAACAGTTCCTCGTAGATCTGGGTGGGAGTCTCCCCGAGCCCGACCAAGTGAAACGGGAGCGAATCCAGCTTCAACTCGCGCAGGGGCATCGCTCCGACCGTCTGAATTCTGATCCGCAGGCCGGCCTTTGCCTTCGACGCATCGTCGATCTCCAGCGAGCCCAACTCCCGCACGTAGTAGTTCGCCATGGCGATCCGCAACGGCCAGAGAACCGTCTCATGGGCCGTGCGGTATTCGCATCGTGTCTGTTCGGTCTTGCCCAACGAGCTCAGGAGTGCGGAATCGCGTGGGATGGTGAACCCGCTCGTCAACCCGGGCTCCTGCCAATCCGGCTCGAACTGAAGCAGACACATGGACGGCGTCGGCGACAGATAGTCGGGGTATACCGTGCCCAGCAGGGACTGAGTGAACCGCGGGAATTCCGCCTCCAGCTTGAACTGGACTCGCGCCGACAGAAAGGCGAACCCTTCGAGCAGGCGCTCGACAAACGGATCGGGACAACCCTGGAAATCGTCGAGGCCGCCGAGACGACCTGCGATCTTGGGGTACTCCCTCGCGAATTCCGCCCCCATCTCCCGCAGGTACGCCAGCTCACGGTTGTAGAGGTCGAGCATCGCCCTATCCAACGGTCTCACCTTTCAAGGAACAATGGCCGCTGTCGAGGTCCACCTCGGTCTCGATAAGCAGGTGATCGGGCGCAGGGTGAGCCCACAGGTCGCCGGTGATCTCGAACGTGAGGGATCGCACGGCCCCGGATTGCTGGGGCGCGATGACCCGCACCGCCAGGGAACTCGGCGCGATTCGCGGCTCGAAGGTTTCGATGACCTGCCGGATGAGCTTCTCCAGTTCCGCCGGCTCGATCAGAGAGGCCGTATGACCGTAGACCTCGGGAATACCGTAGTTCAAGACGGATTTGGCCGCACCCTCGAAGCCATAGATGGGGTCCTCAGGCGGCCGTCGTTTGGAATTCAACAGCATCCTCATGTCGCGGAGAACGGCTTGTCGAAACTGCTTGAAGGATACGACGCGGTCGCTCCGCCCCTCGCGGGGGTTTTGCGGGTCGTTGTCCGTCAGCCGATCCAGCAGGCACGGCTGAAGGAGTTCCTTCGGCATCAGCTCAGCCATTTTGGCTCTCCTGCGTCTCGGCGCAACCGCCCGCGTGATGCAGGTCGATCCGACGGAGGTTCAGGATAGGGTACTCCTGTACGTCGGTAGCGAACATGCGCTGCCCGAGACCGAAGAACGTCTGCGCCGGCTTCTCGATCCATTCGGTTCTGCGAGCCAGGCGCACGGCATCGTCCTCGCTTGCCTCGGAATACGGATAGCGGGTCGGGATGAAGCCTTGCGACTGGCCGTCGTTGATCCACGTGAAGCTCGCAGGGGCCCAGACCAGATCGCACAACTCCTTGGGCGGGCTGATCTGAATTGCCTTGATGGCCTCAAAGGGAACCCAGTAGTACTTGCCGTCCACGACCGCTTCGAGCATGGGCCCCAGGCGGGAATCCGCGTCGGCAAGCCATTCGAAGTCCTGGCCGTCTGCGTTTCCCGCGATGGCCGGCGCCGCGTCGAGGGCCTCTGCTCTCAACTGGGCCGCAGACTCGAAGCCGCCTTGGGCCGCCAGAACGTTGGCCTGGACCAGCAGGCCCATCCAAGGGGCCGGCCGGCCAAAGATTAGTGGGGTCCGCTCGCCCGCAAATATATGACCTCGCAGGATCTCACAATTGACCATCGCCCCATACATCTGAGCCATCAAGAGGTTGATCGCGTCGAGTTGTGAAGCCACTCTCAACTGGGTGAGAGATCGTTCCCACTGCCCTTGAATGGCGAGAAGTTGGAAGAGAAAGACGCGCAGTTTCGCATCCGACGGGTCCGAGCGGATTGCCTTCTCCAGGGCGTCTTGTGCCTCGCCCAGCCGACCCGCGCGCAGGAACTCTTCGGCATTCATCTCAGTCAGTCTCCTTATGCTCACCGTGTCACAACGGGCGCCGAAGCAAATCAGATCACGAGCGACCGCGGGTCAAACTCGGGACGGCGGCTGTTCTCAACCGCCCTTGTTGGTCGTGAGGTCCCAATGCGCTTTGACGTCGCCGGCAGCCTTACCCGTCTTGTGGTCCGTGGCGGTGTACACCCACTCGATCTTCCCGTAATTGAAGCTCACCTCCTCCAACGGGAGGGTCTCGCCGCCCTGGGCGGAACCGCCGGGGCGGACGCCGCTGACGATGACATCGGACAGGACATACTCCATGTACTTCTGCTTGTCCCCTGTGGCCCTGCACAGTTCCACATTGATCTTCTTGATGTGCTCGCCGTTGCAGCAGTACAGAGCCAGCTTGGGCGACGCTTTGTCCAGGGTCTTGACGATGGAGAAATCCTGATGGTCGCATCGCTGAGACGAGCGGGCGCCGCCGCTGCTGGACGACCCCGACGGAGGCTGCGAAACGCCATGGGAGAACGACAGAATCTCGATCCAGTCCTTGTGCTTGTCATCCGTGCTCTCGCCGGGGATTGCATCGATCTTCAGGAAGCTGTCAAACGCCATGATTCCCACTCCTTAAAAGCCACACATCTCGAAACACTCACGCACCTCTGGGGTGCTACACGAAGATCCTGGTGCCAATCATACCATATGGGAACGCTATCCGCCGCTCTTGACCGAGGGAAGCTTCGAGACCAGCCGCAACGATACGGTCAGCCCTTCGAGCTGGTAGTGAGGACGCAGGAAGAACTTGGAGGTGTAATAGCCGGGGTTCCCTTCGATTTCCTCCACAACCACTTCCGCTGCTGCCAGAGGGTACTGGGCCTTCGTTTCCTCGGATGCATTCGGATCGAGCACGACGTAGCGCGTGATCCAGCGGTTGAGGAAATCCTGCATGTCCTTTCGCTCTTTGAACGAGCCGATCTTGTCGCGGACGATGCACTTGAGATAGTGCGCGAATCGGCACACCGCGAACAGATACGGCAGCCTGGACGCCAGTCGGGCGTTGGCTGTCGCGTCGGGATCGTCGTACTCCGCCGGCTTTTGCAGCGACTGCGCGCCGATAAAGGCCGCGTAGTCGGTGTTCTTCCAGTGCGACAGGGGCATCAGACCGTTCTTGGCCAGTTCCGCTTCCCGACGGTCCGTGATGGCGATCTCCGTCGGGCACTTCATGTCGACTCCGCCGTCATCCGTAGGGAAGGTGTGGCACGGGAGCCCTTCCACGACACCGCCGCTCTCGACGCCGCGGATTCTCGCGCACCAGCCGTATTGCTTGAACGATCGGGTGATATTCATCCCCATCGCGTATGCCGAGTTCACCCACAGGTACTTCGAGTGGTTCTTGCCGTCCACGTCTTCCTCGAAATCGAAACCCTCGACGGGGTTCGTCTTGGCGCCGTAGGGCAATCGACCCAGGAAGCGGGGCATGGCAAGACCGATGTACTTGGCGTCTTCCGAGTCGCGAAGAGATCGCCATGGAGCATAATCCGGCGTCTGGAAGATCTTGGTCAAATCCCGCGGATTGCTCAGTTCCCGCCAGGACTCCATATTCATCAGGCTGGGCGCCGCCGCACTGATGAACGGCGTGTGTGCCGCTGCGGCGACCTGTGCGATGCCGCTGAGCATCTCGACGTCCTGAGGGCCGTGATCGAAGTAGTAGTCGCCGATCAGGCATCCATACGGCTCGCCTCCCGGCGTCCCGTACTCCGCTTCGTAGACTTTCTTGAACAGCGGGCTCTGGTCGAAGGCGGCGCCCTGGAATTTCTTGATCGTCTTGCCCAGGTCCTTCTTCGGCAGATTCAGGATGCGAATCTTGAGCGTCTCGTCGGTCTCGGTGTTGCTGACCAGGCGATGGAGACCCCGCCAGGTGGCTTCCAATCGCTGGAAGTCCTCATGGTGCATGATCGCGTTGACCTGCTCGGAAAGCCGCCTGTCGATCTCCGCAACGATCCCTTCGATCGTCTTGACCGCGTCCTCGGCGATCAACGTCGTCTCGGCCAGGGCCTCCTCGGCCAGCGTGTGGACGGCGGACTTGATGGCGTCGCCCACCCGATCCGATTTCGGTTTGAACTCCTTGTGCAGGAGGGCCTCGAACTCATTGACCTCCAGTGCGGCGCCCTGCGGTTGTCCCTCGGGCATTTGCGATTGCTGTCTTTCCTCAGCCATTGGACGGTTCCTCCTTGGTCTTTGGGGTGGACGGGTCTTCGGGCTTGGGGGCCGCCGACAGGGCCTGGAGCAGGGCCTTATCCTGAAGCATTCGAGCCACCAGCTCCTCCGCTCCCGACTTGCCATCCATGTACGTCAGCAGATTGGAGAGCTGTGTTCGCGCTTCGAGAAGCTTCCGGAGAGCATCGACCTTCTCCGCCACCTTCGCGGGGGAGAAATCGTCCATACTCTCGAATGTCAGATCGACGCTGATGTTTCCTTCCCTCGTGAGGGTATTGGGCACCTGAAACGCCACTCGCGGCTTGGCGGCCTTGAGGCGGTCGTCGAAGTTGTCGATATCGATGTCCAGGAACTTCCGTTCCTCCAGGTTGGGCAGCGCCTCGGCGGGTTTGCCGGAGAGATCCGCCATGACGCCCATGACAAACGGCAGGTTGACCGTCTTTTCGGCGCCGTACAGCTCCACGTCATATTCCACTTGCACGCGGGGAGCGCGATTGCGTGCAATGAACTTCTGACTACTCTTCTTTGTTGCCATGTCAACTCCTTGCCGCAGTAGAACAGTTGGTCTTGTGACCCCGTCGTTATTGAGTCGGTTACGTCTTCCCGGCGCCCTCGCTGCCGCTCTCGGACCCGCCGACGGCCACCACCTGGGCCATCCCGCCGGGGCAGACGTCCTCGATGATCTCCAGGAACGTCTTGGGAGCCAGTCGCTGCGCCCTGCGCAACAACAAAGGGACCGGGCTCGATGGCTCGTGACGTTCGAAATACCGACACGCCTGCTCGATGGCGGCAAGAGCGTCGTTGCGGGACCGAATCTCGCCGGCCACGACAGGAATCGGTTCCCTTCCGGCCGCCGGTCCGACCGTCGCGTCGCCCGGCGTCGCCGGATTGGCTGCGGAGTCCGTCTTCACGTATTCCTCCAGGGTACGGCAGATTCTCACCAGATCGCCTCGGAGCCCACCGAATTCGGGGCTCGAGTGGTCCTTTGTCCGTTTCTCGAAGACGCTTCGGATGCCGTCGAGGTACTCCACGGCCTGGTGGGCTCCCAGCAGCGTGGCTTCCAACTCCGCTGCCGGGGTCTCGCGGAACGTGGCCTGGATGACGGGCATCGCAGGCGCCACGCGCTCACCGCGCGGCGCCGTGTTCAATCCGCGGGCGATTTGACTGTCGCGGAGACAGAA
>JAXDBU010000083.1:0-61068 GCA_034678485.1 Sedimentisphaerales bacterium | reverse complement strand
TCAATGGGGCCGCGTTCGTTTGAACGCGGAAAGCGTATGAGTCGTATGAGTCGTCTGTCGCCGTGCTGTAGCGTCAATGGGGCCGCGGTCGTTTGAACGCGGAAAGCCACGCGGGCACACCTCGGTGATTAGACGGCCTGTGCTTCAATGGGGCCGCGTTCGTTTGAACGCGGAAAGGCGCAACCCGTCCCACGACCGTCTTCGGGGAGTTTATGCTTCAATGGGGCCGCGTTCGTTTGAACGCGGAAAGCCGGGCACGTGGAGGGCGTGATCGAGCCGTCGGCGTAGCTTCAATGGGGCCGCGTTAGTTTGAACGCGGAAAGGAGCTGCTCGGACAGCAGGGGTCATTGGCGGCCGAAGCTTCAATGGGGCCGCGTTCGTTTGAACGCGGAAAGGCTGCCTTTGCCAAGTACCGATTCTGTCGGCGGTTAGGACGCCGGAATCGAGAGGTTGTTCTGGTGACAGTCTGCATAGGGGTAGCTCTTGGTTCAGAATCGGCCGTATCTCTTGTCTTTTCAAGGAGTTCGAGCGGCGCCTGCGATCCGAGAATCACCTGACCGCTCGTCGGGTCCGTCGGCCCAACGCAAGTGACACTACACTACCACAATTCTCTGCGGGGGGCAATAGGCGAATCCCACACATTCCATGCCTTGCCCGATCTCGAAGGCATTCTCCGCCGGACCGAGGTCGAGGATCAGGACCTGATCGTCCCGATGATGCACATATTGCTGGAGTTCGCCTTTGAGCATCGCGTGTTCGCGGGGGTTCAACTCGCATAGGAATACGCTGAACTGCACGTGGTCGCCGCGGTCCCGCAGGGTCTTGAAGACGCGGTCACGGCGTTTGTCGTCCGAAATATCGTAGGTGATGAGGTAACGGCGGCGCATGGCTCATCGGGTCTCCATGCCGGGATATGCGTCGATCTCGCCCCGGACCCATCTTGCCAGGAGCTTGGCCTGGAGACGAATGACGGTCCGCCAACTGCATCGGTAGTCGAAGACCGGGTGCGTGACCAACTGATCGAGTCGGCCCTCATAGGCCCGGATGAAGGCCTTGCGGGCCTCGGGCTTCATGGCGCAGCCGGCCTTGGCGATCTCGAAGTCCGCTTCGCGGACCATGCCGGTGTTGATGGCGGTAATGACGGCGGAATCCACGACCGGGGTGCGGAACTCCTCCATCAGGTCCAGGGCCAGCGCGGGCCGCCCGTGACGTGGCTGATGATAGAATCCCCAGTACGGATCGAATCCTTCGGCGGCCAAGGCCACCGTACATTCCTTGGCGAGCATGGCGTAGCCGAACGACAGCAGCGCGTTGATGGGGTCCTTCGGCGGGCGGCGGTTGCGGTTGTGAAAGTCCCACTCGGTGGGCAGGGCATCGCCCTTGACCATTCGCGAGAAGTTCGTGAAGTAAACCTTGGCTCCGAGCCCTTCGATTCCGAGCAGCGACTCCATCGTCATAGCGGATCGCGCGTGCTCATCCTGCTGAGCCAGGTCGTCAAGTGCCTGCTGTGGCAGGCCAGCGGCATTACGACGCAAGAAAGTTCGCTGGGCCGCGATCTTGGCAGAGACGATCCGGCGGGCCAACGCCAGGCATCGGCCTGCGTCGGCCGCGACGCGAAACTGCGCTGCACGCAAGTAGGCGTTCTTGAGGCCCATCCCCTGCGTGATGCCGTAGAACCAGTTTCCCATCGACAAGTGCACGACGGGGATGTCCTCTTCGCACAAGAGGTGCATCGTCTGCGCGGTCACGGAGATGTTGCCGCACAGGACGAGCTGGCTGGTGTCCGCCAGGCGGACCGTCGCGAGCTTCTCCTTCTGTTTCCACACGACGAGTGCCTTGCCCGTCTTGCAGACCATCGCCCCTTGCTCCTGGACGTAGAGGGGCAGGGCCTCGTCGCGAGGCGGAAAGAACTGGCGAATCTCGACAGGCTCAGTCCCACTCGCTTCTGCACCATCGTCCTGCTCGTGCAGCAGACGGGTCTCGTCCGGCAGGCAGATGCCCGCCAGACTGCACCCGTTGCACTTGGGACTGTCTTCGAGGGGCGGAGGCGAGACGGTCGCCGAACAGGCATCCTTCGCTTGGCGGATCAGGTCGAAGGTCCGCTGCTGGAGTTCCGGCGTGAAGGGGACATCGACCCGCGTCCGCGAGGCGGCGAAGTAGAGCACGCCATGGTCGCATTGGTACCCGCCTTCGCGGAGGAGCAGCCCCTGGGCCATGAGCTGAACGCGCTCGGGCTCATAGGACCGCTCCTCGTTGTTGGGCACGCGGCCGCGCTTGGTCTCGACGGGCACCGCGACCTCGTCGGCGGTGGAGACCAGATCGAGCTTGCCGGTGAGCCCGAGAGCCACGCTGCCCAGCATCACGGACCGCGTGACAGTCGGCGGCTCGTCGCCGTCGGCCCCGGCCTTATGCCCATTGCCGTTGCCGCCTTCGGGTGCGGCGTCCGAATCGTCGGAGTCGCTGTTCTCGGGATCGGGCAGGACGTGGTCGAGCCGATCCGCCCGGCGGTGGACGTTCCGACCGTCCACGGTATAGGCATTGTCCGCCCACCGGCCCTCGACGTGCATGAGGTGAAACAGACGTGGGCAATAGGCGTACTCGTTGAGCATTCGCACGGGCAGCAGGTCCGGCCTGTCGCCGCCGGCGTCGATGGAATCCTGAGCATCCGCTGACTGAATCATACTTCCGCCCTCCCAAAAGACGCTATTCACTTGTCAAAGATCGACCAAAAACCCCACCGACTTTAAGAAGATTCCGCCGCAGCGAACAAACCGAACCCACAATGCCGGCCAGCCCCGATGGCGATGGGGCCGGGGACAGGATGCTGGAACGCAAGTCGCACATGGACAACGGTCTTTCCATCCAGTCGCTTGGGCAGCACGTAGTTGGGACGCTTGTTGCGATCGTATCGATGCGCCATAAGACAATGTTTGTAAAAGGGCGGCGTTTGCCAGGTGAACTCGCACGGTGTCTCGATGCCGGCACGTTGCAGGGCGAGGATGATAAGCCGCTTGAAGTCTTCCTCGTCACGGTACTTGATTTTCTGGCCGTCCTTCGTCTCGTGCGTCTTCTTGTCAATGTGCTCATCCAGAATGACCGGCGTGACGCTCTGCCAGACCCTCGACCGACCCAGATAGCATTTGTCGATGAACTTCCCATGTGGCGGGATGAATCGCTGTATTGAGTGAGGCAGCGGAACGCGCGGCGGCATGTCGGTGTCGCACGCCTCGTCGGTATCCTTGAACTCCAGTAGAATACCGTCGAGCCTCGCCGCAATGTATTTCAGTTCTCGCTCTCTGCCGATCGGCGCGACCAGCATCACGTTGCGGATCATCGCGTCGGAATGTTCATGGCCGATAGAGGGAAGCGGTAGGTAGCTGATCTGCTGATGGTCGTCGCGCTCCGGCTCGTTCTTGCCTCGCACGAACCGGCATACCCATGGACCGCGCTCGGCTTCTGGAATCCATGATGGGGCGTTGCGGCCTATGTCCATGCACTTGATCGCCGCATGCCGCACGACGGCCGCGATGTGTGCGAGTAGGGGTTGGGGATAGCGGGTGGTGTCGAGCTCGTCGTCGAGGAGTTTGAAGAAAATGCCCGGGCGTCCCGGCAGGTCTCGAAGACCGCTGTAGACGATCCGATCGAAGACAGTCGGCCAGCGCTTCTTCCGTCGCTCAGCATGCACCATCGTAGCCCTCCGGTTGAGCTGAAAGACTCGGTTCAGTTCGGCTAATGTGCCTTGCTTGGGCACGCGCAGGGTGCCAATGGCCGACGTGGATTTCACAGTGGGCGTATGCTTAAACTGCATAACGCTATGCACTCGATCTGAATCGGTCGCGGCAATTCCAGCCAACCTGGCTGACGCGAATGCTTGGTCAACACCACATCCGAAAGTGCTCAATGTGCTGCATAGTTCGTCTATCTCGCCGACAGGTGGTAGGTCCGACGGGTCAAGATACCAGACGTAAGTGACGCTTGACCGCTCTGGAAGGAGCACAGGCCTGAAGACCCGCATGACCGGCTTCTTGTGTTCGATGAGGTTATCGTTGTCAGGCACGTAGTGATCGAATTCTTTGCCTTGGTGTGGCAGGTGCTCAGCAAGGATGTCTGGTGCCGGCTGACGCTCGATCCAGTTGAGCGCGTGAAGGAGGTTGTCGTACACGCCATGCTGGTAGGCCCCCGATACAAGCGCCTGCAACAGGCGAAATGGTGACGGCGGCCACTCTGGCCCAGACTTGTCGTCAGTAAAGCCGTGAAAACGGTCACCCAGCCAACGCACTGTCACACAAAGGTGCGTGTTCATGATTCCTCCTCAGCAGCATCGTCGTCGGTCTTGGCGCTGAGTGCTTCGCGAAGCTTCTTGGCGCTAAAGGTGACCGTGAGTTCTTCGGGATCGATCTTCATTTCCTTGGCAGCATCTTCAGCAGCATTTTTTGCCTGATCGAAGCTCAGCGTCAGTGGCTCCTCCGTTCCATCACGCTTGACCAACGCGAGCGGGTGCTTCCCAAATGTTGTGGTAACTGACGCGAACCGCTCCTTGGCGCGTTCGACGTCGAGCACAAGCTGGCACTCTTGGCGTAGCGCGTACTCCTGTTCGTACAGAAGAGCCATGAACGAGAGGCTGAGGATGTATCGCCGGAGCAACTCCGGAGCCACGTCCTTCGACTCGCCAGTACGGAGCGCACGCAAGTTCACGAGGTTGATGGACGCGTCACGCCGAATATCCCCTTTGACCAAAACGCCGCCCGGGACTCGAAAGGCCAAGTCCTTATCAGTCTGCTTTGTCTTCATGGAAGTGACGGGCACGGCAAGCAGCCCCTGTTTTGATAGTTTGTTATCGAGGGCTGCCTTCTCTTTTCCTTTCACCTTGCTCGTGTCAATCACGAGTTTGTCGTTCTCGTCCAAAAGCGCCTTATAGTCGTAAGGCGGAACGTATTGGGATGCACGGGTGAGTGGCTCAACGTCGTAGGCTCTGATGGTAGATTGCACAATGCGTTTGACCTTCTCGCCCGCGTCTCGCGAGTTCCAGGCACCGAACACGATTGATGTCGGAAAGTCTTTGGCAAGAGCAACCGAGTTGCCTGCTTCGTGCTCGCGCAGCGCTGTGGCGATGTCATCAGCCTTGTCCGAGAAGCGAACGATCGCGTCGGCAACGCGGTGTCCGACGTTGAGTAGGTTGATCGTCGTGGTTGTGGCCTTCTTTCCCCTCCCAGAGGTCACGTTGACATTCACCTTCCTGACGAGCCGTGGGTTGCTGTAGTCGTCGAAGATCGGTTCCAGGCGGTTTGCCTGCGAAGGGACGCTGTCCACCAAGCACACAGTCGTGCCATCTTTCCGCGTGTCGATGTTGTATGGCGTCCGCTGGAGTTTCTCGCGCATGGCGAAAGTTGGGGGGAAGATCGGGGTGTCGTAGCCGCCGATGGGACGAAGGTACTCACGCAGCACGATGGCCGCGTAATCTCGACTCGTGTACCAGTCAGGGTTGATCGAATTGTCAGTGCTCATTGAGATCTCCAATCAGTAAGTGATATGGGTTGAAAGGCGTAGTAGCCCTTTCCGCTGCGACGAGCGAGCCGAAAGGTGCCGGTCGTCCCTGTGAGTGCTGGTAGCTGACCTCGTACGGCTACTGCGGCAATGCAAGGGGCCAGTGGTTCGCGCCAGGCGTGAAATGCGAACGTCGTGTCCGGCTGCGGCATCAGGCTGAAGCGCTGCAAAGCAACCAGTGCGAGAAACTCTGTCCAAACGCAACACGCGATCGGCTGGCCGAGATTGTCGGCTGATGAACCAAGATCCTGGGCCGTGCCGACTCGTCCCGCATCGAACCCGAGTGGAGCAACTTTATCACCGTTCGGCTTGCGGACGACGAGCTCGACATCGAACAAACTCTCGTTCTTTCGAGGAAGGCGCAAATGTGACTTGATCGCTTGAACGGTGTCGCCGATGAGTCCGACTTGTCGTCCTGACCAAGTCCGGAGGTGGTCAGCGTCGCACGCTATGTAATTCCGCCACCAGTCAAGCAGAATAGGGCGGAGGACGCGAAGCTCGAGTTCCGCACAGCTGCAGCGTCGGTTCACCTGAAGCGAGGCAGCAATTACCGCTTTGTACAGATCAGTAGCCAATTGACTGGGCAGTTCACACTGGATGTGGAAATTCGACTCATCAAACCACCCCTCCGCCCCTGGCCAGAGGCGGTCGGCCAATTCCAGCAGGCCGCAGCAGGCGAAGAACTGGCCGGGGTTGGTCAGGTCAACGGGGATTGTGATGTTGGATTCGGAGTTGCTCACTGCTCTCCTCCTTCAGCATTGGCGGTATCATCCTCGGCGTCCTGGTCGGCGCTGGCGATCGCGTCAGCGCATCGCAGCAGGTTTTCCAGCCACGCCAGGCGCCACCAGCCGTACTTGCGTTGCAGCCGTGCAAAGCGGCGGATGGATTCGGTGTGAACGGCGTCACATTCCTGCGTCGAAGACTCTCGATAAACGGCAGATTCGAAGTGCGGGCGGCTCGCACCATGGTGCGTGGCGATCAAGTGCAAGGCCAGATCGCGCGTATCGGCGTCGGTGGGCAAGGTGCAACCGGCTGTGTGGTACTGATCGGGATGGCAGATCCGTAGAAGCGATCCCAACTCGTGTCGATAACCGCCAAGTGACCTCGGATCGCGTGATTTCGATGACTTGCCCTTGTATTGCCCGTTCTCATCAGAGCCGTAAACGAATCGCTGCCAGACGTCAGCCTTCTTCCCTTCATCATGCCATCGCGCGGCGAACAGCAATGCGACGCGAACGGGGTCGTCCTTGGCCAGCTTCAGCGCATCGGCAATTCTCCTTGCTTCGGTTTCGACTTCGCCGACATGAGTGTCGAGTGACTGATCTTCGTTCTTGTTCTTGTTTGTGACCGGAGAGAGCATGACGAGTGATCGGACGGCGTCGCTTTCTTCGTCAAGCTCGATTGGCTGAACCAGACGAATGCGAAGATCGCTCTTGCGCAGGTCGGCGAAGAGCGTGGTTGAAGTTGCGTACTCGTCGTCCAGTTGCAGACGATCCGAAATCGGTGTGCCACCGGGAAGGGATTCGGTCTTCCACCCGGCGTCGGTGCGGCGAATGACCAGACGGAGCCGAGGCGGTGCATCGTCGCGCTGTTCATATCCGGGATGATCGGCAACATCGAGAGACAATGGCTCGGAATCATCGTTCTTCCGTGTGTGGGGGATTGAATCCGCGTCGAGCATGCCCGAAGGATCGAGGCCGCCGAATCGCGCGGGCAGGATGAGCGTCGAGTCTGCGTACAGGATACCAGGTTCGTCGGCAAGTTGCTGAAGCGTTCGGCACACGATCTGCCCTCGCGGCAGACGAACGGCCACTCGCGTTGACATCAGGTCCGACGGCCGATCCTTGAGTTTGGAAACCCGCTTGAGGAACTCAAGCAGGTGGCCTGTGTTGACAGTCAATGATTCGTGGGGACGAATCGGGTGTTTGACAAAGATGGTCTGTAGTCCCTTTTCTGGCGAGGGAGTGCCGTGAAAGAGTTCGATCTCCGCTCGCCAGGCGACCGTTGTCTGGGCCTGTTCATTGGCGATCCCTCGCAGCCACGGGCCAACCTCGGGGCGGCCGGGCATCGCCTCGGTGATGCTGGTCATGCTCCATGCGTCGAGGAGGATGTCGGTGAGTTCGACCATTGTTGGAACCGGCGAGCAAGCGTCGGCGTACTTGTCCTTCCACTCGTCCGTCTTCAAGGCGGCGATGTTCTTCGGACTGACGTCTTCGATACCCTGCAACAGGTCGATCGTGCTGGCAATGGCCTTGTCGAGTCCTTCCAGTTTCTTCGGTTTGCCGCCCTTTTCCTCCTTCGAGGGTTCGGCAAAGAGGTGAATCTGGGCATCGCCCAACCCACGGCGGTTGACGCGACCAAGGCGTTGGATGAGCGAGTCAATTGTGGTGGCGTCGCAAACCATGTGGTCGGCGTTGAGATCGAAGCCGACTTCGCCGGCGCTGGTGGCGATGAGGAAGACTGGCGATTGGTTCGCCGGGTCATCGGGTTTCAGATCGCCGTTGAGCCAGCGTTCTTTGAATACCGGTTTCTCGACGAGTTCATCCCGTTTCAGGCCGCGCATCGTGCCGGTGAGGACTTCGACCGCCCCGGCAAAATCGCCTTTTTTTGACTTCCGGATGGTCTCCGCGATCGTGCGTGCGTCGTCTGGCCTGCGAGTGAAGATGACGATGCGCTGACCTATGACGGGCGTGTGTTGCGGATTTGATGGAGCGACAAGTTCAATCGCGGCACTGGCGAGCTTGTCGACGAGCTTATCCTTCTCACCGAGCGTCGTAATCGTCAGGCGTTTCTTCGCACCGAATCGACCGGCGATGGTACTGTCGTTCGCGTCTTCACCCGTCAGATTCCCGTTCGCGTCGAATTGCAGCGTAAAGGGCGGCTTGGAATCGGCCGAGTTACCGCTTGTCGCCGACATGCGGACGACGCACATTGGCTTGCCTTGCCCGTCCTGGAATTGCACGATGCCTCTCTTCTGAAGCATCCCGTCCGCATCCTTGCATCCAACCAGCAGTTCCTCAAACGGTTTGGACAGGTGGGCCTCATCCAGTACGAGCAGGGAATCCTGTCCGAGCAGGCCGGCTTCAAGGGGACGACGCTTGTAGCTGGAGCGATAGCCGGAGAAGAGCAGGGCCGAGCCGATGAGATCCACCGTGCCGATGATGATCGCGGGCCGGGAAGGATCGCGCGACCATTCCCGATTGTCGGCGAGTTGGCCGCGGAGGGTGGAGATGGCAAGACCGGTGTCGCCAAGTGTTGCCCGCAATCTTGCTAAAGCGTCGGCGTATTTCTTCTTGCGCTCGACGAGTTCTGGCTTCCGGTCGGCGATCTTCCTGGATTCGTCCTTACCGTCAGGCGCCAACAGATATGCGAACTCCTCCGCCTTGTCGGTTGCCTGATCGACGACGGTTCGCCGGTCAACGACGTAGATCAACCGCGTCGGAACCTTGTCTGGATGTTGGGCCCGGGCGATCAGCCAGATGGCCATCACCATGGTCTTGCCCAAACCGGTGGGAATATCAATCACGGCGGGGCATTTATCCATCTCGTTGCCGGCGAAGTGCTGCCTGTAAAGTCGCGTTTGCCACGATAACGGCGGGTGACCCGTCAAATCTTTGAACTTCTGTTGAAATAGGATGGATGAGTCCGTCATATCGATTGATCTCCCAATCATCCGCCTGTTGATGTTGCCGCCGGGGGTGCGCAGAACTTCTCCGCCGTGAGCAATTTGGCTCGCATGGCCCCTCGACGCCCTCTGCCATGGTTCATCCCTCGCGACAAAGGCTTCCAACACTTCCGAAACTTCATCCCATTTTACTGATTTCGGCTTATCAGGCAAGGGCAATTCGCGCAGAGTGAATACTCCATCGCCTAAAGGCGAAGGCTTCCGATTTCGGCTAAAGCCGAGTGTTCCGGCTGAAGCCGGCTGCCAGTGTCCTGCTGAAAGCGGGCTTAAGCCGAAGGGGGCTCCGCCCGGGGCGGTTCCTCCCCTTCGATCCGAAGACCGTCCTCCTGCTCATGGGCTTGGCTCTGGATATACGCCTGGATCACCTCGTCCGTCACGTTGCCGCTGCTGCAACAGAAGTACCCACGCGCCCACAGATGTCGGCCCCAAAACGCCTTTCGCAAGTGAGCAAATTCGCCCAACAGCACGTGCGAAGACTTCCCCTTCAGCCGCTGCACCACCCGGCTGATCGTCACATCTGACGGCACCGACACGAACAGATGCACATGGTTGTGCGACACATGCCCTCGGATGATCTCCACCTCGTCCCGACGGCAGATCTCCCGGATCACATCCCGCACCCGCACCGCCACTTCGCCCATCAACACCGACTTGCGATACTTCGTGATCCACACCACTGCCACGTGCAGACAAAACACCGAATGACTACCATGGCGATATTGCTCCATAAACCCATTCTGCTAAAGCTGTCGCCTAAAGGCGAGGGTTTGAACCCTCCCAAAGGGCGACAATAATCTGGCCCCCGAGGGCGATGGACTGGTCTTCACCATCTGCGGGCAGCCGCTGGCAATCGTTTGGGAGCATGATCCCGTCACTATGACGACCGACGACGCCTTGGCGACGGAGAACAGCTCCGAACTGAAGCGTCCGGGTCCCAAACCCGAAGCGCGAAACAAGGCGGCCGAGTAGTTGCGAGACGTACTCCGGACCGGGCCGATGGAAGCCGGTAGGATCAGAGAAGAGGTTCAAGAAGCTGGGTACGGATGGCGAACCGTCCAGCGTGCGAAGGATGACTTGGGCATCACCCCATATCGGCACCAATTCGGTGGCGCGTGGATATGGAGGCTCCCCGCTGCCGGTGCGTGCCAAGATACATCGTGCCACGATCCCCAGGATGTGCAGAACCTGGCATCTTGGCATCATAGCGATGGTGCTGAGGAGAATGGCGTTTTCGGCGCGACAGATGTGCTATCGTGCCAAGTAGATGAATCTGGCATCATAGATGCGAAATGAGAGGTATTTATTTGACACAGCGTCAAATGGTCTTATGATAGTATGCATGATTATCGAGGAAATCGTCAAGGCTATTGAGCGGTCCGAAAAGACACGATACAGGATCGCCGTGGACTGTGGGATCGACCACACGGTCATTCATAGACTCGTACACGGCGGCAGTTGCAGTATCGAGACAGCGGACAAGTTGTGCGAGTATCTCGGGCTCGGATTGAAGCCGGTCCAGACTGGGCGGAAGTTCAAGAAAGAGTAGGTGACACCGTGGCGGTTTTCAAGCGGAGACGGAAACGAAAACGGGCTGATGGCAAGAAGATCTTGAAGCAATCGGCCAGGTGGTATGTGAAGTACCGGGATGCCGGCGGAATTGTCCGTTGTGTCCCAGGCTATGCCGACAAGGAGGCCACCAAGCAGCTTGAGGCCCGGCTCGAGAAGGAGGCTGCTTTGGCGAACGAAGGTGTGGTGGACCGCTTCAAGGACCACCGCATGCGGCCGCTGGGGGAGCACTTGGAGGACTTCAGGAGGTTCCTTCTGGCGAAGGGCGACACGCCCAAGCACACGGAATTAACCTACTCGCGGGCGCGAGCGGTCGTGACGGGATGCGGGTTCGCCATGTGGGGCGATATCTCTGCCAGCAAGGTGCAACAGTTCATCGCGGGGCTACGGAACAACGGCGAGGGGCTGTCGGCGCAAACGAGCAACTTCTACTTGGCGGCGACAAAGCAATTTTGCCGCTGGATGGTCCAGGGCCAGCGAGCGGCCGAGTCGCCCGTGCAGCACTTGAAGGGGCTGAACGTTCGAACGGACCGCCGACACGACCGCCGAGCCCTGGACGTCGATGAAGTCCGAAAACTGTTGGAGGTCACAGCCCGAGCACCGAAACGGTTCTGCATGACCGGGCCGGAGCGGGCGATGCTCTACCGCACTGCTGTCGAGAGTGGCTTGAGAGCCGGCGAACTGCGAAGCCTGAGAGTCGCCTCCTTCGATCTGGAGAACTGTACGGTTGAAGTGGCAGCGGCGTACAGCAAACGGAGGCGGCAAGACAAGCTGCCACTGAGGCCGGAGACGACGGCGGACTTGCGTGTGTTCTTTGCTGAAAAGCTACCGACGGCAAAGGCGTTTCGGATGCCGAGCAAGAGCCGGGTGGCGAACATGATAAAGGCTGACCTGGCAGATGCGAATATCCCCTACATCGATGATTCGGGTCGGTACGCTGACTTTCACGGTTTGAGGCATACCACCGGGAGTTTCCTAGCTGCTTCGGGTGTTCATCCGAGAACTGCACAGGCCATAATGCGGCACAGCAAGGTCGATTTGACCATGAGCATCTACACGCACACATTCAGGGGGCAGGAATCAGAAGCGGTTGCCAAGCTGCCGGATCTGTCCCTGCCGTCCAGCGAGAGTGAGGCGGCGAAGGCAACAGGGACCGATGCGAAAGCAGTGGATGCGGTGCAGACAGGGCGGACGGAGTTGACACCTCAGTTGACACCTAAATCGACACCTACAGCTTTCTCCGAAGTGAACCGATTGTCCCTGCCTGACACCGGAGTATCGGCCGGGGAGCAGACGCAGGAGTGCGATAAGCCATTGGAAGAGAATGCTTTAGGCACAGAAACAGCAGACTTGTCACCCGGTGACACTACAGAGAGGAACAGGCGGCGGTGGGATTCGAACCCACGGATAACGGTTTTGCAAACCGTCGCCTTTGGCCGCTTGGCTACGCCGCCCAGATCTCAGAAGTCCAGGGCGGTCCAAACGACCCCCCCCTGGGCACCCGAGAAGGTATCATCAACTGCCCTCCAAGTCTACCTGGAACTGCCTTTGGGCACAAGAAATTTCGTGGGCGGGCGGTCAGGAGCCCACCGGGCCGGGGGGAATCCACTCTAAGTCGGGGTCCTGGCAGGCGACGGAAAAAGTTGTGTCTTCCGGGCGGAATTCGCGTAACATCCAGGGGCGGCGACCACCTTTACCATAGGCCGAGCTCCCGAGAACAGGGTCCGGCCGGTCGCGGAGCTGGAGCCCCGCCAGCGGGCGGTCCTGACCATGCGATGCTACGAGCAGATGCCCTACAGCCAGATCAGCGAGGCGATGGGCTGCACGCAACTGGGTGCCAGGGCTCTGTTCCATCGGGCCAAGAAGAGCATGGCCCGCCTGCTGAACTCGCACGGGATCGACAAGACCGCCCTGCCGATTGCCCTGCTGGTATTACTACCCACCCGGCTCGGGCGAAGCGGTCCTGATCCGGACCGGAGGGCGGACCATCGCATACAGCCAGTGGCCGCAAGAGCAGCAGGCCAACTTCTATCGCCAGGGTGACACCGTCCATAGATGCACGAATGGCAGGCAATGGACCGCCGATGCGCCAGCGGCTCCGAGGGCAGTGCCCGTCGAGCTGTTGACGCATCAGATGGGAGACATGGCACGCGATGAGAGACAAGTCGTAGATCGCGAATCGTCGATCCTCGCTGCCGGCGGCTTCACACTGGTCGAGCTGCTGGTGGTGATTGGCGTACTGGCCCTGTTGCTGGGCGCGTTGGTCCCTGCGCTCGCTCAGGCCCGGCGGGCAGCCCGATCCCTCGTGGGCGCCGGTCGGCAGCGGCAGGTGGTCCTCGCGGTGAACCTCTACGCAACCGACCACGAGGGCCGCTATCCCGAATCCGTAGCGACCGCCGCCATGCTGGGTCGCACTTGGCGGTGGCAGGAGCCGCGAATGATGAAGGCCTGCTCCGCGAGAGCCGACAACTACCGGTGCTCCATGGCCGCCTACCTGCGGTCCTATCTCCCCAAGGCAGTCATCCTGTCATGTCCGAGCAGTCCCAAGGCCTACCCCTATGCGGAGGACTCCTGGCGGGCTGGCGAACAATGGGACAACCCCGACACGAGCTACACGGACGACAGCGTCCAGAGCAGCTTCTGCTTCTACTGGAACTACGTCGGATATCTCACGGAACAGGAACGTCCTTTCGTCGGCCCCCAGACCGACGATGGGCGGAGGAAGGGCAGTACCCTGCTGATCGGCGACTACTTCGGCTTCAATCACTGGCGGAGTCCCGAGGCGTTCGGGAGCTGCGAGCGTCTGCCCCATGCGGAGGTGGCGGCCGAGATCTCTTCGGCGCCGCCCTTCTGGTCGCAGGTCCTTCGCAGGCGAATGGACCGGGCCAACATCCAGATCAAGCTCCGCGCCGGCTTCGTCGACGGACACGTCGAGACCTACCGGCTTGCCGACACCGCGATCCTCGAAGTCGCGGACGACCTGGACGGCACGACGCCCGCCTTCAGCGGCCTGGGCGTGGGGGCAGGAGAGTTCTACATCCCTCGCGATGCGATTGGACGCCGGCCGTGACCCGGAGAAATGGAAAGGACCCATACGACCGTCCTATCGGTCCTATGGGTCCCATTCATTCTGTGAGTCGGTCCCCCGCCCGGAGACGCTACTTGGGCGTCGCCCACTTCACCGCGTTGATCATGATCTTACGGACGTTCGCATCGTAGAAGATCGGGTTGGTCTCGTGGCCAGGCTGGAAGTAGAAGAACCTGCCCCTGCCAACCTGCCAAGTCAGACCTTGCTGGCTGGGATCGACCTTGCCATCCTTCAGGGTGGCAACACCCTCGAAGACCACCGATTGCGGCGTCGGCACCGCGTAGGGGTCGCTATATCGCTCGCTGTGTTCGACGGTGAACTCCTTGACGCCCTTGGCGATGGGGTGCTTGGGGTCTTTCACGGTAACCTTCAGCGTGGTCGAGTCGCCGACGTAGGCGCCCCAGGAACAGGCGGTGCCCATGAGGGCCTTGTTCGGCTTGGCGAAATGCGACGAGTGCAGGGAGATGAAGCCCATGCCGTCCTCTTTCACCCGCTTGACGATCTTGGTCACAAGCTCATCCTTGACCTGGCCGTGCCTCTGATGTCCCCACCAGATCAGCACGTCGGCCCGGTTGAGCAGTTCGTCGGGCAGACCCTGGTCCGGGTCGGACAGGTTGGCCGTGACGACCTCCCAGCCCTTGAGGTCTTTCAGGCTCTCGGCGATCGTGCCGTTGATGTCGTTGGGATAGACCGTCTTCGGCGCGGTGCCCTCGGACCATACGACCACGCATTTCTTGGCCTTCCCGCCCCCGTTCAACTGACACCCTGCAATCAGCGACACCGCCAGCAGCAGGCACAGCAAACGCACAAATCCCTTCACCATCTGAGCACTCCTTTCATCGGGCCTTCTGTCCCGGTCAGTCCATCTGTTCCACGAGGTAGTTCTGGGCGCCGATCTGCTTGATCTGGTCGAGTTGCACTTCGAGCCAATCGATGTGCTTCTCTTCGTCCTTCAGGATCGAGACGAGCAGCTCGCGCGTCCCATGATCGCCCAGTTCCCCGGCCAGACGAATGTCCTCGTTGTAGTCGCGGATGGCGGTCTCCTCGGCCTTCCAGTCGTTTTTATGCATCTTCTCGACCGCGTCGCCGATGGTGATCTTGTTGAGAGTGCTGACGGTCGGCTGACCCTCCAGGAACAGGATGCGGGCAATGAGCATTTCCGCGTGCTTCATCTCGTCGATAGCCCGCTTCTGGATCGCCTCATGAAGGCGCCCATAGCCCCAGTTCTCGCACATCTCCGCATGCACCATGTACTGATTGATGGCGGTCAGCTCATCCGCCAGGCGGGCATTCAGTTGCTTGATGACCTTCTCGTTGCCTTTCATATCCTCGGATCCTCCCAGCTACAGGGTTCCTGTAAGTCGTCCACCGTCGGCCCCGACCGTACGGGACCGACACTGCGCCGCCAGCATACCAGCGGTCCTTCTCCGCGTCAACAAAGCTGTTTTGAGACCGCCCGGCGTGTCATCAGCCCAGCGCAAGTCGAGCGAAGAGCAGGCCCGAGTTGGCGAAACCCGTCGTCGTCAGCACGACAACGGACCCTGCGGCCTCCCGCAGAGTGACAAGACGTTGCCCCCGACTCTGTCATGCCTGCCACACCTGCCCTCGACCCTCGATCAAGTCGAGGGCAGGCTCTGATCGGGGGGTCAAGCAGGAATCCAGGAACCGTGGGACTTGGCACGCCCCGGCGGGTGGATTCCCGCTGCCGCGGGAATGACAGTCCAAAATCTCCGTGAACTCCTATCGCATGTCGGCAGATACAATCATGCACCCATTGACGAGCTTCTGTGCGTCCACAGGTTGTCAAGCCGCCGGACGCGCGGTACAGTGGCGTGCCGCTTGAGGTGACCACTGGGGCATTCTGTAAGGGATGATCGCGTGAAGGTTGGATTCTCTCGAACGTGTAGATGGGCGGTTCCGTTTGTTGCTCTCCTGCTGGTTGGCCTGCCCGTGGGTGCTGCGGATTACCACAGCCACGCCTCGATGACCGAGCATCTCGCCTGGCTCGCCCGGAGCGAGCCGAACCTCGTCCGCGTCGGCGAATTGGCCCGGTCGCAGGAACAACGCATCGTCTGGATGGTCGAGATCGGCGCCGGGTCCGAAGAAGATCGGATCACGAGGCCCGCCCTGCTCGTGGTCGCCGGGATCGAGGGCAACGACCTGGTCGGGCCGTTCGCCGTCCTCTCGTGGATCGACCGACTGGCGAAGCAGTACCGCGAAGGCTCGCCGACAACGGATCTGCTGAACACCACGACGGTCTACGTGGTCCCCTGCCTGAACCCGGACGCCACGAATTGCTTTTTCACCGTGCCCAAGATCGAGCGAAACATCAACGGTACACCGAACGACGAGGATCATGACGGCCTCCGGGACGAGGACGGCTGCGAGGACCTCAACGGCGACGGCCTGATCACCCTCATGCGGGTCGAGGACAAGGAAGGTCAGTATATCACCGACCCGAACGAGCCGAGACTCCTGCTGAAGGCCGATCCGCTCAAGGGCGAAGTCCCCGTCTGGAAACTCCTGACGGAGGGAATCGACAACGACCGCGACAAGCGATGGAACGAGGACGGTCCCGGCGGCGTCAACTTCGATCGCAACTTCCCCTGCAACTACCGGTACTTCGCCCCCGACGCGGGCGTGCATCCGGTCAGCGAGAACGAGACGCGGGCCCTGGCCGACTTCGTGGTCGCCCATCCGAACGTGGGCATCGTCCTGACCTACGGAGCCGCCGACAATCTCCGTAAGACTCCCCCAAGCGGCCCGCCGGCCCCACGCTCCAAGGCGACGGACGCCATCAATGATAAGGACATCGGCTACTACGAGACAATCGGCAAGGTCTACCGTGCCAAGCTCGGCCTGAAGAAGGACCTGGAGGGCATCTCCCACTCGGGAACATTCGGCGATTGGATGTGCTTCCATCGCGGACGACTGTCGCTGGCCGCACGCCCGTGGGACCCGGGCGTCGAGATCGAGACCTCGAAATCTCCGAAGGACAAGGACCCGAACGACGCCAACGTCCCCGGGGCAAAGAAGATGTCCGACGAGGGCCAGGACAGGCGAGGCAAGGAGGAGCGGGAGCAACTCAAATGGTTCGATGAACACGCCCCCGACGCATTCATCGCATGGCAAACTGTCGAGCATCCGGACTTCCCCGGACGAAAGGCCGAAGTCGGCGGCTGGCACCCCTTCGCGCGGACGAATCCGCCCGCGGGGATGATCGAGGAGGTCGCAGCCAGACACGGCGAGTTCCTCACGGACGTGGCGGGGCGACTGCCGCGAATCCAGGTTGCCAAGATCGAGTGCCGCCTGCTGGCCGATTCGCTCTATGAGATCGAGATCCTCGTGACGAACGTGGGGTTCTTGCCGACGGTCCTGGCGCACGGGGAGACCTCGCAGCAGGTTCAGCCGACGAGGTTGACGCTGGATCTTGAGACCCAGTGCTTCCTGGCGGGCGAGCGGGTCACGCGCCTACCCGCAATCGCCGGCAGCGGCGGCGCCGCCAAGGTCCGCTGCACCGTTCGCGTTCCGGACCGGGATCGTATCCGGTTCCAGGTGATCTCAGCGCTGGCCGGACGTGTGCAAGGGACCATTGAATTGCTGAAGGCAGGTGAGAAATGACGATTCGAGCATCCATACTCCGACGTAATCGTTCTGCGGCGGCGCTGGCCCTCGGGTGTCTGCTCGTCACCGCGGGGGCATGGGCCCAAACGCCCGCCGCACACGTCTACCCCGCGCTGGGCGTCGGAGCAGACCGAAGGGTGGACGTCGCATGGAACCGGTTCTACGACCACGCGGGCCTTGCCGACATCCTGACGCGCCTGCACCAGGCCTTTGGCGACTTGACGAAGCTGCACTCTCTTGGGAAGTCGACCGAAGGCCGCGATCTTTGGTGCATCGAGGTGACGGCCCGCAACGTCGGCAATCCCGACCGCAAGCCCGGCATGTTCGTGGATGGCAACATCCACGGCAACGAGGTTCAGGCCGGCGAGATGGTCGTTTACACAGCGTGGTATCTGTGCCACCAGTACGGTCGGCTTGACCGCGTCACGAGCCTCCTGGACAACTACGTGTTCTACCTCGTGCCCATGGTCAATCCGGACGGTCGGGACTTCTGGCTCGCCGACCGCAACGGCGCCATGGCCGGACGGACCGGCTCGACCCCGATCGACAACGACCGGGACGGCGTCGCCGACGAAGACGACTGCGACGACCTCGACGGCAACGGCTGCATCACCATGATGCGAATCAAGGACCCGCAGGGCCGGGAGAAGCCACACCCCGATTATCCGCAGTACATGATGGTCCGTGCCAGGCCCGATGAACCGGGCGAGTACACCATCCTGGGCTGGGAGGGCATCGACAACGACGGCGACGGACGGGTGAACGAGGACGGTCGCGGCGGCTACGACCTCAATCGCAATTGGGCCTGGGACTGGCAGCCCGCCTACGTCCAGCGCGGCGCGATGGATTATCCCTTTTCCCAGCCGGAGACGCGGGCGGTCGCGAACTTCGTGCTGGCTCATCCGAACATCGCGTCGGGTCAGTGTTACCACAACTGCGGCGGCATGATCCTCCGCGGTCCCGGCCGCGAAGGCGGCGAGATGAAGGAAGCCGACGCCCGGCTTCTGGAGATCATCGCCGAACAGGGTGAGCGAATCCTGCCCTACTACCGATCGATGGTCTGCTGGCGAGACCTCTACACAACCTGGGGCGATGAGGACACCTGGCTCTACGGTGCTCGCGGCATCCTCTCCTACACCTGCGAAATGTGGACTTCACAGAACCTGTATAAGACGGACCACGACCCTTCCGAGGAACAGGAGGCCGAGTTCATCCGGCACGTCCTGCTGGACGACGGGGTCGTCGCCTGGCGCCCCTACGACCACCCCACCTATGGGCGGATCGAGATTGGGGGTCTCAAGAAGGAATGGGGCCGCCTGCCGCCTTCGTTTCTGCTCGAAGAGGAACTCCATCGCAACATGGCCTTCGCACTCTACCACGCGAGCATGATGCCCCTGCTGCGAATCGCCGACGTGGCGGTCGAGCCGCTCGGCAATCGCCTGTCCAAAATCTGGGTAACCATCGAGAACAACCGACCCATGCCGACGCGGACCAGCCAGGACAGGGACCACGCCATCAGCCCGCCGGACCTCGTCTCGATCCGAGGCAGCAACGTCAAGGTCCTGTCGAGCGGCCGCGTGATGGACCGCTTCTTCAAGCAGGTGCAGGCCGTCGAGTATCGTCCGGAACGAGTGGAGCTGGACACGATCGACGGGATGGGCGCGACGCGAGTGCAGTTCGTGGTCCAGGGCAGCGGCGCGTTTACCGTAACCGTCGATTCCGCCAGGGGTGGCCTGCTCCGCACGGACGGAGCCCTGCCATAGGGGACTGATATACCCTCCGGCCGCGGGGGATGGGTCTGTCCATGCGCCGGATGCCCCGCTTGTCGCCCGTTCGCGAGGCGCTGCGCACAATATCTGGTTGTTCTGACAATTCACCGATTATTAACTTGCGGACTCAGTCCGCCCCACCCTACACTTGCATAATGATGAGATATCGACATGTGCTGATGTTGGACCCGTGCTTCGGGGATTCCACCGCTACGATGGGGGTGTTTCCGCCGACCGGTCTGGAGTATATCGCCGCGAGCATCAAGGGGCTGGTGGACAGGATCACCCTGTTGGACCTTCGCTATGCGAAAGCCTATCGGGACCCCCAGGCACTGAGCCGGTTCATCCGGGCCGAGATCGACCTGGTCTGCATCGGGATCCAGTGGGATGCGAGGTTCGAGAAAATCTGCGACTTCATCTCGCAGTTGCCCCGTGAGATCCCGACGGTCGTCGGGGGCCGCAAGGCCACCGAGGAGGTCGAGTATCTGTTCACCCGTTGCCCGAACATCGACATGATCGTCCGCGGAGAAGGCGAAGAGATCATTCAGCAGATCGTCACGGGTGTCCCGCACCAGGAGATCCGCGGGCTTTCCTACCGCCAGAACGGCTCGGTCGTGCACAACGCGAACCACGAGCTGCCGGACCTCAAGCACATCGCGTTCCCCGACCGGTCGCTGCGAGGGCACGACTACTACTGGTCCCAGCACGGGATTCGCCTGAGCCGGCACACGTTCGACACGGTACTGACGACGCGAGGCTGCCCCTTCAAGTGCAAGTTCTGCACGTTCAGCCTCAATCCGCTCGGCCAGAAGCGCCAGTACACAGAACGCCCGATCGAGTCGGTCATCGACGAACTCAAGACCATCACCGCCGACATCGTGCTGTTCAGCGACGACAACATCTTCACGAACATCCAACGCTCCGAGCAGCTCTGTGATCTGATCCTGGAGAATGGGATCAAGAAGACCTTCATCGTCCAGGCGAGGATCGACATCGCCCGGCATCGTCGCCTGCTCGACAAGCTTCAACAGGCGGGCTTCAAGGTCTTTCTGTTCGGCGTCGAATCCCCTCACGATCGCATCCTCGCTCAGTTGCAGAAGGGCATCACACAGCAGCAGATCCGCGAGGCGTTTGCCATCCTGACGCAGTACAAGTTCTTCCTGCACGGGTACTTCATCTACGGCAACATCACCGAGACCGAAGAGGAAATGCTCTATATCCCGAAGTTCGCCAGGGAACTGGGACTGGACACCATCAGTTTCCAGAAACTTCGCATCGAGAAGTACTCACCACTCAAGGAGGTCGTGGAATCGACACCCGGGTACTACTACCACCGGATCGGCGGCCCGGTATACTCGGATCGCTATGGGCCCAACGAACTCAAGCGGATCCGCAACCGCATTCGGAGCGACTTCTACAACGTGCGGCATTTGCTCGCCATCGCGGCCAAAGCCCGGCGGATCGGGCTGGCTACCGGGGGGGACGTCGCCGCGTCGCTCGTGAGGCTGCCCCTGATTCTGCCGGGAATGGTCCTGGACAGCACGCGGAAGAGGAAACGTCGCAGATCGCGTCGACTCGCCATGCCGGTGCAAACGCGACCCAAGGTAGCCGGCTCTACATGACCGGCGCGGCATCCGAACGAGGCGATCTGTTGTTGCGGATCCTTGCTGACCCGCAGCCGGCGGCAGCGACGAATGCGGCTTATCTGTTCGTGGAAACCGAGCCAGACCGAGAATCGGTCTTCATCACAGGAAGGGAACTGCTCCAGTGGGAAGAGGACCAACCCGATACCCCGCAGAACAAATCGTGCGTGATGAGAGATTGACTTGCCCCGCTTGGCGAGTACAACCGATCATGTCTCGGTCACAATCGCAGCTTGCTATGCCGTGATAGATCGCCGAATCCAGAGGTCGAGAGACCGTCTGGAGCGGGGGACCCAGGTTCCTGGGGCGAATCCAGCCGGGGCAACTCGGCTCCGCGCCCGTCAGCTAACCTCGCAGGCGTTCGAGGATGTCGATGGTGTAGTTCATCGCGTGCCATCTCCGGTCCGAAGGTCGGGCCAGACTCGACGTGCCAGCAAGTGCATAGAGAAAGGAGTGCCGACCATGCAGGTCTTGTGTGCGCTCGGTGCTTGTTGACGCTGGGCTTCGCTTTGATGCGATCCGCCGGTGAAGAGACACCCCGCGTCGAAGTCAAGGCGGACCTCGCCACCTGAGGGCGACGAGGTCCGCTTCACGTTTCACGTCACGCCATCAGTTCTTTGAGCAACGCCCGCTGGAAGTGCAGGCGGTTCTCGGCCTGGTCGAATAGGATCGAGCCGGGACACTCGCAGGCCTCGTCGGTGATCTCGAAGCCGCGATAGGCCGGCAGACAGTGCATAATCTTCACGTGCCTCGGCGCGGCGTCAACCAGCTTCATATCGACCACGTAACCCGCGAAATCCCGGCGACGTTTCTCCTTCTCGTTCTCCTGGCCCATGCTGACCCAGGTGTCCGTGTAGATCACGTCCGCATCGGCAACCGCCTCGAACGGGTCGCCCACCTGCCACGTGCAGGCCGGCGTGAAGGTGTTGGCCTTCTGAATCGTCGGCTCGTCCAGCTCGTACCCTGCGGGCGACGCGACGACCAGCTTCATGCTCAGCTTGCCGGCGGCGTAGGCCAGCGAGCGGGCGACGTTGTTTCCGTCGCCGATGAAGGCGATCTTGATCCCTTCGATTCGCCCGAAGTGCTCGCGGATCGTCAGGCAGTCGGCCATCGCCTGGCAGGGGTGCGACCAGTCGGTCAACGCATTGATCACAGGAATATCTGCGTACTCGGCCAGATCGATCACCGTCTGGTGCTCGAACGTGCGGGCCATGATCCCCTGGACGTAACGGCTCAGGACCCGAGCGATGTCCTTGATCGGCTCGCGCTTGCCGATGCCGCCGATATCCTCGGGCTTGACGTAGATCGTGTAGCCGCCCAGGTCCGTCATGGCAACCTGGAAGCTGATCCTCGTCCGCAGGCTGGGCTTCTCGAAGAGCATGGCGAGCGTCTTGCCCGTCAGGCACAGGTCGCGCTTGCCGGATTTGTAGTGCGCTTTGAGGGAAGCGCTCGCATCGAGGAGGTCCTGAAGCGCCCGCGTGGAACACTCGGAAATCGCAAGGAAATCGTTCATGGTTAGCCCTCAGCTAAGACGCTGTCGAAGATGTCCACCGCCTGGTCGATCTGCTCTTTCGTCACGATCATCGGAGGCATGAAGCGAATCACGGTGTCGTGCGTGCAGTTGATCCTCAGGCCGCGTTCGAGACACTTGGCGACGAACGGGGCGCCCGCCCGGGTGAGTTGGATGCCGATCATCAGCCCGATGCCGCGGACGTGGTCGATGACCGGGTGCTTGTCCTTTAACGCCCGCAGTCGATCCTGGGCGTATTGGCCCATCTCGACGGCCTGCTGCAACAGATTGTCCTCTTCGATGGCCTCGATGGTAGCGATGGCTGCAGCGCAGGCCAGGCAGTTGCCGCCGAAGGTCGAAGCGTGCTTGCCCGGCACCAGGCAGGCGGCAATTTCCTCGCGGGCCATCATCGCCCCGATCGCGACTCCCCCGCCGAGGGCCTTGGCCATCGTGACGATGTCCGGCGTGACATCGGAATACTGGTAGGCAAACCATTTGCCGGTCCGACCGATGCCCGTCTGCACCTCGTCGAGGATCATCACGGCCCCCTTTTCGTCACACAGCCGGCGGATCGCACCGAGGAACTCGTGCGACGCGACGTTGATCCCGCCTTCGCCCTGGATGGGCTCGACCAGCACGGCGGCGACCTCGTCCGTGAACGCCGCCTCCAGGGCCGCGACGTCGTTGAAGGGAATGTAGACGAAGCCCGGCAGCAGCGGCAGGAACCCCTCGTGGTACTTCGGCTGCGCGGTGGCCGTCACCGTCGCGAAGGTACGGCCGTGGAAGCTGCCCTCGCACGTAATGAACTTGTACTTCTTCTGTTTCGAGGTGTAGAGCCGCGAGAGCTTGAGAGCCCCTTCGTTGGCCTCGGCGCCGCTGTTGCAGAAGAAGCACTTGCCGCCGAAGCCCCGCTCGCTGAGCATCTGGGCCAGGCGACCCTGCGGCTCCGAGTAGAACGTGTTGTCCACGTGGATCAGCTCGCCCGCCTGCTGGCGGATGGCCTCGACCACTTTCGGGTGGCAGTGGCCGATGCCGCTGACGGCCCAACCCGGGAACATATCGAGGATCTTGTTGCCGTCCGCGTCCCACATATAGCAGCCCTCGCCTTTGACCATCACGCGGGGCAACCGGCCGTAATTGGCAATCACGTATTTCTTGAATAGTTCAATGGTTTCCTGAGTTGTCATGGATATCCTTCTCTCGATTCTCGTGTCGATTCGTTTGTCATCCGCACATTACGACGTGAGCGCAAAACGCCTCAGAGGTCCCTTGAGCCCGCGCTCAAGGAAACAGCCCTCCGATCGAATGTCATGCTGAACGGAGTGAAGCATCTGGCCTGCGAATGAGGAACCTACCGCACATTCGCCGGGCACATTTCCACCAGTGCCCCGATCCTTCGCTTCGCTCAGGATGACACAACGGGGAAAGCCCGCCGATGGGCGGGGACGTCGCATCCCCGAGTCAATCGGTCCGCCGCCCTGGGCAAATAGTACGTTCTTGGTCAACACAGTCACACCTTCGTGAGTTCTGCTTCGCTGTGGGCGCCTCAGCCCCTGACGATCTCGGTGCCGATGCCCTTGGCGGTATAGATTTCCAGCAGGAGCGAATGGGCGATCCGACCGTCGATGATGTGCGCCTTCTTGACGCCCGCCTCCAGGGCGATCAGGCAGGCCTCCACCTTGGGGAACATGGCGTCCGTGATGATGCCGGAGTCGATCATCTCCTTGATCTGGGCCTCGTTGAGGCTCGAGATGCAGCTCTCCGGGTCGTTCATGTCGCGGCGGATGCCGTGTGTGTCGCTGACCATGACCAGTTTCTCGGCGACAACCGCCGCAGCCACCTTGCCCGCGGCGGTATCCGCGTTGACGTTCAGTTTGCCGCCGTTTCTGCCCATCGCGGTCGAGGAGATCACCGGGATCGTGCCGTCCGCACACAGCGTCTGCAACAACTTGGCGTTGACCTCCGTGACCTTGCCGACCAGGCCCAGGTCGAGCTTGCGACCCTCCTCGCCGGGCAGTCGCAGCACTTCAGCCGTCAGCACGCAACTGCTGAGCGTGTGAAGGCCCATCGTCTTGCAGCCGAGCGCTTCGAGTCTCTGGCAGATCGGCTCGTTGACCGTCCGCACGAGCACATGCTCGACGATGGTCAGCGTCCGCTCATCCGTATACCGTCGGCCCTGGACCCAGACCGGCTCCAAACCCGCTTCGTTCATCGCGCGGGTGATGGCCTTGCCGCCCCCGTGGACGATGATCGGACGCATGCCCACCGTGGCCATGAAGGCCACGTCGTGAAGCAACCGCCGTTGGGCGGCCTCGTCGTCGAGCACGCTGCCGCCGAGCTTGACCACGACCACACGGTCGCCGAAAGTGCGAATGTAGTTCATCGCCTCGATCAAGGCGTCGGCTTTCGCAATAGCTTCTTGCACGGGACTACTCCTTGGATTCCCAAAGAAACAAACCTTTGATTGTATGGCCGGGCTTTCCCGGAGTCAATAGCGATGTGTGAATTCTTGGGAAGGAATAGGACGAATGGGACAAATAGGACTCATGGGACCGGTCCTATTGGTCCTATCCATCCGATAGGTCCGATCAACCTATCACGCCAGACCTTCCGGCGTGGACTGGCCGTGAAACTGGCTGGGATTCAGGAAGATCTCGCCGCGAACCTCCTCGATGATGAGCTGGGCGATGGGCATGCCGGGGCGCAGGATGATGGTCTGCGGACCGAGGTTGATCATTTCGAGCGTGAGGGGCCCCACCCAGCCTGGATGGACGGTCGGTGCGGTGAAATGGACCATCAGGCCGCAACGGGCCCGGCTGCTCTTGCCCTCGATCCTCGCGGCCAGGTGCGGCGTGCCCTGGTCCACCGGCAGCTCGACGCGTTCGAGCGTGCGGCCGAGGATGAACCGGTGCGGCGGGAGCGGGTAGGGATTGTCGTTGGTCAGCACGAAGCGTTGCGACCGACCGGCGATCACCTCGGGCAGCGCCCCCCGCTCGGTCACATCGAAGTGGTCCGGCCCGGGCTGCGGCACGCTGATTTCCGCGAACAGACGCAGGTCCACGGCATGCGTGTCGTAGGGGCAATACTCCCCCGCCCGCGGCCGTCGCGGCAGAGGCTCCGGATCGATCACCAGCCGCCCCTCATCCAACACCCTCTGAATCTCGATATTCGATAGAATCACGCCTGCATCCGTCATTCAATACCCATCTTCAGCACGACCGCAGGCCCCAGCGGGCCTTGTTCCCCTCAATATACACCGCGTCCGGTCGCCATACCAGTGCCCAAGGGATCCCAATTATGCTGGGGCTCTCCTTGACAATTCCGCCGCAAACCCTACCATAATAGATATTGAGGATTCCGGCAGGCAGACACGCGGTTTGGAGGAAATAGCGAATGGCGGAGCATAGGATTATGACAGCGAGGGGATCACTCCTCGCGGTGGTCTGCGTCAGCGTCGTGATGTGCGCCGGCGCAGCCTTCGGCGACGGCGGCATGTTCTTCCGGCGGGCCACGCCGAAATACGCCGATGTATACCAACCTACGCAGAAGGTCTACATCCGTTGGGACGGCTCGCAGGAAAGGCTGCTGATCCAGACGAAATACGAGGGCCCGGCCGAGGAGATGGTCTGGATCGTCCCGGTGCCCGCGGAGCCCACGGTGGCAAGGGCCGACGGCGCGATCTTCAACGATCTGAGTAGACTGACCTATGATCCTGCGGTCGATTACACCGATTTCCTGGTCCTGGATATGTCGGTCGGGACGGTCTCGGCCGGCGGTGCGGGTGGGTCGAGCACAAGCCCAGTCGCGTGGCACGAGCGGATAGGCGACTATGATGTCGCTCTGCTGCGGCCGGTCGGCGGTGAGGACGTGATCCAGTGGCTCAACGCCAACGATTTCGCTGTGCCGGAGGCCATCAATCCCGTTCTTGAAGACTATGTCCGCGATGGTTGGTGGATGGTGGCGGCGAGGATTCACCCCGACGCGTTGTCGGCCATCACGAGCGAGAAACTGGCCAAGGGGACGCTGCACCCGTTGGAGATGACTTTTCAGTCCGAGTCGTGCGTCTTCCCGATGCGGCTGACCCGCATGGCCGCCGGACCGGTGGAGGAGTTGATCTACATCGAAGGCCCGGCCCATTACGAACCAACGACCTTCACGGATGGTTCGTGGGTGATCGACCTGTTCGGAGGTCCGATCCGCGAGGTCCCGCAGAACTACCCCATGTCAGACCTGGAACATGCGGCCAGAATCCTCGCCGGTGAGACGAAGGTCGAGACCAGCAGCCGGCTCACGAAACTCAGACGGCTCTTTCTGCCCGAGGAGATGACGGAGGACTTGGTGTTCCGCGAGTTGGACCTCGCCTCGCGCCTGGCCGATGATGACCCGGCGCACATCGCCCAGGCGGCCACGCAATACGGCCGATGGCGAGATCCCAACGGCATCGCCGCGATGGTGGCCGCATTGTCCGACGAAGCTCTTGACGCAGTCGTCCCGGCAGCAGACGACTACATCGAGTGGCCCAGCCCTTCCGCCAAGTTCCTCGCCTGGGGTAGTATGCAGATGTGGTCATCGTCGCCATCGAACGAGGAGTGGTCCCAGTACCCTGGTTGCGGGCACCTACGCAGTTGCCTCTGGGCTCTGGGCGAGATCGGCATCGAGCAAGAGATCGGGCAGGCCGCACGCGAGAAGCTTGTGCAGTGCGCCCGACACGACAACCAGTTCATCCGCATGGAGGCCTGCATCGCCCTGACGAAAGCGCAGTCAGAACAGCTCGGTTCCATCCTGAGCGACAGACTCACCGATGTCCTCGGCGGCGGGCGCTTGCCTGTTCTCTGGACGCCTGAGTTCTGGATCGCAGAATCGGAACTGGATCTTGCCACCGATTGGATCGTGGCGTATGGGACCTCCCAGCAGAAGGACGCCTGGATCGACACGCTGAGCAAATTGATCGCAGACGTCAATGAGGACACCCTATACGATCTCGGCGATGAACGTGCGGCGCCAATTGCCTATAACTGGTCGGAGTGGATCATCTGGCGGGCCGCGTGTACACAGGATGGGCGTCTGATTCCGGCCCTGGAGGAGCTTCGCTCGCGTCTGCCTTCCGACAAGGTGAACGCCGTAAGCCCACTTCTGCTGAGAGCCGAAGCGGCGTGCGGCTCAGTCGACGCCATGGCGACGGTTGTACGGATGATCATCGAGGACCAAACCCAGGTCCTTGACGCTGGGCAGGCCTCCGACACAGGCGGCATCGCATCTTTGGACAACTACTACAACTCCGGCCCGCGCAGCCTTCGCATTCAGATCCTTCGCAGACGAGATCAGTCATGCCTACAATTCCCGATGCCGGTGCAAATGGCCGATACTGCAATTCGGTCAACCTTGTCGAACGACGCAATTGGCGAGTGGTACGCCCTGTACCTGCTGGCCGGGATCAAGGAGCCAACGGCCGAGGACAAAGAGAAGCTCACGCGGATCTGGGAGAGCCAGGACGAAGCCCACCGGTTGCTTGCGGTGGGTGTGCTCTACGCATGGGGTGACATACAGATGCTCATGGACCTCTACGCCACCGCTGGATTCGTCGAGGTCAAATCGGAGATCGCCTGGGCCCTTGCGGAGTTGAAGGCGATCGAGGGCTTGTCCATCCTGGAAGAACAGGTTTGCGGGAATTGGAATGCGGAGTGGCTGTCTCTCGGAAGGAGTTTCATCCATCCCAGCGCAGCGACTCTGAGATCAGGTTACCGCGACAGCAGCCTGCCGGTCGAAGTCAACAGGAACGAAGAAGCACTTTGGTACCACTTCCATCCTACGTCCGGCATTCTCGACGATAACCGATTGGGGGTCCTCAAACGACTGGCGGCCAACACCACGATCCACGCCGGGATGCGGTTCGACCTGCTCGGGAGGAACTACGGGGGGACAGAGTGGGGACTGCCGCTGCTGGAGCAAGCGGCCCGCGAGATCCTGGCCGCAGATTCCTCCAGCACGACGGCGTCCAGAATCAACTCGATGATGAAAGCGGTCGGGAACAGCGGGTTCGTGAAGTAGTCCCGCTGGCTTCGGCAGCCGGATCAGACCACAGTTCGGAGATCGGGCCAGGAATTCAGCAGGTGATCGGGATTTTCGGCTTGGATCTTGTCGAGGTGCTTGAGGGCCTGGCCACCCGTCTTGACGACCGCGGAGGCGACCCCGGCCCGCTTCGCCTGGCGGACATCGTGGTCCGTGTCGCCGATGTAGATCGTCCGCGCGGGGTCTACGCGGAACTCCTTGACCAAGGCGACGATGCCCTGCGCGCGGGAGTTGCCCGCTTCGGCCTTGTACAACATCGACGACCTCACGGCGTCCCAATCCTTGAATGCCAGGGTGGACAGGATGCTCTCGATGGATTCCAGCCGCAGACCACTCAGGACCGCCAGCCGCACGCCCCGACTCCTCAGATCGCGAAGGGCTTCCTCCACACCATCGAAGGGCGCGATCCGGTCGAGCACTTCATAGGGGAACAGCTTCCAGAATCGCTCGTGGCATTCGTCGGTCCGGTCCTTGTGCCCGTCCGGGAGATAGGCCCGGACGTACTCCCAGATACTCGTTCCGAAGACATCGAACACAGGGTCGGCGTAGCCGTCGGGAATGCCCAATTCTCTCGCCGCCCGCCGGACCGCGGTCATAATCGCGTCGTCGGTCTTGACCAGGGTCCCGCCAAGGTCCGTCACGATCAGGTCGATCTTACTATCGCACAACTGCCTATCTCCAGGAAATGAGACGCCAGGTTCTTCGAAGTGCAGAGGTATAGCGTCTCGCGTCGCGGTCGGCAAGGAGGAATCCGCAAGCGATGTCAGACAGATCCAAGCCAACCTGCTCACGTCTGCGGCTTCTCCTCCACCTTGAAGATTCGCAAGCCCGACTTCTGGTAGTTGTTCAGGGCATTGGGGTGGTCGTTGTCAACCGAAGCGGTATAATCAGCGTCCTAAGAACAGACAGAGAACAGATTGACCTGGATCAGGAGGTTCGGCCATGATGACGGGCAGGATTGCAGCGGCTTTGTTGGTTCTCGCGTCGACCGCCGTCGACGGACGCGACAACGAGACGACGAAGATGGATCGGAGCAAGGAAACAACCTGGGTGGCAGAGGGAAACAGCGCCTTCGCCATGGGGCTCTATCAGCAGTTGCGCAGTGGGGAAGGCAACCTGTTCTTCTCGCCGTACAGCATCTCGACGGCACTGGCGATGACCTATGCGGGAGCCAAGGGACAGACGGCCGAGCAGATGGCGATGACGCTGCGTTGCCCCACGATGCCGGAGGTCTTGCACAAACTGGCGCTGACTGGGGAGCCGCTCACGCAGGAGCAGTTCGCCCAAGCCTTCGGCAGGATCATCAAGGACCTCAACTCCCGCGGTGGAAAGAGCAAATACGAGCTTCGCGTAGCCAATGCCCTGTGGGGTCAGAAGGGCTTCGAGTTCCTCCGAGCCTTCACGCAGACCGTGGAGGATCAGTACGGCGGCAAACTCCAGGAACTGGACTTCGTCAAGGCGGTCGAGAAGGCCCGCCGGACCATTAACTCCTGGGTCGAGAAGAAGACCAACGACAAGATCAAGGACCTCCTCAGCGCGGGCGACCTGGACGCCGCGACGCGGCTGGTCCTGACCAACGCCATCTACTTCAAGGGCAACTGGGCCAGCCAGTTCAAGAAGAGCCAGACCCAGGATGAGCCCTTCACCCTGCTCAATGGCACCGAAGTCCAGGCCCCCATGATGAATCAGAAAACCAAGTTCGGCTACGCGGAGACCGACACGCTGCAAGTGCTCGAAATGCCCTATGTCGGCGAAGAACTGTCGATGGTCGTCCTGCTGCCGAGGAAGACGGACGGAATCGGCGAGTTGGAGAAAGACCTGACGGGCGAGAACCTCGCCCAGTGGCTCCAAGAGGCTCACAAGCGGGAGGTCATCGTCACGATGCCCAAGTTCAAGATGACCAGCAAGTTCAGCATGGCCAGTGTGCTGCGATCGATGGGCATGACGGACGCATTCACCGCGAGGGCAGACTTTTCCGGCATGACCGGCCGGCGCGACCTGTTCATCTCCGCCGTGATCCACCAGGCGTACGTCGATGTGAACGAGGAGGGCACGGAAGCTGCGGCGGCGACCGCAGTCACCATGAAGCTGACCGCGGTTCTCCCAGACCAGACCCCGGTCTTCCGTGCCGATCACCCGTTCCTGTTCCTGATCCGCGACAAGACATCCGGCAGCATCCTGTTCCTGGGCCGAGTGATGAACCCGAAGTCCTGATCCGCTGGTCTCATCGAGTGGAGGCCAATGCCTCCTCGATGGCCTGCGTCAACGCCTCACCGGACAGGCCCACCGCAAGGACTTCCCCCTGAGGGCCGATGAGAACACTCTTGGACGTCGTCCCTGGTTGAATGTCGTATTCGATGCTCTCTTTGCTCTCGATCTCCAGCGGTCCGCAAGGCCAATCCAGACCCATTTCCTCCACTGCCTTATGGCCCAGCAGCAGATCGGTGCACAGCAGGCTGACCTGTGCATAGCGGGAGTTCTCATGGAAGCGAGAATGAAGTGCCTTGAACTCGTCCAGGATCGCCTGGTCCAGCTTCGAAAACGTGACGAGAACCACCTTGCCTCGGTAGTCCGTCAGGCAGATTCGTTCCGATCCGAACGTCGGCACGTCGAAATTCGGGGCAACGTCGCCTGGTTGCAGTTCACCTGACACCACAGGCAGCAGGCCCAGCTCGAGTGGGATGTCCATTTCGCTATCGCTCGCAAACGCAGGGACCTCAAATTCGTGCCAGAGATACCCCACGACCTCCGTGTCGGGCGTGCGACGACGGATCGTGCCCTTCAAGGCATAGAGTCCCGGCTTGACGTTGTCCACACGGAACGCGCGCCCATCATCCGTCCTGATGAGAAGCCGTTCGCTCCGGCGGGAGGAGTCCTGGCCCAACCACTCTGCATAGGTCCTGCCTTCCGAACTCTCGCCAAGACGCAACAGCCACACGCGGACATCCTGGAGACTCATCTGTGCATATCCCGCGGGTTTGGGAACTTCGCCAAGCAACGCCGGAGCCTTCATCGGGATGAGTTCCAGGACAGCCTGGGTGGGAACATCCGAGGCAACCGACACAGCCAATTCACCCAGGACCGTCCGACCGGTCCCGCCGAGGCTCAATTCCAGGCTCTGTCCCGGCTCGACCGAGTAGCCTTCATCGCCAAGCGTGACCCAGTCGTCTCCACCCCTGCGTTGGCCGCTCCTGAGCCTGAACTGGCCGGGATAGACGCGCTCGAACACGAACCGGCCATTCTCATCCGTTACCGCATCGATCCAGCCCAGACTGGCCTGGGAAAGAGCCTGATCGTGACGAGGCCAGAGACGAAGTCTCTGGTTGATCGCCGGCCGGCTGCCGATCCGACACAGGCCTTCCACACGAGCCCACGGCTTCAGTCTGATGTTGATAACCCCATTTCGGGCGAACTCCTCATAGGAGGCGCCACCGATGCCCCGATCGCTGACCGCCAGAAGCGGATCGTGACCGCTCGCGGTGGCCTTGAACGCAAAGCGTCCATTCTCGTCAGCCGTCGTGTGGACCTGATCGCGTGGCTCGGCCTGCCCATCGCGGATCAACACGCTCTGGCTCCAGACGACCTGGGCTCCTGCGACCGGGCTGTCGTTGGCATCGAACACATACCCGCAGGGACCTCCTTCCTGGCTTCTGGTCAGAGCGATGTCAATGGTAACGCCCTGCTCGTTCGCATCGACAAATCGAGATACCTGCGGCTCGTAGCCTTCCGCCTCGACGCGGACTGCATGAGCCCCGCCGATGGGATGGAACACATAGCTATAGTGCCCATCGGTGAACTCTTTCGTCCACACGGGGTCAAACTCGTCGCGATCATGCTGGCGGGTTCCCGGGATCACCTTGAATCGAGGGATCGGCTCGCCGGTCTGACTATCCGTCACAACCCCTTGAATAATCATCGACTTGAGGAGGACGAAGACATGTTCCTGACCATCAGCGACGACTTTCGGGAAGGTGGGCTCATAACCCTCCCGGCCAATTGTGATCTCGAACTTATCCGCCGGGGGAGAGTCCCACAGGAACATGCCATTCGCGTCCGTCTTGTCCGACCATGTGAGCGGGCATCTGGTCCAGTGATCCAGCGAGACGTTGACCCCCTCGACCGGCTGACCTGCGGTATCGACAACACGGCCCAGGAGGATCTGGGCCGGTTCCAGGACGAATTCCACCGGAGGCAGACCCTTCTCGAACGCCAATTCCTTGCACTGCGGTGCGTACCCTTTGGCCTGAGCGGTCAGGAGGAAGGTCGGACCGGGAACCGACACATGTGAGATTGAGAAGCAGCCCTTCACATCGGTCCTGATCCAACTGTCGATCCCGTTGTCGATTTCCCCCGCCAACAACTGAGCATCAGCAATGGGAGCGCCCGCCGGATCGGTCACACGACCGGTGACTGTCATACCCTCGTCCAGAACCATGACGGCCCGCTCGGCTCGCAGGTCGTCAAAACTCAGACCCTCCGACGTTGCGAAACACCCAGGAACGAAGTTGGGATGGAGAACAACAAACCTGAGGTCGGAATCGATCTGGGCAGGCAGTCCATCCGACCGCCATCGGCCCTGGTCGTCGGTCGTCTGCTGAAGACGCACATAGATGCAAGGTCGCTCGAATGATGAATGTCCTGAGATGCCAGTCGTCACGGTCGCACCTCGGATCGGATGGCCAGCACTGTCCTGGACGATCCCTCCTACAACCACGCTCTTCTCCAGCGAGAACTTCACAGTCTTGGGGAGACTCTGTCCGTCCAGATCCCCCGACGCTGCGATCTGCCCGACATAACCCTTCTGGGCGACCATGATCGTCACCCATTTGGGCGCAGACGCGGCCAGGTCCAGGACAAACACTCCTTCTTCATTTGCAGCGTACGTCCGGCTTTCCATCTCGCCCTCGACGTCAATCCGAATTCCCGCGTTGGGGATCGGGACACCTGTCGCCTTCTCAGACACATGGACAGTGATCCGGCGACCGGAACTGGTTGCTTTAGGAGGATTCACCGACACCGGCTCCTGCTTCACGTTCTGGTCGGCAGCCTTCTCCCGCCCGGCGGGCGTGTTGCGGATCTGCTCGACACTCTTGACGAACGGGTTATCCTCAACGGGCCCCTGCCATTGACTCGCCAATTGTTGCAGAGCCGGGATCGCCGACTCTTCTCCCATCTGGGCCAAGTAGTCGGCCACGGCGATCTTGGTCTGTTCCTGCCCGGTCTCAAGCAGTTGCAGCAATCCACCCACATCCGCTGCGGCAAAGAGTTCCTGCGCGGAGGCAAGCTCCCGGTCAGGACGCACCTGAGCGTCGATGATCGGGGCTGGTACGTCTTCTCTGTTCTGGGGCACTTGCACGATGTCATTGTTTCTGCTTTCCGGCGTGACCACTCTTTCATGGCCGGTCAGGTGCCTGGCCAGCAGCAGGACGGCCAATGCCAAGACCGCCGCCGCTGCGAGTTTGGTGATTCGACTGTGCATGATCGCTCTCCCTATATCCTGCCACGAACGGGCAGGTGATTCGCTTGTGGATGTCTTCAGGACCGAGAACATCGCCGACAGCGTCCGCTGATCGAAGGCCGCCGACGTATGATCCTCAAGCCCGTTGAGAAGCTGTTCTATTTCGTCTGCCGGTCTCATGGTTCCAACTCGCTATTCAGCAGTGACCGCAGTTTGTCAATTCCGTATCGATACCGTCCACGGGCGGTATTGGCCGAGGTGCCCTGATGTCGCGCGATTTCCTCGAAGGGCAGGCCTGCCTGAGTTCTCAGGAGCAGGACCTCCCGCTGATCCAGCGGGACCTGCTCCAGGGCTTCGCGTAAGCGACCGGTCAGTTCACCGGCAGCGGCATGTGCGTCCGGGGCCGACGCATCCGCCGGCGGACGGGCGACACGATCCTCGTTCTGGCGATGTCGTATCTCGGTCCGGGCCAGGTCGCGAGCCCGATTGCACACGCTGATACTCAAGTAGGCCCGCAGACTGGTGGTCAGGCGCAGACGCGACAGATTCCTGGCAAACGCAACGAAGACATCGTGCACAACGTCCTCTGCCGTGGTTCGGTTCCCGGTCATCGCCCTGGCCAGTGTAAGCAGATGGTCCGTGTGGTCTTCGTAGATCCGGCGCAGAGACTCCTTGCACCCCTGCGATGCCTTTCTCAATAGAACCCTGTCGCTACGCATCGATCGTCCGAAAACACGAGACTCTGTCAGATGGACCATCCACAGGTAGAGACGTCCATCATCCAGATCCGGTATCGCGACGCCAGAGGAAAATAAAAGCAATCGCCACAATCGGCACGGAACGACTGCCCGACAAATCGCTCGCAAACCCTACTGACGACAAACCCGCACTCCATTCCACTGTTTCTGCTCTCGAACACGCGGGATACCGGTGAAAATGGCTGCAATGGGCTTCCTTCGCACTTCGCGTTCTGCTATAATAACGACATGGTTTCGGAACCACGTGCCCAATAGAAGTTATGCCGGAGGAGGATGCAATGGACGAAGCCAGTCTCGAAGGCGCGCTGAACGAATTAGCCAAGCAGTTCGGAGAGGGCGTCGATCTCAACCAAGCCAAACTGGCCGACCTGGCCAAACAAGCCGAGGCCAATCGCAAGCAACTCCAGAAGAGCATCAGCACGCTCCAGGAGTTATTGGACTACCTGCGGGTCTGCATCAAGTACCAGGCATTCGACCTGGAGGCCACCCGACGGGAGAACACCTACCTGCGGAAGCTCCTGGAAGAGAATCCCCGCAGCGAAGAGGGGTAAACACCTCAGCAGCAGGTTCGCTGCCCGGCGGTTCCTTGCCTCTTCCCGTGGCCCGGGAGTACCCTGCCGTACCGGATTGTCTCCATTCGTTTTGCAGTCGTGGGGGCTGTTTCTCTGCAACGCAGACCGGACGTGCATGCCTGCACAACCTGGCGCGCACGAAAGTGCGGCCGCGTCCTGAGGTTGTGTTTTTGCCTACACACGGGGAAAGTTTCCGAGAGAATCTGCCGATACCTGAATATCGGGGGCGGCACCCCGTCCGAGTGATGAACACGGAGGTCATCTGCGTCATATAACTATCGGTCGTATAATGCAAAGAGCCTGAATTCCTTCGTTCAGAGACGAAGCAACTGGCTGTGCCTGGACGACGGAGTTGACAAACTGACGGGATTATGGGATAAGACGAGCACCATCGGGAAACCGGGCGATGTGAGACCATATCGGCAAAGGGATACCGGCATTCTTTGGAGTGGGTCATAAACGAGATGTTTGAGCGATTCACAGACCGAGCAAGAAAAGTGATGGCGCTGGCGAATCAGGAAGCCCAGCGATTCAACCACGAATACATCGGGACCGAGCACATTCTGTTGGGCCTGGTGAAGGAAGGCAGCGGCGTCGGCGCCACGGTTCTCAAGAACCTGGACGTGGACATCAAAAAGCTCCGCCTGGAAGTGGAGAAGCTGGTCAAGAGCGGCCCGGACATGGTCACGATGGGCAAGCTCCCCCAGACGCCGCGAGCCAAGAAGGTCATCGAGTACGCCATCGAGGAGGCTCGAGCCCTCAATCATAACTATGTAGGCACCGAGCACATCCTGCTGGGCCTGCTTCGCGAGAGCGAAGGAATCGCGGCCCAGGTGCTGATGAATCTGGGCCTGAAGCTCGAGGATGTCCGACAGGAGGTCCTCAACCTGCTCGGCGCCGGAGTCGAAGACGCACCGAACGATCTCGGGTTGAAGATGCCGCCGGGGGCCGCAGGGCGCAAGACCAAGAGCAAGACCCCCGCTCTCGACAGCTTCGGCCGGGACCTGACCCAACTGGCGATCAACAACGAGCTGGACCCGGTGATCGGCCGGGCGAGAGAGATCGAGCGGCTGATCCAGATCCTGTGCCGGCGCACGAAGAACAATCCCGTCCTGCTGGGCGAGGCCGGCGTCGGCAAGACCGCCATCGTCGAGGGGCTCAGCCAGCAGATCATCAACAAGCAGATACCCGAGATCCTCAAGGAAAAACGCATCGTCGTCCTCGACCTGGCGATGATGGTCGCCGGGACGAAGTATCGCGGGCAGTTCGAGGAGCGGATCAAGGCGGTCATCAACGAGGTCCGTCGCGCTACTAACGTCATCCTGTTCGTGGATGAGCTGCACACGCTCGTCGGCGCCGGCGGTGCCGAGGGCGCGATCGACGCGTCGAACGTCCTGAAACCGGCGCTGGCCCGAGGCGAAGTCCAGTGCATCGGCGCCACGACGCTCGACGAGTACCGCAAGTACATCGAGAAAGACGGCGCCCTGGAGCGCCGGTTCCAGACGATCATCGTCGAGCCGCCCTCCAAGGACGAGACCTTCGAGATCCTTCGCGGCCTGCAGGATCGATACGAGGCGCACCACAGGGTGCGATTCACGAACGAGGCCCTTTTCCAGGCGGTCGAGCTCTCGACCCGGTACATCACCGGCCGGTGCTTGCCGGACAAGGCCATCGACGTGATGGACGAGGCCGGCGCCCGCGTTCGGCTCAAGAACATGACGCCCCCGCCGGACCTGACGAAGATCGAGTCCCGGATCGAGGAGTTGCAGCGGGAAAAGGACGAAGCCGTCCGCAACGCCGACTACGAGCGTGCGGCGTCCTTGAGGGACGAGGCCCAGCAGCTCATCGAGGAAAAAACCAAACTCCAGAAGAGCTGGTACGAGCAGAACAAGGAAACCACCGGCGTCGTCGATACCGAGATCATCGCGGAGGTGGTCAGCAACATCACCGGCGTGCCGTTGACGAAGCTCGAGAAGAAGGAGACCCAGCGGCTTCTGGAACTCGAGAATGAACTGCACAAGACCGTCGTCTCGCAGCACGACGCGATCACCGCGGTCGCCAAGGCGGTGCGCCGGAGCCGCAGCGGCATGAAAGACCCGAACCGACCGATGGGCTGCTTCATCTTCCTCGGACCCAGCGGCGTCGGCAAAACCCTGCTCGCCCAGGCGCTGGCCGAGTTCATGTTCAACGACCGCAACGCGCTGGTCCGTCTCGACATGAGCGAGTTCATGGAGAAGCACAACGTCAGCCGGCTCGTCGGCGCCCCTCCGGGCTACGTCGGCTACGAAGAAGGCGGCCAGCTCACTGAGCGAATTCGGAGACGGCCCTACGCAGTCCTGCTGCTCGACGAAATCGAGAAGGCCCATCCGGACGTCTACAACATGTTGCTGCAGATCATGGACGAAGGCCGCCTGACGGACAGCTTCGGACGCAGCATCGACTTCAAGAACGTCGTGCTCATCATGACCAGCAACATCGGCGCTGAGCTGATCAAGAACCAGGGCGGATTCGGCTTCGGCAAGAAGTCGCCCGAGCACAGCTATGAGAAGATGAAGGACATCCTGTCGAAGGAAGTGGAGCGTCACTTCCGGCCGGAGTTCCTCAACCGCGTCGACGACACGATCGTCTTCCACCCGCTCAATCGCGACGACCTCCAGACCATCGTCGATTACGAGTTGAACAAGGTCTTCAAGCGGCTCACTGAGCACGGGATCAAACTCGAACTGACGCCCGCGACGCGGGAGTTCCTCATCGACAAAGGCTACAATCCGGAATTCGGAGCACGCCCGCTGCGTCGGGCGATCGAGCACTACATCGAGGACCCGCTCTCCGAGGCGGTCCTGGCCGGCAAGTTCAAAGGCAAGAACCGCGTCAAGATCGACGTCCTGGACGAGGAACACTTGAAGTTCGAGGGCGAAGAAATTCCCGAGCCTGAGAAGACCGGCAAGGAAGCCGTGCCATCCACGTAACTGGACGGACTGTAAGACTCCTGTGAGAAATCAACAGGCCGTGTGTCAGACAACTGATGCACGGCCTTCTTCTTGCCGTCATTTCTCAGGAACGAGCTTCCCTTCACGATACACGTAGGGGATCTTGTGGTCGTCCACCGTGATCCGCAGGACCGTGATGTCCGGCTTGTCCTTCAGCAACCCGAGGGCTTCGATGTCGAACTGCTCGTCGGGGATCGCCTCATTGACCCGAATGTCCTTCAGAACCACCTTGCTCCAGGTCTCGACCTTGGGCGGGTCCCCCGGCTGGTTCGGCTCTGCGTAGCGCGTTTCCTCGACGGCCACAGGATACCAGACCTCCGAGGCAATCTGCTCCACACGCATCTTCTGGCGAGATACCGGCGCCTCCCCCATCGCGTTGAAGACGCACTCCGTGGCCAGGAATCCCCTCTGGGGATCGATCACCCAGACCACGTCCGGTTTCGGGGCATCGGGCGGATAGAAACGCCGGATCTCGTATAGGCGTCTGCCGTCCTCTCCTGCCCGCTCGACAGCCTCATACGTCCTGCGCCCGGAGGCTGTCTGCACGGCCTCTGGGAACCGCCGGCGATCCTCGCCGAAGCAGCCGCGCAGGAAATCGCGAGGCTGACTCATCGTGACGACATTCCTCGCCATCGGACTCATGGCAGCGACGGAGTTGTGGTCGTATCGGTACGCCTCGGGACTGCCTAACATGGGCCAGTGAGCCACGTATTGATCGTTCACCACCACCCGCATTTCGATTTCCTCGGTTTCGCCGCCCGACGTATCGGGCTCAAGGGCCTGCATAGGCATCATGCGATTGCTCCTCCGGCCCTTCCCCTCCCTCACCACCCGCCGTGGACCGGCAAGAATCGGGAGCCGGTGTGTGGCCCAGAGGCAATTCCCTTTCTTCTTGACCTGAGCAACTCCACGAAATGGCTGCTGCGACTCCCTATCCAGCCACTCCCGCTCCAGCGTGTACTGGATGGACTCGATGGATTGGATCTTCTGCCACGAAGCTTCGTTCTTCTCGACCAGGAATTGCAGCAAGTCGTCCGGCGGAGCCGCCGCTTCCTGGCCAAAACACAGAGAGACAGCGAGAAATCCACACAGAACACAGATGCTCAGAAGCCACAGACCAAGTTCTCTCGTTCCCATCGCAATTCCCTCCAGATTCCACAGACAACCATCTCACGACACGACGCCCGTCGCGACTGCTTCCCTGCCGCCCCCCATTTAAGGCACTGGCGCGAAACCTGGCAACAGGAAAAACCGCAAAGAGGGGACCACAATGGCGATCATATGGCCACAGACGCCGATGCAAAACCCAGGGAACCGACCGCTTCCACGCGTGCTCTTGCCGTCCTATTTGACGTACACCCGGTTCTCCTCGACGCGCAGCCGGCCCTCGATGAACAGCTTGATCGCCTCGGGAAACGCGAGGCATTCCTGCTCGAAGACCCTCGCGGCCAGCGTGTCGGCCGTGTCGTCGTCCAGCACGGGACAGGTCCGCTGCACGATGATCGGACCCCGGTCGTACTCGTTGGTGCAGAAGTGTACGGTGCAGCCGCTGACCTTGCAGCCGGCGGCCAGGACCGCTTCATGGACGTGATGGCCCCACATGCCCTGGCCGCCGAAACTCGGCAGCAGCGCCGGGTGGATGTTCATCACACAGTTCTCGTATCGCGGCGGGATCTTCCAGAGGCACAACCAGCCTCCTTGGACGACGAGATCGACGTCGGCAGCCGTGAGTTCCTCTTCGAGACGGGCGCTGAACGCGTCGATATCCGGGAAGTCCTTCCTGCGGACGATCTTCACGGGAAACCCGGCGTTGCGGGCCCGCTCGACGCCCGCGACGGTCGAGAGGGAACTGATGACCACGGCGACCCGGGCATTCAGCTCGCCTCGCTGGATGCACTCCTGGATGTTCAGGAGGGTCCGTCCTCCACCGCTGATGAGGACGCCCAGACGGACGGACTCACGACGCGAGGTGTGAAGCGTGGAGGGTGAAGCGCCCTCCATTGTCTTGGCGTCATGGGGGCCTTCCTCAATGTCCTGGCCGGCGTCCAGGGCCCGGTTGACCAGGGCATCCGCCTGCTTGTTCTTGTCTCGGGTGACGTGCACCACCCGGCAGCTCCCGAATCCCCGACGCAGCTCACTGACCTGCTCGAACAGCGGGCGGATCAGGTCGCTCTTGACCTTGTACGCCCCCTGGAGCTGGCGGACCATCAGTTCGCTGTCCGTATAGACCGTCACCTCCGCGGCGCCGAGGTCATTGGCAGCCTCCAGGGCTCGGATCAAGGCGGTGTACTCGGCGACGTTATTGGTTGCCTCGCCGAGGAAAAAGGCTTTGGCAAGCCGTCGCTTGCCGGTGTCGTCAGCAAGCACAAATCCTGCCGCCGCCGGTCCCGGGTTGCCTCGGCTGCCGCCGTCGGTGTGCACGACCACTCTCATACTTGCATCTGCGCGTTGGTGAGAACCAGGATTCGCGTACAATTGGGGCAGCGAATCAGCTCATCGCGGGTCATCAACAGATTGACGCTCTCGGTGGTGATTCCCATGAAGCATCCGCCGCAACTGTACGCCGCATTGCGACCTTCCTGCTCCTCGACCTGCGCCACGGCCTCCCCGTCGTACGTCTCGGCCACACGCTTGAAGATCTTCAGCGGCTCCGGCGGAATCTCTTTGGCCACGCCGTTCCACTCCGCCTGGATCTTGCCGATCTCGGCCTCATGCTCGACAGCGGAGGCCTCCGTCGCCTTCCGCGTCTGCTCGAGCTGCAGTTTCTGCGCCTCGATCTGCTTGCGGATGGTCTCACACTCCGCCTCGTCCGCCTCTACTGCCTTCATCAATTCCAGGATTTGGTTCTCCAGCTTGGAATTGTCGGCCCGGGTCGTGTTCAGTTGCGTCAGGACGGCCGCGTACTCCTTGTTGCTCTTGGCGGTGTTCAGCGCGGCCCGGAGCTTGCTGACTTCCCCATCCCGCGTCTTGAGCTCGAGCTCAAGGCGGCTGGACTGTACCTTCGTCAGTTGCAGCTCCTCCTTCTTGGCTTCCAACGCGCTCTGCAGGCTCCGGACTTGGTTCTCCTGGATGATGACGTTTCTTCTGCTGCGGGAGAGCTTGGCCTTAGCTGCCCGCAGACGATTCTCCACACTCTGAAGCTTGATCAGGCCATACAATATGGGTCCCATGTATTCTCCTCATGGATCCGGTCGGCGAACCCTCGTCGCGGCGGCCTGAGATCCATAATCCTGAACCACTTATTATCAGGGCCTCTACAACTCTTCGCAACCCAAAAATCGCACACGATTCGGAGATATTTTCCGCCCTCCGGCCCGTGGCACGGACCCTCCGGATCAGGCATGGACGGCCGGCCTGGAATCTGCTACACCTATGGCCATGAAGGAACTTCTGCAACAGCTCATTCGTGTCGATTCGACCCCCGACAAAGGGGAGGCGATGGCCGCTGAGGTCGTCGCAACGTATTTCAGACGTCATGGGATCGATTGCCTGCTCGATCAGTGGGACGGCAACCGCGGCAACGTCATCGCCCACGTCAAGACCGCCCGGGAGCGACCTGCCCTGTTGTTCGTCTGCCATCTCGACGTCGTCGGACCCGGGGAGGAAGCCTGGGAGCACCCGCCGTTCGCAGCCGTCGAGGAGAACGGCAGGATCTACGGCCGAGGCACAACCGATATGAAAGGCGGACTCGCGGCGGTCGCCACCGCGATTTGCAGAGCAACCCGCTCAGAGACCCGCTTGCGGGGGGACATCATCTTTGCCGCCACGGCCGGCGAAGAAACCGACAGCGCAGGCGTCGTGCGACTCATGCAGGATCGGGATGGATTGCCTCCCTTGGCCGGGATCATCATCCCCGAGCCAACGGATTTCGCGGTGGTGACGGCCCATCGCGGCCTGTTCTGGATCAAGATCACCACGCGAGGCAAGGCAGTCCACAGTTCCACGCCCGAACGAGGGGTCAACGCCATCGGCTCGATGAAACGGGTGCTCGATGAGCTGGAGCGATATCACGTGCAGGCCGAGCCGCACCCCCTGCTGGGCGGCTGCTCGATGAGCCTCAACATGATCTGCGGCGGGGAGGCCATGAATGTCGTGCCCGACCGCTGCACGCTCGGTGTGGACATCCGCACACTCCCGGGACAGGACCACGAGGCGATCCGATACGACTTCGAGCACATGCTGGCCCAGCTCAAGACCGGCGTGCCTCAGTTCGACGCGGAGCTGACCATCGACCGCTCCGCCGCCGCGATCGAGACCGATCCTGACTGCGAATTCGTCAAGAGGTTCTGCTCGGCGATCGGCGTCGATCTGACCAACGTGGTGGGCTTCACCACCGACGCGTCCCACCTGGCGCCGCTCGGAGCCCCCATCGTGATCTACGGACCCGGCAAGCCCAGGATGTGCCATCAAGTCGACGAGCACATCGAGGTCGGGGATCTTCGCGCCGGCGCGGAGCTGTTCACCAAAGTGATCCGCACGTTCCTGACCTGATCGCGAGAAATGTGATCGTTCTTTCGATTCTCGTCGATATTGGGACTTGACATCCGCTGTCGGGTTCTGTAGGATAGCGGTGTATTCGTTGATTGTGCGGGTTTTTCTCATGGTTCGATTCAGGGACAACAGGCATAAGCACTCGATGCGTCACGCTGTGATGACGCAGATTCTGTGCCTGCACGCCGCCGCCGGTTGCGCTGCCATCGTAAAGATAGCCTCGGCAAAGGAGGCAGCTCCCTAAAAGGACCACGTAACCAGCCGTGATATCCAAAAAGCCTTTCAGGGAGCATGAGACCCTGAAAGGCTTTTTTTATTCCCGCCGGACCAGCAGAGCGATGGGCTTTGCGAGGATGTGGGAGGTATGCTCTATGACAAGGAACGAAGCAGTGAACATGAACGAAGATCACCCGAATGGCTCGGCGGAGGCCGCGAGTAGGTCCGCATGGCAGTACGATGAGATGAAACCGAGCGGCGTGAATTACAACGACGCCCGGCTCGCCGAGAACTACGACACGCGCCATACGCAGTTCCGAGACTACAGACGCGAGGCCGAACAGATCATGACGGCGCTTGGGTTGGGCGCGTCGGCCACGGTGATCGACATGGGCTGCGGGACCGGCGCGTTCGCCCTCCACGCAGCGCGGCGCTACCGCAAAGTCCACGCAGTGGATGTCTCGCAGGCGATGTTGGATCTCGCCTGCGCAAAGGCCCAAGAGGCCCAGTTGACCAACATCGAATTCCATCGCGGCGGCTTCCTGACCTACGAGCATCGGGCCGAGCCCGCGGACGGTGTCGTGTCCACGGTGGCCCTGCACCACCTGCCCGACTTCTGGAAGCTCGTCGGCTTGTACAGGCTGGCGCGGATGCTCAAGCCGGGCGGCCGTTTCTACCTCCTCGACGTCGTCTTCTCTTTTGAGATTGAGCGATACGAGGCCGCCATCACAGAGTTCGTCGGCACGATGAGCGAGAACATGGGCCCGACCGGTCGGGCCGAACCCGAGATGCACGTGCGCAACGAGTACAGCACTTGGCACTGGATCATGAAAGGCATGCTCGAAAGAGCCGGCCTCCGAATCGATACCGTCAATTACATCAACGAGTTTCTTGCGGGGTACCTATGTACGAGAAGAACAAAGTGAGTGCCGATTCCGTCCTTGACCGACGCGGTGCAACCGCTACGCTGATCCGAGAGCGTCTGTCTCGCGAGGTCACAAGAGCCGGACCAGACGGAGAGCAGAGCATGACGACACGAAACCAACCGGTGCTTCGCAAGTTCCGGGGAACGGACCTTTTTGCGGTCAAGTCCCTGGTGCACCGGACCATCGCGATCTGCTACAGCGGGCAATACTGCCTGGAGGTAGTGAGGTTCTTCATCAACTACCACGACGAGCAGGCGATCCTCCGGGACGCACTGGACGGCTGCACACTCGTGCTCGACAGGTCCGGGCGGATCTTCGGCACCGGCACGCTGGTCGGCGACGAGATCAAACGGGTCTTCGTGGAACCGGGCCTGCAGAGACACGGCCTGGGTCGGCTCATCGTGCAGCGGCTGGAAGAGAAGGCCGCGTCGCTGGGCGTTGGGACCGTCCGACTCGATGCCTCGCTCCCGGCCAAGGCATTCTACGACAACCTCGGGTACGTCACTGTCGAGGCAACGTCCCTGCCTGTGGAAAACGGCCGGCGTTTGGACTTCTTCAGAATGCAGAAGGCGGTGGAGCAGACCCCATGAATTCATTATATGCATCAAGGATGGGGACGATCCCCAGGTCCTTTGTCCGTGAGATGCTGAAGGTGACGCAGAACCCGGAGATCATTTCGTTTGCGGGCGGGTTGCCGAACCCCCATCTGTTCCCTGTGCAGGCAATCGCCGAGGCGGCCGCCAGCGCCCTGGCCGGAACCGATGGGTCGTCGCTGCAATACGGCCCGACCGAGGGCTATGCCCCCCTGCGGGAGTATATCGCCCAGCGATACCAGCGGAACGAGGGACTGAATGTAACCGCCGACGAGATCCTGATCACCAACGGCTCCCAGCAGGGTCTGGACCTGATCGGCAAGGCGTTCCTCAACCGACAAGACGCGATTGGGATCGAGCGCCCTGGTTATCTGGGTGCGATTCAGGCCTTCTCGGCCTATGAGCCCCAGTTCCACCCTGTGCCCTTGTTGGACGACGGCGCAGACCTCGACCTACTGACCGAGGTTCTGCAGACGCACCGCGTCAAGTTCTTTCATACCGTGATCAATTTCCAAAACCCCTCGGGCATCAGCTACTCCGAAAGCAAACGAGCTGCGCTGGCAGACGTTCTCAGGCGATACGACACACTCGCGGTCGAGGACGACCCGTACAAAGAACTGCGTTTCGAAGGCGACGCAAGACCCTCGCTCCGCCGGTGGCTGGGCAACAGGGCTGTGCTGTTGGGATCGTTCTCGAAGATCGTGGCGCCGGGACTTCGCATGGGCTGGGTTTGTGCTGTACGTGAAATCCTGGAGAAGCTCATCGTGGCCAAACAGGCCAGCGATCTGCATTCGAACTCGTTCTGCCAACGGATTCTCCATCAGTACTTGGTCCGCCACGACATCGACCAGCACATCGCCACCCTGCGAGCGGCGTACCGGCGGCAGAAGGAAGTCATGCTGGCGGCCATCGATGCGTACTTCCCCCCCGAGGTCCATGTCACCCGGCCCAACGGAGGGATGTTCGTGTGGGGCACGCTGCCGGTACGGCTGTCGGCGATGGAACTGTTCGAGCATGCCGCCCGGGAGAAGGTCGTCTTCGTTCCGGGCACGCCTTTCTTCGTCGACGGCGGCGGTACGCACAACATGAGATTGAACTTCTCGAACGCCGATGGGGACAAGATCGAAGAGGGAATCGCCCGACTGGGTCGGACCATCACGAAGCTGTTGAACCGCACAGGAGGATTGCCGTGGAAACGCTGACATTCTGCATCGTGGACGTGTTCGCCGAGCGGAAGTACGCCGGGAACCAACTCGCCGTGATTCGCGACGCCCAGGGACTGACGAGCGATGAGATGCAGAGAATCGCCAAGGAAATGGGGTTCTCCGAGACCTCGTTCATCCTGTCGGACACCCCTCGCGACGGGGGCTACGATGTGCGGATCTTCACGCCGGGCGCCGAGGTGCCCTTTGCGGGTCATCCAACGCTCGGGACCGCACACGTCATTCGGCAGGAGATCATCGGCAGCGCCGTAAACTACGTCAGCCTCAATCTCCAGGTCGGACGGATCCCGGTTCTCTTCGAACGGCACAGCGGCGGTGACATCCCCTGGATGACACCGAAGGAGGCGACTTTCCATGAGGTGTTCGACGCACGCGAGATCGCTCCCCTGCTGAGACTTCGGCCGGAGGACATCGATGAGGACTTCCCCATCCAGACCGTATCCACCGGTCTGCCTTTTGTGTTCGTCCCACTGTGCAGTCTCGACGCCGTCAGACGAGCAGCAGTCATCAAGGACCAGTGGCTCGAATGGGTCAAGGACCGCATGGCAAAGATGGTCTTTCTGTTCTGTCGCCAGACCGTCGAGCCGCAGAACCACCTCCACGCGAGGATGTTCGCCGACTATTATGGCATCGCGGAAGACCCCGCCACCGGCAGCGCAAACAGTTGCCTGGCCGCGTACCTCGTCAAGCACCGCTACTTCGGTGCAGATCGAATCCAGGTTCACGTCGAGCAAGGCTACGAGATCGGTCGGCCCTCGCGGCTCTATTTGAGAGCATACGACGACGGCCAGAGGATCCACGTCGAAGTAGGGGGACGGGTGTTCGCCATCGCGAAAGGGAATCTACTGTGACTATCGAGGAAACTATCAAGAGTCTCGCATACGATCTCGGCGCCGACCTGTGCGGCATCGCGCCGGTCGAGCGATTTCAGGATGCCCCGGCGGGATTCCGGCCGGAGGACATCTTCCCCCAGGCACGATCCGTCATCGCTTTCGCGAAGCGCTTCCCCGAAGGCCCATTTCACGCGATCAGTGCGATCCCGTACACCACTGTCAGCAATATGATCCTGACGCAGGTCCTCGAGATCGCGATCTCGCTGGGCTCTGCCATCGAAGGACGCGTCCACGTGCGAGCGGTGCCGGTTCCCAGCGAGCCCTATGAGTACTGGGACGCGGAGAATCGCGTGGGCAAAGGCCTGTTGTCGCTCAAGCACGCGGCTCATCTGGCCGGACTTGGGGTGATCACCGCAAACTCGCTGCTCACGAATGAACGCTATGGGAACCGCATCTGTCTCGGAGCGCTGCTGCTGGACGTGGACTTGCAGGGAGATGAGATCGCAAACTACAAGTACGACTGCGAACGATGCCGTCGCTGTATCGATGCATGTCCCGTTCACGCGATCGACAACAGGGTCGTGAATCAGAAGCTCTGCCGGAAAAACTGTGGAGGCAAGACCGCGAAGGGCGATCTCCTGTACGTCTGCAATACGTGCCGGAGGGTCTGCCCGAACGGCGCCGGCCTGTGGGACGGGAATTGACCGAGACAAGTCGACATGACGAACGATAGCGAGCGAACCGCCTGCTGCGGCCTGTATTACGGCGACTGCATCCCCGCGGCCGACTCGCTGTTCGAGTCGGCCGGGAGACTCCGACAACTGCTCGCAGAGACGCAATTCGAAGAATATGCCCGATACAGGAGCGTCAAGAACAAGGCCTTCGAATCCTACCGGGTCTTCCAGGAGGTCCTCGATGCGATTCTGACGCTGCGGGGACCGCCCTATCCTGGCCTAAGCGGCGGTTGAAGAGAACTCGCCAATCGGTTATAAGCCTGTGGAAATGAGTAGAGTTTGACGACACTGGAGTTCTGATGGCTGTGCACTTTAAGAAGTATCATGGGTTGGGCAATGACTATCTGGTGATTGATCCGAGCGTTTGGGACGTTGCGATGACCGAAGCGAGTATCCGTTTGATCTGCGATCGCAACTTCGGCGTCGGCTCGGATGGGATTCTCTATGGCCCGATGTTCGACGGGGACATGCCGGTCCTGCGGATCTTCAACCCCGACGGCAGCGAAGCGGAAAAGAGCGGCAACGGACTGCGCATCTTCGCCAAGTATCTTCTCGAGAAGCAGTACGTCTCGTCCAAGACCTTCAAGATCAAGACACTCGGCGGCGTTGTGAACGTCCAGGTCCAGGACGACACCGCCAACCTGATCCGCATCGACATGGGTAAGGTGACGTTCGTCAGCAACGAGATCCCCGTGCTCGGCAAGCGACGAGAAGTCGTGAACGAACCGCTCACGATCGGCGGCACCACGTACAACGTCACCTGCCTGTCCATCGGCAATCCGCACTGCGTGATTCCGATGAGCGAAGTCAGCGAAGCCAAAGCCAGAGAGATCGGACCGCTTGTCGAGAACCACAAGGCATTTCCCAATCGGATCAACGTGCAGATCGTCAAGGTCTTGGACCGGGCCAATATCGACGTGCGAATCTGGGAACGCGGCGCAGGCTACACCCTGGCCTCGGGAAGCAGCTCGTGCGCTGCCGCGGCGGCCTCTCACAAGCTCGGTCTCGTGGACAACGATATCACCGTGCACATGCCCGGCGGCACGCTGCACATCGAGATCGCCGACGACGGCCGGATCCGCATGACCGGCCCGGTGGAAGGAACCTTCGAGGGCAACTTCCACAAGGACCTGGAAGAGAAGATCCGAAGCTCGAAATCCGAAATCCGAAACAAGGACGAATGACCGAAACCCGAAATGCCAAACGGGCCGTTCGAATAAGCGACAGCGTTTCGGTCATTTCAGTTTTGTGCTTTGGATTTGTTTCGTGTTTCGAGCTTCATGCTTCGGATTTGTCGGAGCCGTGTCACAGGAGACCCGTGGATGGGTAGAACAATGTGGCCTCGACTCAGACCGGCGATGAACGCCGACTGTGAGGCTGTGAAGACTCTCGTCTTCACAGTACTCAACGAGTATGGCCTCAAGCCCGACCCCAGTTGCACCGATGCCGATCTCGATGCCATCGAGCAGTCCTACCTCGAATGCGGCGGCGTATTCCAGGTCCTCGAAGAACGGGATGGCGCCGTCATCGGCTCTTACGGCCTATACCCGACAGAGCCGGGCGTCTGCGAGCTACGGAAGATGTACCTGCACAGAGACTATCGAGGCAAAGGTCTCGGCCGACGCCTGTTGGAGGACGCTCTGGCCAACGCGAAGCAGTTGGGCTTTCGGCGGGTCACGCTCGAAACCGCCTCTGTTCTCAAGGAAGCCATCCACCTCTATGAACGCTACGGCTTCCGACCCTGCAAGGCCGATCACCTCTCCTGCCGCTGCGACCAGGCATACTCACTCGACCTCGCGTGACAGGGACCCTGTCCAGGGCAGCATTGCGCCCCTGCCCCACGCACTTCATCAAGCAGTCTCAGACTCGACTCGCTTGTCCGGCTGGTTGGTCGCAGGCATGAGCAGGTCCTCGCGAGAGACGATCCCACCGGAGATGAGCATTTTGAATCCCTCTTCGACCGTCAAGTTCGTGACGAGCACTTCCTCAACGGGGATCAGTTGCAGGAAGCCGGTTGTGGGGTTCGGGGTCGTCGGGATCAGGACCTTGGCATACCGCCGGCCCCCGGGGTCGTCCACGTACCCCGTTAGAAAACCGATGGCCTTGAGGCCGGGACAAGGGAACTCCACGACAACCACCGATTTGAACGCGGCCCCCTGCGGCTGCGAGAGGGCCTCCATCACCTGCTTGGTGGCGGCGTAGATGGTCCGCGCCAGTGGAATCCTCATCCAGATCGCCTCCCACGCCGCGATCAGTCGTCGGCCGACAAGGTGCTGGCCGAGCCCTCCGATCAGGTACAGCAACACGAGCAGCAGCAGGATCGCGAACAGGGAGACGTAGAAGTCGGATCGGACCTCCCCCTCGGGCAGAGCGCGAATCCAGTGTAGCTCTTCCATCCTGATCGTCGCGTAGCGCACGACGGGGCGGAGCAGGCTGGCCGACAGTCGAAAAAGCCATCGTACAACCACAAGCGTGACGCCCAGCGGCACCAGCACCAGCATTCCCGATCCCAAGCGCCGGGCGAGCCACTTCTTGGAGATCGCCCAAATCCCAGGTTCACCCACAGTTGTACAACTCCTTTCCGTACGAACAGATTCCATTCGAAGCCCTCGATCCGTGGCGGAGATCAGTACGTCTCCGTCGAGGCACAACGTCGGAGACGATTGTACATACAGCCAATTCCTGCCACAAGCGGGATGCACAACCCTGCCTGACGGATCCACGAACGCCAACGGGGCAGAACACCCCGATTTCAGATACCCACGGACCAGATGACGGGAAACTGGAAACCGATGCGCCGAGTCAGTGGAGATAGCCCCATTTCTCCGAGTTCTCCAGGCGATACCAGAAGAGCGGCCAGTACCGCCGGCCGGCGGGCACTTCGGAATACGCCGACCCGTCCTTCTCCACAGCGACCGTGCCCAAGACGCGCTCCAGGAGGAACGTACCGAGCAGCATTCACAAAGCAGCACAGAGCAAGGACCGACGACACGACGCGCGCACGTCGCGAATTCTTGACCACATCGGGGACAGAGCCGTTCGTCACCGTGCTCTCCTGGCACCCAGTCACTACCGCCGTCGCATGTGCCGGGCACACCGCTCAATGGCAGGGCTTTGCTGCAGAACTGTCAATCGGAACATCAGACCGGCAAGACACCGCCAGACATCTCAGAAACTGAACTGATCGCGGAAGGCGGCCTTGAAGTCGTAGACTTCGTTGAAATCGTCGATGGTGTCGGTGGGCTGGGCGCTCATCCACTCGCTGTCGATGAGGATATAGACGATCTCACCAAAATCACGGGTCGTCTGGAGACCCCAGGACGTGAGGACGAGCAGGGCCAGGCGCCCATATCGTTCGAGGGCCATCCGGCGAAGCCCTTCGCACAAGGTCTGCCCGCTGACGTGGCGAGGCTCCTTGGTGACGTGCTGGATCGTGTAGCCCAGCCCTTCGTAGACAAACTTGAACGCCGCCGGGCTGTAGCGTCCGGTTTCTCTGGCGATCACCTCAATGCTCTTTTTCATATCTGCTATTTACGACGGACTCTCTGCTACTGGGCTGTCGCGGCAACCGCAAATCGCCAATAGCAAATCGCAAATCGACAATCCTAACGGATTTGCTGTCCGGGTGCGGCGCCGGGGTCGGGCGACAAAACGAAAATCTCCTTGCCACCGGTTCCGGAGGCGAGAATCATGCCCTCGGACAGGCCGAACTTCATCTTGCGCGGCTTGAGATTGGCAAAGTAGACCACATGCCGGCCGACGAGGCTCTCGGGCTCGTAGGCGGTGGCAATACCCGCCATGACGTTCTTCTGGCCGAGCCCTGTGTCCAGGACCAGGTGGATCAGCTTGTCGGCACCGACGACCCGCTCGGCGCTGACGACCCGCGCGATGCGCAGGTCGATCCTGGCGAAATCATCGATCGTACATTCCGGCTTGAACGGCTCAATGCCGCTGACTTGCGGCTGTTCGGGAGCCGCAGCCGTCGGGGTTTGGCCCTCTCTGCTTTCTTCTACCATGGCAGTAACCTTATCCTCGTCAATTCTCTCGAATAATCGCTCGAACGCGCCGATCTGGCGGTTCTCCAAGACCTTCTCGACATCCGCGAACTGCAGCGGATCGACCATCAGGAACTTCTCGACCTTCTGCGCGAACATCGGCAGGATCGGCTTGAGATAAATCGTCAGAATGCGCACGGCGTTCAGCACCGCGGTCAGCGTGGTCAACGTCTTGTCCGGGTCCGTCTTGGCGGTCGCCCACGGCTGGTTCTGCTCGACGTAGCGGTTCGCATCGTCAGCCAGGGCGCTGATCGTGCGAACGACGGTCGCATAGTTGAGGCCCTCGTAGCCGCTCATGATCTGCTCTTTGACCGCGGTCAGGCGCGCGAGAAGCTGTCGGCCTTCCGCATCGAGCGTGCCGAGCCGGCCGCCGAACTGTCTCGTCAGCATGGGCCCCGAACGCGACGCCAGGTTGGCGTACTTGCCCACGAGGTCCGAGTTCGTCTTGCCGATGAAGTCCTGGATCGCCAGGTCGATGTCCTCGACCGCGTCCGTCAGCTTGCCGGCGTAGTAGTACCGCAGGCACTCGGGGTCCAGGTGTTTGGCGTAGGTGCTGGCTCTGATGAACGTCCCGCGGGACTTGCTCATCTTCTCGCCGTTGACGGTGAGGAACCCGTGGACGAAGAGCTTGTTGGCGGTTTTGAACCCCGAGCCCATCAGCATCGCAGGCCAGAACAACGCGTGAAAGTACATGATGTCCTTGCCGATGAAGTGGTACAGCTCGTTGGCAGGACTGTTCCACAGCTCGTCAAAGTTCAGCCCGTTCCGTTCGCAGTAATTCCGCGCGGAGGCCATATAACCGATGGGCGCGTCGAGCCAGACATAGAAGTACTTGTTGTCTTCGCCGGGGATTTTGAAGCCAAAGTACGGCCCATCCCGCGAGATGTCCCAGTCCTTCAGACCCGCGGTGAACCACTCATTGAGCTTGTTCGCGACCGATTTCTGCGTGTACCCGGCTGCGAACAAGTCCTTGAGCTGTTTCTCGTAGTCCGCCAGCTTGAAGAAGTAGTGCTCCGACTCCTGGAAGACGGGCGGATTCCCACACAGAGAACACCGCGGCTGCACCAGGTCGATGGTCCGGTACGTCGCGCCGCAGGCCTCGCACGAATCGCCATACTGATCGACCTCGCCGCAGCGGGGACAGGTTCCTCGCACGTACCGGTCCGGCAGCGACATCTTGTCGGTCTCGCAGTAGGTCTGGCCCACCAGGCGCTTCGTGATCGAGCCCGCGCCGTTCAGACGGGTGAAGATCAGCTCGCTGAGCGACTTGTTCTCAGGCGAGTGCGTCGTGTGGTAATTATCGAAGGCCACGTGGAAACCGGCGAAGTCCGCCGTGTGTTCCTTGTGAATCCGCTCGATGAGCTGCTCCGGCGTGATCCCTGCGTTGCGGGCGCTGATCATGATCGGCGTGCCGTGCGTGTCGTCCGCGCAGAAGTAGAAACACCGGTTTCCGCACATCCTCTGGAAGCGAATCCAGATGTCCGTCTGGACGTATTCCACCAGGTGTCCGATATGGATGGGACCGTTCGCATAGGGCAACGCTGACGTGACGACAATCGTTCGGGGCATTCTTCTCCTTGTCTCTCACTGCTGCATATCGTCGGAATTGTCGGGACTTTCATCGGGAGTCTGCGGCTCCGCGTCAAACGGCTCCGGCGGCTCTTCCGACGGCCGGACCGGTCCCCGCGGGCCCCGGTTCCGGTCGTTCCAGCCGGACGGACGCTGTTCCCGGCCCGACCGATCCCGACCCGATCGATCGCGACTCGACCGGTCACGATCCGACCGTCGCGATTCGCGGGCGGGCGGACCATTGGAGGCGCCCTCTCGTCGGTTCGCGTTGGTCTGTCCTTCTCCCTGCTGCGGCGGCTTCCTCCTGGCGGCCGAGGCAGGCAGGACGGTGATCTCGTCCAGACGATAGGAGGCCTTGTCGCCGTTCTCGTACTCGACGACGACGAGCTGGGTGAGGATCTGGCCGTCGATGACCTTGGCCTCGCCCTTGTCCGTCTGGACCAGTACGCCTTTCCTGGGCAGGTTCTGTTTGAGCTCCGTGTACGTCTGGTCTTCATACCGCAGGCAGCACTTCAGCCGGCCGCAATAGCCCGAGATCTTGGACGGATCCAGCGTGGCCTTCTGCATCTTGGCCATCCGCATGTTCACCGGCTTGAGCAGTTGAAGGAACTGAAGACAGCAACACTCGCGACCGCAGCTCTCCACATCGCCGAGCAGCTTGGCTTCGTCGCGGGACCCGATCTGACGCATCTCGATCCGCGTCTGGTATTCCTGGGCCAGCTTGCGGACCAGCTCGCGGAAGTCCACGCGTCCCTCCGCCATGAAGTAGAAAACGATGCGTTCGCCGCCGAAGATATGCTCGGCGTCGATGATCTTCATCCGCAGGCCCAGCTCACGGGCGATCCGCTCGCAGCTTTCGATCTCCTCGCCTGTGATGGCCTGGAGATGTTGTTCCTCGCTGATGTCGTCCGGCGTGGCGAACCGCACGACCTTGCCCACCGGCTCGGTGTTGAACTGAATCTCGCTGGTCACATAGTAGCTGTTGACCTGCTCTTCGCTCAGACGGAAACGGCCGTCCTTGTAGTAGCCCAACTGGCCCACGAGATGGCCCAATTCGAGCCCTTTGTCGGTCTTGACGACGACGCGTCTCGGCGTCCGAGGCACCTCCGTCTCGCTGTGCTCGAACAAACCGAGATTGTTCATGCGGCCGTATCGAATCAGCAGGAACTTCCTGCTCTTAGCCGGCTTGGTCTTCACCGGTGTATCTTCTGTCATCTGTGAGTATCCTCAAGTTTGTGCCGTCATTATAGCCCGCCGGGACAGGCGGAACAATAGCCGCTCCAGAATTAGACGCTCGTTCGCGTTGTCGTCAAGCCAGCGGAGCATCTCGTAGGCCTCTCGGACGCTCTCGATGGCCTGCTCGGGATCCAGGCGTTGGGCCAGGCTCGCGATCTGCGGACCCTGGTCCGCGTTGACCAGCGCCCGCTGCGGCGCGACGTGGTGGATCGTCACGTCGTACAGCGCACAGATGAGGATCCGAATCATCGTCCTCTGCGCCCGTCGGGTCAGGTCGCTCTTGCTCGTCGCTTTGTCAAAGGCCCCCCAGCCGGCGGCGATCCCCTTGCCAGCCTCCTGGATTCGCTCGACCAGCGCAGGCACATCCGCCAGTTTCAGGTCGGTCAGGGAAGCAACCAGCTCCCTCTTGGTCGTGAAGAGTCCGACGCCGTCGCGTTCGAGGCGGGACCACTGGCAGGCCAGTCCCAGGCTGCCCTGCGCCAGGCGGGCGAAGAACGTCGCCTCCGTCGAGCCGAGCCCTTCTGCCTTCAACTGCTCGATGATCCGCCTTTCCTCGACCGGCCCGAACCGGATGAGCTGGCATCGCGACCGGATCGTCGGCAGCAACTCCTCCAGGCGGGTACACAGCAGGATGATCGTGCAGTACGAAGGCGGCTCCTCCAGCACCTTGAGCAAGGCGTTCTGCGAGTTGGCGTTGAGCTTCTCCGCTTCGCTGACGACGTAGACCTTCCGCTTCGAGAGCGTCGGGCGGCCTGCGACCGGTTCGATCAGGAACTCGCGGATCACGTCGATGGCGAGGTCCACCGGCGTCTTCTTGTCCTTGTTGTCCTTCGTGTATTGCAGCAGTTCCTTGTAGACGTGGGCGTAGTCGGGATGCGAGCCCGCGTCGATCAGGGTGCAGGACGGGCACGACCCGCAACTGTCGGCAAAGGGCCCGGACGGACCCTGCTCGACCTGCGGATTCGCGCACAACAGCAGCCTGGCCCATTCACAGGCGGTCTTGTACTTGCCCACCCCTTCCGGCCCGGCGAACAGGTACGCATGGGCCGCACGGTCCGCCGCCAAACCACGCTGCAGGATTCCGATGGCCCGGTCCTGACAGAATACCTCTTTCAACGACATATTCCTAATCTCTGACTTGAGGTGGAAGAAGACGTTTCACGGCATCATTACGAACAGTGAAATCCCGTTTCCAGCCCCTGCTCAACGATTGCTACGACTGCCTTGTGCACGGTCTCGGGACTGGCGGTCGCGTCGACCACCGCGAATCCCGGCCTATCCTTCGCCAGGCTTAGGAACCCCTCGCGGACGCGGGCGTGGTAGTCGTCGCCCTTTCGCTCCATACGATCCAGCTCGCGATTCAGGCGCTGGGCCGCGGTCTTCAAGTCCACGTCCAGGATGATCGTCAGGTCCGGCCAGACCCGCTCCAGCGCGTCGTTCGCGATGTCGATCACCTTCTCGACGCCGAAACCGCCTGCGTAACCCTGGTAGGCACACGTGCTGGAGAGCCAGCGATCCATGACCACGCACTGGCCCGCCCGAAGGGCCGGCCCGATCCGCTCCGACCACAGTTGCACCCGGGCCGCCATGTAGAGCAGCACCTCGGCGGGCGTTGTCATCGCGTCGTGAGCAGTGCTCAGCAGGATCTCGCGGATCTTCTCGCCGATGGTCGTGGTCCCGGGGTCGCGGAAGCCCACAACCTCCACACCCCGACTCGCCAGCCAGTCCATCAGCATCCGGGACTGGCTGCTCTTACCGCAGCCGTCCGGGCCGTCCAGGACGAGGAAGAGGCCCTGGGCATTGATGATGGATGATGGATGATGGATGATTTCGTCACGGCTCACGGTCGCACCGCTCACTCTCTGCCTTGGCCTGCTCCAGCACTTCGATCAGTCTGTCGCGGATACCCAACTCTTCAGCCCACTTCTGGAGGTACTCCAAGTCCAGATTTCCCCACTGTGCGGCGGCCACGCCGACCGCATCGGAATACTGCACGTTGGACCCGCGTCCTTTCATCCATTCGAGCTTACTGAGAATTGCATCCTCGGGCGAGACCACCCAGAGCATCTGCCCCATCGCATCGACCTGACAACGACGCTCGAACTCCTGCCGGCTGAACGGCCTGTCTTTGCGAATGATGAAGTCGGCCTTCCAGCCCCCGTTCAAATCCACGACATTGAACATCGTCCGGCGGCACAACGCTTCGCGTGCTGCATCCCGACTGACGTAGTTGCCCCCTTCCAGAAGATCGAGGAGAGACTCGATTTGACCAGGCGTGGGGTCAATCACGACATCCGCATCATGCGTTGCCCGGGGACGCCCGTGAACGCTGCTCCCGACGGAGCCGACCACCATATAGGGGATCCCGGCCTCGTCGAGACGCTGGATCAGCCGCCCGAGGAACTCCTTCTGAGTCGTCATGGCGCAGTCAGCCCATTCCCATAGACCCGGCGGAAGAGCGTATCGCCGATCATCAAGCGAATCGTCTCCCGCTCGACGGTCCGGTCATCCCACTGCGGATGTCGATATCGGATGCCCGACGCAACGAGCGAGCGAAGGTTGTCGCTCAACTCGAATGTCATCGCCAGCCTGCCGGTAGGTCCAATGCGCCGCAGCACTTGAAGCTGCACCGCCATGGCCTCCGGCGTGGTGTCATCCAGCATCCGATCTCTGCGACTCACCGCTTCTACTCCTCGGCAGGCGAGGGCTTGAAATACAGCACCAGCCGGGCCTTCTCCATCTCCACTCCCGCAATCTGCTCGAAGGCTTGCACCACCTCGTCGTCCGAAAGGTCCGCTTCGAACTCGAAGGTCTCGTCTTCGTCAAGAGACCGCGTCTCGATGATCTTGCCCGACGTCTCTTCGACGAGGTAGACCGTCCCGGCCATGGGCGCCTCCCAGTCGATGGCAAAACCCCCGCCGACGGCCGTCGCGCCTTGCGGCACACCGGTTCTGCCCGAGAATGCCGTCGTGCTGCACCCCGCGATCATCAGAAGACCGACGACTCCAGCCAACATCATGACCATGCTCGCTACCCGCCTGCTCGAAACCACCATCTTGAACCTCCCGATATTTGAGAACGAACCATGCAGCCGGACGGCCTTTCGCAACGCGAGGACTGGCTCGATCCGCAACGACTTCACGGATGCCCCGGCGGCATGAGTGAGTATACCGTGCGCCCCGCTTCGCAGTCAATCCGCCAACGACACATGGGACGTGGTCATCTCGCCAGCGAGAAGTTCGCGTCGCCGACGAGCTGTCGCATCTTGCGGCAGAACTCGATGTCCGGATTGACGCACAGGCTCCGGTCCGCAGTCGCGTGGACCCGGCCGCGGTCTGTCACGATGACCATGGCCAGAGGCCGGCTGCCCCGATGCGACTGGCAAACGCTGCGGATCTCCATTACCTTTTCCTTGGTCACGCCGCGAGCATCCAGCTTGATGTAGACCCCCTTGGCGAGCTTTTCGCGGGCCTTCTCCAGCGGGATCAGCTCGGAGGCCAGGATGTTCGCCCGCTCCCGACGGTAGTCGGTTTTGCCCTTGACGAAGACCACGGAGTCCTCGACGAGCAGCGAGCTGTACTCCACGAGCGTGTCGGGGAACAGAACAACTTCGACCTGGCCCTGGAGGTCTTCGAGCGTGAAGACCGCCATCTTGGAGCCGGCGTTGCGCCCGTTCTTGGTAATGTTGTAGCGGACCTTCGTGACCATGCCGCCGATGGTGACCTGCTTCTCCCCGCCGGCGCCGCCGTTGCCGTTGCCGGTTCCTTCACCCGGCGTGTGCGTCTGGGCCAGGCGGGCGGTGTTGATCGTCGAGTAGTCGTTGATCGCCTCCGCGTGCTGGCTGAGCGGATTGCTCGTGACGTAGAAGCCAAGGACCTGCTTCTCGAAGGCGAGCATCTGCAACTCCGGCCACGGCGCCACATCCGGGAGCGACTTGCTGTCTTCGACATACTGGCTCTCGTCCGCGATCTGACCGAAGAAATTCATCTGGCCGCGGACCTTGTCCGATTGCAGGCTGGACCCGATCTGCATGGCCTTCTCCAGGCCCTGCGTCATCTGGTTGCGGTTGCCGCCGAGACGGTCGAAGGCGCCGCCCTTGATGAGGGCCTCGATCACTTGCTTGTTCACCGCCCGCAGATCGACGTTCTCGCAGAAGTGGAACAGACTGCGGAACCGGTCCACCTTCTTGCGGGCGACGATCATCTGCTCGATCGCCCGCTCGCCGACGCCCTTGACCGCAGCCAGACCGAAGCGAATGACGCCCTTGCCCCCCTCCGCGGCCTCGCGATAGAGCGGCGTGAAATCGACGTCGCTCTCGTTGATGTCCGGCGCCATGACTTCGACGCCCATCTCCCGGCACTCGCCGATGTACTCGACGACCTTCTCCGTGTCGCCCATTTCGTAGGTCAGCAGGGCCGCCATGAACTCGACGGGATAGTGGGCCTTGAGATACGCGGTCTGATAGGCGACGAACGCATACCGGGTCGAATGGCTCTTGTTGAAGCCGTAGCCGGCGAACCGCTCGATCAGCGCGAAGATGTCCTCGGCCTCGCCCTTCTTGACGCCCTTGGAGACGCAGCCCGCGAGGAACCGCTCTCTCTCTTTGGAGATAATCTCAATCTTCTTTTTGCTGATCGCCTTGATGAGGGCATACGCCTCGCGCAGCGGGATGTCGCCCATGCGGTTGCAGATCCGCATGACCTGTTCCTGATAGCAGTTCTTCACGACGATGCCGTTGGCGACCAGGTTGTGATGGTCCGCCACGGACATCCCGTAGAACTGCTGATCGCAGACGCGTTCGATCTTCGCGATGCGATAGTAGCGAACACCGCCGAGATCGATCCCCGCCTTCAGAGCGGTGATCGACTTGACGAACGGGAAGTCGTGGTTCATCCCGGCACGCATGATGCCGGTGCGTTCGGAAAACGCCCGCAAGGACTCGCCGGCGGGAACCGCCTCCAGCAGGCGAGTTCGCGGAATCCAGCCGACGGACAGCCCTCGGGTCAGGCGCCCGGTGAACCGGCGCACGAGCAGATACGGCTCCGTCAAACGCGACAACGTCACGAGGTCCCAGAACTGAATCCGCCGCGGGCGAATCGTCGTGGGAATGCCCTCCAACTGACAGAGACGACGAACGTCCTCCAGCAGCATTCGCGAGCAGGAAGACAGGAAGCAGACTCCCGCGTCCCGAGTCCCCGTCGCCGTGCATCCGTCCGCATCAAGCAGGCCCGCCAGAAACGCCGCCCGCACCCGGCTGCTGCAACGGAAGATCACCGGCGGAACACCCTTGCGCCGGGCCGGGACCTTCATCCCCAGCGTCTCCAGCAGGTGATGCAGACGCGTCTTGCGGTTGCCGTGTGCCGCGTCGTTCAACAGACGGGGATCCGATAGACTCAGGTACCAGCATCGTCCGTGGAAGTACTCGTGAGCGTGCAACGAGGGCAATCGCTCGTGAATCCAGGCAAGAAGCTTGCGATGGTCCTCCTCCCGACCCGTTGCCAACGACAGGCCTTTGCCGGTCATCGCACCGTCGCCGACGAGCGAACCGAGCAGGTATGCCACGTCCTCGTCCGCACCCAGCCACGGTGCCAGATGCCTGGCGGTCGTGTGCGACTGCGGCAGATGCCGCCCGACCGCCACCAGATCCTTGGCAGCGTCGAGCTGACCGGCCTCCTTCATCCCTGCGAACGTGTAGACCATGTGGTCGTCGGTGAGCGTGACGGCAAAGCCGTTCTCCAACGTGATCTTCACGCCCTCGCCGCGGCGCGTCGGACCACAGCCGTGACACGCCTTCGCCTCGAACTGCGACGTCGCCCGGTTCAACGAGTGAACCCAATCGCCCGCCCGCACGTCCCGAATGGGCTTCTCGCTGCCGTCCGCCATCGCGATCCGAGCGTCCTCGTGGATGCACATGATGCCGTAGGTCTCCTCGAGCACCTCGGTCATGATCGGGTGCGGGCAGGTCCACTTCGTTCCGTGCTTGCGGTCGATGTAGTCGGGGATCAGGGTCATCGGGCCGGGTCGGTACAGCGCGTTGGCCGCGATCAGGTCCTCGATCCGGTCCGGGCGCATCTTCATCAGCATGTCCTGCATGCCGCCGGATTCGAACTGGAAAATGCCCTTGGTCCGACCCTTCGTGAAGACCTCGAAGACCTTCGGGTCCGTGATGTCGATCTTCTCCAGATCGAGGTCGATCCCGTGCTTGGCCTTGATGAGCTGGCGGGCCCGCTCCAGGACGCTGAGCGTCTTGAGGCCCAGGAAGTCCATCTTGAGCAGGCCCACCTTCTCGACCATGGGTCCTTCGTACTGCGTGATGACGTCGTCGGAGTCGGGGGCCTTGTACAGCGGCACGAAGTTCGTCAGCGGCTCGTCGGCGATCACGACGCCCGCCGCATGGACCGATGCGTGACGCGTGAGACCCTCGAGCTTGCGCCCGATGTCGATCACCTTGCGGATCACGTCGTTCGTATCGTACGCCTGCTTGAGCTCGGGCTCCGTCTCCAGCGCCTTGTCCAGCGTCATGTCGAGCGAGAACGGGACCAGCTTGGCGAGTCGGTCCGCCTCCGCCACCGCCACCCCCAGCACCCGGCACACGTCACGAATGACCAGCTTGGCCTTCATCGTGCCGAAGGTGATGATCTGGGCGACCTGGCCGTACTTCTTGTGGACGTACTCGATCACCTCGGGCCGGTGGACCTGACACATGTCGATGTCGATATCGGGCATCTCGTTTCGGGCCGGGTCCATGAACCGCTCGAAGAGCAGGTCGTACCGCAGCGGGTCCACGTCGCACAGGCCCAGGCAGTAGCCGACGATCGTGCCGACGCCGCTGCCCCTGGCCCCTACCGGGATGTTCCGCGAGCGCGAGTAGTTGCAGAAGTCCCAGACGATCAGGAAGTAGCTGGAGAAGCCCTTC
>JAXDBU010000082.1:0-68621 GCA_034678485.1 Sedimentisphaerales bacterium | reverse complement strand
CTGCGGATCGGCGGATTCACCGCCGATCCGCAGCACTGTAGGAGAACGCCTACTCGTTTGGATCCTCGGCCGACACCGAGGTCTCGCAGTCACCCAGGCAGCTCACGTCGGCCACTGCATCGACTTCGGGCGACCCGCCGCCCGGCGCGTCGTCGATTCGAACGTACTTGAACCACTTCAGGCCTGTATCGGGATCGACCGGCAGATCCAGTCGAGCCACGTCATAGCCGGTGCCGCCCGCCGAGTCGCCGTAGGTCTGCGCGACGCGCGCTACGGACATCCCGTCAAACGAGGCACAGGACAGCGACGGATCGAGCGGCAGGGTCGGGTTCGTCGGCTCCGCCCACCACTGATTCCAATCGCCCAGCGAGGCGTCTGCGTGGTCGGGATCATAAACCCGGCCCAGTGTGGGAGCAGAGCCATCACAGAATAGACCATCCGTCGCATCGCCGGCGAGCTTGATGAAGTTGGGATCGTCGCTCATGAAATTCGGATCGTTCGTGAAGCTGTACCAGGCTTTGCCGTCCTGACTGACCGACACGATGCCCGGCTCGATCCCGCCGGAGGGGCCGACCTTCACAAGTCCCGGATCGCCGTTGACCCAGCCCTGGTCCCCGCCGATGAGTTGGTACGGGTTGCCGAACACCAGCAAGTCGATGCCGTAGGGATTCTCTTCATCGTCTCGCACGGGATGGTTGAAAGCGAGCGTGATGGAGCCGCCTTCGCCAAGGTAGACCAGTTCGTGGGCACGGAATGCCGGGTAAACCGGGACGACCGGGCAGCTCATGTTCATGGCAATGAACCAGTCGTCGCCGCTGGTGTCGACCGTGGGACGTCCCAGGGCGGCGCTGGGATCGTCGAACGGCTCGCTCGTGAGCCAATCGCTGGCCATGCCTTGCGGCTCGTAGGCAACCCATGCCGTGGCGAAGTCGTTGGGATCGTACACATACTGCCCGTAGTCTACCAGGAAGGACTCCTGGGTTACAGGAGCGTCGGCGTGACCGTAGATCCAGCCGTCGGCGTCGCCGTGGGCGACTGCGCGCCCGCTGGCGCCGGTGGCGGACGCAACCCAGCCCTCGCGACTGCCGGCGGGGTTCTCCCAGTAATGCCACCAATCCTCGCCGCCGGCCCAGCCCTCATTGTAGTGCCGCTGGTAACCGATCCCGTCGATGTAGGTTCCCCGGTCGAAATCGACGCGCAGGGTCGTCAGCTCCGTTTCGGCATCGATGGTATCCATCAGGCCCAAGCCGGTCGTCGTGTCCAATTCGGACGATCCGAAATGGACCAGAAACTCGGCGGTGAAGCCATCGGCCCATTCGATGAACACCGATGCGCTGTTCACGCCGGAACCGACCTCGATCACGTCGATGGGCTCCGGCTCGTCCTCGCTGCCGTAGATCCAGGCATCCGCGTCGCCGTGCGCGACGGTTCGTCCTGCGGCGCCGGTTGCGGAGGACTGCCAGAGGTTGCGGCTGCCAGCGTTGTTCTCCCAGTAGTGCCACCACAGGGCGGCGCCGCCGTATCCGGCGTCGCTGTGTCCCTGGTAGCTGATCCCATCGACATACATGCCCCAGCCGAAATCCTGGCGTACGGTAGTCAACTCGGTCTCGGCCTCAATGATGTCCATCAATCCCAGGCCGGTCGTCGTATCCGATTCGGCCTGGCCGAAATGGACCAAGAACTCAGCGCTGAATCCGTCGGACCATTCGATGTAGACCGATGCTGTGTTGACGCCGGAGCCGACTTCCAGCGGGACGGCCGCCGCCAGGCCCGGAAACAGGCAAAGGCATCCCAGAAACAGTAGACATCCGATCTTCATAGACCTTCTCCTCACAACGGCCCACCTTGAATGCGGCCGACAATAAAAAAACCGCCGTCCCCACAGCGGAGACGGCGGTTCGGATCAACTATTCTGCTGCGCTTGCGAATCATCGCAAGACGCCCACATCGATCATGCACCGTGTTCCAGTCGCGAGAACATGTTCGTGCTACCATCGCTTCAGGCAGGTTTTCTGACTTGCATCCTATCTCGGGACGCCTTCCCATCCGCCTGTAGCGGACAGTGGCTCAATGTCCCGGGAACTCCCGGATCAGGTCCCCAAACGCACAATTCCACGTTTGGGAGCCCTCGACCGGGTCGGACGCTCACAGCGGCGCGACCGTCGCGGATTCTCACCGCGTTCCCTTTCCTTCGCATTTCCCCCGTGCAAGACGCACCGGGGAAACCTGAAGCGGAAGACAGACTCTCAAAGAACGAGACCATTATACGATCGAGACGACAGAACACGAAGAGAAAAAGAACAAATCCACACACCAGGGGCAAACTGGCCCCCATGCAGGTCGAGGCCCTCGCGCGCCACCGGCGCTTGGATCGGGACGACGACTGGCGCGCCGTCCGTCGCCTGTGCCGGTTCTTCGCCCTGTCAACTTGGCAGGCCGTCATTTCTTTGTAACGGTGAAGTGCACCCCGCCGACCATTTGGCCGTTAATGAACCCTGTCAGGACAAATTCCGCCTTCTCGCCGGACCGGACGGGTTCTGTTGCCTTGGACGGCGCCGTCAAAGCTGTTGCCCGACGAGTCCTTCGCTACTTTGCCGGCACCGTCATCAAGCCTCCACCACCCGACCAGATTGGGATCGCTGTCGAGTTCCACGGCAGAGACTTCCATGCCTATGATGCCCAGCAAGATCACCGATGTCACCGCCATTGCGTTCATCGTACATGCTCCCCTTGGTCCAGCGCTAATCATATTGCTCTGCACAGAAATCAGTTGTTGGTTGACAGTCGTCGCTCGCCTGTTGTCGGGTCGGAAGCTTATGGGGCTGGGAATGTGATCTCGTCGATCCAGGCGGTGTCTTGACCACTGGCACTGGAACTGTCCTTGCTGTAGGTCCAGGTGAAGGTTCGTCTCCCTTCCTGGACAGGGAACGCGACCTTCTGCCAGTCCTGTTCGCCAGACCATTTGCCCTTGGACTGGCCGTCGATGAAGAACTCCAGGAAATCGAAATTCGACTCGCTGGAGACTTTGCGCCAGAAGCGAATTTCACCCGCTTGGCAATCCAGCGTGATCGACAGGCTGGTCTGCTCGTCATCACTGATTTCCCCTGCCTGTGCGCTGTGGCTCCCTCCATGCCTAACGGAGGGACTGATCCTCCATTGCGGCCAACTCCAGTAGTCCCAACCCAGGGCGTTGAAGCCGTTCTCGAAATCCTCTGTGATATGCTGCACCGGCGGCGCAGGGGCGGGTTGACTGCCGTCGCCGTAGACCTCTATCGCCACATCGTCGATCAAAACCGAGGCGTCGAACGCGTCCCAACCCTCAGTGGTGGCGATAAAGGGCGGCAGGGCGAGTCCGAATGTCACCCAGATCCCGTTTTCGGGATCGAGTGTCTGGGAGTAGTCCCACAAGTTGAACCATTTCTCGAAAGCGGCGAATTGTCCGCTGCCGACCTGTCCGGGGCGTCTGCCGCCCCCACCAAAGGGGTTGGAGGGTTCGACAAGGCGCACGTGCCCGCCCGGCACTTCCATCCCCATGCCGGGCGATCCCGGCAGCAGGCCGGGGAAATCTTCAAATCTAGCCCACAGGTCTGCTCCTCCATCCTCGAACAGGTACTTAAACCGTAGCCTAACATAGCGGGCATTGCATCGGCCGAAGTAGATCTTGACGTGGCCACTGGCGCCGTCGATCATCTGTAGACGCATCATGCCGGTCAAATCAGGAGCGATGCCTGTGACACGTTGGACAAGCATCTTTCCGGGTCCATTGTCGGTGACGGCCCGGCAGTTGAATTGTTGGGTATCGTTCATGCCCAGACTACCCAGCGATACGAGGGCGTTCGGGTCAGTCCGTTCGATGAACAGCGCCTGCAGGGTCTCATTCGCATCGACCAGGACCTTGGTGAATGCGGCGTTGGGGTCCTCCACCTTGCCGCCATCGACGGCTGTGCCGATCCAAGCCAGAAACTCATACCGTCCGTCCATCGGGACTGCCTCCAGGGTCAGCGGCGTCCCACTGTTGATTTGGAACGTCCCTTCACCGGGCACGAGGACCGACCCGCCTTCATCGCCAGCCACGGCCAACGTCCGCCACAAAGGCTCATCGTAGGACAGCCCGCCGGGTATGGTCGAACCGCCTGTCGCAAATTCAGACCCTGTGAGGGGATTGTTCTGGCAGATCATGGGGATGTATTGCGAATAGGCTTCAGCATTAAGCGGATTGCCCCGCAGGTCAAGTGTCGCAAGTGTCGCGTGGCCAGCCAGCGGACTGACATCGGCAATCTGGTTGTCAAGCAACACCACCTCCGTGAGGCCCTTCAGGCCCCCCAGCGGACTGATGTCGCTGATTTGGTTCGTATGTGCTCGAAGCGTCTTGAGCCCTGCCATACTCGCCAGTGGGCTGATATCGCTGATCTGATTCCCTCGCATGTTAATCCAAACCAGTTTGGTCAGGCCCGCTATAGGGCTGATGTCGGTGATCTGGTGCCCGCTGAACTCGAGCTTCTGCAGTTGAGTCAATCCGCTCAGGACACCCATATCGTCGTCGTCGATCTGGTTCTGATACACATACAAGGTCGCCAGCTTGGTCAGCCCAGCAAGTGGACTGAGGTCGCTGATCTGGTTTATGCCAAGACCCAGGTATGTGAGGTTCCGCAGGCCGGACAATGAACTGATGTCCGCAACCTGATTCCGGCCAAGCTCAAGGTAGGTCAGGGCTGTCATATGCCTCACGGCTGACACATCCTGAATCGCGTTGCTGTGAAGGTATAGCACCGTCAACTTCGTCAGACCCGCAAGCGGACCGATGTCACTAATTTGATTCCCCCCTATATACAATATCTCGAGATTTGTAGCCGTCTCCAAACCTGTAAGATTCGCGATTCCTTGACCGGTTTCCTGCAACGCGGTGAGACGCAACATGTCCGACGTAGAAGGATCGGACGTGATCTCGAGCGTGTCCTGGATAGCCTGCTTGAGGTTGGCATCCGGGATTTGGACCGTCTGAGCCTCCACCAGTGCAGCGGCAAACAGCGACATGAGTGCAGATAAAGCGACAACAGATCGTCTCACAGCTTTTCTCCTTTCAAGAGTTGAATGTTCTGGCCAAGACGAGGTCTTACGCCGACTCGCGCTCTTGCCCATTATGCTGGACAATCCGATCGCAACAAGCGCCCTCAATAGGGCTCTGGTATCGTGATTGGCCTGCCGATCCCGAAGAGGCGCGCCTCAAGCGCCGGCAGCCGCCGTCAGATCCCCGAACTTCGACCCGGATACCCCAAGGATCTAAGATCCACATGTGAACCGTATAGCTGTGGCTCCTTATCCTCATCAGAGCCAACAGGGTGTGCATCCCTTGTGGATGCACACCCTGCTCTCCGTGATCGCATTACGTGCCATGCCGCAAAGACACTGCTCATCAACATCCTGTCAGATCGCCCTGCGCCGGCGCAGCAAACTGACCAGACTCATGCCCATGCCGCCGAGCAATAGCGCCCCAGGTGCGGGGACGGAGACCGTGGTCAGAACCACATTGTCGACGCCGAGAGCACTGTGACTGAACTCCCTCGGGCCTACGACGAACTTCAGGGTGTAAGTGTCATCCTGAGTGAACGTGTAGCCCACTGCCTGCCAATCGGCATATTCGGATGGCTCGCTGGCCCCGTCGTAGTATCCGTCTATGCGGGCATAGAAGAGCGTCGCGACTTCGCCGCCGCTCGAATTGTATAGTTTCCCGGACAAGTCTTGCGAGTAGAAACTATCCAAGTAGTACTTGTAGTCAAGGCTTAGTATATCACCTGCCGCGGCTGGGAAAGCCTGCCATAGAAGACCACCTACAGACCCACCACCCCCACGGGTCTCCAACACGGCAAAGCTTGCCCCCTCTTCAGCGGCCCATGTCCTGCCATAGTTGTCGGTGTAGTTTGTCACAACCATCACACGATCAGGCCAGGGCGCGCTACTGGTCCATCCACTGAGTCCGGCCTCGAAGCCGCCATTGGTCACAGCAGCCATGGCAGAGCCTGTTGAGACGCACAGCACAGAGGCAAGGACAAGGATGCTGAACCGCACCTGGCACCCACTTCTCAATCTCGGATGCTCACACAACGTCGTCTTTTTCATATCATCCTAACTCCAATTCCTGCTCGTTCTCACCGCGTTGTCATACCAATCCCACACTCATCGATGTCGCTGCCGATATGCAGCGGAGTAACCATAGCCAAGGAGGTTCAGGCGGTGGCCGACTCAAGCGACCAACACCGATTGTTCTGCGGTGTGCGTCCACGCCATCGCGAGTGACGAGAAGCACAAGATCAAGACGGCCTTGGCTAAACGAACATACTGGCCATGTGCGCCTCCACCCGAGGACCAGTCCACAACGCCACATCTCCTTTTCTCCTCCTCCATCAGTCATGCCTTCAACAAAGCAGCTCTTCCCATAAGCTGACGGCGTATGCACGAAGCCCTTCGCATCCGTCCGCCTAATGTCATGTCGGGCCGGCATTGCCCACCGTTACTACGTCCCAGAAGAACCGATCTTGCGCGCAGACCTGCCAACTACTCAATCTGGTGCCACCAAGACAGCACCTGGCTACTCTTACTACGGTCCCAAAAAGCCGATCTTGCGCGCAGACCCATCAAACGGACGCAAAACCCTGGAGAAAGTGGCCAGGAAGACACGGTGGCGTGCAAAAGTCATTCCGGGAGTATGGGGATTGCTCCTATGGATCGAATGGCGTCTGTGTGTGCGCCTGCTTTAGCGAGAGCCTGCTTCGGCCGGCGTTGCTGCCTGCCACAGGAGGACTCGTTTGTCCTCACTTGCGCTTGCCAAGATGCTCCCGTCAGGAGAGAAAACCACAGACGTTACGGGGCCATGGTGACCTTCAAGCACGAGTCGTTGCGCACCTGAGCCTGCATCCCACAGCCTCACCGTCCGGTCTACGCTTCCTGAGGCCACAACCCTGTCGTCCGGGGAGAACGCGACGCACAGAACAGGGCCATCGTGGGCACACACGACGGGAATCCCGATTTCAGGATCTGCCCTCTTCCAGAGCCTGATGGTCATGTCCTCACTGGCAGTGGCGAGAGTATCCCCGTTCCGCGAGAACGCCATGCCCCAAACGCCCAACTCGTGTCCCTTGAGTGAAAGACGCTCCTGTCCAGTGGTCACATCCAGAACATGCCCCCGAGAATCCCAGCCCCCTGTGGCCAGGATCTTCCCGTCGGGCGAGAAGGTTCCCGAGTAGGAGGGCCGAAGCTGGGCATAGGAGGGTCTCTCTTGCCCCTCTCGGATGGTTCGCTTGTCTTTCATTTCCATGTCCCACAGCGTCAGGCTCATATCCTCACAGCCCACGGCCAGGGTCACCCTATCAGGCGAGAATATGACGAAGTTCACCGCCGCAGATAGCCCGTCCAATGTCGCCAGAGCCTCGCCGGTACTCATATCCCAGAGCCTTACGGTCCTGTCCACGCTTCCCGTAGCCAGAGTCTTGCCATCGCGGGAAACGGCAACAGACCACACGGCTTGATCGTGACCTTTCAAGCTTCGGATCTGCTGGCCGGCAGTTGCATCCCATAGCAGCGTCTCTCCATTCTGACAGGCTGTCGCCACCACTTTACCGTCAGATGAGAACGCCACCGATGTCACGGCGGACGTATGATCGAGGCTTGTCTCAAATCCACGAGGGCTTCTCAGATCCCAGAGCCTCACCGTGTCGTCACTGCTCACGCTGGCCAGGACTCCTGCATCCGGCGAGAATGATAGCCCCATGACGTTCTTGGTATGTCCTTTGAACCGATGGAGTTCAGCCAAATCCGGCACGCTCCAGGTTCTTGCCGTCCTATCACTGCTCCCGGTTGCCAGAGTCCTGCCATCCGGTCCGAAGGCAACGCACCAGAGAGGGGCGACATGTCCCTTTCTTGCCGCCAGTTCTTTACCAGAGGACACGTCCCACAGCCGTACCGTCTCGTCGTGGCTCGCTGTGGCAAGCCGCGTACCATCAGGGGAGAAGACAACAGACCGAACCGTGCTGGTGTGCCCCTTCAACTCCATGCTCACTTCACGCTTATCCACACTCCACAACGCGACTTTGCAGGGTGCTCTCAAATCCCCGCCTGCAATAGCCAGGGTCTTGCCGTCTGGTGAAAGAGCTGCCGTAGCGACATATGACGGGGGGCCATTCCGGATCACTTCCGGCTCACGTCCAGAACCGTCCAGGTGCCACAGCATTGCCCCTCCGGTCTCAAGCCCTGCCGCCAGTCTCTCACAATTCTTGGAAACGGCGATAGCGACAATTGGGGCAACCGCATCGAGCGACGACGTTTGCCGCCCGCTGTTCACATCCCAGAATCGCACGGTCTTATCTACACTGCCCGACACCAACGTCCCTCCATCCGACGATAGAAAGGCCAAGCCGGTGACAGTCCCACCATGACCTTGAAGCGATGCCATTTGCTGACGGGTCTCAGTGTCCCACAAGGCGATGGTCCTGCTGTTGCCGCCGACTGCCAATCGTTTACCCGAGGGCGAAAAAGCCACTGGCGCGTAATCGTAGCCGCGTCCATGCAGCGTGATCTCTTCGGAACAACATAGCCGCCAGAAGTAGTACCAATCAAAAGCCCGCAGGTCTTCCTGCCCAGGTTCGGGACGTAGGGAGTTGAGGAGGTTCAAGACCTCTCGACTGTTGCCACTCTCCCAGACACGTTGCACCAATCCAATCCTGGCCGCATAGAGGTAATTGCGAGCAATCCGCTCCTGTGCTCTGGCCAACTCGGCCGCCTGCACGGCCGCCGCACGCTGGTCTTCCGCCGCACGTTGCTCTTTTCTTGCTGCATGCTCAGCCTGTTCGGCCCTGTCCCGTAGTCCCGCCTCCCGCACACGAGCCCGACTCTGTCCGATGGCGTAAACAGTGATTCCCCCAAGAAGCGTGAGCAGGACTGCTGTGGCCCCTATCACCAAAGCGTGGTGCCGACGAAGCAGCTTTCGGGTGCGATAGATTACAGACTCGGGGCCTGCCTCCAGCGGCTTGCCTCCCAGGTAGTTTGCGATATCTTCGGCCAACTCCCTGGCGGACTGGTAACGATGGTCTCGCTCTTTTCGCATTGCTTTGAGGGGAATCCACTCCAGCTCGCGAGAGAGCCGTCTGGCCAATGCCGCCGTGTTTGTACTTCGCTTCTGCGCTATTGTGTTGCCTTCTTCCCCCAGGCCGCTCAATCGGGTGCTGGGCCGGGGCGGCTCCTGCTCGCGGATGATCTTCAGAAGGTTATCGAAAGCCGCTTCGCGAAGCGTATTCTGGGCAAAAGGCAATGCGCCTGTCAGCAGCTCGTACAGCAACACGCCCAGGCTGTAGATATCCGAGCGCGTGTCGATATCCTGATTAGCCAAGTGGGTCTGTTCCGGGCTCATGTACTCCGGCGTGCCGAGCAATTGCCCCTGCTCCGTGAACAGGGTCCGTGCCGTCAACGGCTGGTTGAGCGCCTTGGCCACGCCGAAATCGATGATCACCGGGACGGGTCGGCCGTCCAAGTCCGCCACCAGAATATTCGACGGCTTGAGGTCCCGGTGGATGATCCCCTTTTGGTGGGCATGCTGGACAGCATCGCAGACCTGCATGAACAGGCGAAGCCGATCCTCCACCGTGAACTCCTCCTGGTCGCAGTACGCCGTGATCGGCGTCCCTTGAACGCATTCCATCACGAAATACGGATAGCCCTCGGGAGTCATACCCGCATCGAAGACATGGGCGATATTCGGGTGATTCAGAAGGGCCAGGGCCTGCTGCTCGGCCTCAAATCGGGCCAGCACCTGCTTGCTGTCCATGCCCGGCTTGACTACTTTCAAAGCCACTTTCCTCTGCACGGGCTCCTTCTGCTCGGCAAGGTAGACGATCCCGAAGCCGCCTTCTCCAAGAATGCTCACCAACCGATAGGGACCGATTTGGCAGCCGATGCTTAGCCGCTCCCCACGGATTTCTGTCTGCGTAGCACCACTTGGTCGAGGAAAGGGCTTGTCGCCGCCGCGACACCCTTCTGATGCATCTTCATTTCTGCTCACGCGAGGCCTCCAATCAACCACCAGTGCAGGAATTCTACAGGTGTCAACTTCACCTGACAAAGCAAAACCCGCCCGAATTCATGCACAAGGTCCTCCGCCGTGGGATCTTCTGAGAAGAAAGTGTCCTTTTTCCCCTCGTCGCGCGCAAGATAGCCAGTCCCTGGCCGTAGTACGTCTGAGAAGGCAGGCTGCTCAGACTTGCTTTGAAATGCGTGGCCGTGACGGCTGGATGACGGCGATGAGAGACTGCTTAGGCAGTTGGTGCCCCTTGGATGGAGGACAGGAAAGGGTCGTACCACATAACGGAATCATTGGCGTGGCCGGACAGGTCCAGATATGATGTCTCTTGGTATTTGCACAGACTGTGCCGATTCGAGGCGTCTCCGTCATGAAGAAACGTGACAACACATCTGCCCTCCAGCGTGGAGGTCGGGAGTTCCCCCAGACTCCATGGACCTTGGTTCTCAGCGCTGCCGAGCAGTGGGAAGCCAAGGAGATTCTCTACAGACTGTACTGGCGTCCGCTGTGCTGCTTACTCCAACGCAAAGGGTTCACGTCCCAAGATGCAGAGGAGTACACGCAGGATTTCCTGGCGCAGATACTGCTGGGCAAGGAGTTCATCGACAAGGTCGATCGTAAGCGAGCCAAGAAGTTCCGCTCTTTCCTGGTAAAGGCATTTCTCAACCACGTCTATGACCAGTTACGACGTAGGCGTGGACACACTCTGGACGATGCACAGTCTGCGGCTGTCGAACTCCCTGATCTGCGCGATGCAGCCCGAACGTTTGATTACGAGTGGGGCGTTGGCATTCTGCAACGGGTGATGGAGGACGTGAAGGCTCAGTGCCTGCAGGACGGCCTCGACATCCACTGGCGCGCTTTTGAGGAACACCTGTTGACACCGACCCTGGAGGACAAGAACCCACCATCGCTGGCAGATATCTGCAAGCGATGGAGAGTCTCTTCGGCCAGTCAGCTGTCCAACATGATCGTGACCGTCAAACGCCGATTCCAGAAGACACTGCTTCAGTGTTTGACGAACGTCACCGATTCACAGCAGGGATTCCATGATGAACTGGAGGACTTCATTGAAATCTTCTCGAATGGATAGGAGTGGTAGTATGGCTGGAACCAGTCCGTCATTCTTGGGCAAGGAGCGTCGGAACATCCTGCATTTCATCAGGCAGTGCATCGACGAGCCATTCGAGTCTCCAGGTCCAGTCTCTCATACGGCGATGGGAGACCTCCTCGACCAATACCTCGATACGGCAGTCACTGCAAACCCCGAGGCCACAGAGAAACTCACCACTGTCCTTATGCACGTCTACCGCGAGATCGCTTCCCACACGCGATGCTCAGTCAGAGACTGTCTGCTGGATGCCGGCACCCCCGTTCCGATACTCAAGAAAATCAAAGAACACCATAAGCAGGTCGCCAACACCAGCCGATCAGAAGCTGAACGCCAAGTCGCCACAGTGGTATATTTCGCCGCCATTGCCAGCGCGTTGGTGTTCCACCGCGAGCGGATCACCTCCTATTCGAACAACAAGTTCGCCCAAGCGATTAACAGACTGTCCGACGAATCTTGGATAGCACCCGAGATCAAGGCTCTTCTTCAGAGGGCGAGCGCCAGTCTATCACAGCAACGCGGATCGTAGCTGCCGCGTGACACACTCCCCATTTACACACCCATTCTATCGTCTCGCTCGCCGGACCTCAACCGGGCGCAAGGCGACGTGCCAGTCCGCTGCGCTGGCCTGTCACGCACCTTGCTCAAGCCGTTTGAGGCCCGGCTCTGCGAGGCAGACGACTTTTCTTTCTTCCCTTTTCCCGCAAGGGGGGCCGCGGTTTGTTCTCCAACAGCGGGCGAAAGAACAAACCGCGGCCCCGTATTCCGGGGGAAAACGGCTTTTCCGAGGGAGGATACATGGAACAGAGTAGCTTGAACCCCAAATACCTTGCCGGGACGCCACGGATCTACGTCGCATCTTTGGCGGACTACAACTCAGGCCGCCTGCATGGACGGTGGATCGACGCCGGCCAGTCAGCCGAAGCCATCCGGGAGCAGATCGCCGAGATGCTCGCGGAGTCCAAAGAGCCGATAGCGGAGGAATGGGCTATCCATGACTATGAGGGCTTCGGTGACTTGGGACTGTCCGAGTGGCAGGACATTGACAAGGTTGCCGAAGTGGCTTTCTTGATCGGCGAGCATGGCCCCGTCTTCGCCTCACTGCTCGGGTAGCGCTGCGCTGGACCGCCTCGTCGCTGCTGACGCTGGAGAAACGGATGCGGCGGATCATGGGCCATCAGCAATTGTGGATGCTGGAGGCCACATTACAGAATCAAGACGAGCAACAGGGTATTGCCAAGAAGCTCAAGAGTGCGTAGAATTCACCGTGGAGCGGCCGCCGCACCTCCAACTGAGAACGGGACAACTTCGACTCCAACGGGGATTGATAGAGGAGTAAAGCCATGAAACAAAACGTGACGGCCTTATTCGTATGTACTTCCTTGCTGGCCGGGGGAGTTGCAGCCTGTCGGGGACAGGTCACGCTTATCAGGAGAGATTTCAACGATCTTTCGGTGTCCTATAACAGCCGAAACGGCTGTACCGTGCCGTTCAGCGTCACCGCGTCGGGAACGATCACCCAGGCCTGGTGGTGGATCTGGAGTACCGGTTGGAGGGATTTGCACATTTGCTACACACTCCCTGACGGTACCCTTTTTGAGAGCGTCATAGGGCAGCCGGGCGTGAGCATCACTCAGGTCGCTATTGGGAAGGAGTCTGGCGGACGGTGGCAGTTGGACCTGTTCGAGACAGTCCCGGGCCCCGCGCATGTAGTGTCTACTCGCATTCAGTTGGTTACGCAGCGGCATGCAAGGAAGGATCTGCCTGTCACTGGCTTGCCGGTGGCCGAACTCTCCAGGTTGGACGACATTGTCGTTGAGTTCCTGACGAAATATGGATTCGAAGCTGCTACTCTCGCTGTGGTCCGGAACGGAAGGCTGGTCTTTGAACACGGTTATGGGTGGCAAGACGAGGCATGCACTCGGGCTATTGAACCGAACGCCATCATGCGGCTTGCCTCAAACACGATTCCGATAACGCGCGCAGCGGTGCGGGACTTGATAGACAGCGGAAGACTGGCTCAGACGGCGAGAGTATGCGATCTCCTGGGGGTACGCCCGACTGGCGTGCGGGCCTTTGCGGACGCTCGTGTCCGCAATATTACGGTGGCCGACCTGCTTAACGACCGCAGCGGCTGGACAGATCACGCGCCGAGCCCGCGTGACGTAGGGACCGCGCTAGGGCTGGGGCACAGCGCCACGCTTGATGAAACCATTACGTACATGTACTGTACAAGCAAGTTGCTGTTCGCCCCAGGCACGTCCGTTGGGTTCTCACATTGGGGTTACCAGTTGCTCGGGGCAGTGATCGAGTGCGCATCCGGTTTGTCATACGGCGACTACATCCACTCGGAGATCGGCTTGGCAGGAGGGATGCCGACGTTGCAGATGGCAGGGTCAACGGCGATGGAGGCGCTTGACAATGAGACGTGGTACGCAGGTGAGACGTTTGAGCATCCTGATTGGGATTTTCATCAGACCCAGCCCTTGGTGCCTGCTCCGTACGCCATCGATATGGCCGCTGGACGAGGTGCCGGGTCACTTGCGTGTTCGGCACGCGACTACGGGCGCTTCTTGGTACGGAGATTCCACACTGGGCAGAAGAAACCCGCGTCGCTTTCCGGACTGACTTGGGAATACGTGTTCTATGGGAGCTTGAACGGAACGTTGACCGTAACCTTCGATAAGGTGACTCCGGACGGTTCCTCTCTGAGCTTCGTCCTTCTTGTCAACGAACGCATCAGTTCATGGGCTGATCTTCACAACGAGATCAAGGATCAGGTTCGGGAGTATCTCTTGGGCGTTCGGCGCTGGCCGACAATTGACCTGTTTGTTGAACCGGAGGCGCTTCCCTCGGAGCCAGACGATCCGGGCACACCCCTATCTTCATCAATGGGACATAGGATAGTCTTGCCCGATACACATTCACCCCGACGGTTCGACAGCTCCTCTTGCTGACGGAACAGCCGATGTTTGCGGACAGTGTTTGGCAGTTAGACGACTTGGCGATCTAAGCCTATCTCCGCAAGGAGTACTCACTGGGTGGGGCATCTGATCCCATGTACGGCCATCGAGAGTTCGCCCGGCCTTCTTCTTGTGGAAACCGCCCCATTGTTTGAAGAAGAAGGGCACCTGGCGTTGGAGGCACTGGTCCCGGATTGCCCGGACCCACTCAGCCTGCATGGGGCGAGCCCCTGGGCCGGACTCTCCGCCGGCGATTACCCAGTCGATACCCGTCAGGTCGAGTTCCCCGAGATCGTCAAGGAGTGGCTCAATGGAGAGGAACTTCACCGCCGCGCCGATCATGCGGAGACAGTCGATTCGACGTTTGCAGTGAGACCGCTCAACAGTTACGCCCATCCAGACGTTCTCCGGCCAGTCCAGGACCGGCGATAGCTGGGCCAGACGCTCGGCCCGCTTGGTCAGGACCTGGAAGATGTGGTGATTTGCCCCCCGCATGACGTGGAAGACTCTCTGGATGAAGTCCGGTGGGACCGCGTCGTGGAAGAGGTCGCTCATGGAGTTGACGAAAATGGTGCGGGGCCGCTTCCATCTCAGCGGTAGGTCCAGAACGTGCTCGTGGCAGGCCACGGCGAAACCCTTGGCGTAATTGCTCTGACCCATGGCCTGGAGCCGCTTTGCCATACGCTCGGCGTAGCAGTTCTGGCATCCTGCACTGATCTTGGTGCAGCCGGTCACGGGATTCCAAGTGGAACCAGTCCACTCAATAGACGATTCGATGGCCATTGTGAGACTCCTTATCCCTGTTGCTCATCAGAGACACGTGCGAGCGAATCCTCAGAGTCGCCGGGCTACCGGCCAGTTAGCCCGACTTCGCGGATTCGGATGGCTTTTGGATTTTTTTGAGGCCGCGATCCCGCTTGGCGGGTCCGTGAGGGCCGGCAGAGGGGCCCGAACCCGTTGTAGTGAAGACCTGGCCTATTGGCGGGGGCTTGGCTGTGTGCATAATAGAGTGCCGATATGTATTTGCGGCACATCCAGCGCAAGAAGAACGGCAAGGAACACTCGTACTGGAGCATCGTCGAGAGCCGTCGGTTGGCCGACGGTCGCGTGAGCCAGCGGCACGTGTTGTACCTGGGCGAGATCAACGACGCCCAGGAGCGAGCCTGGGCCCGCGCGGTCGAAGTGTTTCCCGACAAGAGCGGCCCGCCGCAAACAATGGCGTTGTTCCCGGAGGAGCGTCTCGAGGCAGCCACGGACGAGGGCTTCCCGGTCGTGCGACTGCGGCTCAAGGAGCTGTCGCTGCACCGGCCGCGGCAATGGGGCGCCTGTTGGCTGGCGTTGTACCTGTGGCACGAGTTGCAGTTGGACCAGTTCTGGAGCCAACGTCTCCAGCCCAGCCGCAAGGGCACCCGCTGGGATCTGGTTCTGGCGGTCTTGACGGTCTATCGGCTGCTGACGCCCGGCAGCGAGTGGCGTTTGCATCGCCCGTGGTTCCAGAGCAGTGCGTTGGCGGATTTGCTGGGGGTGGATGTCGGGGCGGCCGATCCGCACAAGCTGTACGGCTGTCACGACCAGATCCTGGCTCACAAGAGCGCTTTGTTCTCGCACCTGGTCGGACGCTGGCGGGATCTGTTCGGGGCCGAGTTCGACGTGCTGCTCTATGATCTGACGAGCACGTACTTCGAGAGCGAGCCGCGCGGCGACGAGAACGACAAGCGTCAATTCGGCTACAGCCGGGACAAGCGATCGGATTGCGTGCAGGTGGTGATCGCCCTGATCGTCACGCCACAGGGTTTTCCCCTGACCTATGAAGTGCTCGCCGGCAACACCGCGGACAAGACCACCCTGAAGGACTTCCTCCGGAAGATCGAGACTCAGTATGGCAAGGCCCGGCGGATCTGGGTGATGGACCGGGGCATTCCCACAGAAGAAGTCCTGGCCGAGATGCGGGCGAGCGATCCGCCGGTGCGGTATCTGGTGGGCACGCCCAAGGGTCGTCTGAGCAAACTGGAGAAGGACCTGTTGGAGAGACCCTGGCAGCAGGCGCGTCCCGGCGTGACGGTCAAACTGCTGCCGCAGGAAGGAGAGTTGTATGTCCTGGCCCGCAGCGTCGATCGGGTGGCCAAGGAACGCTCCATGCGTCGCCGGCAACTCAAGAAGCTCTGGCGTCGCCTGCATGAGTTGGCGGCGATGAAGTTGCGGCGGGAGGATCTGTTGATGAAGCTGGGCGCCGCCCGCCAGCAGGCCCCCAGCGCCTGGCGACTGGTGACGGTCGAGGTGCACGCCACCACGGCCACGTTCACCTATTCCTTGAACAAGGACAAGCTGCGGCCGGTGCGCCGCGATGTGCCGGTTCGACGCGATTGGCCTGAATGGACCCGGCAACGGCGCGATCCAGAAGACCTATGCGGTCGATCCGGTCGCCTGCGAGGGGTGCAAGGTCTGCGTGGAGTTCTGCCCTGTCAAGGCCATTGCATTCAATGATACTGTCAACGGGCAGTGGTTCCTGTCGGACACGCGGTTCGGGCCGATGGTCCACGCGAAGCTGGGGATTGCGGAGGAAAACAGCGGCAAACTGGTGACCCTGATCCGTCGCAAGGCCAAGGAAATCGCCGAAGAGCGGAAACTGGATCTGGTGATCGTCGACGGCTCGCCGGGGATCGGGTGTCCGGTGATCGCTTCCATCACAGGGGCCGATCTGGTGCTGATCGTGACCGAGCCGACCCTCTCCGGACGGCACGATCTGGGGCGCGTCGCCGATCTGGCCGCCGATTTCGGCATCAAGACGCTGCTGTGCATCAACAAAGCGGACATCAATCCCGAGATGACCGCCCAAATCAGCGAAGAGGCCCGCAAGCGGGGAGTCTCCGTGGTGGGCGAGATTCCATACGATGACGCCTTCACCAAAGCGCAGATCATGAAGGCGACGGTTGCCGAGTATACGGGCGTGGATCTCTCCGACCGAATGATCGCCCTTGCACGGCACAGGAGTATCGCGGGCGGGACGTTCGAGGTGGCGGACGCATCGGCACTGCCGTTTGCCGACGGCCGCTTCGACGTGGTCTCGGCTATCACCGTGCTGGAATTCACGGCGGGCCCCGTCCAGGTGGTCGCCGAAATGGCCCGTTGTGCGAGGACAACAGGTGGACTGCTCCTCGTGGGCGCGTTGAACTCCTTGTCAGCCTGCAACCGAGCCAAGCAACGCAACGCCGCCAGCATGTACGCCCGTGCGAATTCCTTCTCCCCTGACGATTTGATGCAGTTGCTGTTGCCATTTGGCAAGCCAACGGTCATCGTCGCCGGCTTCGTCCCACGGCGGGATTCTCTCGTGTGGGCCTCCCCGCTGTTGGAACGAATGGGCCGCCTGACGGGCAACACGCACGGAGCTTTTCTCGCGGCGCAGGTGACGCTATGAAGGTGCAGGCCGAAGTCAGCGTGTATCCTCTGAGGACCAGAGAGCTCTCCGAGCCCGTAAACCTGTTCTGTCAGGTTCTTCGGTCTCGCGGATTGCACGTTCAGACGCGATCCATGAGCATGCTCGTGGCAGGTGAATCCCAGACAGTGTTCGATGCCTTGAGAGAAGGCTTCGAGGTGTTGGCTGAGCAGAACGACGTAGCAATGAATCTGACGATCTCCAATACGTGTCCTGATTCAATGGAACAGGAATGCGCGGGGACAGAAAGGGTGGGCTGAATATGGCCGACGGCATGGCCCACAGACAACAAGACCAAGAATACCAAAGACAGATCGAGACCGAGCAGGCCCAAGTCCGTCACCGGATGGCGCAGTCGTCGTAACGACTCCCCAGGAGGTAGCGCTATCCGATGTCCGCAAGAGCATCACGTTCTGTCGCAACCTCCATCTTCCTGTGCTCGGCGTGCTGGAGAACACGAGCGGGTTCGTGTGCCCGAAGTGCGGCGAGGCGACCCATATCTTCAAATCAGGCGGCGGCGAGAACATGGCCCTGGAGATGAGCGTACCGTTCCTGGGGCGCATCCCTATCGACCCCCAGATCGTCGAAGCGTGCGATTCCGGGCAGCCCTATGTGGAGAAGTACCAACAGAGCCAGGCGGCCCGAGCCCTCAGCGCGGCCGTCGCAGTTCTGACGGGTGCGAGCAATGAACATAGTGATACATCGATAGCCAAGAAGGAGATCAGTGACATGCGTATCGCGATTCCGGTTGCACAGGGTCAGTTGTGCCAGCACTTTGGGCATTGTGAGGAGTTTGCCATCCTGGATGTGAACTCGCAGGAGAAATGCGTCTCCGGGGTGTTCAGAGAAGCCGCACCGGCCCATGCGCCCGGTGTTCTGCCTCAGTGGCTGGCTCAGCATAACGTGAATGTCGTCATTGCCGGCGGGATGGGCAGCCAGGCGCAGGCGCTCTTCGCCGACAACGGCATCAAGGTGATCACCGGCGCCGCCGGCGGTAGTCCGGAGGAACTGGCGAATGCGTACCTCAACGGCACACTCCAGACGGCGGGCAACATCTGCGATCATTAGGCGCGATGTGAGGTCCCAACCGATGTCTCCCGGGCTTGCGGCTTGAAAGGGTCAGAGGATGAATACGGAATCCCATTCGCAGCAGGAGGGATCGCCAATGTCGAACGGAGAACGAGGCCGTCGATTCAACTGGCGAGCCTTCATCTCGGTCGCTACCGCGTTGTCTTTTGTGGCGATGTCGGTGACCGGCGTCGTCCTGTTCGTCACGCCGCCCGGTCGCATCGCGCACTGGACGGGTTGGAGGATGCTGGCACTCACGAAGGACCAGTGGGCAGCCCAACACATCTGGTTCAGCCTGGTTTTCATGATCGCGGCGGTTCTCCATCTATGCCTGAATTGGCGGGCTTTCCTGAGCTATTTCCGCACCCGAATCCACCGGGCATTCGCCTTGAGGATGGAATGGGCGCTGGCCCTGCTTCTGTGTGGAATCGTGGGATGGGCGACGCTGGCCGAGGTCAAGCCGTTCTCCTCTCTGCTGACCTGGAGCGAGGCGATCAAACGTAGTTGGGAGACGCCCGCAGGCCAGGCGCCGATTCCCCATGCGGAGCTGCTCACGTTGAGCGAACTCGCTGAGAAGACGGAGGGCCTCGATGTGGAATCCATGGTCAAGAACCTCCTGGCGGCAGGCATCGCAGTTGCATCGCCCGATGTGGTCCTGGGGGACCTCGCAAGACAGGCCGGCAGGACGCCCATGCAGCTTCACGCCCTCGCCACGGGACAGAGCGATGCTCCTCGACCCGGCGGCGGTCGCGGCGCCAATCGGCAGAGCCAGCAAGGCGGCTACGGGATCGGCCGGCTGACACTGAGGCAGTACTGCCAGCAGCAGAGCCTGGACCTGGAGAAGACCCTTCGGAAACTCCGCGAGAAGGGCTTCCGGGCTGAGCCGGACATGACGGTGCGGGAGATCGCAGCCGCCGGCGGCGTACACCCCTCGGCCATGCGTGACGTCCTCAAACAATAACAGGGAGTATGACAAGGAGAAAGGAACAGGCCCTCAATGGTGAATGATCTGATTCCTACACGGGTATTCCTGACCCGAAGCGTCGCGATCCCCAAGGATATCACTCGATGGGGATACCTCAGCGAAGTCCACGGGCACGGCATGAACCACCGGCAGGCGTCGAATATGGCGGAGGACCCGGCGGCGGACATGCTCGGCACGACGCTCGGCCTGGAGGTGAACCCGGACCAGGCATGGTCGGAGAAAGAGCAGGTTTACAAGGCCAGCGGTCTGATCATTCGAACCTCGAACATTACGCAGACGGCCAGAGGGAAGAAAGACCTGTGGACGACGGTCGTCGCCATCGCCGGGCTGCTTTCTGAGTGAGAACGGAAGGTGCCCCATGACGGAGGGACGAATCACGGTCTTGGTCGAGAACACGGGCGGCCCATTCTATCGGGACCCGAGTTGCACTGAGCCCGACGAGTTGCTCGACGATCAGGCGTTGACGCTGGAGGTCGACGAGGGTCTTGCCGTGGTTCTCGGCTGTGCCCATGCCGGGATCGTCAACACGCTGGACTGTGTCGCGGAGTCGTTCCCGAACCGGCCCATCCGCATGGTCCTGGGCGGAATGCATCTCGTGGGAGCCTTGCCGTCGCGAATCGCTCATACGATCGAGGTCCTCCGCCGGTACGACATCCAACGAATTGGCCCGGCCCATTGCACCGACGCCCAAGCCACGCGAGAACTCTGCTGCGCCCTGTCGCAGCAATGTTTCCTGTGTAATGTCGGCACGCAGATCGCGCTATGAGAAAGGCTGATGGTTCGATGAAAGTCATGAGAGAGACGCACATGGCACCGTGCGCGTTGTTGGAGCAAGTGACTGGGACCCGTTGGGTTGGCGTCCAATTCCTCAAGCATTTGCCGGCGGACTGGGGATGCGTTCATCGCGAACCCGTGAGGTCCTGCGAAGTAGTGTGCCAGGCGCGCCAGGGCCGTACCGACCTGTTGCCCGAGACGATTCGCTGCGAGGGGGCCAAACGCGCCTTCGGTTGGACAACGGGCAGGGAGGAGGGCTTGGTGCTCCATCTCTCCGAAAAGACCGGCATGGATACCACCCGGGCTCGGGAACTCGTTGGACAGGTGCCTGTCCTGGCGGATTCCTGCGCCGGCATTCGCGTCGGAAACTGCGCAGATCCGGATGTTCTGGTCACATATGTCCGGCCCGAAGCGGCGATGCGACTGATCCGACTCTGGGAGACAGCGACAGGCCACCGCCTTCATGCGGATATCTCCAGCGTCATGGCCGTATGCGGCAACGCGGTTGTGAAGGCTCATGTGAGTCAATCGATCAGCGTGTCCTTCGGCTGTCCCGACTCCCGCCAATACGGCGGCATCCAGCCTGAAGAGTTGGTGGTCGCTGTACCCACAGGGCTCTTGGACCGTTTCACCGGAATCGGAAACACAGGACTGCCCCAGTCCGCCGACTGATCGAGGTTGTTATGCCTACCTATGAATACCGATGCAATGCGTGTGGCCATGTGTTCGAGGTGTTCCAGGCCATGACGGCCGACCCCATCGGCCAATGCCCCAAGTGTGGTGGCTCGGTCGTGCGGCTGATCGGAGCCGGTTCGGCCATCCTGTTCAAAGGCTCGGGTTTCCATGCGACAGACTATGGTCGAACGAACGGACCCTCCTGCAATCGCGAGAAACCCTGCTGTGGTCGGGAGACTGGTATCCGAGCAGAAGGTCCGGGCCCGAGAACAACAGGGCTCTCTCTACTATGAAGCAACGTCGTGATGCCTTCTGTGGGCAGGTGGATCACTGCGAATGAAGTACCCGGCAATCCGGGGGTTGCATTCGGAATCGAGATAACTTATCATTATTAAACGGAGTTGATAAAACTCGACGATAAACAAGACGGAGCGTTGAGAAGCGCATGCGTGTGTCCAACGAAATGGATCGGGAGAGTGATGGCTTGAATGCCCTGTCCTGGGGTAGTCACCAGATGCGATCCCCGCTCGTGGCAGCCAGGAGTCTGCTGCATACCGTCTTGGCCGGATACGCCGGTCCGCTCAACGAGCGGCAGTTGGACATGCTGCAAAGGGCCGACCAGCGATGTCTGCAAGCTGAGAAGGCCATTCATCAACTGTTGACTATTGCCCGCCTCCGCAGGGAGAAGATGGAAGCCACCACGGCCCTGACGACTCTTGCCTTCCTGGTGGACCAGCTCGGCGCGCAGCACGCCGGGCAAGCCCACGAGCGGTCGATCGAGATGATCGTGGACAGTTGTGTCGCCGAGGGGCACGTTCGCGGCACGGAGGCCTTGTTCAGCGAGATCCTCCGGACCCTTCTTGAGAACGCGTACAAGTACACGCCCGATCATGGCTCGATTCGTCTGCGTTTGACAGCAGATCAGGGGGAGCTCACGTTGGCTGTAGCCGACTCCGGCATCGGCATCCCCTCCGATATGCGGGAACGGGTGTTCGAGCCGTTTGTCCGAGCCGGCCAAGCCAAGGATTCCTCGGTTCCCGGCACGGGGCTGGGGCTGGCGCTGGTCCGCGCCGTTGTGGAGGCGTCGGGAGGACGGGTGTACGCGCGGACTGCCGATCTGGGCGGTGCAGAAATCGTCATACAGATGTCGTTGGTTGAACAGGAGGCCCCTGAGCCTGTGGAGGATCATTTCGTGAATCATGCGTTGCGTGTCGTCATTGTCGGAGGCGTGGCCGCAGGGCCCAAGATCGCGTCGAAGGTCATTCGGCTCTGTCCGGAGGCGGAGGTGACCGTGGTGGAGAGAGGGAAGTTCCTGTCCTACGCCGGATGCGGGCTGCCGTACTATGTGTCCGGGGCCGTCAAGGAGCAGAAAGAACTCATGTCCACCCCAGCGGGGGCGGTGCGTGATCCCGTGTTCTTCCAGCACGTTAAGAACGTCAAGATCCTCAACGAAAGCGAGGCCCTGGAAATCGACCGGGCGGGCAAACGTCTCCGGGTGCGCGACCTGGTGCAGGGGCAGGAATCGTGGATCGAGTATGACAAGCTCGCGCTCGCCACAGGGGCCAAGGCGATCGTCCCCCCGATCCCGGGCGCCAACCTGGAAAACGTGTTCACTCTGCAGGGGGTGCGTGATGCCGAGGGAATTCGCGCCTTGTTGGCCCAGGACAAGGCCCGCGACGTGGTCATCGTCGGCGGGGGTCTGATCGGCGTGGAGATCACGGAGGCCCTCGTGCAGCGAGGCTGTCGGGTGACGATGGTGGAAATGATGCCCCAGACGCTGCGCATGCTGGACCCGGACATGGCCTGCCTGGTGGAACAGCACATGGAGTCTCAAGGCGTCAAAGTGCTGATCGGCACGAAGGTCGAGGCCATCGAGGGCAATGGGACCGTCGAGTCGGTCGTGACCAGCGCCGGTCGAATCGCCGCGGATCTGGTGGTTCTGGCCGTCGGCGTGCGACCGAACACAGCCTTGGCGCAAGCGGCCGGACTGGAGATCGGCCGCACCGGCGCCATCAAGGTCAACGACCGCATGCAGACCAGCGATCCCGACATCTTCGCCGCGGGGGATTGCGTCGAATGCAGGGATATCCTGACGGACGGCCCCTGTTTCGTGCCGCTCGGATCCACGGCCAACAAGCAGGGCCGTGTGGCGGCCGTGAACATCTGTGGCGGCCAGGACCGCTTCCCCGGCGTCCTGGGCAGCACGGTATGCAAGGTGTTCGACTTCTGCGTCGCGCGGACCGGCCTGGGTGAGTCGACCGCCAAGGCAGAGGGCTACGAGCCGGTGATCGCCATTGCGCCGTCGCCCGACAAGGCACACTTCATGCCCGATGCCAGGCTTTTGATCCTGAAGCTCATTGCAGACCGAAAGAGCCGCAAGCTCCTCGGCGCCCAAGCCATCGGTCCCGGCGCGGGCGACAAGCGGATCGACGTCGCGGCGATGGGCCTGACCGCAGGAATCACCGTGGACCAGCTCGCCAACGCCGATCTGTGTTATGCGCCGCCCTATTCGCCGGCCATGGACAACATCATCACCGCCGCCAATGTGCTCCGCAACAAAATGGACGGCTACATGGAGGGCGTCTCCGTGCAGGAGGTCCACGAGATGCAGCAGGAGAAGCACGACTTCCTGTTCCTGGACGTGCGCTCTCCCAAGGAGTACGAGCAGGTCCGCCTGCCGGGATCGACATTGATTCCCCTGGGATCGCTGCGAGGCCGCCTCGGAGAACTGCCAAAGGACAAGGCGATCGTCGCCTTCTGCAAGATCTCGCTGCGAGGTTATGAAGCGGCCCTCATCCTCAAGGCGGCCGGCTTCCAAAGCGTCCGCGTGATGGATGGAGGAGTCGTCATGTGGCCTTTCGAGAAGATCAGTTGACCAGATGGCTATGCCGCAGCAGGATCGGCATTGAGGCGATGCGCCATGTCTTTTGCGATGAACCGGATTCTGGGCCTTAGTGCCGCCTTCGGCCTCTATGACTGGTGGGCAAGACGTAATCTTGAGCAGGTACACGATACGCTGATCGGATTGGCCGACCTGCGCGGCAACGCGGAAATCCTCGACGTGGGCTGCGGAACCGGGATACTGAGTTCCCGTCTGGCTGAGACTTCAGAGGGTCCCACAGTCCGCGGGCTGGATATCAGCCCACGCATGATTTGCGTCGCCCGCAGGAGGGCGAACAGGCGTGGTCTCCCGGTGGAATACCAGGTCGGAACCGTGACGCGATTGCCGTATCCGGACGGGCAGTTCGATGTGGTCTTTTCTTGTCTGCTGTTTCACCTCCTGGCCAGTTCAGAAAAAGAACCGGGCTTGCGGGAGATTCACAGAGTTCTCAGGCCCGCGGGCAGACATGCATCCGCCGAGTTTGAGATGTGCCCTGTCCGGTTCCTTGGGAGGAAGCTGTCGGAGTATCCAGGTGATCTGATCGATGCCGTGGGCTTTCGCATTCAGACGCGGTTGATGGGGCCCTTCATCACCAGACGCCGTCCCGTTGTCTATCGGGTCCTTGTCAAGCCGTAGGGAAGGAACTCTTCATATCGTGTATTCACGGCCGGATAGAAAAGGCCCTCGCGAGCCAAGGGGCTCGCCCGGGATGTCGTCTCCGTCGGACGGTGACGCGATCAGGTGAAAGGTCTGTAGTTAGTCATTGAACTCGCTCAAGTCCTCCTCAGAGGAATCCAGAGGTATTGACTTGTTCGCCGATTTGGCCGCCGTGCGTTGGGACTTTTCCGGGCGGGAGACGATCTTGTGGAGCGCCTCATCGGACTTGCCGAAAGCTCGCGACGAGGATTTGGGCTTCATCGTGCTGTGGAACTTGTGCTCGATGTGCGGATGGACACGATGGGTGTCCGCGTTGGCCCTCTCCGATCTCGTCTTCTGGGAGCCGGCGCCGCCGACCATCGCCACTGACTGGCCGACGATCTCCTGCATCGATTCGGCCTGGGCGCTGAGCTCCTCCGAGGCGCTGGCCGATTCCTCCGCGTTGTCGGCATTCTGCTTGGTCATCGAGGACATCTCCTCCAGGCTGGAACTGGTTTCCTCCAGACCCGTTGCCTGTTCGGTGGCGCCCTCGGCCAGCGACGGGGAGGCCGCGGAGACTTGTCCTGATGCAGCAGCCACCTGCTCGGAGCCTTCCGTCAGGCCCATGATGATCCGATTGATGGGTCTGGTGATGCTGCGAGTGATGAATACGGCCGCCAAGACCCCGATGATCTCGCGCACCTTCAGGATCTCCAGGCCGTACTGCTCCTGGGCCAGAGCGAAGGTCAGGTACTTGCCGTCTCTGTCCAGGGCGGCCTGGTTCTGGTTCATCGCTTGTTGGATTGCAGCCATTGCACAATCTCCTTCCTGGGCCTCTGGCACACAGGCAGCCGGTTGTGATTCCCGCCGCGATGCGGAGGCCCTTCTCGATGGTTCGTTTTCCGCCACGCTGATCTCGTGTGCACATGTTGCCGATCGTCTCACGGGTACGCCCCGTGATATCCGCGTGACACACGCATGTGGGAATGAGAATCGCCTGTGCGATGTGCGGACTTCACTTTGTTAAGACGACGGATCGTGTTTCCCTGATTCTCGCGTGATAGTGTGAAGTATACCAATCGTGTGTGCTACCCTCAGAAACAGCCTTTGGGTGCGAGCGAAGGTAAAATAGGGTTTACCAAAGGACGGTACTGGGAAAAGTCTGGCTCGCGCCAGACGCCCCACAAACGACGAGAGCCACCCGCAATCAGTTTCTCACGGTCGGGGCCGGCTCCTTCCTGCACGGGCGTTACGGCTTTCTGCTGGTGAACCAACGACATCCGGCCCGACGGCAAGCGCCCATGTCCCTCGGCGCCGCCCGGCGCCTATAGGTCTCACCGGCACAGCGCGAGCTTCTATTGCGTGCTGCCCGAGTGGAACATGGTTGTGCTCGTTCCCAGGGCCTTTCCCATCAGACCGAACGTGATCCAGCTCAAGGCCCCAATGCACGCGCCGACCAGGAACGGAGACCATCGCGGGCGGGTCAACAAGCTGCCCATAGGTGCGCTCCTTTCTCAGCCGGCACCATCTGCTGCTGATGTTCCACGTTACGGCTGTATCCCGTCACTTCCTTCTCGCGGCGACTGCTTCGATCTCCACCAAAGCGTCCTTCGGCAGCGCCGCCACCTGCACGCAGCTCCTCGCAGGAAACGGCTCCTTGAAGAACTCGGCATAGACCCCGTTGACCATCTGGAAGTCGCGCATGTCTTTCAGAAACACCGTGGTTTTGACTACGGTGCTCATGTCGGCCCCTCCTGCAGTGAGCACCGCGCGGAGATTGGAGAGGACTTGCCGTGCCGCCGAAGCGATGTCGCTATTGCGGAGTTCGCCCGTGGCCGGGTCCATGGGGAGCTGTCCGGATGTGAAGAGCAATTGTCCCTCTGCGATGGCCTGACTGTATGGACCGATGGCCGCCGGGGCCCCGTCTGTTCGCACCTGCTTCATGGTCTTATCTCCTGATTCGCAAGAACAACAGCAGCCGCAATCTCCTTCGGCTTCGCGCGACGGCCTCCGATCCTATCTCCTGGCAGTGCCTGCGCCAACCCTGGGTCCCAGCGAAACATAGGGACGAGTCCACAACGGACGAAGGGATGACTGAGACCGCAGGCGGCGGTCGCGCCGCCGCCCGCGGTGTCTCCCATGCTGCCTCTCGCCCATCCCAGACTATTTGTTGCCGTGCGGGCACTTCTTGAGGCAGATGAACCAGTCGAGGACCTTCATATCGGCCGTGGGTTTCTCGACCCGTTCCTTGGCTGCGCCGCACGAGCCCGGCGGCGGCACGATCACATCGTCGCCAAGCTGCCAGTTCGCCGGCGTGGCGATCTTGTGCTGGTCCGAGTGCTGCATCGCGACGAGCAGCCGCTTGACTTCGTCCATGTTGCGCCCGTTGCTCAGCGGGTAGTACAGGATCGCCCGCACGACGGCATTCGGATCGATGATGAACACCGCCCGCACCGCCTGTGTGGTGCTGGCGGCCGGTTGGAGCATGCCGAAGGCCTTGGACACCTCCATCGTCAGGTCGCTGATGACCGGGAAGTTCACCTCGACGCCCTTCATGCCCTTGTACTCGATCTTCTCCTTGATTGTCCGCAGCCAGGCGATGTGGCTGAACGTGCTATCGATGGACAATCCGAGCAGCTTGCAGTTGAGCTTCTCGAACTCGGGCTGCATGGAGGCGAACGTCATGAACTCCGTGGTGCAGACCGGGGTGAAGTCGGCGGGGTGGGAGAAAAAGACGACCCACTTGCCCTTGAAATCATCAGGGAAGTTGATGGGCCCTTGGGTGGTCTCCGCCTTGAACGACGGGGCCTTCTCGCCGATCAACGGCAATCGGTTCTCGTTACACATTGGCAATGCTCCCTTCACTTGAGTTGGCTGTTGGGTTCTGTGGTCACACGGAAGGACATCGACATTCATGCACCGATCAGGTCAGATCGAAACGGTCGAGGTTCATGACCTTGTCCCACGCTGCCACGAAGTCGTGCACGAACTTCTCCTGGGAGTCCTGGCATGCGTAGACTTCCGCGAGGGCCCGGAGCTGGGAGTTCGAACCGAAGATCAGGTCGACGCGGGTGGCGGTCCACTTCAGTTCGCCCGTTGTGCGATCGCGACCCTCGAAGACGTCCGCGTCTTCGGAGGTCGGCTTCCACGCCGTGCTCATGTCGAGCAGGTTCACGAAGAAATCGTTGGTGAGCGTCTCCGGGCGATTGGTGAAGACGCCATGTTGGGACTTCCCGACGTTGGTGTTCAGGACTCGCATGCCGCCCACGAGCACGGTCATCTCGGGCGCCGTCAGGGTCAGGAGCTGCGCCCTGTCGACCAGCAGTTCCTCGGCCGAGACGGCATAGCGGGCCTTCTGGTAGTTGCGGAAGCCGTCCGCCTTCGGTTCGAGCACGGCGAAGGAGGCCGCGTCGGTTTGCTCCTGCGAGGCGTCCATGCGTCCCGGCGTGAAGGGGACCGTCACCTTGCAGCCGGCATTCTTCGCAGCCTGCTCGACGCCCGCGCAGCCGGCCAGGACGATCAGGTCTGCCAGGGACACTCTCTTGCCGCCGGACTGTGCCTTGTCGAACTCGCTCTGGATGCCCTCCAGGGTCTTGAGCACCTTCGCCAGTTGGGCGGGTTGGTTGACCTCCCAGTCCTTCTGCGGCGCCAGGCGAATGCGGGCGCCGTTGGCGCCGCCTCGCATGTCGGACCCGCGGAAGGTGGACGCCGATGCCCAGGCGGTGGAAACCAACTCCGAGACGGACAAGCCGGAGGCGAGGATCTTGCCCTTGAGGGAGGCGATGTCCTGTGCATCGATCAGCTTGTGATTGACGGCCGGGATGGGGTCTTGCCAGATCAGCTCTTCGGCCGGAACCTCGGGACCGAGATAGCGCGAGCGCGGGCCCATGTCGCGGTGCGTCAGCTTGAACCAGGCGCGGGCGAACGCGTCCGCAAACAGGTCCGGATTCTCATAGAAGCGCCGCGAGATCTTCTCGTAGACAGGGTCGAATCGCAAAGCCATGTCTGTGGTCAACATGGCCGGCGCATGACGCTTCGACTTGTCGTGCGCGTCCGGCACCGAATTAGCGCCTGCGCCGCCCTTGGGGATCCACTGATGCGCGCCGGCCGGACTCTTGGTCAGTTCCCATTCGTAGCCGAACAGGTTCCAGAAGAAGTTGTTGCTCCACCTTGTGGGCGTCGAGGTCCAGGTGACTTCCAGGCCGCTCGTGATCGTGTCGCCGCCTCTGCCGCTGCCAAAGCTGCTCTTCCAGCCCAGGCCCTGCTGCTCGATGGGGGCCGCTTCGGGCTCAGGTCCCACGTGGGACGCAGGGCCCGCGCCGTGGGTCTTGCCGAAGGTGTGGCCGCCCGCGATGAGGGCGACGGTTTCCTCGTCGTTCATCGCCATGCGGGCGAAGGTCTCGCGGACATCCTTGGCTGCCGCGAGCGGGTCCGGGTTGCCGTTCGGGCCTTCCGGGTTGGCGTAGATCAGGCCCATCTGCACCGCCGCCAGTGGGTTCTCGAGATCCCGCTTTCCGGAGTACCGCTTGTCGCCGCCCAGCCAGGTCGTTTCGGCGCCCCAGTAGACGTCCTGGTCCGGCTCCCAGACGTCCTCGCGACCGCCGCCGAAACCGAAGGTCTTGAATCCCATCGTTTCCAGGGCGACATTGCCGGTGAGGATTATCAGGTCGGCCCAGGAGATCTTCCGGCCGTACTTCTGCTTGATCGGCCAGAGCAGGCGGCGCGCCTTGTCCAGGCTCACGTTGTCCGGCCAACTGTTGAGCGGCGCGAATCGTTGCTGGCCCCGTCCGCCGCCGCCGCGACCGTCGCCCATGCGGTACGTGCCGGCGCTGTGCCAGGCCATGCGGATGAACAGGGGTCCATAGTGGCCGAAGTCCGCCGGCCACCAGTCCTGCGAGTTGGTCATCAGCGCCGCGAGGTCCTTCTTCACCGCCGCCAGGTCGAGACTCTTGAACTCCTTCGCATAGTTGAAGTCCCCGCCCATCGGATTGGACTTGGCAGAATGCTGGTGCAAGATCTCGAGTCGTAACCGTTTCGGCCACCAGTCGCGGTTCGTCGTCCCGCTGGCGGCCGCAGGTCCGTGGCCCATGCCCGTCACCGGGCACTTGCTGTTCTCACTCATGGTAGATACTCCTTTCATTCTGAGGATTGCTGAATGTCGCCATCATCCAACGCTTGTCATATGACTCGTTGTCTCCAAGACAATCCTTGTTTCGTTCTTGCTGTGCCTGCGCCGCGGGCATGGCGCTATTCGGATCTGTGGGGCTGCGTCTTCGTCTTTCGCTGTGCGCAAGCGGAACAGATCCCCCGAACCTCGACTTGGGCCGACTCGATCTGTCCCAAGGCCTCCACGGACTTGGGAATCGGCAGGTCGTCGAGCGCCTCGCTGTAAAAATCACGCACCAGACCACATACCGTGCAGACGAAGTGGTGATGGCGGTCCAGGTTCGCATCGTAGCGAGCGCTCTCGGACAGGGGCTCGACCTTCCGGACAAGGCCCTCGTCCTCCAGGGTGGAGAGGGTGCGATAGACCGTGTCGCGGGAGATGCTCGGCACGCGTTTGGAGACCGCCTGGTAAACGGTCTCTGCATCCGGGTGCGCCAGGCTGGCCGCCAGTTCACGGAAGATTTGCGTTCGCTGCTCGGTGAGCTTCAAGCCCCGCACGCGGCAGGTCCGCAAGAACGCCTGCACACGACGATCAACCTCGGCCTTGGACAGCACCATCTTGACCCTTCCCGGTAAATCGTAATCGTTCCGATTTAGGAATACCGGATGGCCAGGCGATCGGTTCGGGAATTCGTCGTCGCGGCCGGAGTTTTTTTCACGACTGGATCATGGAAATGCCAGTGGACCCCGCGACGGTCAAACTGCACCGCTGCGTGAATTCACATCCGTCCACCCAAACGCCTGGCATGAATGACTTCGAATGAAGGGCACCATGCGTTCTTCTCGTCGTTGCCGATTCATGCATCGCAAAAAACATTTGCTCTAATGACTTGCGGTCAGTATACTAATGACTGGAGGTCATTAGATCCATGGCCAGATCGCTGCACAACAAATCCAAGGAAAGGGACCGCAACGTAACGCGACGTCGCTTGCGCCCCGATGTCCGCCGGATCGAACTGCTGGAGGCTGCACTACGCGTTCTGCGGAGCCGAGGGCCCATGAATGCGCGCGTCGAGGACGTAACGGAGGCGGCAGGAACGGCAAAAGGGACCTTCTATCTATACTTCCCTTCCTGGGACGACCTGCTGGTGGAGGTCCGCGCATACATTCTCTCAACTTACGTGTCTGAAATGCAGGAGAGATTCGCTGGAACCGCAGCCTCCGACTGGTGGACCGCCTTCGAAAACGAGTGCGTCCATTTTGTCGATTTCATTGATGGACTTGGCGACTTGCACAAGGCCATCTTCCATGGGCCCATTGCGGATCGCCCCCTCGACGCCGCCATATGCTCTGAGACCGTCATCGAGGAGATGTTGAGAACAGGGATCGAATCGGGGGTCTGCCGACGCGTTGAAACGGACGTTGCGGCCCGGCTGCTGTTCTCGGTGCTGCATACTGCGGCAGACGGCGTTGTCCAAACGGGCGACCGCAAACGCTGTCTCAATTCGATGTGTGATCTACTGCGGGCCTGGCTTCGCACTGCAGCCCCCGTGACAACGGAGCAGAGAATGTCTTCCGTCGAAGGAGGCAGGACGAACGGCTGAACGGACGAGCCTGGACGTCGGTCATGTGACTTGAGGCATTGCAGAGAACGTGGCGAACACCATGCCGGCCGATGGGCCGTCTTCAAGAAGTGGAGGATCGTCAATGACGGACAAACGTGTACCCCAACCCATGCCCTACACAAAGGCGCATCATCTGCTCAATCCCCTGAGAGGGCTGATTCTCTCTCCGAGAAAGCTGGTATCTCGACTGAACCTGAGGCCGAATTCAAGGGTGTTGGAACTCGGCCCCGGGCCGGGCTATTTCAGCCCGACGGTCGCAAGGGCCATACCGAAGGGCACTCTGGTTCTGGTAGATATCCAGCCGGAGATGCTCGATATGGCCAAGGAATGTCTCGACAAAGAGAAGATCGCCAACGTCGAGTACCGGCAGGGCGATGCGACATCACTCCCCTTGGAGAGCGAATCCTTCGATGGGGTGTTCCTGGTGTCCATGCTTGGCGAGGTGCCCGACCGCATCGCGTGCTTGCGCGAAATCCACCGGGTCTTGAAACGAAATGGGATGTTGTCTATCACGGAGTTCAAGCTGGGTGATCCAGACTTCATTGGCCAGAATGAGATGGTGAACACAGTCCACTCCGCTGGTTTTCATGTCTGTGCTCAGTACAGGGGGTTCTTTCACTACACGGTTGCCTTCGCAAGACCAGTCTTACCGATTGCCGGACACAATGGAATCGGACTGCTCCGTGTGCAGGGGGTTCCGATCGTGGATCGGGTGTTTCTTGCCAACCAGGAAACCGCCTTCGCCGCCGACGTTGCGTGCGATCTGCTCTATCCGGGGACTGCCCGGTTGGGCATCGACTTGGCCGGCAAAAAGGATATGATGGTTGGGAAGATTGCGGTAGTGAATACACTGAAGACAACGAATTGGTACTGTGCACATGAATGAGACGATACGCGGTATGGACAGACGATTGGCTGTTGTGTTGGCAGCGATGCTTATCGGCGTCGTTGTTCCCAGTGCCTTGTTTGGCGAAGCCGCTTATCAGGTCAAAGCGGCTCATCCGAGGCTGTTCATCGAGGATGTACAGGAACTGGCCCAGCGATGCGCCGGTCCGCTGGCCGAGGACTACGAGGTGGTCAAGCAACGTGCGGACGCCGCCGTGCGGAGAGGCGAGATCCAGTACGTCAACAATGCCTGGTCTATTCCCGAGGACCTGATGAACTGCGGCATCGCATACCTCGTCGAACGGCAGAGGGGCCGCGATGCCCGTCCATATGCCCAGGTGATTATCAGGCAGTGGGGCGACGGCGCCGTCATCTCAGACCCCAAGGGCAGTCACTTCGGCTATCACGCGATCGCGTACGACTGGATCTACGATGCCCTGACACCCGAGGAACGCGTGCGGTTCGGTGACGCCCTTGGCGCCTGGCTGCGCTTCTTCACCGACGAACCCAGAATCCTGCTCAAATGGGGCCACTGGGAATACAACCAGACCTGGGGCCCGATCCATCTGAACATCATGAACTGCCGCGATGCGCTCACACAGAAGCTCTTCATCGCGCTGACGATCGGTGGGGCAGGCACGAAGTACGAAGCGGATGCGAAGAGCTTTCTCGACTCCTGGAATGAGCGAATCCCGCAGGAGTGCGTGCCCGCCTTCAACAGAATGGGCGGCGTCTGGTCGGAATCCTACGGCCACGGCGCTTATGGGCCGGTCACGGTGATCCCATACGCCTTCCACGCGTGGCGCACTGCCACCGGCATCGACCTGTTCCGGCTGCTCAAACCGTCGGGCTATCCTGTGGAAGAACCGCGGTGGGTGGCCTTCACGATGATGCCTCACAACGACCGCACCGCCTGGATCGACGACGGCGACGGCTCCCGTCCGACAGCGTTCGCCCGCGCCGCCCCGATGCTCCGAGACAGTCTCTCGCAGTGGTTCTCCGACCGCGGCCGAGACTGGCTGCGAGAACGATGGCAGCGCGTAGCCTGCTACCAGCCTTCGATTCCGCCGGCGTCCCCCGATACCCTTGGGCTGGGGTATCTGTTTGCCGGTGCGGGACATGTCTACATGCGCAGCGCCTGGAACGATCCGAACGCGACGTGGGCGTTCTTCGGGTGCGGTCCCCAGTTCGCCGGACACTCGCGCGACGACGAAGGCCACTTCCTGATCTGCAAGCGCGGCGCTCTGGTCTCGCGCCAGGGAGGGCAGGGTCATAACGACAGCGACTACTATGCCGGCGGCTCGCTGATCTTCAATACTGTGACCATCTTCGACCCCAACGAGAAGTTTCGGCGCGACAAGGGCAATGAGAACGACGGCGGCCTTCTGCGCCACGTCTACGAGGGGGGCGATCTGCCGCGCCAGCGGGGGCGGATCGTTGCCTTCGAGCACAACGCGGACTATACGTATGCGGCCGCTGACATCACCCAAGGTTACAGCAACGCCAAAGCCCGCGAAGTGACGCGGCAGTTTCTCTACCTGCGTGGCGAGCGGGAGTTCTTCATCGTGTTCGACCGCGTCGAGGCGACTCGGCCCGGCTTCGCCCGTCATTTCTTCCTCCACGTCCCCGACGAGCCGCAGCGGGAGGGAGGCTTCTTGGGCTGGCTTAGTCGGCCCGAAGCCGACGGAGACGGAGAGGTGCTGTCGTGCGGCCGATCACGGATGTTCATGCACACGCTCCTGCCACAGCAGGCCCAGATCGTCCTTCGAGGCGGTCCCGGACGGGAGGCCTGGGGGCATCCCCTCGAACCGACGGCCCAGTACAACCACATGACCGAGGGACGAACGAAGCCGCCCGTGTGTCCGTGGCGAATCGAGGTCGGTGATCCGGAACGTGGAGGCCGCACTTTGTTTCTCCACGTCTTCGAAGTCACTGATGAGGACATTCTCCGGCCCACTCCAATCGAGTTGGCGGCTCCGGCCGGCGTTGACATCGCACCGCGATGGCACGTGCGTTTCAATGCATCAGGCGACCTGGGGGGAACCGTGAACGACAGCCCCCTGACAACGACCGTCGATACCCGGCATCCTATCTCGTCATGAATTATCCGGCCGCACCAGCACCATCAGCCGCTTGACGCGGTATTGCCTCGCATTGTCCCGGAATGTGTAGTCCGGATTGCCTTCCGGGCTGTTGCCGATCCCCACATCCACCGCCGCATCCCACCATTTGTTCAACGCCATGACCGTCTGCTTCGCCGACGGATTGTGGATCTGCATCGAGCCGTACCCCGCAACCGGTGTGCCCGGTGTGTCGCCGAAATCAAAGACCCTGTCCGAAGCCCCTTCGACCCGCCCTGTGTTCTCTGGCCCGTAATTACTGGGCCAGAACTCGATATACCCGGTCATGCCCTCGCCGGTTGTCACGCCATTGACGTTCGTGCGAACCTCCATATCCTCAACCACCTGGTGGAAACTCGCCTGCGTTGACACCGTGGGAATGCCCAGTTTGCGCGCATCGGTCGTGAAAGGCTTCATGGATGCCCAGACATACTGCATGGGTCCGCTGTCCTTCTGCAGCACGAGGAAGTAGGCCACCCGATCGAAAGCCCCGACTTCTTTCGCTCGATCCACGCGATAAGCGGCGGCATCCTGACTCGTGCCGCCCGACCCGACATCGTGGCTGTACAGAAGCTCATAGCCCTTGGCTTGCGGAGCCAGTCTATCCACCATGGCGCGCTCAGGCAGTCGACCGCATCGGAACGCACTGACCGGGAAGCCTTCGGCATTCCTCAGATTTGGTCCTGCCAGTTTCGACCACGCATAGCGAATCGCACACGGCTCGCGCACCTCAGGGCTGTGCAGCACGATCGTCCCGCGGTCGATCTTGGCCTCGGCCAGGACGAACACGCCGTTCTCTCCGCCGATCTCGAAAGCGTCGGGCGCCTTGCCGTCGCTGGTCACCAGACCGCCGCCGACTCGATTGAAGAACACCCGCACGTTGCCACCCTCAACGGCCATCCTCTCGAATCGTGGTCCGCCGCAGAGGGTCTCTTTGCCATACGTATCCGCCAGCGCGAGCACCGCCAGACGATAACCCACCGCCTGCTTGTTCTTCGGATGGATATCCTGCGTATCGCCGATGTCGTGAGTCACCACCATGCCCGTATGCGGAACTTCTTTCTCGATGGCCGCCTGCGCTTCCCAGAACGTGGGCAGAATCGTTGGGTCCTCGTCGCCGTAGTGATAGGGTGCAATCTGAACGTAATAATGCGGCAATTCCGGTTGCCCCCATGCCTTGCGCCAGCCGGCCATCAGTGCCTCGGTCTTTCTCACGTACAGCATCCCGTCGTTGTGATTGGCCTCGCCCTGATACCAGATCGTCCCGCGTATTCGATACGGGACCAACCCATGGATCATCGCGTTGTACTTGTTGGTCGGATCGGCCCAGTCCTGCAGCGGATTCGTCACGCTCGGCAGCGTCGGAACCGCCCCGACCCGGTCGCCTTCGCCTAATGCCCGCTCCGCATCCGTCAACCACTTCCGTGTCGCGGCCATCGTGTCACGAACGGCCTTCTCATAGTTCGGATGCCCCGGCGTCGAGTCCTCGATGCGCTTGACGTAGTTCGCCAATTCCGGGACTGCCTGGAAACCCTCCAAGGACGTGAAGGGCTCAATCATCGAACCACCCCATGAGCTGTGGACCAGACCGACCGGAACCTTCAACCCCTTCAGCAATTCACGAGCGAAATAGTACCCCGCAGCCGTAAACTCCCCGGCCGTCTCCGGCGAACACCGCTGCCATCCCGCCTTCGTCTGCACGTCGTCCGCCGGGTCAGGCAACATCACGTGTTCGACCCTGATATGACGTATCGTCGGGTAGTCTGCATTCGCGATCTCCTCTTGGGCGCTGTTGCAGCTGGCCACCGCCATCTCCATATTCGATTGCCCCGAACACAGCCAGACCTCACCCACCAGGACATCGTTGAACGCCATGCTCTCGTCACCGGTCTTCACCGTCAGCGTCATGCCCGTTGCCGACGCCTCGAGCGGATCGAGCGTCACCCGCCAGCGACCGTCGCGGCCGACGTTCGTCGATTGCTCCTGCCCCACGAACTGCACGAGGACTCTCTGTCCCGCTTTGCCCCAGCCCCAGATGACAACCGGCAGTTCCTGCTGGAGCACCATGTGATCCCCAAATACCTTTGGCAAACGAAGCTCCTGTCCATAGACCGCGTGTCCCGCTGTCAGCAAACAAAGAACCGTAATCAACAACGCTCTCGGCCTCACCTGCATAGCACGACTCCTTTGTATGAGACACTATCTGAAAACCTGGATCGTAACCGGCCAGTATTTTGTCAGACCATCACGCAAGTCAAGCAAATGAAGATACCTACGCTTGGATAATGCCTGCACCACACCGCATCAACAACACGTGATGTGCCGGCACAGAAAGGGAATCACACGGAGCGTCGCCTGCCTGAGCTGATCACGAACTGGCCGGCCGAGCGGTCGTTGACGACGATCGTGAGCATCGTGTCTTCCTTGCAGCCTCTGAGGCAGGCTGCCCGGACAGCGGTCAGGTTCTCTCCGAATGCCGTGAAGGTGCGCTCCGAGCCATCCTCCCGGGTATACACGCCATGGGCATCGGGACCCTGCTGGTTGGCTCCCTTCCTGAGAAAGGACGGCTGGAGGTTGCCTTCGATCATGTACTTCGCGCCCTGCTCCGAGGCCATCGTCGGACCGCCCTTGAGAATGGACTTCGCGATCTTCTCGCAGTCCGCCCGCTTGCCTCGGATGCGGACTTTGACGCCGCGTTCGAGGGACTCTATGGTGACCTTCTGGCCGATGGCGGCGATGGCATCGGCCCCGGTGATCTTCTCGAATCCACCGGTCGGCGCTTCCGGGGCCGGCGCGGACTCGGGTTGCGGCTCCTGAGCCGTCGCCTCCGTCGCGAGGGGCTCGCCCGGACGCCGGAGTTCACCGCGGAGGACGAGTCCGTGTTGCCCTTCTTCGGAGGTCACGCTGCCGGGACGTCCAACGAAGTGCGCCACGCGCGTCAGCAGCCTGTCCGGCGTGACGTCCAGCGGCACGAGCTTGAAGCGGCCGTCTGGTTTGCGATCGAGGGCAATCGTGCCGGTCTCCTCAGGCTCTCCGGCGTAGATCCCCCAGACGATGACCCTATCGGCCTTCACGACGGTGACAGGATCACCCCGCGTGATCAGCGAGCAGAAGGTCTCAGCGAGTTCACGATTGGGACTCGTAATCCAGGCGTTGCTCTTCTCGATCAGCAGGAACGCATGACGCTCGTTCAGCGGACGCATGAGCGCCGCTTTGCTCTGAGGTATCTTCTCCTTTTTTGCCAAGGTCTTCTCCTTCTCCCCGAGCTGTTTGAGGTTCACCCCCACGCAGCTCCAGGAATATGCACCATCCACTCGACAGCGACTTGCGCCAACCCCGATTTGGCCCGAGCGCAGTCCCCGCGGACCGTCCGCGTCTCCTCGCCCGGGCTCCCGGCAGTATCCGCGTCGTGCAGGCTGCCGAAGAACCCCCAATAACTGACAGCAAAACCGACAACCGACGATAGGGAAGATTGTATCGCCGGGGAGCATCGAGAATCCAGGAAAAAGTGGAGACTGTAGCAACGTCGTGCGCGGCGTGTGAACCCCGGGAGGCGGGAACTTGCTTTTTCGGTCGGCCGGGCTATGGTGGTACTTCGGGTGGACGCTCCCGGCGTGAAACGTCAGTCAGCCGTGACGGCGTCTACAGCGATCTTGGAGGTGCGAAATGGAGAACGTGCGTCTTCATGGAAGGTGGTTCCCGGTCCTGCTGCTGGTCCTGACGCAGGGATTGTCGGCGATGCCGGCGCGTGACGGCCAGGAGGAAGGCCGCGTGCCCGTCATCCACGTGACGGACCTGTTCCGCCCCCACAACGACCCGGACGACCACTGGGATCTGGCCTGCGTCTACGCGCTGGCCTGTCGCGGCGATGTCGATCTCAAGGGCGTCGTGATCGACTACCCGCCGGCGAACCACCCCGAGTGGAATCCCGACCTTGGGGCAGTCGCCCAGATGAATCGCATCACGGGACTGGCCGTCCCTGTTGCCGTGGGGACGCGACACCCAATGAAATCACGCGACGACGCCCAGCCGTACGCCTCCGCCGCCGATCTCGGGGGCGTTCGCATGATCCTCGACATCTTGCGGGCCGCCGACCGGCCCGTCGTGATCCACGTCATCGGCAACAGCCGGGACATCGCGGTCGCCGGCAAGAAAGCGCCGGACCTCTTTGCCGACAAGTGCGCCGGCGTCTATCTCAACGCCGGCACGGGAGCACCGAAGAAGGCGCCAGACGCCAGGCCGGAATACAACGTCACGCTCGACCGGCTCGCGTACGAGGCAGTCTTCGATCTGCCCTGCCCGGTCTACTGGATGCCCTGTTTCGAGACGCTGGACCGCACGGACTCGGCGAGACCGCCCGAGTTCGGGACGTACTACCGGTTCCGCCAGGCGGACATCCTGCCGCACCTGTCCGGGAAGGTGCAGAGCTACTTCGCGTACATGTTCGCGGGCAAGACGAACCACAACTGGCTTGGCGTGCTCGAAGGCACGCCGGATGAGGGCGTGCTGGCCGACCAGGGAGCGAAGGACCGCAACATGTGGTGTACGGCGGGCTTCTTCCACTCCGCCGGCTGCACGATCACACCCGACGGGACAACGCCCGGACGGGACGCAGGAACTGAGAATGCCGTCTTCTCGTTCGATCCCATCCGGATCACGAGCATGGGTCCCGGCGGAATCGAATGGCAGCCGGATCCCAACGCCACGCGCCGTTTCATCTTCCACGTCCGCGACACGGCGCACTATGCGTCAGCCACGACCCAGGCGATGAAGTCGCTCCTGACAACGCTGCCGTAAGGCAGGATAGAGAGCGCGCACAGTCTGAGAGGACAGATGAACCGATTCCTGATGTCCCCTGCCCTCCGTGTCGGTGCATCCCTCAGTCCTGTGACTTCTTACCGGCTCGTCGCTTCCGGGCGGGAAGGATCTCCGCGTGCTCGTCGCAGAACTCCTTCCTGTCGCACGCCGGACAATGGGAACCGCGCCAGATCGCATCGAATTGCTCCATGATCGCGCCCACGATCGCGGGGTCATCCGTGACGATGCCCGACTCGAAGTTGCGCCGGTTCACACTCTTGGCGCCGATGCCTGCGCCGGTGAGATTCGCGCTGCCGGCGTAGGCGTACCGGCCGTCCACAACGGTGCACTTGATATGCACGCGGGGACAGAGCATCCGCTCCAGGCCCTTCGCCAAATTCGGATAGCGGTCGAAGTCCCTGCGGAAGATCGGGCCGGGCTCCCTCGCATGGAGCAGGCGGACTTCCACGTTTCTGCCGACCAGGTCCGACAGGATCTCCAGGAACGGGACCATCTTGCCCTGCTTGTGCACGTGCAGGTCCTTGAGGTCCGCGGTGGCCAGCCAGAGCAGCCGCTTGGCCTTGGGAACAACCGCACAAACCACCTCTTCGTAGATTCCTCGATCCGTGACGAACTTCAACATACGCACGTCCCCACGAGTTCACCTGATCGACTATACCCGGCGATCTTCGACCAACACCATCAGCGCCTTCCTCGTAAGGACACTTGTACTCCGCCGGACCGAGCAAGTCCAACCCCTTGTGCCGCACGACAAGTTGACACGAGTTACCAGATACAGAATTGTGGAATACCAGACCATCCTTTTGCCCCGACTGTTCCGGACGAGTGCCCTGGTTCGCCGGCATGCCTTGCCGTGCCGGAACATGGATTGTGAACGGATGCCTCTGTCACCCGCGAGATCATCGGCCGGGGTCGTGGCGGTGGAGATCGCGCCTGTATCTTCCACATACTGTCATTCTGTGACAGTTTCTGTTGAAGATGCTTGCCAAATCGGCCGAGAAGCAGTATTGTTGCCGGATACTGTCATTCTGCGACAGTATCTGCATAATGTGAGGCAAGTGCATGAACAAGGTGTCTGAACGAGTATTTGAGCGGTTGCCCTGGAGCCAGTTCACCACCCAGGATCTGGCCGTCCTGTTTCCTGGCAGCGAAGACCGCCGATACGGCCTTGTGAAGCGAGCGCTGGCCAGCGGAGAGATCATGCACATTCGGCGGGGACTGTACTGCCTCGCCCCCAAGTACCAGAAGAAGAGCGTGAACCTCTACGCGCTGGCGCAACACGTCCACGGCCCCTCGTACGTCAGCTTGGAATCGGCCCTGAGTTGGCATGGCTGGATCCCGGAGGCCGTCCACGCCGTCACGAGCGTGTCTTTCAAGAAATCGAGGGAGTTCAAGACCCCTCTGGGGATCTTCAGCTATGATCGGGTTCCCCAGCGGGTGTTCTACAGCGAGGTCGAGCGGCTTGCCGACACATCGGGGAACGTGTTCCTGATGGCCAAGCCTATGAAAGCTCTGGCAGACTACGTCTACGTTCGAAAGAGAAACTGGGCCGGGATCGAGGCGGTGGCCACCGACCTGCGGATTGAGCCTGAGGAATTGGAGCAGATCACCGGCGGCATGCTCGACGCGCTTTCCAACAACTACTCCGACCCTCGCGTCAAGAGGTTCCTCGAACGACTCAGGGAGGATCTGAACCTATGAGCGTCAAGCTGATTCAGGATCGGCTGGATTCCTACAACTGCAAGTCCAACATCGAGGAGGAACATGCGATCCGGGAGATCACACAGGAGGTGGTGCTGGCGGCGCTTGGCAGGACGGAGTTCTTCAAGCACGCCCTATTCCAGGGCGGGACGTGTCTTCGGATCTTCTACGGCCTGAATCGGTTCTCGGAGGATATGAATTTCATCCTCAAGGAAGCGAAGCGAGACTTTGAATTGCAGCTCCATCTCCAGGCGGTTCGGGACGAACTGGAGGCCTACGGCTATGACGTCGAAATCGCCGATCGCTCCAAGGCCGGCGTTGCCGTGCAGAAGGCCTTCCTGAAGGATGACTCCCTGGGCAAGGTCCTTCAACTGAAGTACGTGGACAGATCGGGCCCCGCCCGCAAAATCCGAGTCACACTCGAAGTCGACACCAATCCCCCATCGGACAGTGGGATGGAGATCAAGTACGTGGACTTCCCATTTGTCTCCTCGGTCGCCGTGCAGGATAGGCCGAGCCTGTTTGCCGGGAAGCTCCATGCCCTGCTGTGCAGAGACTATGTCAAAGGCAGAGATTGGTATGATTTTCTGTGGTACACAAGCCAGAGTGTCGGGATCAACTACGCGTTCCTCGCGTCGGCCTTGATGCAGCAGGGACCCTGGCAGCAGCAGGCTATTCAGGTCGATTGGCAGTGGTGCCTTGCCCACATCGAGGAGAGGATCAATTCCGTGGATTGGACACAAGCCCGGGAAGACGTGCAGCGGTTCGTCAGGGCGGCGGAATACCCATCCCTGGAACTGTGGAGCAGAGAGCTGTTTCTCTCCCAGTTGCAGAAGGTCAAGGGCTGAACAATGACCCGGAGACCTCCGGACCAGGGATCGCAGATGGACCCACGGATGGACAGTCCGTTGTTCTTTGCCACAATGCCCTTCTGGATTTCGGGAACAGTTTGGGCCGGCGTGCAGCCTGGCGTGGATGCAAAACCAGGAAACGGGATTCCAAAAGCCTCCCACATCAGGGTAGAATGGGCACCTGGTGGCAGCCGTCGTGCGTGTTACGTTATGCGTCTTGCGTCGGAGCGCTTCTTTCGCACGACGCATCCCGCCCGACGCACGACGTAACGCGTGACCGACAATCAGGAGGTGTCTCGATGTCCAAGCAAGGATTCAGCAGGCGTGACTTTCTGGCTACAACTGCGACCGCCGCAGCCGTCACAGTTGTCCCCAGGCGGGTTCTGGGGGGTTCGCAGCACACGGCGCCCAGTGAGAAACTGAACATCGCCGGCATCGGCGTGGGCGGCATGGGCAGGAGCAACCTCCGCGAGCTCGAAACGGAGAACATCATTGCCCTGTGCGACGTGGATCATGCATATGCCGCCGAGACATTCAAGCGGTACCCGCAGGCGAAGGTCTACAGCGATTACCGCGAGATGCTCGATGCGGAAAAGGGCCTCGATGCGGTGATGATCGCCACGCCGGACCACACTCACGCGGTGATTGCCGCCGAAGCGATGCGGCGGGGCAAGCACGTCTACTGCCAGAAGCCGCTGACCCATGATATCTACGAGGCCCGCACGCTCGCCAAGATAGCCCGCGAGACCGGCGTGACCACGCAGATGGGCATCCAGGGCCATTCGGGCGAAGGGGCGAGGTTGATCTGCGAATGGATCCAGGACGGCGCGATCGGCGAGGTCCACGAGGTCGATGCCTGGTGCAGTCTCACCTACTACCCGTTCGGCCACGCCTACTGGAGTTCCAAGTGGAATCGGCGTCCTGCGGATACGCCGGCTGTACCGGCGACACTGAACTGGGACCTGTGGCTCGGTCCCGCCCCGCAGCGACCCTATCATCCGGCGTACCATCCGGGGGTGTGGCGATGCTGGTGGGACTTCGGATGCGGGATGATGGGAGATCGCGGCGCCCATACGCTCGATCCGGTGGTCTGGGCACTGAAGCTGGGGTACCCCACGAGCGTGGACGCCACCTCGCTGGACCTGAATCCCGATACGCATCCCCTGGCATCCATCGTGACGTACCAATTCCCGGCTCGTGAGGGTTTCCCACCGTTGACGCTGACGTGGTACGACGGCCTGCGTCCACCCCGTCCGCCGGAACTGGAGGATGGCAGGCAGATGGGCCATGCGGAAGGCGGCGCGCTGTTCAAGGGCACGAAGGGCAAACTCGTCGGCGGAGTCTATGGGGAAAGTCCCCGGTTGATCCCCGAAAGCAGGATGCGAGAGTACAAGCTGCCGGTAAAGTCAATTCCGCGCGTCGAGGGTTCGCATGAGCAGGATTGGGTTCGGGCCTGCAAGAATGGTCGACCCGCGGGCGCTGATTTCGAGTATTCGGCGCTGCTCACGGAGATCTGCCTGCTGGGCAACATCGCCAAGCGGATGGATACGAGGATCGAGTGGGATGGTCCCAACATGCAGGTGACGAATCTGCCCCAGGCGAATCAGCACGTCCGGGCCTCCTGCCGCGAGGGCTGGAAGCTGTGAAGAACCGCTGTTGTCTTATTTCCCACAGGGTACGGGTCTTGCCCTGGGCATCGTAGGAGTCCTCATATGAAGCTGCACCGCATCGACGGAACGTTCCTGCTTGTGATCGGCGTCGTGGTCTCGCTCGGCGCCGCGCTGCGCGCGGAATCGAATTCAACCGTGGCGAACCTGGCGAAGCCGATGCCGGCGGACGAGGCGCCTGGACCTCGGCCCTATGAAATGGTCTGGGCCGACCGCAAGCCGCCACACGCGCCCTTGGTTGATTTCGATTCGCTCCAGGGATGGCGCGTCGAGTGCAGCAACGGGGCCGTCGCGGACTTCATCGGGTCACAGAGGCAGCGAGTGTGGGAGTCGGCGGTGGCGCGACTTGTCTATCGCGGCACATCGAATAGCAGCACCGTGATTCTGCGCCCGCCCGCTCCCGTCGCGATCCCTGACGATGTGTCCGCGACAACGCTCTGGGTCTACGGAAACAACTGGTCCTGGGCCCCCGAGCCAGGGACGCCCCAAACGAAGATCACGCTGCTTGTCCTTGACAGAGACAACGCGGCCCACATGCTCGATCTTGCCCAGGTGGGCTGGAAAGAGTGGTGGCTGATCCACAGGGTCCTGCCGGAGGATCTGCTCGACAAAAAGCCGCTGCGCTTTGCCGGTCTGCAAGTCACAGGAGGCTCCAACACCGAGGACCGAGAGCTGTTCTTCGAGGATCTCGTCTTCTTCAAGGAGAATCCGGCCCCGCTGTCTTTCGAGCCGCGGCCGAAGCGCGGCGTCGATCCATTCCCCGGCCAGTCGCTCGGCGCCAACACCGGCCCGGGCCGATTGCCTTTCCCGACCCGCGACCAGACCATTCTACCCGACAACCTGAGGACGGACTTCGCGGTGGATCTGGAACGGGCGGGCGAGAGCTGGCGGTTCACCTACAAGGATGCCGAAACGCGGCTCGAGTACGAGGTCCGGCCGGGCGCGAGATTCTGGGAGCCTGTCGTCGTCACGCTCAACGGGATCGTCGTGGCCAGAGCGATGACCGAGGCCGGGCCCAAGTTCGTCGCGGAGCCCGAGGACGCCCGGCTGATCGACGCAAGGACAGTCGGCAACGAACTGAAGGCATCCTGGGGGGCGAAGGTAAACGGCGCCGACGTGGTGATCCAATCCACGGTACGTCTTTGGCAGAAGAGCCTGGTCGTGGATTGCATCTGCACTGGCGGACTGGCGACCGAGCTTGCCTACGGACGGATCGAAGGCGTCGAACAGCCCGAACTCCTGATGCTGCCCTTCATGAACTACGGCGGCCATCATCTGAATGTCCTGATGTCGAAGGGCAAAACTCCCTGCTTCGCCTCCGTCTGGATGGACTGGTATCTCTCGAATGCCTCCGTACCCTACTGTGTGGACAAGATCGACGGGGACAAGGTCCACCTGAACGGTGGAGTCCGATACCTCCCAAAGACCGATAGACAACGGAACGACCTCTACGAGAGGTTCTTCGTGACCTTCTCGCCCACTTTCGAGGAGACGCTCGCGACGGTTGCCAACCCTCCCGCGAAGCGCGGTCGCGAGGCCGGCACACGGCTGTGGCAGGAGAGCTGGGGGCCGGACAACTACGAGCGTGAGCACGAGCGGTCGAAGAGACTGCGCGCGTATGGCATCGAGCTGCTGACCCAGTGCAACCATGAGATCACCTGGCGCGACAGCGGCGAGAGTTTCACATTCCGCGATAAGTCGGCGCCGGGCAAAGGCGGGGACGAGGCGCTCAAGCAGTACGTGGCCGCCCAGCGTTCGCTCGGCTGGCGGTCGGGCCTCTACACGAACTACACGGACTTCGCGCCGGTGAACGCCTACTGGGACACCGATCGCGTGATGCGCAGACCCAATGGCGATCTGGTCACCGCTTGGCCGCGATGCTACTCGCCCAAAGCACTCTTCGCGGTCGAGATGGACCGCAAGCTCGCCCCGCTCATCCAGAACAAGTTCGGCACGAATGCCGCTTACACGGATGTCCACACGGCGGTGAGTCCGTGGGATCGGACGGATTTCGACGCCCGCGTGCCCGGCGCGGGGACATTCGCGGCGACCTTCTACGCCTACGGCGAACTGCTTCTTCACGATCAAGACGTCTACGACGGCCACTGCTGGTCCGAAGGCAATCACCAATGGCTCTACGCCGGTCTGTGTGTAGGCAACTACGGCCTGACCTACAGCGGCCTGCGACTTTGGGAGTATCCGTATCTGCCTCATTTCGACCTGCTCAAGATGCACCCGCTCACCGTCGATATCGGCGTGCCCTGGACGGGCCAGTTCTTCAGCGGCAAGGAAGGCTGGTCCAAGCCGGAGAATATCGTTGCGAGCATCGACCAGTTCCTGGCGGCGACCATCGCCTACGGCCACATCGGCTGGCTTGTCGAGGAAGCCCACGGCATACGCCAAACGTGCCGGTCATACTACATGCTCCAACCGCTTCAATCGCGGTACGCTATGCTCAAGCCGGAGGAAATTCGCTATGGCACGGACCACGGCCTCGTCAGTTCCTCCGAGGCCTTCCGCAGCGGAGATTGGCGCAAGTCGAAGATCTTCATCCACTATCCGAATGGCCTTCGCGTCTGGGTCAACGGGAACGCCAGCGAATCCTGGCGGGTCCCGGAGGCTGCACAGGATCTGCCCCCATTCGGCTGGCTGGCCCTTGGGACGGACGGTTTTGTGGAGTGTTCCGCCTCGCTCGGAGGACAACGTTATGACCGCGTCAGTTCGCCCGAGTGCATCTTCGTTGATGGCCGGGGCGTTTGGCGCAGCTTCGACGGCGTCGCCACCTCCGGGAGTGTTGCTATCCGACGCACGAAGGAGGGCAATGGCATTTCGATCATCCTCATTGACGGCGTGGACCGACTCTCGATCGCGAAGCCCAAAGACCCGCGTGGGCCCCACGACCTCCGGACGGCGATTGGCGCCATCATGGACAGGCCGGTCAGTGGGGTCGCCTATGACCGGGACGGCACGAGAATAGGCGAGGTTGCCATTCAAAGGCTTGAGTCCGAGTGGGAGATCAAGCCGCCGCAGTCCGCAGTCCGACTCGATGTCACCGTGGTTTCTCAATAGGAAACAGAAGGCCACCGGTGTGGTGTGGGTCCTTGCCGTTCAGCATATGTCTCGCTGCAGCAAGCGCTTATCGTCGACTGAGAGAGGGGGGGCACAATGAGCGGCATCTCCTGGTGATTTTCTGTGTTGAATTTGCGGCCATCCGGTCCGTTTGCTATGGATGGCGAGCCAAACGTATCGCTTGGCGCCATTTGAAGCACACGTGGGCAGACGATGAATGACTCGGACGGCAATCGCGTTCCCTTGAACGTCCAGGGAGGACAGGAGTTTCTGCGTCTGTACGTCGTCAACGAACGACGTATCTACGGATTCATCTTCGCGTTGATCCACGACTGGTCGGCCGCAGAAGACATACTGCAGGAAACCGCCCAAATCATGTGGTCCAAGTTCGATGCGTTCAAGCCAGGCACGAACTTCGTTGCCTGGGCATTGTGCATCGCACGTTATCAGGTGTCGGACTACCGCAAGAGGCGCAAGGGCACCAGTCTGTTTGACGAGGAGCTTATCGAGCAACTGGCCTGCCAGGCCCAGGATCGCATGGCCGCGGACGACGACAGGCGTCACGAGGCATTGAAGAAGTGCCTGCAGAAGCTGACGGCGCGAGAGCGTCACCTCATCGAGTTGCGGTATCAGGTGGACGCCACGATCAAGAGCATTGCCGACAAACTCGGCTGGCACACCAAATCGGTATATCGCTCGCTGCAACGCATTCGCACGCAGCTGTTCCGGTGCATCCAGCGCACGATCTCGTTGGAGGATCAGGGATGAGCTTCCCTCAGCAGGACGAGTTACTCGCATTGCTTGAATCGCTGTGTGAAGCGACCATCACGCCCCAACAGCAGACGCAGCTGCAAGCACTGCTGCGCGAAAACACACGGGCTCAACGGCTGTACGTAGAGTACATGATGTTCGCCGCGGACCTTCGAAAGACGCTCTCGGTTTGCTCAGAGCCGATGGTCTGGCCGTCCGACGGCGCCGACCTGCTGAGTCGGAATGGACCAGTGTCCACGAGCCGGCCGGAAGGCGCGGCGGAGCCCGGTTTCGCCTGGGCTGCCACAGGCCAAGTCGATCAGACTTCGTGGGAGATCAGTGCCCGCAAGGAGGCGATCCGAGCACACGCCGAGCAGATGTTCGAGCGATTCAAGGCCGACGAGGCGCGACGTCTGGAGGAGCTTGCCTACAGACAGTACCTCGCCAGGCGGCGCAGACTCCTTGTCGGTGCGGGGTCTCTGGCAGCGCTGCTGATCGTCTTCCTCATGGCCTGGCTGTTTGGGTCGCGTCCAGAGTTGTCGAAACCGGTGGCAGCGCCGTCCGAACCGGCACGCCCTCCGGTGATCGCTCGAATCGTACGGTCCCTCAACGCTCGGTGGCTTCAGCAGGAACTGTCCACGGAGCCCGGCACGTCTCTGAGACCTTCCTCTGTGTACTTGACGCAGGGATTGGTGGAACTGGCCTTTGACGGCGGCGCCGAGGCCATCGTTCAAGCTCCTGCGGACCTGCGGCTCGAGGGCATGGATCAGGTGTTTCTCCAGGCCGGAGTGATTTCGGCCCGGATCGCCGGCGGTTCTTCCGGGTTCATCGTCCGAACTCCCACGGGAACCGTAGTGGACTACGGCACGGAGTTCGGCGTCATCGTAAACAAGGATGGCGAGACCGAAGCCCTTGTCTACGAGGGTCGGGTCGGCCTTCGCAGTGGTTCCGATCCTGTGAGATCGGTTGCCTCGCGAATACTCAGAGAGGGTCAGGCCGGCGCAGTGGATGCCTCCGGCCAGGTCGTCGACAGGGAGTTTCGGCCTCGCCAGGTCATTCGGGAAATGCCCGAAACAGCCGGCTTCGGCATCCCGGGTAAACGCTTGAGTCTCGCGGATGTGATCGGAGGAGGCAACGGGTACGGTTCCGGGAAGCTGGGATGCGGTATCGATCCAGGTACGGGCGGCTTCTGTACGAGCTTCAGTTACAACAACAAGAGGCAGGGAAACCCAGCGTATGTTGGGGTGCCATCGTTGCCGTTTGTGGATGGTGTCTTTGTGCCGGACGGCGAAAATGGCTCGCCCCAGGTGAGTTCCATGGGACATCGTTTCACATCGTGCCCCGACACCACGAACATCTACTACTACTGTGTGGCCAATGGCGGGAAGCTGTTAAACTGGGGGCATGACACATTTGCGCCTATGGTGCTGAATGGCCAGGTGTATGGCGATTTGGCACATCCAGCTATCGTCATGCATCCCAACCTGGGAGTGACTTTTGATTTGGATGCGATACGTGATACCCTGCCGGGATCGCGAATCGTACGCTTCGTATCGACCTGCGGGATCTCCTCCACGGCGCCACCCAGTGGCAATGGGGCATCCTTCTGGGTTCTGATCGATGGCAAGATCGGTTCTGAATGGAGGAGTGTATACAAAGAAAATGGAGCGGTTCCGATCATGGTTGAATTGCAGGATGAGGACCGTTTCTTGACTCTGATTACGACCGATGCAGGTGATCTTGCAGATGATTACTGTTTGTTCGCCGAGCCTGCCCTGGAGTTGGAACCGTGTTCCGGCGCAAGCAGGGCACACATTGACGTTTCCGCCTGGCGCACGCATGGCGAATGAAGTGTGACGAGGATAGTTCGCATGAAAAGAAAAGTCGGATTCACTCTGATCGAATTGCTGGTTGTGATCGCTGTCATAGCTCTGTTGATGAGCATCTTGATGCCGGCCTTGAGCAGGGCCCGCTTGCAGGCCCAGAAAATATGGTGCCTGGCCAATCTGAAGGGCGCTATGCTGGCTGCGCTCGTGTATGGGGAGAACTATGATGGGTGTCTGGCAAACAGTGGACGGGCGTGGCCCTATATGACGATGCTGGACTTCCAGGAGCTTCTCGTCGCAGGCGAGTATTTGGATGGGGATGGGCTGCATTGTCCTGCCGACAAACGCACCGATGCTCCCGGCGTGGTGGCTGCCTGGTGGAAAACGAATCGCGGAGCGACCATGACGCGGACGGACCATATGTTTGAGGGCACTTTCCCGAAGGAACTGGATGGGGAGGTCGAGTATAGCTATGTCCTGTCCTCGAAGATGTACATGAACGGCAATGCCGATATCACACGCTCTTTTTCGCTTCTCAAGGATTGGAGACTGTCCCAGGTGAAACACCCCGACCGGCTCATCGCGTTCTGGCATTTCTGGGAGAACATCACGGGAAACGAGGAGAAGATGCCGCCACACGGCACATTGGCGTGGATGTCTTCGTTTCCTGACGGGCATTCGGCCCCGGTTGTTTTCGATGACATTCTCCCTCGTGACTGGGATCGCAACGGAGAGCCGGATGAATACAGTGATGCGACGGAGTTGAATGAGCGAATCAATTGCGACTGGACATGCAGAGGGATAAAAGGAACAGACATTGAGTAGCGCCCTGAAGTCAGTGCGGTTGTCGATGGGACAACGAATTGGGTCGAGTCGTGGCTGGTAGTGAGTGGGCAGCAAGACGGAGCATAGAGCTCATGATCCATGTATGCACGCCGAGTTCAACATAATATGCCAAGTAGGGGATGAGAATATCTATGATGCACTCCTCCAAGCGAACCGTCGCAGCGATAGTCTACGGAATTCTGGTTCTATGCTGCCAAGCCGGCGAAGCCATGGTACGCAAGGTCTCGCCCCCCCAAGGACCCATTACATTGGAGTCTCTGTTGGCCGAAATGACAAACCGCGATCGGTTGGCGCGTGTGCCGAGTCCAGCCTATGAATCTCTGCAATTCAGCAGCTACAACCGCGCCTCGGTTGCGCCAGGTCAACCTGGCTGGTTCACCAACAACGATGGAAACGGCTCGATTCGCAAGGAAGAGATCAACGGGCACACCGAATGGGTTCTTATGGAGCATTCGGGGCCGGGTTGCATTACCAGGATCTGGACTCCTTTCTTCTACGATGGTCTGAACAATCACGGAGGGCCGCACCTGAAGATCTATCTGGATGGCTCCACGATTCCAGTGATTGATGAGAACTTCATCGAATTGGTGACGCGTGGGGACTATCCTGGCGCCCCGCCCATCAAGAATAGCTTCACGATCCCTTCGCCCTTGGCCGAGTATACCGCCCGGGCGGGCGTTCTCTACTTGCCCATCCCCTTTGCGCGGAGCTGCAAGATCACCACGGATCAGAGGAACTTCTACAATATCATTAACTATCGGGCCTACACGCCGGACGTTGCCGTCAAGTCCTTCACGATGGCTGATTACAGAGCCGCTCTGCCCCGAATGACCGATGTGGGACGCGCCTTGCTGAGTGCCCCGGCGTCTTCCGGTAGAACTCAATTGACTGTGAACCGAATGATTGATGCGGGGCACGAAGCCTCGATAACGTTGCCGCCCGGCGATGCCGCCGTACGTCATGTGGAGATCCAGTTGGGACCCAGCGATGGATCCGCAGCGCTTCGTTCAACTGTGCTGCAAATGACTTTTGACGGCTGCCAAACGGTCTGGTGCCCGGTGGGTGATTTCTTCTGCAGCGGCAATGAAATCAATCCATTCCACACCTGGTCACGAACGATGACCAAAGAAGGGGTGATGACATGTCGTTGGGTAATGCCCTATCGGGCCTCCGGCCAAATCAAGCTTGTGAATCTGGGCGTCGCTCCTGTGCACGCGGATATGACGGTCGAGGTTGGTGACTGGACGTGGGACGATCGTTCCATGTACTTTCACTCGAATTGGCACATCGAGAGAACGCCCGTTCCCGGGGACGTCCGACGCGACTGGAATTTCATCGATATCTCCGGTCAAGGCGTGTTCATTGCAGATGCCTGGACGGTTCTGTATCCCGGCACCGTCTGGTGGGGGGAAGGGGATGAGAAGATCTGGGTGGATCATGATTTCCTCGAAGAGTTTCCCTCTCACCACGGCACGGGCTCCGAGGATTATTACGGTTGGGCCGGCGGCGAGCCCCCGTCGGGTGCCGATGAATTCTCCCATCCTTTCCTGTCCAATGTTCGGGTGGGAAACCGCAACAATCCCCGCGGTTATAACATCAACACCCGTTCGCGCGTTCTCGACGCAGTGCCCTTCCACAGCCGATTCAAACTGGATATCGAGACGTGGCCCTGCGGCGATGAACGACCCTGGATGCTCCTGCACTATTCCGCGGTCACCTACTGGTATGCCTTGGCAGGTGCCCAGTGTAACCGTGGGGCTCAGGCTGATGAGGCGGCCCGCCCGATTGTTTCATTGGAAGACCTGCAGCGCATGTCGGATGCCATCAAGCAACGTATCGAGCGAGAAAGACAATGACGCCCGAATAGAAGTGTATGTGTTTCTCGGGGCATGGTTTGGAGAAAGGAGGGTGTAGTACGAAACCGGCACCCGTCGATCCGGATCGTGTGCCGGTCCCCACAGGAGGAATTGCACAGCAGCAGGAGAAGACAGGTAATCAGTTGGCGATCTTGGAGGTTGGATCATGCAGAAACGAATCAAAACGATCATTATGATGGCGATCATGGGCATGCTCATGCGGGTATCCCCCCTGGGAGCAACCGTAACATACAAGGCAATCTATCCGCTGGGTGAAGCGGATGCGGGCGCAACGCCGGCACAAGCAGGCAATGTGCAAACGAACGATGTCGTGGGTGAGGTTCATTTGAGTCGGGTCGGCGATCCGACCTACAGTTCAGACAGCCAGAGTTCATTGTCAATGGTGTTTGATGGCGATGATTACTACACCACCAGTACCGTCCCAAGCGAAGCGACTGACAACTGTGGAATGGCTGCCTGGGTAAAACCCTCGTCTGTCGATTCATTCAACTTTGTGCTGTCGAATGGTAGCCAGGGGAACAGGGGATGGGGACTTCTCCAGATCAGTGGCCAATGGAGAATCATCCATATGGGGATCAGCGCCGGCAGTGAAAGCAATGTCCCAGTGGACCTGAATGAGTGGGCTCATGTGGCGTTGGTACGGCAAGATGGCACCTCAACACTCTATGTGAATTTCTCTGAAACGGATGCCACAATAACGGCCGATCCGGACGCCCCATCCAATTCCTTCACTCTTGGCGCCAACCAACTGTCTACGAGCTCATTTGAAGGATGCTTCAAGGGGCTGATTGACGAAGTGTTGGCGTTTGAGTTTGAATCCGGAGGCTTCGAAGCGACGGACTTGATGTGGAACTCTGTTGGGACACTGGCCGCGTCTGATCCGGAACCGGCCAACGGAGCAACCGATGTTCTGAGCGATACTACGACAAGCTGGTCGGCCGGGACGTATGCCGCCACTCACGATGTGTATCTCGGGACTTCGTTCGCCGATGTCAATGACGCCACGCGTGGCAATCCGCTGGATGTCCTCGTCAGCGAGGATCACGAGGCCAGCTCGTATGCTCCGGAGGTCCCGCTCAAATACGGCCAGATCTACTACTGGCGCGTCGATGAGGTGAACGGCACCCCGGACAGCACGATCTTCAAAGGCGAGGTCTGGAGTTTCACCGTCGAGCCGCTCGCGTACACCATGGAATTTGACTCCATCACCGCTACGGCCTCCAGCGTAAAGAGCGCTGCGGAAGAACCCGAGAATGTGATAGATGGTTCCGGCCTGGACAACGATCTGCACTCGGTCGCCGTAGCGGACATGTGGCGGACCAAGAGCGGCGATACCGATCCATGGATCCTGTTTGCGTTTTCCGAGCCGTTCGAACTCGATCGGATGCTCGTTTGGAACCACAACTCGGAAACGGAATCGGATCTGGGGATCGGCATTCGCGACGCAAAGGTCGAGTACTCCGTGGATGGAGCCAATTGGACCACGCTGGGTACAGTGGAGTTCGCCCAGGCGACCGGTCAGGCAGACTACGCGGCCAATACAACCGTCGCCTTGGACGGAGCGGTCGCTCAGTACGTCAAGGTGACCCCGATCAACAACTGGGGCGGCATTCTGACACAGTATGGTTTGGGCGAGGTTCGCTTCCTCTATATCCCGGTCCGGGCCCGCGCCCCGGAGCCGACCGACGGCGCCGCAGAGGTCTCCGTGGACTCCGATCTGACCTGGCGCGGCGGACGCGAGGCGGTCACCCACAACGTGTACTGGGGAACCGATCCGGAGGCCCTTACGCTGCTGGCCGGCGTGGCCGAGCCCGGCTACGACCTCGACCTGCTGAATCTCGACACGACCTACTACTGGCGGATCGACGAAGTCAACGAAGCGGAAGCGGTCGGCCTCTGGGCAGGGGACGCGTGGAGTTTCACCACGCAGGAATTCCTCGTCGTGGACGACTTCGAAGACTACACCAGCAATATGGAGGACGCGGAGACCATCTTCCAAAGCTGGCTGGACGGACTGGAGTCCACCACCCTCTACGGGGGCTCCCAGGTCGGCTATATGGACCCGCCCTACGTCGAGAGATCCATCGTCCACAGCGGTTCCCAATCCATGCCGCTCTACTATGACAACATGAGCGCAACGTTCTCCGAGACCACACTCAGTCTGTCGGGAGATTGGACCACGAGCGGAATCAAGAGTCTTTCGCTATGGTTCCACGGCGCCGCAGGCAATACAGGCCAGTTGTACGTGAAGATCAACGGTGCCAAGGTTCTCTACGACGGTGATACCGATGATATTGCCGCCAAAGGGTGGCTGCCGTGGAACATCGATCTGTCGACGGTCGGTGTGGACGTGAGCAAGGTCAAGACGTTGACGATCGGGATCGAAGGCGCTGGTTCCTCGGGTCTCGTCCATATTGACGATATCCGCCTGTATGCCAGAACGCCGGAGTACAGCACGCCGGTGGAGCCGGACGCCGTGAACTTGGTCGCTTGCTATGCTCTGGACGGCAACGCAAAGGATAGTTCCGGCCACGGTCATGACGGACAGGCGAACGGCGATCCGACCTACGAAGAGGGTGTCGTCGGCCAGGCCCTCCGTACGGACGGCGTCAACGACTTCATCGATCTGGGCAAACCGTCGGATTGGCCTACGGGCACGTCGCCCCGCTCCCTGAGCGTTTGGCTTCTGACCTCGTCGATAGCGACCGGTTACCGGGCTCCTGTGGCCTACGGCACGGCCGGCGGCGGCCAGGCCCTGTGCATCGCTCAGGACGGAACGACGCTCTATGGGTCCGGTTATGGCAGCGATTTGTCCGTGTCCGATTTCTGGGAGGTCGATGTGTGGTACCACGTCTGCCTGACGTACGATGGGACCACCGCTCGGCTGTATGCCAACGGCATCGAGCTGGCCTCCGGCGAGAGGGCCTGGAATCTGGTCCTCAGCGTTGCCCGTATCGGGCAACAGATCAACGACTCCTTCGAGTTCTGGGTTGGCAAGATCGACGAGGTTCGTCTCTACAATTGCGTCCTCACGGCGGAAGAAATCGCCTGGTTGGCACACAGAACAGGATCGATGCCCAAGGCGTTCTGAGCAGGCCGTGTCCTCCTGCGGTACGATCAGGATGTCAGGAAATGAAGGTGTTGACATCCCAGGTTGGACGTGTATCTTGCCTTTCGGCGACCCATACCTCGTACTTCGGTATGGGTCGCTCTTTTCGCATGGCACGAAGGACGGAAGGAACCGCTCGATGGAACAAGAACAGAACAACAGGACTTCACCACGGACCATGTCGCGTCGCGCGTTCGTACAAGCTGCTGGGGCTACCGCTGCCGGACTCATGGCGGGTGGCGCAATTCGGCCGGTTATGGCCGGTCCATTTGACAACGAGTACCTTGCGATCATTCCCGCGGACAAGAAACTCGATCCGGGCTGGATCCGTGCCCTCTACGAACGGGGTCAGAAACAGACCTATTCCAGCGAGGAACTCAAGTACATTGGCATGCCGGTCGGCGGAATCGGCGCCGGTCATGTGTACCTCGGCGGCGACGGACGCCTGTGGCTGTGGGAGATCTTCAACAAAACGTACGCTCGCGGGTTCCTGGGCAGAGGGGCCAACGGCGAGACTTTTCTCAACCCCTTTGAGCAGATTCACCCTTTTCCACAGGGGTTTGTCTTGCGGTTGAAGGCGGATGGTCGGCAGCAGACCCGCTCACTGGACCGCCAGGGATTTGCAGAGGTCACGTTCGACGGAAGGTACCCCATGGGGCTGGTGACCTATCACGATTCTGCCTGTCCGGCGGAGGTTCGGCTCGAGGCGTTCAGCCCCTTCATTCCCTTGGATCTGGAAAACTCCGCGTATCCCGCCACGATCTTGCGGTACACCGTGAAGAACACGGGCGGCAGCCCAATCGAAGCCACGGTCACCGGTTGGACGGACAATCCTGTGTGTCTCTACAGCGGTCAGCCGAGCGACGTGTTGCGTCGCAACCGTATCGAACGCTCCGACCGGTGGACGGTCCTCCAGTGCAGTGCCGAGCGTCCGCCGCAAACACAGACCGTCCAGAAACGACCGGATATTCTCTTCGAGGATTTCGAGAAGACCACCTATGAGGGCTGGACCGTGGAAGGCCGGGCATTTGGCGCCGGTCCCGTTGCGATCAAGGACATCCCGAGCTACCAGGGAGACGTCAAGGGCGAGGGTCAGCGTGTGGCCAACTCCCATGCCTCGGCACCGGGCGACACGGTGGGCGGCAAAGACTCGGCAACCGGCACACTCTTGAGTCGTCCTTTCACGATCGAGCGCTACTACATCAGCTCCCGCATCGGCGGCGGCAGTCATGATCCCAAAGCCGATATGAACTCGCTCACAGGCAAAGGCAACGCCGGCGGTACAGGCATCGAGTTGTGGGTCGATGGGAAGCCGGTTCGCTTCATCACGGGGCACAATGCCAACGAAATGCGTATCGAGTCGATGGATGTCACAGACCTGCAAGGCAAGAAGGCCCAACTGAAGATCATCGACCGGGAATCCGGCGGTTGGGGGAATATCGGCGTCGACGAAATCCTCTTCACGGATGAGAAAAAGAGCGAGGATGCCGGACCGTTGGAGCAGCGTTATGACTTCGGCACCCTGGCCTTGGTACTCGTGGACCAGGCCGATCGTGCTACGGCACATACTTCGCTGGAAGATATCTCCCAGAGTGATGTGCCGAGATCAGACGTCGCCAAACCATGGCCCGAGCGTCTGACCGGCGCGCTGAGCAGGACCTTCGAGCTCAAACCTCAGGAACAGAAGACTGTGACTTTCGTGTTGGCTTGGTATTTCCCCCATCTTTCCCTGAACCGACTGGGTCGGGTCGGGCGCCATTACACGATCCGATTCCAGGATGCCGCCGCAGTTGCCACACACATCGCCGCAGACCTGGATCGGTTCTATGAGTTGACCCGACGCTGGACCGAGACATGGTACGACTCGACTCTGCCGTGCTGGCTGCTCGACCGCGCGATGGCCAATACGTCGATTCTCGCGACGAATACGTTTTACTGGTTCAACAACGGCCGATTCTACGGCTGGGAGGGCATCAACTGCTGCGAGGGCACGTGCGCGCATGTCTGGCATTACGCCCAGGCGCCGGGTCGTCTGTTCCCGCAAATCGAGCGATACATACGGGAACAAGTGGACTTCGGTCTTGCCTTCGGTCAGGACGGCGCCATTCACTACCGTGGCGAATTCCACAACAGCCACGCAGACGACGGGCAGTGTGGACGAATCCTCGGGGTCCTGCGCGAGCATCAGATGTCGCAGGACGACGCCTTCCTGCGCCGATTGTGGCCCAAGGTGAAGCACTCCATTGAGTTTATGATTCGACGGGACGCTGACGAGGACGGTTTGCTCAACGGAGCCCAGCCCAACACCCTCGACGCCGATTGGTATGGGAAGATCAGCTTCACCAGTTCCCTGTATCTGGCCGCCCTCAAAGCAGGGGAGCAGATGGCGACTGAGGTGGGCGACACAGACTTCGCCGAGCGGTGTCGTACCCTTGTCGAGACCGGCGCGCGCAGCATCCTGCAAACGTATGACGGCGCGTACTTCTGTCAGATCGAGGATCCCCAGCACCAGGACAAGATTGGCGTGGGCCCCGGGTGCTATATTGACCAGATCTTCGGGCAAACGTGGGCACATTGGGTCGGTCTCGGGCGGCTTTTCGATCGAGAAAAGCAGCTCTCGGCTCTGCGTGCTCTGTGGAAGTACAACTTCGTGCCGGACGTCGGTCCCTTCCGCGAGCACTTCAAACGAGGTCGCTGGTATGCCGTAGCCGGTGACGCCGGGCTGATTATGTGCTCCTGGCCCAAGGGCGGGAAGAACCCCAATTTCGCCAAACACTGGCAATACGGCTATTTCAATGAGTGCATGAGCGGCTTCGAATGGCAGGCGGCAGCCCACATGATCTGGGAGAGCTACGACCAGCCCGACCTGCTGGAGAAGGGTCTGGCCGTCGCCCGGGCTATTCACGATCGTTACGATGGACGCTTGCGCAATCCCTACAACGAGATCGAGTGTTCCGATCACTACGCAAGGGCGATGGCCAGCTACGGCATGCTCCTCGCCGCGTCTGGCTTCGAGTATCATGGCCCCAAGGGATACATCGGCTTTGCACCTCGACTGAGACCCGAGGATTTCAAAGCACCTTTTACAGCCGCGGAGGGTTGGGGCACATTCGCGCAGAAGCGAGAGGGTCAAAAACAATCATGCACAATCGATGTGCGATACGGCCGATTACGGTTGAACTCCATTGCATTGACGGTCGCTGAAGGAGCAACGGCGCACCAGATGCTGCTCAACGGCCAAGCCAGGCCGTTCCGTCTGAAAGGTCAACAGGTGATCGTCGACCTGGACGTGCCGATGGTGATTCAGGCAAACGAGAGAGCCACCGTTGAATTGACTCTGGACGAAACGAAATCGGCGGTATGAGGGTTCTGTGGTTCCGATACCGCGGCGAAGCAACGGATTGAGGACCCCATATGCCGACAGTTCGGGACAACACAGTTGGAAACACACGGCAATGGGTGACACAGGCGATCCGAGCTTTGCCTGCGTCACCCGTTGCCTTTGAATTGTGTTATATCACGGCTCAATGAACGTCATCGTCTGAAGCCCTTGGCCTGCCCATGGGGCATTCTCGATGCAGCCGAACCAATCCAGGACGCTGTTGTCGTAGTCGATGCCCAGCAGCGAGAATCCGATCCGATCGCCGACCGCGGGCGGGAAGAGTTCCGGACTGAAGCTCCCCTGCAGGACCGTCCACGGAATCCGGACTTCGACCATCCAGTCCTGAGTGGTTGCGTCGACCGCAGCGGCGTACTCCGTTCCACTGTCGGCGGCAAAGAGATCCTGGCCGAGCCAGCCGCTGAAGACGTTCATAGCCTTCGGCTGTCCCGAGCCGTCGTCCGGCGCTATGGTCGGGATGAACATGTTGGTCGTGTCCAGACCATCCACGGTCCCCAGTACGAATTGCAGGCAATCGGCGCCGTTCGGCGCGTCCGGCGCCGGGCTCACGGCGTCGTCCTGAACCGAGACTGCGGCGTACAAGTAGGTGTCATCCCACATGAAGTAGAATGTCCCCGAGTAGTCGTCCAGCGCGTATTCCGTCGGTCCCGCGACGACCGTCCCCTGGTGGACAACGCCGGGGAAGTAGGGGTCCTCAACACCGAGCGTCTCGGCGTTGAGCACGAGCGCCTGGGCGCCGCTGTACTCGTCAGCCGAGACCTGGCCGTCGATGGCGATCTCCTGGCCTTCCGCCAGCCTGACGCAGTTCACCGGCCAGGTGCTCTCGGGCGCCTCGGCCTCCTGGGAAGCCACGACTTCGACGAAGACATCGTCCACATAGATAGGCGCTCCGACCGGGGTCTGCGAGTACAGTTCCACGGCCAAACGACCGCGATCCTCAGGCTCCCAGTTCGTCGTGATGCTGCCTTCGAAAGGCGTCCACGCGTCGAGAACCGGGTTTGCCAGGGTTCCCGGATCGATGTTCTCCGTGGTCGTATTCACGAGGAGCTCGTTGACTCTGAGCCACAAGTGGGCGCCTTCAGCCCACGAACTGGAGGGTACGTAGTACGAGCCTCGCACCGTAACCGTCGCGCCTTTCGGGATGCGCGTATTCCAGCCGTCGATCGCCTGTTCTACGGCGTGCCAGACGCCGATTCCCTGGCCCTCGATCCTGAGTGCGGTCTCGCCCGTCTGGACCTGGTCGCTGCTCAGCGAGAACCCCGAGCCGACCGGACTCCATGCCTCTAACGTTTCCTCGAACTGGCCGTTGGTGATATAGTCGCCGTAGGTGCGGAACCAGTCGACATCGATCATCATGTAGTTTGCATAGTGGCCCAGATCGAACCGGAAGGTGTTGATCCAGCCCTCCCAGCGTTCCGCACAGTCGAGATAGGCGATGAACCATTCGTTCGCGGCGGGAATCTCAAACTGCGGGCTATTCGCGGCCACTCCATCCACGTAGAACCAGTAGAGGGTGTGCTGACCGCCGTCGCTGGGCTTGACCAAATCGGCTGCCTCGCCGTTGAAGCGCATACGGGCTGCAAAGCCGGTGATCTTGGTTGCATAGTACGGACCTGCGGGACCGTTGACATACGGATCGAATGTGCCGGCCGGCAGATCCAGCAGCAGAGCGCCCGTTGGGTTCGTTTCCGCGTCCGCGGTATTGACGTCGAAGTACACAATGTCGGTATCGTTCTTGGCGGACCAGCCTTCGGAATCGCCCGGTGTATCGAACTCCCAGTGCGTCTTGTTGTACGGCCAGTACAAGTCCTCGTCGGGATGTTCCACCTCTCCGACGTCCACAAAGACATCGTCGAAGTAGAAGAAGGCACCGTCGGCGACGCTGGCATAGAGTTGTACGTCCAGAGCCTGACGTTCGCTCGGGCTGTAGGCCAGTTGCAGCGTGCTCTCGAATTCGAACCACTCGTCGAACACAGTCACCTGAATCGGATCGCTGAGCCTCTCCGTCGTACCGTCGAATTCGCGGATGCGGAACCAGATAGAAGAATCGGCGTCCCACGCCTCGGCCGGAACTTTCAATGCACCGTGCAGGGTCACGGATGCGCCTTCCTCCAGCTCCAGGCCACCCTTGACCGGCTGCGACAGGGCATGGTGTTCGCCGGTTCCCAGGTGTTTGACGGCCCAGTCCAGGGAGCGCACGTTGTTCGGCTCGACGGTCACGTTGACATTGGGGTCGTAAAGGTCCGTGAAGTCGCCTCCAAGCACCGTCCAGCCGGTAACGATGTTGTTGACATCGTCCCACAGCTCGAAGCTTTCGTTGTCCAGGTAGAGTCCCATGTAGCGGATCCAATCGAACTCCACCGTGTATTCCTCCGGTACAAGGTCGGCCAGGTCAACGCGAATATACTGAATGGTTCCCGTCCAGCTTGCTTCTGCGGTCATGTCAACCAGAACGGAACTCCATTGGTCGGGGGCCGGCAACAGAAAGCCCTTGGCGGCGAAGTCCGGCTTGAAGTAGTAGATGGCCGGCCCGGCCCCGCCCGAGTAACGGCTCACGTCGGTCGAAACCTTGACCCGCAGGAGAATGCCGGTGATGTCGTCTGCGTTCCAGGAACCGTTTGGCCCATTGATATACGGATCGTTCATGTTGGCGGCCACGGTGGCGACAAGCTGGCCGTCGATGACTTCGAGACTCTGGATTGCGCTCGTGACGACCCAGCCTTCCTTGTCCGTATTGAATTCCCAGCCCCATGCCGGAGAGCACACCAGTGAAACGAGAGAAACGAATGCGAAGCAAAGTGCGTGTCTCATACGATACTACCTCCTTCCAAGGTCCTGAATGCATCCCTGGGCGATGCGCCCGGGATGAGCAAACGAAGGGTGGGGTGACGCAGGAGGCGCCCGGGACACGATGTGCGAGGCCTTCTTGCTCCTATGCGTAGCAATTCCTGCGCCGCACATTCGACTGCTCCTCCCAATGCGGTTGGCCGAGAGGTGAATACTCTATCCACCACACGTATCCCTATCATAGAGAACTGATTGCCCCCAGTCAATCGAAGATTTCAGACGGTCTTGCCTCGCCTGTCGGGTATAATCAGAAGAGCTTGGAAGAGGTCGGGTGTCTCCATCTCGCTTGGGCAGGCAGGACTGTGATATGAGAAGAATCAGCCTGACAGCAATGATGTTCAGCTCCGTGGTCGTTCATCTGACCGGCGGATGGACGCTCGCGGACACCATCGTTCACTGGGATTTCTCGCAGGGGCTGCAGGGCTGGAAAGGCAACCACCATGTGGGAGCTTTGGTGTGGTCGCGAACCGGCCTGTCGTTCCAATCCACTGGAGTCGATCCGTGGATTGAGGGTCCATCCATCGACCTGCCCGGCGACCGGCTCACTCGCGTCACCGTTCGCATGAGGTCCTCCGCCAACAGCACCGGAGAGCTGTTCTACGGACCCTATTTCCAGGCGGGCCATTCCGTGCGATTCACCGTCCAGAACGACAACCTCTGGCATGACTACGAGCTGATCGTCATGGAGTTGCTGGGGGCCGGCACGCGGTTTCGTCTCGATCCGGCAACGACGACCGGCGAGATCGGCGTCGCCTTCATCACGGTCGAGACGCTCACCCTCTATGAGGACCCGCCGTACCGAGAGCCTTCTCGGCCCGGTCCGGCGAGAGGGAGAACCGCTGCCATATCGTCCGGATCGCTCAGGGTCGAATACTTCGGGACCGGCATAGGCGATCTCGTCGCAGAGGTTGCAGGCCAGGAGATGGCTGCGGCGTATGATCGCGAGCTGATCGGCGTGCTTTGCGACGACACCATCGAGTGGCTGGATCTCAAGAATGCCTATGTGAATTGCGATGATGACGATGGCATCGATCTGCTGGCGCATCTGGCGGACTCGCGCGGCGCCGTCTGGCAGGTTCGCAGAACGCTGCGCCCAGGACCGATCGACGGCGCCATCGTCGTCGAAGGTCAGGTCCAGGTGAGCGAGGATCGGGATATCATGTGCCTGCCCTGGCTGACCCTCTTTGCCGGACTGGGAACGTTCGGACCGAGTAAGAACCAGGGGCTTCTGGCCGGTCTGGAGTATCTCGACGACGAACCCAGCAGCAGCGAAGCCGACATCACGACCCCGGAGCATATCCGACGTGTGCCGGACCCGGCCAAAGTGACTCTCCCGCTGATGGCTATTGCCGCCCAGGGTGGCTACATAGGCATGGTGTGGGAACCGTCCGAGTGGGTCGGTCCTTTGTTCGACACGCCGGACAGCATCTTCGGCTCCGGCGCTCACGTGATGGGACTCACCGGTCCCGCCGTCGGCACATGTCGCTTCGAGAATGCCTTGGTGGCCCACACTCCGATCCATCTTGCAGCCAATACCCCGATCACCGCGAGGATATGGATCGTCGGTGGCGAAGGGACGACAGTTGTGCCTGCTATCCAACACTATGTTCGCCTCCATGGCCTGCCGCCCGTGCCGGAGATTGAGGGTGGGCTTTCCGAGGCCGCTTCTCTGCTGGCGCATGGCTGGCTCCACTCCGGGATTCGTGAAGGAGGATTGTTCCGCCATGCGGTGTGGGGTGACCAGTTCGGTGCCCAGCCCGCCCCCGATGCGGCCATGTTCATGGATTGGCTGGCGGCCAGTCTCGACGAGGACGACACGGAGTTGATTCAGGAGTTGTCCGTGGGCTGCGAGACGGCCCTGGCCAGCGTGCCCTCAAGTTGGCATTTCGACGGCGGAGTCTCTCATGTCCGACCACCCACGCCGGCCCTGTTGTACGGCGACGTTGCGGCCTATGTCGAGCGACGGCACAACGCGGCACAGAACGCCCTTGCGAGTTTTGATTCCCGCGGCATCAAGGTCTATCAGCCCGGCTCCGTCGATTACGGAAAGACCCATTTCGCCGATCACGCCAACGGATACGGCGCAAGCGATCTGGTCACCGCCCTGCAAGGGGCTACGCTCCGGGCCGACAGGGAATGCATTGAAGCCGCTCTCGAACTGCTGGACAAGCAAACGTCGCTCTACGCGAATACGGTTCCCCGCGGCGCCCAGACCTGGGAGATTCCCCTGCATACTCCCGATATCCTGGCCTCCGGTCTTCTCACGAAGGCCTACACGTTCGGCTATCTCATTTCGGGATGCGAGGACTATTTGGAGCAGGCTCGTTACTGGGCTTGGACAGGAATACCCTTTGTCTATCTGGTCCATCCGACCGGAGGGACGATCGGTCCCTATGCCACGATTCCCGTGCTCGGAGCAACAGGCTGGCAGGGTTCTTGGTTTGGCAGACCCGTCCAATGGTGCGGGTTGGTCTATGCATCGGCGCTGCGCCAACTGAGCGAATACGATCCTCAAGGACCATGGCGACAGATCGCCTCGGGAATCACCGCGACCGGACTCCAGATGGCCTGGCCTGTGGATGACGTCGATCGCCAGGGTCTCTTGCCTGACTACTTCGTGCCGGAGGCTCAACAGCGGGAGGGACCGGCAATCAACCCCGGAACGACCCAGGCGCACGTGCCGGAGTTGTTCGATGCAGGGGCGATCTACGATGTCCGGCGCGTTCCGCTTGCCGGCTGTTTCATCCACGCGCCCTGCAAGATCCGCCAAATCGTGGAGGAAGACGGTCTTATATCCTTCGTGCTGGACGGCTGGGGTGCGCGTCAGAGCGCGAGAGCCTACTACGTCCTCGTGTCGGGCTGGTCGCGAGGCCGGCCCAATCTCACTCTGTGTGGGCCGGCGGATCAGACGGACACGTCTGAGATGGCGCCCGCTTCCACAGAGTACGTGCGCGGCTCAAGGCTTCTCATCATTGAAGCAGCAGGACCCGCCCGGGTCCGCATTCTCGATTAGACATCCCGCCCAGGGAAGACGAAGTCCTCTTCGCGGGACGCGTGCCCCCCAGAGATGCGCTGCCGGGCACGCGACAAGGCACCCGGTTCGCCGGCGTGATCAACTGCGCGGAGCAGTGGGGACAAATGAGGTCGCCGAAGGCGTTCACGCCGCAGCGAGGAATCATAAAACCTCCCTTGAGACGGAAAAAGGCGAATCGGGCCTGCTGTAGGGGCAGGTACAGGGGCATGCCCCTACAACAGCCCACCCTACAGCTCTGCCCAGGTCGCGCGTCCCGCTCGCCTGAAAGGGTCGTGCGGGACGCGTTAGTGCGAATCCTCGCGATGAGGCAAGCGGACTTCGGGGCATGACCTGGATCGGTTCACTGTGCATTCTGGGCAGCATGCCGGCTGCATCTATTCAGTCGGAGCCTGGAGCTGCGTGGCAAGGGGATAGAGGTCCTGGAACGGCAGCACACAGTACTCTGAAGCAACATAGATCCCTTTTTGGATTGGAATGAAAGCCGTATGCCCATCGAGAAATGCGACGCTGTGGTGATCTGCCCTGCCGTGCCATTCCGCCTGTGTCTTCCATTGCGGATAAAGAAACGGCGCAGGGTCCCATTGGTTCACCCATCCATAGTCGCCGATCAAAACCAGGCGGGAGTGGCTTGCCGCTCGGACGATGTTGAGATGAGGCAGTCTCGCTGCAATCGCCAGATCCAGCTCTTTCGTGCGATCGCTGTACGCCCCGCAACTGTCGGGCCCGATGAGAAAGTTGTTCGTCTGGTAGCTCGTCCCATTGGCGCGGTACACCTTCTCAAAAAAGTAGCTGTCCGGAATCCCGCCGCGATCCGCAGGGCAATGGAACACCGTGGCGGCGCGTTCCGTCACTGCGTTCGGATCGGGCAAGCCCACCCAGGGATTCAGCGGACGAGGCCACCAGCCCTTCTCGTCCTTCAGGCCCCGCCATCCGCCGTAGTTGATGTTCGCATTCGGTCTCTGATAGAAGCAGCCCTGATGATCGTTCACGTAAGCGGTCCAGGCGGTCGCCAGCGACCGGAGATTGCTGCCGCAGCGCAGGAGCCTGGCGTGAGACCGGACCCGGCCCAGGGAAGGCAAGAGAATGGCGACCAACAGCGAGATGATCGCCAGGACAACAAGCAGCTCGATCAACGTAAAACCGCGATGATCGCTTCCACTTGAGGTTGTCGCCCGCAGGGGTATCATATTGCGATCCTTTCTCCCTCGCTGCTCATTTATCGCTGGTCTTCGGTTCTGGGGGCTGTGATCGACCGTCGCTTGTGCCTGAGTCCTTGGTGGGTTGGGCATCCGAAGCCCTCGGGACTTCGGCCAACAGATCGTCGAGCCGGAACGGCCCGTAAAGATCGAATGAACCGCCGAGTCCGTCTGTCTGGTGCTTGTCTCGGGCCATGACGCCGGCGATGAAGCGGGCAGCTTGCTGGGCTATCGCCCGCTGTTCCTGGGCCATCTTCAGCGCTTGTTCCGCGGTCTTCTGGGCCTCACCGCGCGCGTCCTCGGCTTGCTTGTACATGAACAGGCTGATGCACGTAGCGCTGCACAGAATGACGAGTACCAAGGTGACGACCGCGGCGGTGTATCGATGCCGCGCGACGATCTTGCGAAGCAGGTAGACCGAGCTGATGGATTTGGCGACGATAGGCAGGCCGTCGAGCCAGCGCTGCACATCCTGTTTCAAGTCGGCCGCGGATTGGTATCTGTGGTCGGGTTCCTTCGCCAGGGATTTGAGGATGATCGCTTCGACATCGGAGTTGAATCGACTGATCGTCTGCCTCGGTCGTGCGGGCTCTGCATATTGGATGTTCTGCAAAGCCTCGATGATCGTCCCAAGGACATCGTATGGCAGCTTGCCGGTGCACATCTGGTATAGAACCACACCCAGCGAATACACGTCCGTTCGCACATCCACGAGGTCGGATCGACCCGCGGCTTGTTCCGGCGACATGTACGCTACGGTCCCCTTGATCTGACCGGTGATCGTCGGCATGACGGTGCCGTCGCCCGCTGCATTGAGATTCGTGGCCGTCTTCGCCAGACCAAAATCCAGGATGTGCGGCTCGCCTCGCTCATCCACCAGGATATTGGAGGGCTTGAGGTCGCGATGGATGACGCCGCGATGATGGGCGTGGGCCATGGCGTCGCAGATCTTGCCGAACAGAGCCAACTTTTCCCTGATCGACAGGGCCTTCGACTGCACGTAGCGATCGAGCGGCTGGCCGTGGATGTAGTTCATGCTGAAGTAATACTGGCCCTGGGAAACGCCGCTGTCGCGAATGGCAACGATGTTCGGATGATTCAGGCTCGCCGCAAGTTCCACTTCCTGCCTAAAGTACTGGCGGGCCTTGGCCGACCCGGTCAGACTTGGGAGAAGGACCTTCAGAGCGACTTTCGCTTTGGTTGCTTTGTGCACGGCCTTGTAAACTACGGCCTGGCCCCCCTGCGGCAGCTCTTCCAGCAACTGGTAGCCCTCGAAGGTCACCGGTGAACCGGGCAACTGTTCTCGGTCGCCTGAACGAGCGCCGGATGGTTGCGGCATGGACAAAGTGGACACATCGTCCGGCCTCGGGAGGCACGGGGCTTGGGCAGTCTGCGATGTGACACTTCCGGGAACCGCGGAGCCGTCCGTCTTGTCGGGCGAACCGGCGCGTGCCGACTCGACACGGCGCGCACAGCGTTCGCAACCGGCAATATGGGCCTCGACAGACTGTGCGAGATCGGCAGAACACAACCGTTGAGCGTAGCACTCGATGACTTCCTGGCTGGGACATCGATCCATGGTGCTGACTCCAGAATCATCATGCCTTTCGCCGACAGATATCCATCGCTCGCCGGAACAAATCGACCAGGTTCGCGGGCATCCATGTCTTGCGAATCAGTCGCTCGAATGAGTTCCCGAGCGACTCGTATGAGTATGTCGTAGTCTTCACATCGTGGAACACCAACGCACTTGCGGTGGCAGCAAAGTAGATCGTGGTCGAGGCAGCGTGTTCCCGTTCAGAATCCGCCGACGCCGTTCGTTTCTTCGCGCGATCCCTAATCGCCTTGACTGTAGCGACCGTGGTCCGCGGGTTCAGAAGCAAACCGCCGACCGTCGGCCGGGAGTCCGGCCCACGTTTGCGGGCCAGGGGGCGCAGAAGTCTCGACCATGGCGGCTCTTTCCCGGTTTCAGGATTCCACGTTGCTCCCAGGCGAGCCTGAAGCAGCTCACCCATCATCTCATCCGAATCGTCCCCTCCGGCGTGCTTGTCATCCAGCACCATGCCAAGAAGACGGGCCGCATTCCGCGGGTCCAGACGCTCCGTGAATTGCCCCTGCGGGGGATGACTCCGGCTCCTTCCTCGGTTCGTTGTCTTGTCCTGATCGCACATAGGAGACCCTATTCTACTACTCTGTACGCCGAATGGCATGCGCCGTTGCGCTACCGGGAGAGGATTTCCATCAAATCGCGGATCTCCTGATCCACCTCATCCTCAGACACAACATCCTGTCGGACCCGGTCTCTCATCATCGTCTGGAACCGCCGTTTCACGGTGACGATCATGTTCTCGGCCTTGACGGCTGTCGGCACGCCGTACTCTTCGCACAGTTGACTCAGTGGCGGGGCTTCCTGGTTGGCGAGGGGCGGCTCCACGACCCGCCGGTAGAACAATTGCCAATGGATCTGCTTGTCATCCTGCGTACATCGGCTCTGGACCTCCGCCAGGACCTCCCGGATAAGGTCACAGGCCCAGGCATGGGTGAATGCCTCTTCCGGTCTCATGTCTCGGGCCACGATGGAGAGGGCGTCGTCGGCATCGTCCGGTAGAGAGATCTTCATCGCAGGCCGGCGTTTCGCTGCCGTCTGCTGTCGATGCACGCTGATCACGTACCGATCCAGGGCCGTCAGGAGCAGCGTGCGGAACCGTCCCTTGGCCTCGTCCGCCTGCTCGACCAGATGGCGGCCCATCACAATCTCCTGGAAGAAGCCCTGCGTCAGGTCCTTGGCCTCCTCATTGCCGTGGCCCTTGCGTCGCAGGTAGCAGTAGACAGGCTTCCAGTAGCCGGCCATCAGATCAGCCAGAACAGCCTGCTGTTCGTCCGCGTTCAAACCTGCGAATGCGTTGATCTGCGACCACTGCGTGACCAGGAATGTGCTCTTCGAACCACCGATCTTCGTTCTGTCGGGGTTTCTCATTCCGTTGCTCCCGTCCAGATGATCGATACCGGCAGCATGGAGGCGGCGCCAGTTGCGGCGGAGACCTCTGTAGCCTCGGCCGTCTCGGTGCCTGCCGGGACTTTGGCCAACAATGTTGTGTGGGTGAACTCTGCCGGCAGCCAGGGGAACGCCGCGGCTTCCTCCGTCGTGCGGAAACCCGTTACCCACAGCGCGCCCGTCGCCGGATCCTCCGTGATCGACGTCGCCAGCGGCATGCCCTCAATCGTCACTGTCCGGACCAGCGAGAGGTCCTCCGTCGATAGGCCGTAGAGCGTCACACTGCCCGGATGCTCTCCATCCTGCT
>JAXDBU010000081.1:0-8045 GCA_034678485.1 Sedimentisphaerales bacterium | reverse complement strand
GCGTGGTGGTCTTCAACGGCACGACCTCGCCCATTGGCAGCGAGGACGTCGTTCTCGTGCCCGGCGGGGCCGAGCACTGCTTCCAGAACACCAGCGACGTGCCCCTGCGTTTTCTGTGCCTGGTCCCAATCGCGGCGTCGTGAAGGTCTGGAAGGGCTGCCGATTCGCCTATGAGTGATTCTTCCTGCTGCCGATCTTGCTCTCCGTGCCGGCCAACAGTCGTTTGATGTTCTTGCGGTGCAGCAAGATCACCAGCAGAGGAATCGCGATCGCGGCGATCAGCAGGGGCCACAGGTTCGCCAGCAGCCAGTCCCTTCGTATTGTGATGGCGACCGCCAGCGTCACTGGGAAGGTGACTGACGCACAGATGGAGGCCAGCGAGACGTAACGCCAGATCGCCGCACACAGAAGCCACACCAGCAGAGCCACCAGCGCGCCGACGGTGAAGTACGGCCATAGACCCAGCCCTACGCCGAAACTGGTCGAGACGCCTTTGCCTCCTCTGAATTTCAGGTAGATCGGGAAGACGTGCCCCAGGATGGCGGCCACTCCCACCGCCAGCCACAGGGCCAGAAAGGCCGGGCCGACCGTCGCGGCGTCCTCGAGCAGGTGTCCCGCGACGATTCTTGCAGCCGCCGTCGGAACCAGGCCCTTGAGCACGTCCATCGCGAAGCACGCATAACCCCACTTGCGCCCGCACGCCCGCGCCAGGTTCGTCGCGCCGATGTTGCCCGAGCCGATCGTCCGCAGGTCCTTGCCATGCGCCCTGGCGATGATCTGAGCGAACGGAATCGCCCCGACCAGATAGGCGACCACGATGGCTGGCAGAAAGACGCCTGACATCTTCACTCCCATCCCGAATGCAACACATCTCCCGGGCCGCTCGACATCCGATTGCCAACCTGCCCGACGCGACGATTCTAAACGCCGCCGTCGTGGTGGGCAAGAGCCTGGCCGATCCGGGAGCCTTCGCGTGACATCCGCCGTGCCGGTCTTGCGTGATTGTCCGCAGGAAAGGTTGCGGGAACCGTGCCGCCGCAGTACGATGGGAACCACATGACAGAACCGGATACTGAACGAACAACTGAAGACCGAATGGAGATCATTGCACCTTTGGTGCGAGGGCGCAAGACGCTGGATCTGGGCGTCGTGGACAGCCGTCGCTGCCGGCAAGGGACGGCCCAGCGTCTGGAGAAATTTCCAGGCTTTCTGTTTCGGCGCATTTGCGAGATCAATCCCGATGCCGTCGGGGTAGATATCGACGAAGAGGGTGTGGGCATCCTGCGAAAGCAGGGCTTCTGCGTTCGGGTGGCCGACGCGGCGACGATGGACCTGGGGGAACGATACGAGACCATCGTGGCCGGCGAGATCATCGAACACATGGTCGACCCGGGACAGTTTCTGCGGAACGTGGCGCGGCATCTGGTGTCCGATGGGACGCTGGTGATCACCACGCCCAACCCCTTCCATTCCGCGCAGGTCTGGAAGATATGGCGATACCGAAAGCCGTCCGTGCACGAAGAGCATACGTGCTGGTTCGATCCAATTACCTTGCGTTATCTATGCCGCCGGTGTGGGCTGGAGCCGTATGCGGTCTATTGGATGCGGTCGAGTTCCCGGGGTGTGCTGAAGACCTGGCCCCAACTGTTCCGAAGCTACTTCTCGCACTCCTTCATGCTTCTGGCAAGGCCGCTGGGCTTCTGAGATCGCGCTTCCGGCAGACGATGGCGCATGCCGCGATGACAAGCTCGAAACGACCTCGGAAGGTCGGACGCATGCGGCTTTGGCTGGCCGCCTTCCAATGGCCGACTCGACCAGAGTCGCGTTTTACGGTCCGAATGATATGAGAGCATTGCCTTTTGTGATCGGGGTGCGATCGCCGGATCCGACCTTGCCGGTGCAGCAGGTCGTCTGCCGACGGTCGTTGCGCCTTCTGATTCGTCGGCGGGAGACGTTCGAGGCGTCCTGGCAGGATCGCGCGGTGATTCTCAAAGTCTTCGGCCATCCCTGGAAGGCGCGCCTGCACGCGCGACGGGAGCGGCGAGGTTTCGAGCGACTGGCGCAGCGGGGAATCCCCGTGCCGGCTGTGCTCCTGTACGGTCGTACGGACGACGGTCGATGGGCCGTCGTCACCGAGAAGATCCAGGACGCCGTGACCGCCCAGGAACGATGGACGACGGCCGACACGATCGACCGGAAGGCACAGGTGCTGTGTCTGGTCGCCAGACACCTGGCCCGCCAGCACGACAAAGGCGTCATTCAGTCGGACATGCACCTGGGGAATTTCATGATCCGCGACGAGGAGGTCTTTGCCCTCGATCCGGCCATGATGAGTTTTCGTTGGGGGCCGATTGGACCGAAACGATCGATCCGCCTCGTGGCACGACTGGTGAGCATGCTGCCGGAGGACGCCGGCCCGGCCATCGACGCCGTATTCCAGCAATACGGCGCCGCCAGGTCGTGGTCCATCGGCTCGCGGGACATGGAGCAACTTCGGACGAGACAGCGGCGATGCCGGAAAAGGGCCATTGAGCGAGGGCTTCGCAAGTTTCTCCGCACGAACCGGCACCATCAGGCGATTCGGTGTGGCCCGTGGCGAGGTCTGGCCGATCGACGGCTCTCCGAGGCGGTGGGCCTTGACAAGATCACCGCCGGCCTTGACGAGACGATGAGCCAAGGCCAGATCCTCAAGGATGGCAGAACCTCCTTCGTATCGCGCGTGAAGTTGGGCGGCATCGAAATCGTAGTCAAACGCTACAATCACAAAGGCCTGCTGCATTCCTTGCGGCATACGCTCAAGAAATCTCGGGCGAAACGAAGCTGGCTGAACGCCAACCGTCTGTTGCTCGTGGGGATCGCCACACCCAGGCCGCTGGCCTATGTCGAGGAGTACCGAGGTCCGCTCCTGCACCGCTCGTACTTCATAACGGAGTTCATCGGGGGACGGGAGCTTCATGGAATCCTCCGCGATAAGAGTGTGCCTGCGGATCGAAAGCAGCGGTTGGTCGACGAGGTCGTGCACACGCTGGACCGGCTGGCGGGCCACCGCATCAGTCACGGCGACCTCAAGCACACCAACATCCTGTGCCGTGAGGACAAGATCACACTCACGGATCTTGACGGGATGCAGGTCCACAGGATCGGGTGGTTACTGCAGCGCCGTCACCGGAGCGACATGGCCCGCTTTCTGCAAGACGTGAATCGAATGTGAAGAGGCACTCTGCTTGTCGTGCTATGTCACGGCTGCCGATGGGCCGGAGGCCTTCGGGAGGATTGCAGGCGTGAGAATCAAGGCGGACCCGACAGAATCTCTGCACCGTTTCAAGCAGCGGGAGATCGCCGCGGTATTCGGCCGTTGTCCCAGGAAGCTCTTTCGCAGAGCCCTGGAGCTTGGAGCCGGTGACGGGTACACCAGCACGCTCTTGGCCGAGTATGTGCAGGAGTTGATCTGTACCGACATGAATCCCCGGCGGCTCACCGGCATCGACACCGACAGCGTCGCGTTCCGCATACTTGATGCCGAGGAGGTTGGAGAGCAGTTCTCTTCCGGGGAATTCGATCTGGTCTACTCCTCCAGTCTTCTAGAGCACCTGCCCGACCCCGGTCGAGCGCTTCGCGGCATCCACAGGATTCTGCGGGACGACGGCATAAGCATTCATCTGATGCCCAACAGGCTGTGGAAAGGCACGACCGTGCTTCTCTACATACCGAATCGTCTGCTTACGTCGGTGGAGAAGTTGCTCATCGCCGCTACGCCGTCGTCCGGACGCACGCACAGTACACGTCGGCCTCCCTACGGGGGCAACAACCTCAAGCTGGCCAGGAGAAAGCAGAGCTTTCTCACGAAACAGTTCCTGCCACGGACCCACGGGGTCTCCGGCAATACCCTCGCAGAGTTTCTCGCCTTCGGCAAGGCGCGCTGGGTTCACGAGTTCCAACTTGCCGGCTTTCGGGTCTTGGCCGTCAAAAGGGTTGCGTTCAGTTCCGGTTACAGGTTCGGGTATGAACGGGTCCGCCGGGTGCTGGAGAGACTGGGCCTGTACACGGTGTCGGCCTATATCCTGTGCAAGCAGGATGCGCAGTCCCCACTTGCGACGCATCTCCTGCCCTGATGGCACCGGCGTCACTTCTGCGCGACGACGAGCCATGTGCGTGCACTGGCCCGCAGGTGGGGGACGAATGCATAGTTGGCGACTCTGCGTGTGCTTCGCCAGTGACGCAGGACCTTGGCCGCATAATGGCGGATGTCTTTCCGGTAGATCTGACTGAAGTAGTCCGCCTGCGTGAAATGACGCACGATGAGGCTCCGCAAAGACTCCTGTGTGAAGTGCTGCACATGACGGTCATCTTCGGGATGATGCTCGGCGTCCAATACCCCATTCGGAACGGACAGCAGTACCTGACCGCCAGCTTTCAGTCGCTCCCTCACCAGCGTGAGGAACTGGTCGGGTTCGTTGAGGTGCTCCAGGGTTTCGAAACTTGTAACCACATCGAACAGGCCATCGACCGGCCAGGGCATGCAGAGATCCGCACGCAAGAACGATACGTTGTCCCTCTTGTAGTATCGGTCCGCCCATGCGATCTCTTCCTCGCCGAGGTCCATACCGATCACACGGTCGGCGACCTCGGCCAGATAGAAGCTTCCGTACCCCACGCCGCATGCGGCGTCGCACACGCGTTTTCCGACCACTAACGGGCGAGCATGGAAATCGCGAGCCAGGCACGCTGCGCGCTCCTTTGCCACCGCCGACAAGTCGGGAAGGTAGATCTCTTCACGGCACTTCACATCCTTATGTGTATCATCCATATCCACCTTACCCATCTGCACGAATCCCCACGACGAAGGCCGCGTCCTCGGGGCACAGCTACCGGGCCTTTGCGAGAGATTCAAATAGATGCAGGTATTCCCGCACGATGCAGTCCCACGAGTGTGCCTGAGCGATTCGTATAGCCGCGTGGCCATATCGTTCCGGATCTGACTCAAGCATTTGTTGAATTCCCCAAGCTAACGCCGCTGGATCCCCCGGATCTACGAGAAGGCCGGTGCCGTCATCCGTGATCAGGTCTTTGACGCCACCAATGCGTGTTCCCACGACAGGCTTGCCGTAGCTCATTGCCTCCAGGACTGAGTTCGGCATGCCCTCCCCGCCCAAGGAGGGGTGCACAAAGAACAGACAGTTGGCCAGCAGCCAGGCCTTGGCCTGCCCCAGAACCTCGCCCAACAGCCGAATCTGGCTGGTGAGTCCTGCTTTCCTCGCCTGGCCTTCGAGTGAATCCCGCTCTGGTCCGTCCCCCGCAATGACGAGCAGCGGCAATTCCACGTGATTGCGCAGGAGAATAGCCAGTGCGTCGAGCAGTACGTGGATACCCTTGAACCGGCGAAGGCGCCCCAGCGTCAGGATGAACGGGCGTCCCCGCAGAGATTCAACCTCCGCGGGTAGCCCGCCGACGGGGCGGCTGCTCAACAGGTCGACGCCGTTGTGGATCACGTGGGATCGGACCTGTCCCCCGGTCAGGGCCGACACCAATTCACCAAGGTCTGTACTCAACACGTGGACGGCATCGGCATGCCTGAGACTCCATATGGTTCGCCTGCGCGAAATCCACCGCCTCAGGTAGCGACTGCGCTCATCAATATCGCCTCCTCGGCAGGAAATCACCGTTGGAATGCCGCACCTTCGGGCGAAGCGTACGGCGCAGTAGCCCGGCGGATAGGGATGATACGCACAGACAATCTCGAAGTCGAACTCCGCATGGACCTTCCGCAGGGACCGTTTAATGGAGTGAGGCCACCACGTGGGCGAGGCGGGCTTGGCGTAGTGTCGAATGGGAAAGGGACGGTCAATGACCGGTTGAGGCGCATCCGGAGCGCGGGTGAGGATGACCACGGTGTGGCGCCGCGCGGTCAGCTCGCCTGCCAGTCTGTCGGCGGCCTTCTCGAGGCCTCCGACGTCGGGTAGAAAGGATGGCAGCAACAGACAGATCTTCATCGATCAGCTACCGGTTTCCTCGCCAGGAATCTGATGTGATCCCCCTTGTTCATCCACGGCGCCGCGAGCAGGAATGGGCCCTTGAGAAGGCGCCAGCACCGCGATCTGTTGAAACCCTCGGTGGATCGAGGGCATACCCTCACGCCGTGAGTCCATGTCCTGACGTGCTCCAACCCGGCCTGTTTGCAGAGGGAAACCACGTTCTGCGGGGTGTACAGGTGAACATGGCCCCTGGGATTCAAATACTCCCAGTGAATTCCCAGCAGTCGGCGGGTGATACTATCCCAGTTCACCGTGTCGCCATAGAAGACGCCGCCGGGACGCAGAATCCGGCGGCACTCCCGGAGAACGGACAATGGATCGCGGCAGTGCTCCAGCACGGCATTCGTGAAGACTGCGTCGAAATGATTGTCAGGAAGTGCGGCTGCCTCGACGGTTCCAGTGAAGACATCAAGACCCAACTCTGTTCGCGCAAAGTCACTGGCCGATGCGCACAAGTCCACGCCCTTGACATTCCAGCCCATCTGCCGGGCGACATCCAGGACCGCGCCGGCATTGCAGCCGATTTCAAGCAGGTTGCCGGTCTGTCGGTATGGGGTGAACATGCTCAACTTCTTGCGGCTGCGTCGTTGCTGGGTGTGAATCTTGGCGGCGTAATAGTCCAGCTTTCGGGTGAACGACTCTTCGTTGATCTGCTCCAGAGACGCGGGCATGGGAGATGCGTAGATCAACCCACAGTCGGCGCACTGACGGTATGCGCCTTCCTTGACGCGAATCACCTCCGCTCCGTTCGTGCTTCCGCACGCGGTACACTTCATGTCATCACTCGTCGGGCTTGACACGGGTCTTCCCCAAGCGGCATGGCCATATCCGCGTGCATTATACGCAGGGGCGAAACGCGCCGTCAACCGCTTTCTAACGGTGGGGGCCGCGACTGGTGTGACCAGATTCTCTGGCGGTGCCCGTTGACCTGTCATGCTGAGGCGAAGCCGAAGCACCCGAGCACCGAACAGGAGGTCCCTCCCGTTCGTGGACCAGATCCCTTCGGCAGGCTCAGGGCAGGCTCTTCGCTGCGCTCACGATGACAAAGTCGGTCCAATGTATTGCCGCAAATGGAGTTACGCCGTACCAGAAACATCAGTCGCACCCGGCCGCGACAGTGGTATCCGCATGCCTCAAAGACCGACAGGCGGAGACTGAGAATCGGACGGGCAACGTGACGAATGGAGACCCTTGACTTCAGAGCGTCCTCCCTGGCTGTCACGGGCACCTCTTCGACATACGTTGTGCCTGCGCAACGCCGGGCTTCGTTTTCGAGAGCTTCCGGTGCAGGGCGCGGGCTGTCCGCTCGACTTGCCTCCAGAACCCCCCGTGATCCTGGAAGAGATCACGCAGCGGCCTTTGTTCGTAGGTCTTGATGAATCGCAGACAGTCCGCTCGGGTCAGGCCGATGTCCATGGCGGAGAAGTAGAGGCCCCCAAGGTCTTTGACGATCCATCGCCGGGGCACCCGGCGGCGAATCCGGGCCCGGTGCAGATCGATCACGTACAGGTGCAAGTGCTGCGGATCGACCCGGTGGCGTCCGGCCGAAACATCCAGATGGAAATGACAGATGTAGCAGTCGCGATGATTCATGCCGTTCCGGTGCATCTGGCGGACCATCGAGGCGACCCGCTCGATCAAAGCGACGCGGAGCCGGAACGAAGGTGGCCGGCCCGGCCAGTCCCGGCAGAAGTCCTCCAGGCTCTCGGTCCCAGTCAGCTCCTCCGTGATGAGGAACGAGCGTCGCGACGCCGGACTGACGCCTCTGGCTCCATACGCGGCGGGCGTCATCGTCTCGACCCCGATCCGCTTGAGCAGGTTCAGGGCCTGCCACTCGTTTTCCGCGCCCAACACCGGACGCTTGAATTGGACCATCTCTTTGGCGATCTCCCACCAACCGATACCGTAGTGGACCTTGGCGAAGTGGCCCCTTCCGTCCACGGCGAAGCGAAGGGTCTTGCGCGACTTCATCTGGCGAAAGACCTTGCCGGTCAACCGGTCGGCTTCGTGAAA
>JAXDBU010000080.1:0-21347 GCA_034678485.1 Sedimentisphaerales bacterium | reverse complement strand
CTCCTTCGCAGGCCGGATGCTTCACTTCGTTCAGCATGACAATCTCGTGTCAAGATCACTCATCTCGTGAATCCTGCTGCTTTCTCGGGCAATTGCCGCTCGATCTCATCCAGCCGGTAGCCGAAACCCGGACCCCGCAGCGTGGACAGGTCCACCTGACCTTCGCGCCGACGGTACAAACCCGGATGCACGGCCTCCTCCGGCGCCGAGGCGGCAGGATAGAACTGCATCGCGTTTGTCTCGACACCCATGATCGTGCCGGCGTGGGCCGCCAGGAGCACGTGCGGAATCTGGGCCAACATGGGGTTGGTCAGGTCCTGGACCATGAGGGTCATGCCGTGGGCCTTGGCCCAGCACAGACTGAGCAAGGCCCCGGTCTGGGTCTTGCAGGTCTTGAGGGCCACGCCGGTCCAGCCGAGCTCGCGTCCCAGACGGATCAGTTTCCAATCGTGCGCGCTCTCGTCCATGAAGAGCGGCTTACGGGCCGAAACGCTGTGCACGTCGATCCGATTGGCCTCCAGGTCATAGGGGAATGGCTGCTCGACATAGAGTATCATCTGGTAGACGCAAGGATGGTCCTTCATCAGCCGGTCCAGGATGTCGTTGACATAGGCCGGGTCGGTCACGGTGCAGTTGAAGTCGGTGGTCAACCACACGACATCGTGCTCGATGGCGATCCGCCCCACCTCGACGAGCCGGCCATAGTCCCACGCCGCGTCATTGCCCCGCAATTTCACTTTGAGGCAGGTCAGTCCGTCCCGCTCGATCCAGTCGGGCAACAAGACGGGATACCCGTCTTCCGGCTCGCTGCCGGTCAGCTCGGAGGCATCGAGCAGGTCCCTGCCGCCGACCAAGTGCCACGCGGGCAATCTCAAGGACGGCGACACGAGGAAGTCCGCCGGATATCGGCCGGCAAAGGACACTGCCGCCCCGGGCGCAGGCTCCAGAAAATGGGCCAGATCGACACTCATGAACTCAGGGTTATAGGTCTCGTAGACCGGGCGGCATAGAAGCTGTCCGTACGCATCGTGCAGGGCGATATCGAACGCCGAGCAGCAGACCAAAGCCGCCAGCCACGGCATCGGTTCGGCCTCTGCACCTCGCTGTGCATGAAGATCGCGCAGCAAGCCCGGAAGCACAGATTCGATGAAATGATAGCCAACCTCCATCGGGTGGCCGTCACACGCCAAACTGGCCCAGGCGTCAGCCAGCTTCCCGCAGAAGGCCATCATGGTATCGCAGCGTTCCTGGTAGCTCAGGCTGCTGGGCCAGGTCCACTGCACGCTCAGCGGGGTTTCGCCCCACCCCTGCGCCCGCCTGCCACCGCCGTCCGTGACGGTCATGCACACCCGAGCACAAATCACCGAGGTGAGCGTCTCCGGTCCGAACTTCAGCGGCACCCGGGTCGTGACCGGGATGAAGTACAGATCAACTGCCGTTGGGCGAATCCGCTTCTTCATGTCTGCTCATTCCTGTTCGATCGCATCGGCACCCAGAGAAACCCGCGCACAGGAAGGTTTACGGGCTGGACCCGGCATTGTCAACCACGAGCCCAAGCAAAACCAGCTTTGGGGGTTGCGTTGGCGGCCCAAACGCCTATAATCGCCGATGGTTTTGGCTATTGGAGGTAACACGGCTCGGGCAGAACGGTCCCGTGAAAAATATCACGAATACAACGTCGTCCACAGCAAGATTGAAAGGAACAGGTATGAAACTCGACCGGAAGTTGAGAATGGGTTTGATTGGCGGAGGCCCCGGGGCTTTCATCGGCGAGGTGCATCGCAAGGCCTCCCGTCTGGATGGGGAAATCGAGCTCGTGGCCGGCGCATTCGATATCGACCCGCAGAAATCGAAGGACATGGGCAAGCACCTGGCCCTCGATCCCCAGCGCGTCTACAGCGACTACAAGGAGATGATCAAGGCCGAATCGGCCCTGCCGCAGGACAAGCGCATCGACTTCGTCGCCGTGACCACGCCGAACAACTGGCACTTCCCCATCGCTCGCGACTTCCTCAAGGCGGGTTTCCACGTCATGTGCGAGAAGCCGATGACCCTGACCTCCGATGAGGGCAAGGAACTCCAGAAGATCGTAAAAGAGAAGAAGCTGGTCTTCGGCCTGATGCACAACTACACCGGCTACCCCATGGCCAAGCTGGCCCGGGACATGGTCAAGAAGGGCGACCTGGGCAAGATCCGCAAGATCTTCGTCCAATACCCTCAAGGTTGGCTGGCGACCGCGTTGGAGAAGTCGGGCAACATGCAGGCAAGCTGGCGGACCGATCCGAAACAGAGCGGCGCCGGCGGCTGCCTCGGGGACATCGGCACCCACGCCGCAAACTTGGCCGAGTACATCTCCGGCCTGAAGATCACCCACGTCTGTGCCGACCTGACGACGTTCGTGGCAGGACGACTTCTCGATGACGACTGCAGTTGCCTGCTGAAGTTCGACAATGGCGCCAAGGGCGTCCTGCACGCCACCCAGATCGGCATCGGTGAAGAGAACAATATCGCGATCTGGGTCTACGGCGAGAAGGCAAGTCTCGAATGGCACCAGGAGGACCCGAATTACCTCCACGTCCGGCGGCCGAGCAAGCCGGAGGAGGTCTGGAAACGCGGCAATGACTACGTTGCCGCCTACAGTCCGGCGGCCGCCCGCTGTACCCGCATCCCCTCGGGCCATCCGGAAGCCTTCCTCGAGGCCTTTGCCAACAACTACACGAATTTCGCAGAAACCGTCAAGTGCGCCATCGCAGGCGAGAAGCCCAGCGAACTGGCCCTGGACTTCCCGAGTGTGGAGGCGGGCATCCGAGGCCTGCTCTTCATCGAGACCGTCGTCGCCAGTTCCAAGAGCGACCAGAAGTGGACACCCATGAAGTCGTAATACCCTCCGGCGTATGCCGGTCTTAGATCCGTGAGGTTGGGCGCGTGTGAATCCGCGCCGAACCTCACATTATCGTGGAGATTTGTGGAGGAGAGGACCCGTACAAGTCCCCAAGACAGGAGCATTCCCATGAAGAACAGTTCAAACACACAGGTCTCTCGACGCAGCTTCATCTCGAGCGCGGCTGCAGCGGCAGCTCTGGCAGCATCGGTCGCGCCGACGGTCGCCAAGGCAGCCGAGTCACCGAAGAAGTTCAAGCTCAAGTATGCGCCGAGCCTCGGGGCATTCTCGAAACACGCGGGGCCCGACCCAATCGACCAGATCAAGTTCATGGCCGACGAGGGCTTCTCCGCGATGTTCGACAACGGCCTGATGGGCAGGCCGCCGGAGCAGCAGGAACAGATCGGAAAGGAAATGGACCGGCTCGGCATGACCCTCGGACCATTCGTCATGTACGCCGAGTTCGGCAAACCCACGTTCGTCACCCAGGACAAGGAGTTCCTGGACCAGGTCGTCAGTCGCACGAAGGAAGCGGTCGAAGCGGCCAAGCGGACCAACTGCAAGTGGACTTTGATCGCTCCCGGCTGCATCAGCCAGCGAATGGAAATCGACTACCAGACCGCCAACCTTATCGACAACCTGCGCCGCTGCGTCGAGATCGCGGAGCCGGCAGGCGTCGTGATCGTGCTCGAGCCCCTGAACTGGTGGGCCAATCACCCCGGCCTGTTCCTCCAGAAGATCCCCCAGACGTACCTGGTCTGCCGGGCGGTCAACAGCCCGTCCTGCAAGATCGTCGACGACCTGTACCACCAGCAGATCACCGAGGGCAACCTGATCCCGAACATCGACAAGGCATGGAGCGAGATCGGCGCGTTCCACCTGGGCGACCATCCCGGTCGCAACGAGCCCGGCACCGGCGAGATCAACTACAAGAACATCTTCCGACACATCTATCGCAAGGGCTACCAGGGCGTCCTGTGCATGGAGCACGGCAAGAGCAAAGGTAATTCCAAAGAAAGTGAGCGGGCCGTGATCGACGCCTACCGGGCCTGCGACGACTTTGAAGTGTGACAGCAACAACGAAACAGAAAGGATCGAGTATGGAAAAAGAGCTATCGAGCGTCTCCCGGCGGACTTTCATCAGAAGCTCGACTGTGGGCATGGCCGGCGTGCTGGCCGCTCAGAACGTAATTTTCGCCGCAGGGACACCGAGGAAGTTCCGCATCGGCCTGATCGGCTGTGGTGGCCGTGGAACCGGAGCACTGAACGACTGCGCAGAGGCGATCAAGATCATCGGGGCCGAACTGGAACTCGTCGCGACCGCCGACTGGTTCAAGGATCGGGCGGAAGGCGCTGGAAAGAAGTACGGCCTGGACGCATCGAAATGCTTCAGCGGCGCCGACGCCTACAAGAAGGTGCTCGCAAGCAATGCGGAGGTGGTGATCATCGCGACGTCGCCGAACTTCCGGCCTGTGCACTTCGAGGCTGCGGTCAAGGCGGGCAAGCACGTGTTCATGGAGAAACCCGTCGCAGTGGACCCGCCGGGCGGGCGGAAGATCATCGCAGCGGGCGAGATCGCCAAGCAGAAGGGTCTCGCGGTCGTGGCCGGCACCCAACGTCGGCACCAGGCCAGCTACCAGCGGATTCAGCACGCGGTCGCCAACGGCGCGATCGGGCAGATCGCGGGCGGAGCCATCTACTGGTGCGGCGGCGCCCTGTGGTTCCAGACCAAGAAACCCGGCGAGAGCGACGCCGATTACATGGTTCGCAACTGGGTGAGCTTCACCGAGATGTCGGGCGACCACCTCATCGAGCAACACGTACACAACATCGACGTCGCCAACTGGTACATCGGGCATCCGCCGACCTCGGCCCTCGGTTTCGGCGGCCGCGCCCGTCGCAAGACCGGCAACCAGTTCGACTTCTTCAGCGTCGACTTCGACTACGGCGACGGCTGCCGCATCCACAGCATGTGCCGCCAGATCAACGGCACCGACGGCGGCGTCCGCGAGTTCTTCCGCGGTACCAACGGCGAAACCTGGGGCGACGGCGGCCTCAAGGCCGGCAAGCAGGTGGATGTCCCGCAGTTCCCGGAGAACAACCCCTACGTGCAGGAGCACATCGATCTGCTCAACAGCATCATCGCGGACAAGCCGCTCAACGAGGCCCGCAACGTCGCGGAGTCCACGCTGACCGCGATCATGGGACGGATCTCGGCCTACACCGGCAAGCTGGTCCGCTGGAAGGATGTCGTCGAGAACGAGGCCTCGCCCTGGTACAACCTGACGGTCAAACCGACAGCGATGGATTTCGAGGCCGGCCAAGTGGTCGCGCCGCCGGACGAGATCCCCGCGGTGCCGGGCAAGGAAGCGTAAGATCGGACGGAAGCAGAGGCCCCGGCCTCATTCGTCTGCCGAAAACAAAGAAGTCGCACTCTTTCGGGTGCGACTTCTTTGCTTTAGGTATTTCATGAACCTCGTGCCAGAGAGGTTCATCGCGAGCCAAGATCAGTCGAGTGGGATTGCCTCGGTGAATTCGACGGTTGCCCTGACTGGCGCCTCATGTGCCTGGACCTTGCCGACGAGACCGACCTTGCGACCGATGAGCTTGCTGTAATCGGCCGCTGTCGCTGCGCCGGTGGGCGTCACATAGCAGATCGTCTTGCCCGACTCGTCGAGCACGCGGAAACGTTTCCCCAATCCGTCGGAGTTGTAGACACTCGAGGTCTCGAGCTTGCCGATCACCGCGAACCGACTGTTGTCCTCGACCTGCGCCAGCCTGGTGTTGCGGGCGTCGTCGATCTTGTCGGTGATCTTCTGCCGCTCCTTGGTCTGGAGTTCCAGCTCCTTGGCCACCTTGCAGGCCAGCTCGAAACGTTCGACCTGCTTGAGCGTGTAGTCTGCGTACCGCATGGCCCGGCCGCCATCCTTCTTCGCGGCCAGATCCTGCAGCCTGCTCTTCAGTTCGGTGTAATCCTGGTCGGCCACCGGTTTGGCCCGTTCGGCATTGATCTTCTCGGCCAACGCGTAATAGATTTCCAGGTCCGTTTTGGGAACGGCGTTCGGGTCTGCGCCCGCGGGCTTGGAGGCCGACACCTCCACAGCGCGGACACCGTTCGGATCGGCCGGCTTGACAACGGTCTGATTCGCCGCCAGGAGGAACTGCGTGCTCACCCAAAGGTACGCTCCCTGCGGCGGCGCGATCTTGTAGTAGTCATCCTTTTCCTCGCCAAGCAGTCTCACGGTCTGGCCGCGGTTGAGCACCGCCTGCTTGCTCGTAGACCACATCGGTTCAAGGAAATCCGAGCCCGCGTACACGCCAACGTTGTCGCCCGTGATGATGCCCTCCGTCGGATTCTCCAGGTTGATGCTGACGTATTGCATCGAGACCCAGGAGAAGCACCCCGGAGGCGGAATGATGCAGGACCAGCCAAGCTGGGCGTCGATCACCTGGACGCGATCTCCCGCGTAGAGCTTACCGCACTGGTAGAAGTTCGTTCCGGGACCGGATCGAATGAACACATCGTTGCCAGTGACCCCGGCCACATAGGGTTCAGCCTGCGTCTTGGCTGCGGCAGGTTCGTTCACCCCGGCGACAGGCCGGACCGTCATCCCCGCCGCCGGCGGTTGAACCTGCGACAGAACAGGCGACGCCAACACGACCATCGCCAGCAGAATGGCCGTTGTACGCGCACACCACTTCGTCCATGCCGTGCGCACGGGAGAGTCTACGCGAGCTTGCATCTCTTACCTCCTAAAAGATATTCCACAGATGCCTTGGAATTGCCCGCAAGGTAGGGCGATCCTTCAGTGCGTGACCCTACCGTATCGTGCCGGATATGTCAATACCCAATTGCCCATTTGGATTGGATGCTGCGTAAAAAAAATCGAGTGCGCGGAAGCACTTGCGCATCGTACGGTTGCCCAGCTTACCCCCGCGACGACGCCAGTCGGGCAAGCTCCTCGCGGCACATCTTCAGTTGTCCGTCGTCCGAGAGACGCTCTGCCGCCCTCTGGAGATGTTTCACCGCCTGCTCCGGCTCGTGCAGATAGCGCGAATAGAGGATCCCAAGCATCAATTCCACCTGCTCGGCATATTCGTAGTTGCCGTAATGCGTCAAGAACTGCTCGTAGGCGCGAGCCGCATCCACCCCGCGTTTCTCACCGGCCAACTGATTCGCAATGTCGAGCAACGACTGGCGGGGCAACACCTGGGAGGAGTCCGTCCGCATCAGCTCGAGATAGGAACTTGCCGCAGCCGCCATATTCCGCTGGGCAATCCAGTGGCCGATTTCGCGGCGAATTCGATCGATCTGGGCCCGTTTCTGTTCGTCGACCGGCGGCGCAACCTCTCTCGCGTCCACATGCCGTCGCCCTGCTGTTCCCGTGAACGGATCGTGTCCTCCGGCAACAACGTCGCGGTACTGCCGACGACGGTTCCACCGCTGGATCATGGACACCAGATCGAAGTTGCTCGACCCGACGAGTCGAGTGGTCAGCAATCCGAGCGTCGCGAGCACCCCGTATGCGTAACCAGCCAAGTGGGCATCGTAGGCGACGCCCGGGGTCATCCGTGCGATCAGGTTGTCGAGGAGAATCATCTTCAGACCGATGAAGTAGAGTGCAGGAATCTCCACTGTGCCGATGATGATGAACCAATACAGGACCGTAATCAACGTCTGCGGGAACAGGACCAGGTACGCACCGGTGATCGCCGCGACGGCGCCGCTGGCGCCCAGGGTCGGCGCGTAGGAGGACAGGTTCACCAGGGTATGACCGATACCGCTGAAGACAGCGCCGGCAAGATAGAAAACGACGTATCCAAGGTTGCCCAGCTTCTCGTTGACGCTGTTGCCGAACAGGTACAGGAAAAACATGTTGCCGATGATATGAAACAGACCGTTGTGCAGAAAGGCATAGGTCACGAACTGGTGATACTGCCAGTCGGCCGGCACGAGCATCCAGTCCGCCGCCCAGGGGTGGATGGGCAGGGGAAGGATCTCATCGGCGATCCGATACAAATGCGGCCCGCCATACGAGAGGAGAAAGACAAGCACATTGATGAGGATCAGCGCATAGTTCGCATACGGCGTCCGCCGGGGGAGAATACTCGTCCGGATGGGCAGTAACATGCTTGGCCGATTTCCAACAGGTTCGGTTTAACGTCGTCGAATCGAGAACCATTATAGCGGCCGAACCTGCTGGGAACAAGGCGGAAAAAGACTGTGGGGGGCGGGGCAACATCGCGTGGGATTCGACACAGAGAATAGTCCGGGGTCCCGGACGTGATCGCTCGCGTGGGGGACCCTTTCTCCCCAGCGGAAAACACCGACGACGGTCTGATCCGCGGTTGCAGCCTCCGCCTTCTCCGGCTCCACTGAAAGCATCGAAACAAATGAGCGACACGCCAAATCACGGGCCGAAAACTCTTCCTTCCCGGCCCGTTTCGTGGTATGCAATAGCCATGAACCGAGAAAACGGAAAACGACGCGTCGGAATCGTCCGTGCCTGGCTCCGGGCCAGTGGCCTCGACGGACTAATCCTCACCAAACCCGAAAACGTGAGCTACCTGACGGGCTTCGCCGGGGAGGATAGCTGGGCCATCCTCACCCAAGGCAGTCTGTATCTGCTCACCGACAGTCGGTACATCGAGCAGGCCGAGAAGGAGTGCGTCGGAACGACGATTCTCCAAAGAGCGGGCAGAGACCCCATCGCCCAGGCAGGCGGCCAGTTCCTGCGGAAGCTCAAATCGGTTCGGAAGCTGGGCGTCGAGAAGTCCATCTCCGTCGGAATGTTCGAGGTGCTCAAGAAGAACGCCGGCGTCTCGTTGAAACCCATCGCAGGCATCGTCGAGGAGCCGCGAGGCAGCAAGGACGTGGACGAGGCAGCCGCCATCATGACGGCCGCAGCCATCTCAGCCAGAGTCTTCGCCGAGATCCTGCAGCGGATCGGGGCGGGCATCACCGAGAACGAGCTGGCGGGCGCCCTCGACCTGGAGATGCGCAAGCTCGGCGCCAAGAACGCCTTTGAGACCATCGTTGCATTCGGACCGAACGGCTCCCGTCCTCACCATCACCCCACGCAAAGGAAGCTCAAGCCGCGAGACACAATCCTGATCGACTTCGGGGCCCGGTACGACGGGTACTGCAGCGATATCACCCGCTCCTTCGCTTTCGGCGTTCCGACGCCCGCCTACCGAGCAGCCTACGCGGTCGTGGAGAAGGCCCAGGCAGCGGCCATTGCCACAGCGAAAGCGGGGGTCGAATTGGTCAGAGTCGATGCGGCGGCCAGGGCCGTGATCCGCGAGAGCGGTCTGCCTGTCTACGGTCACGGCACCGGCCACGGCATCGGCCTGGAGATCCACGAGGATCCCTTCCTCAAGGAGAACGCCCAGGGCAAGCTGCAAACCGGCCAAATCCTCACTATCGAACCCGGTGTCTACCTCCCCGATAAGCTGGGGATTCGCATCGAGGACGACATTCTCATCACCGAGACGGGCTGCGAGGTCATTACGAGCGAGTGCCCTCGGATGCCGATCCTGCAACGATGACCCTCAGCAGCATGGGCGTCCCACCCATGATTCCGGATCACGGGCAAGATGCCCGTGCTACGAACCGGTTATCGCGGTAGACCCTTTCGCTGGACGGGCTTTTGGCCATCGGGCTTCGGCGTGAAGAAATCATCCTTCGTCAGGTTGTACCGCCTTGCCATCAGACGGCTGTACGCAAGATCGCCGAGGTCCCTGTCGCCGTTATTCGTTCCGAACGAGAACTTCGCGCCCGCGGCCTTGGCCTTGCCGATGAACCTCTCGCTGGGCAGCTTGTATCGGGCGTTGATCTCAATCGCAACGTCGTTCTTGACCGCCGCCTGGATCACACGATCCATCCGCTCGTCCGTCCACAGCATGTCATACTCTGCTGCCATCGCGGCCGGCAGAAACGTCGGGTTCACGTAAAGGTCGACAGGCTCATTGGTTAAGATTCCGACAGTCCTTGCTACGAGCATGTCCATGAATGCCTGCTTGTCGCCGATTTCGACCTCATTGGGCATCCACAGGCGCATTCGTCTGCCCGCGTCGTTCGTCCAGGTCATCGAGTCCGTGAAGACATAGTCGAACCTGGCGATCGTCCCCGGCGAGAACATGGTCACCCACTCGCGGCCCTCCGCCTGCATCGCTCGGAAGACGGGTTTGCCATCGAGTTTCGCCAGGAAGGGTTCCAGGGCCGCGTCGTTCGTCGTCGCAAAGCCCACGCCGCAGTTCTCCGCGATGCCGAACTTCATCCGCCGGTCTTTGGCCATCTGAATCGCCTCGTCGAGCGTCAGGCCCCCTTTCAGGTGGACGTGGTAATCCGTCAGCACGGGCAGCGGCTTGACCCGGATGTTCCTGTAGTAGACCGTGCTGCCCGGGTCGTGTCCCTGCAGAGCAAACGTGCCATGATCCAGCGCTCGGCCGGCCCTCGATGACGGCGGATTCGCAGGAATGGGCTCCGCCCAGTCCAGGACGTCCTTGCCATTGACGCTCACGCTGACGTACTTGCCCCAGACGGTGATGTGCAGGGTGAACCATTCGCCGTCGCTGACGAGCTGCTCGGTGATGTCCTTCATCCGATAAAGGCTCGCGGTCTTGCGGGGGTCGGCCCGATAGCTGTTGTTGACCTGGACCTCGAATCCCTTGTCAAGCCAGCCGTCCTTCTGCCATCGCGTGTGGAAAAAGATGCCACCGTTGGAGCCCCGCTCGGTCTTCACATCGACCTTCAGCTCGAAGTCCTGGAAATCGGCGTTTTCGACCGGCCCGACGTAAAACAGATGGCTCCTCGGCCCGTTCGCCACAATGGCGCCGTCGCGGATGGAGAACGTGCTCGGGTTCTCCTCCGCCGGCCTCCAACCATTCAGCGTTCCGTCAAACAGGCGCAACCACCCCCGATCCGCGTCCTGCGCGCTCGCAGATGCTGCGATCACCAATAGAATCAACACCGCACAGGGCTGCAATATGCACCTTCTCGTCATGGCGCAATCTCCTTCTCCAGACAAACGGATCGCCCGACAGACAAGACCATGAAACCACACGCGAGCCAAGAACGCAAGTGGCGCCCGCGCCGTCGGCGTCTGGGAAGGGAAACTGACGAGTGCCTCCTCGAAGTGCGCATAAAAAAAGGAGACGCAGGCGAGTACATAATAGCTGGTTGTAGGCCCGTCTCCTTGTTGCGGTGTGCCAGAATGCACAGTACCGCGGGTAGTGCTTTACGAGACCCACTGATCTCCGTCTGCACCCGCAACATCTATATCATACATCATGATCGCGGGCCGGTCAAGTGGATTCGCGGTTTCGCCCTGCGAAAAAGCAGAACCACCCGCCCTGCGTCTCACCTCCCGCGTGGCGTCTGCTGGATGCTCGGATCGGCCAGCAATCCTCGCAGGCGGACGTCTTCGCCGAAGGTCTTGACCTGAACGTGATCCAGAGCGATGCCCTGCATCAGGTCCGTCATCGGTTCGCCGATGAATGCGGTCCCGTCGGCGCCGAGGATCTTCGGCGCAATGTAGACGCAAATCTCATCGGCCAGCCCCTCGCGAAGGAACGAGGTCAGCACGCTCGGCCCTCCTTCCACAAGCACCTGCTGGACACCGCGTTCCGCGAGCTGATCCAGCAAGAAGGACAGATCCGTCGTTTCAGCAGGACCGTCGCAGGCGAGCACTTCCGCCGCTTTCTTTCGAATCCGCTCCGCGTGCCTGGGATTCGCCTCCACCGCGGCCTTTCGCGTGCAGACGACAACCGGGCTCGTCTTCATCGTCCGCAGCAGCCGCGATTTCAGCGGAATCCGCAGCGTATTATCAAGGACAATACGAATCGGCTTTTTGCCCTTGCTCGGTCTCGGCGTCAGCAGGGGGTCGTCCGCCAGGACCGTATTGATCCCGACCACGATCGCTCCCACCCGGCGCCGCAATCTGTGCGCATCGGCCCGGCTCAGCTCGTTGGTGATCCATCGTCTCTGCGAGGACGGATTGACGTAGGCGAGCTTGCCGTCGATGGTCTGGGCCCACTTGAGCACGACCCAGCACTTGCCCGTTGTGGCGTGCTTGAAGAACGGGGCATTGAGCAGCCGCGCTTCCTCCTCGCACAATCCGACCTCCACGCGGACTCCGGCTCGGCGCAACTGGTCGAGCCCCTGGCCATTCGCGTGGGCCGAGGGGTCTTGCGCCGCGACGACGACCCTCGCGATGCGGGCGTCGAGGATCGCCTGCGTGCAGGGGCCGGTCTGGCCCACGTGACAGCATGGCTCGAGCGTGACGTACATCGTCGCCCCCTCCGGGCGGACCCGAAGCGTCCCGCAGTCCGCGATGGCGTTCACCTCCGCGTGCGGGCCGCCGAAGGTCTTGTGGTAGCCTTTGCCGATCATCTGTCCGGCCTTCACGATGACGCAGCCGACCGCAGGGTTCGGCTCCACCGCTCCGATGCCCCGGGCCGCCAGCATCAGCGCCGACCGCATGAATTTCTCGTCCTGTGCGTTCACGTCACGATCCCTTTCCTGCCACCAATTCGTTGAATCGCGCCTCGTCGATCACCTCGACGCCCAGTTCGCGGGCCTTCTGCAACTTACTGCCGGGGTTCTCGCCGGCCACGACAAAATCGGTCTTCTTGCTCACGCTGCCGGACACCTTTGCGCCGGCTTCCTTGATCGCCTGCTCCGCCTGCTGGCGAGAGAAGTCCTTCAGGGTCCCGGTGACGACGAAGGTCTTGCCCCGGAGACCGCCCGTGAGCTTCTTCGCCGCCGGAGGTTGGGGCCGGACCCCCGCCGCGATCAGATCGTCGATCACGGCGCGATGCCGCGGATTGTGGAAGTACTGATACACACTCTCGGCCATGACCGGGCCGACTTGGCCGACGTCCTGCAACTGCTCCTGGGTCGCGGTCATCACGGCGTCGAGCGAGCCGAAATGATTGGCCAGAACATCCGCCGACTGGCCACCCACGTGCCGGATCCCCAGCGCCGCCAGAAACCGCCACAGAGGCCGTGTTCTGCTCGCTTCAATCGCGTCCAGGACGTTTTGCACGCTCTTCTCGCCCATACGCTCCAGGGCCAGCAAATCCTCTTTTCGCAGTCGATAAAGGTCCGCAAACGTCTTGACCAACCCGGCGTCGAGCAACTGCTCGATCAGTGCGATGCCCAGGCGCTCGATATCCATCTGATCGCGCCCGACGAAGTAGCGGAGGCGCTCCTTCAACTGCCCGTAGCAGTCGGGGTTCGGGCAGCGGACATACACATAGGCATCATCCTTGACTACGTCCGCACCGCAATGGGGACACTTCTTCGGGACCCGAAACGGCTTGACTCCATCGGGCCGCAGTTCTTTCTTCACCTCCACGACCTGCGGAATGATTTCGCCGGCCTTTTCGATGAGGACGGTGTCACCCGGGCAGACGTCCAGACGCCGCATCTCATCAAAGTTGTGCAGACTGGCACGCTTGACCGTCGTCCCGGCAAGCAGCACAGGCGTCAAATTCGCTACAGGCGTCAGGTTCCCGGTCTTGCCCACTTGCACCGCGATGGACTCGACGACCGTCTGCGCCCGCTCAGCGGGGAACTTGTACGCGATGCACCATCGCGGCGCCCGGCCGGTCATCCCCAGGATGTCCCGCTGGTCGTATCGATTGACTTTGATCACCATACCGTCGATCTGGTAGTCCAGCTTGGATCGCCGGTCGGCCCAGCTCGTGCAGATCTCGATCACCTCGTCGATGTCCTTGGCTCTCTGGACGTGCGGATTGACCGGGAGAGCGAGGTCTTTGAGCCGTCGCAACGTGTGCCAGTGGTCCTGCGCCAGGGGCTCGGAGACTTCGCCGATCGCGTAAGCGAAGAACGCCAGATGTCGCGTGGCCGTGACGCGGGCGTCGAGCAGCTTGAGCGAGCCGGCAGCCGCGTTGCGCGGATTGGCGAAGGCCGCTTCCCCTGACTCGGCGCGGGCTTCATTCAGCGAGGCGAACGACTTCGTCGGCATGTAGACCTCGCCACGGACCTCCAGCACGGCGGGAATGGAATCGTCGCTCGTCGCTCGTCCCTCGTCCCTCGGGCGCGGCCCCTCGCGTCCTTCGCACGACGCACGACGCGCGACGCACGACGAAAGCACCAGCGGCACCGAGCGGATGGTGCGGATGTTTGCGGTGACGTCGTCGCCGACTTCGCCGTCGCCGCGGGTGGCCCCGGTCGTCAGGACGCCGTTCTCGTATCGCAGACTCACCGCCAACCCGTCGATTTTGAGCTCGACCACGTAATCGTAGTCCGACACATCCAACAGCTTGCGGACCCGCTCGTCGAACGCTTTCAGCTCATCGGCATTATACGTGTTGTCCACGCTGAGCATAGGGAGAGCATGCCGGACGGTCGCGAACCCCTCCAAGGGCCGGCCGGCGACCCGCTGCGTGGGCGAGTCCGGCGTGACGAGCTGCGGGTGCCGAGCCTCCAATCCCTTCAGTTCCGCGAACAGATCGTCATACTGTCGATCCGTGACCTCAGGCTGATTGCGGATGTAGTACAGGTAATCGTGTCTGCGAATCTGGTTCCTGAGCCAGTCTATTCGCTTGCCGATCTCTTCAGCCATCGTCTTGTCCCTGCGACACTGCGGGCCTCTGTGCCCGACCCATCTGTCGGCCCCATGTTCCGTCATGGGAAGTGCACCGAGCGTGATTATAGTCCGGCCGGTGGGTTCGCTGCCATGAAGAAATGTGGGCTAATGCTGAGGGACAGGGAATGATGGGGGAATACAACGCCCGCGCAGCAGCCCTGGTCGGGAAGCGAGGACAAGACGCCGCGTCGCACCGGCGGCGCCGGGAACAAGAGACATGCACCCTCCCCCGGCTGCCAACCTATCGGAACCTTCTCTACTGGTCCGTCTGGACGCCTGAGACAAACTGATGGTTCGCAACCTCATAGTCGAAGCTCCCTACGCGAGATCGGATCCGCACAAGGCCGCCATCGGCGACGAAGATCGCGAGTTTCTGCTTGTAGTGGAAGACCTCGGCTGCCCCGGAGAAACGCAGGGCGTTGTGCAGGTCGGTTCCCAAGTCCAGCACCTGCTTGTCCTCGAAACCGACCCGCTGCATAATTCGAACGATATCCTCGGGCGCGAGGCTCACCGTGCTCATGCTCTTCTTCGCAACGAGCCGAAACGGCGACTTCGGTTCCTTGCTCTGGGGTCCCAGTTCCGGCCATTCGACCGGTTTGAACCAGTTCTTACAGCCTGCTCCCTCCAGAACCAGCAGCGCCAGGACGAGGAGAAGACCCCCCGCCCGAAGCGCGTGCCGCAAGCGACCCGTTGCACACCGGCCGGAGTGACTCGCCGTGAGGGTCCTCGACCCAGACCGGGCGTGCGGCGACCTCAGCACGCCGGTCACTGCGCCAAACTTGGATCCACGCTGATTGAACACTGCTGGCACGCTCCTCACTTTGGGTTGCTCACTATGGCTGATTCGCCAGTGCCTTTGCCAGATCGTTCTTGAACTCCGCCCCGGCCGGTCTCGCCTGGCTGCCGACAGCCAGTGTCTCGGAGCCCTGCGGCCGGCGCACCGCCGTCTGAGCCTCCTCCGGCACCAAGTTGGCGGTCACAAACACGGCGATCTCCCGCTTGGACTTCTGATCGTCGTCGTTGCGGAACAGGCGCCCGATGACCGGAATACCCCCGAGGCCGGGCACGCGTGAGTTTACTGTGCGAGTCCGATTCTCCGTCAATCCGGCCAAGGCTGCAGTGCCGCCATTCTGAATGGTGACCCGGCTCTTGGCCTGCCGACGGTTGATGATCGGCAGATCGCTGACGGCGCCTCTGGCGATACTGTCGCTGATCTCGACCGCAAATTCGAGCGTGATGTCGTTGCCGTCGCCAATGTGCGGCGTGATCGTCAAGATCGTACCGGATTCGATCTTCTGGAGTTCGGAATCCGCGTAGAGGGTCTCCGACGCGCTGGTCATCATGTACCATTCCTCGCGGACGGACCTCAACTCGGCCTGGCTCCCGTCCAGGGCGGCCAATTGCGGATTGGCCATAATCTCCAGCTTGTTGTCCGCCTCGAGAGCGTTCAATTGCGCCATCAGGGCATTTGTGAATCCCTCGTCGGCGGTGTAGCCGATCGAGAAGACCTTCGTCCAATCGCTGGCCGAGAGCACCTGTCCATACCGGAACGTCGGGAAGTCCCACTTGATTCCCAGGTTCAGGTCGTTGGTGTTCTCCATCGCGACGACGCGGGCGTCCAGCAGAACCTGCCGACGGCACACGTCATACCCCTTGATGATCCCCATGATCGTGTCCGCAATCCCGGCCGGTGCGGCCACCGTCACCCAGTGGCCCTGATCGTTGGGATCCGTCGTACTGGCGGCTTCCGCCTGTACGTACTGCTTGTGTTGTTGCGGCAGGAGATCCCTGACCCGTTGCGGCGTGATGTTGCTGAGCCGCATGTGGCGCGTCTCCATGAGTCGATGGAAGGACATACTGCCCGGTCCGCTGTCGCCAACCAGGTAGTAGTTCTGCATCCTCTTGAACGAGTACGGCGTACCCGCCAGGATCATATCCAACGCCATCTCGAGCGGCACTTCGTCAAAGCTGGCCGTCGTCGTCAACTGCACGTTCGGGTCGCAAATGATCGGCACGCCCGTCTCGGAGGTGATGTCTCCCAAGGCATTCGTGATCAGCGTGTCGGCCGTGTACATGTTGCTGAGCGGATAGTAGACCAGATAGGTGTTGTCGGGCTCCGCACGGAATGTGTACTTCTTCTTCTCCGTCCCGTCGAGAATCTGCTGCAGTGCCTGCTCGACAGACTGACCCGTCACGCTGTCGACTCCGACCGCAGTGGGTTCATCTTTGACCGTCATATCGACGTAGATCTTCGTGTTCGTCCGCCGGGCGAGCTCCCCCAGCGTGCTGTGCAGCTTGGGCGTGAGCACGTCACGCCCCTTGGGAGGCGTGGGCGAAGGCACCTGATTCGAGTCGACAATCCTACGGGTGTCGCCGCCGCGACCTTCGATCAACTGAGTGTAATAGGCCTCCTGCCGAACCAGCTCCAGCATCCTCTCGTTATTCGGCGCGCTGGGCGGCAGTTTCGTCAGATCGTCTTGCTCCTTCCTGATCTCCGCCAGTTTGCGCATCAGCACTTCCGTCGCCGCCATCGCCGTCCCCTGCCCGTCGGACACAGGCTGTGCCCCCTGAGGCCGGTCGGGTCCCGGCGACGGTCGGACTGGCTCGGGTGCCGGTGACACCGTCTTTTTCGGAGCACTTTCATCGATGTCCTGGGTCACGTCCGCGTAGCTGTAGTTCGCATCAATCTCGAACTCCTCTTTGAAGAAGCTCAGCGAGCCGCTCCAGTGGTAGGGGACCTTGACGTTGTATCGGCCGGTGGCGTCCGTCAGGGACGACACGGTACCGTCGTTCGGATCGGCGGTGACTCGCACGCCTACGATCGGCGTCTTCTCGTCGTACTTGACGATGCCCGAGAGCGTCATCATCTTGATCTCGCCTGTGATCGTCGGCACGGTGGTCGGACCCGTCACCGGCGAGGCGTCGAACGACTTCATGGAGGGGCTGAAGTTCCAGCCATCCAGCTTCGCGGTAATCCGGCCTCTCCAGTTGTGCTCTACCTTGATCTCAAAGGCGCCGTCCGAATTCGTCATGACCGGTTCGACCGGAGGGGTGCCTTCCGCGACGATCAGCACATCCGCGACCGGACTGCCCTTCTTGTCGACGATCTTGCCCGAAATCGGATGTCGAATAGTCATCGCGATATAATCCTGATCCATCTGCGGCGTGGTAACGCCGGGGTAATCCCGTTCGGCAGGCTCGAACATGAACCCACTCTTCGTCGGGGTCACTTTCCCCTTCCAGCTCCACTCCACCCTCATGCTGTAAGACCCGTCTGCCTTGGAGACCGTCGAAATCGAGCCGGGGGTTGCCTTGAGCGAGACGCCGGGCAGCTTGGCGTTCCCGGCGATCTCGAAGTAGATCTTCTGCGCCTTGAAATCCTGCTTGACCTTGTCCGCCGTGACGCCTGGAGCAAACGACAGTTCCGACGGCTCGAAGTAGTAGCCGTCCTTTTGCGGGGTGATCGTGTTACTCCAGTTGTACGGAACCTTCGTGGTGTAGGCGCCCCGCTCGTCCGTGGTCAGAGGGCCGCTGGGGAATCCCGCCAGCGTGACCTGACTGATGCCGGTCGTGCCCGAAATCGTCAGAAAGATCTCGGTCGCAGTGTAGTTCTCAGCCTCGTGCGCTTCCTTCACCGGCTTGTAGTCCACACTGGGCGGGGCAAACTCCCAGCCGGGTTTTTCAGGCGTGACCTTTCCGAACCATCCGTGCTCGACCGACGCGCTGTAGTAGCCGTTCTCATCGCTCACGACATCGCCGGGAAGACCGCTCATGGCCACGCCTGCCTGCCCCACCGACCCACTGATCGGGTAGTACAGGACCTGGACGCTGAAGTCCTGATTGAGTCTGTCTTCGACGAGGGCCGCGTACTCATAGTTCGGGGGCGTGAACAGGTGGCCGTCCTTCGTCGGCGTAATCGTGCCGCTCCAGTTGTAGGGAACTTCGATCCGGTAGGCGCCGTCCGCTCCGCTAACCACCTCAGCAGCGGTGCTCGGCACGATCTTCATCGGGATGCCGGCCTTGCCGACCGATCCGGAGATGGTGAAGGTCAGCTCGATGGGCTTGTAGTCGTCCTTGGAACTACTGGTCACCTCGGGGTATGCGTGGCTCGGTGGCTCGAAACGATATCCCGCCTTCTCGGGCACGATGGTCCCGGTCCACCCATACTCCACGGTGACCGAGTACGTCCCTGTGGCACTGCTGACCACATCGGTGTCGAAGCCTCTCAGGATGACGCCGGGCAACGTGGTCGAGCCGGAGATGATGAACTTCACCCGCTCGGCCGTGTAGTCCTGGTCGGCCTTGTTGGCCGTCACTCTCGTGGAGTAGTCCCGGTACGCCGGATCGAACTTGTATCCGGTCTTGACGGGCGTGATCTTGCCGGTCCAGCCATACTCGACCTCGACGCTGTACGCGCCGTCCTGATCGGTCTGCACGGTCGTCGAACCGGGTGAGACCTGTAATGTCACGTCGGACAGACCTGTCTTGCCCGAGATGGTGAACATCTTCTTCTTCACGGTGACCTGGCTGCGTGCCTCCGGTGCGAACAGCAAGATCGCACAAAGGGCAATCATCCCGCCCAAAGGTAGTATACCGACATGTCTCCTGGCCATAGGTTAAGGTCCCTTTCTGCAGCCGTTACTACGCCATCCCACGGCTTAACATGTATCGGCAATCCCGCGCCCTGCTTTAGCAAAAACCTCCCCTGCCGTATGCTACGCACCTTACATCTTCAACTTGATGACCGTTGTTCCCTTCTTCCCATCGGGAGCCTGGCTCCACTCAGCGTTCCTCGCGGCCTTCTGTCCGCCCTGTTCGTATACTTCGATGAGGCTCTGTTTCTGGGCGTTCTCCGCGGCCGCCTGCTTCGGGCCGTTCGCATACTCGAGGACCGCCGTCAGACGATAAAACCCCACCGGAATATCGGACACATCCAGCACGCCCGAGAACGTCCGCTTCTCGAAGGGCAGGAGAATGCCGCCCTCGCCGGTGTCCTCCATGAGGAATTGCCTGTATATGTTGTCGCCACTGCCGGTCACGAGGCCGCGGCACCTGCCGTACACGTAGGTCACACCGCCGTTGAAGAACCTCGCCGAGACGACATAGCGTCCGGGCGTCGCTTCGGACAGCGAGAGCCACTCCCCACCGACCTCGTTCGTCCTCGCTGCCTTCGTGTTGGTCAGGCAGACGTTGACCACTTTCATTCCTGCCGACGAGCCGTCGTCGTGTGTTGCGTGCAGCCGCAGGGTGCCGTAGTAGTTCGGGCACTCCGCGATCGTGGTCGGCATCCTCACGTTCAGGTTCACGCTTCGTCGGCCGTAGCGCGGGAGCGTGAACTCCTCGGGCCTCACGATCACCCAGTCGACGCAACTGAGATCGTCGCCGCGGACGCCCCGTCCGCTCATGAGGTTGCGCATGTGCGGCGGCAACACGAACTCGACGGTCACCGTCACCGGATCCTCGGATTCGTTCGTCACCATGACCGTGCCGCCTCGACCGGCGCCCGGCACCACGTCGATCAACAGGTCTTCCTTGTCCACATGGATCGGTGCGATCGTCCGGGGATCGACAACACGATCGTTGCCCTGGAAGTCGATCTCCTTCTGAGCCGCGCCCCCGCGGCGACCGTCCACATACAAGTAGCCTTCCATCCGGTATTTGCCGCTCGGCAGCAACGTCCCGACATCCCGCTTGAGGCTGAGCGAGACATTCGGGATGATCCCGGTGGCAGGAAGCTTCAGATCCGCGATCCTCCGCCAGTTGCCCCCGGATTCCTGGAACACGCGCACCACACCCGCCAGACGCGAGTAGGTGCCGCCCTTGTTCTTGATGCTCATGGAGGCAACCACCGCCGCAGTCGGTCGATTCAGAGTCGCGGGGTGATAAACCATGTCGAGGTCCGTCAGTTCAACCTGATGCTGCAACGGCACTCCCTGCACTTCCAAAACGATCGGCACGAGATACCGCAAGGCGATCAGCGCGCCGGTGCCATCGATCTCCACCTGGCGCGGCGCCGTCGAGGCAATCAGCACGGCGAAGTAGAAGCCTCGCGTGCCCGCCGGGATGGTCGCCATCATGGTGATCGGAACCACCTGGAAAGGATCCACCACCACGCTCTCCACGTCGCACTCAAGCCAGTTCTTGCAGCTCCGGAGCTTCGTCAAATCGATCCCTCTCGGATTATTCGGGTCGATTTCGTTCCAAACGCCGTTGGCGTCCTGAGTCAGCTCCCCCAGTCGCAGAGATACCTCCTCGGTCGTGTCTCTGCTGAGGTTCTCGACCTTGAACTCAAGCGGAATCTGTCTGCCGGGATAAACCTGTTTCCTGAGGGTAATGGGCTGAACGAGAAAATCGCCAAAGGCGGAGCTGCCCGCCAACAGCACGATCACCGCGGCTGCAGTGATCCTGCCGGTCAGGCACACCAAGCCCCCCGCTCGGCATTTCACCAGATTCCCACGCGTTCGCATTGATTGCTTTCCATACACCATATGCCTACTCCATCTCTCGTAGATCCCTTTGATTCCTGCCTCAAAAACGCAGAATACGTGCTGTCAGTCCGACGCCGTTTCTGCGGTTTTTCTTCGGCAATCCAGAGAAGGTACTTGTCCTGTTTCTGGCGATTTCCGCGAGACACCCCCAACCCATGGTGCCGCCTCCTGCTCAGAGCTGTCATGGCGCTCTGACGAAAGCCCCACATATGATGTTACCTACTCTATCACACTGCAAAACATTTGTCAAGCCCAAATTCACTTAACACCCCATTTTGACACGCTGTTTGCTTGACATAACGTCGCACCAAGGTCCGCCCCAGTAATCCCAGACCCCAATCCTCTCTCACTGCCACCTCA
>JAXDBU010000079.1:0-23310 GCA_034678485.1 Sedimentisphaerales bacterium | reverse complement strand
AACTGCGAGGTGCTGTCGCCGAAGAAATAGGCGGTCTTGGCGCCCGCCCGACAGGCGTATTCCCACTCGGCCTCGGTGGGCAGCCGATAGCCGTTGGCGTCGAAGTTGCACTCCCACGTTTCCAGGTTGTAGCACGGCTCCAGCTTCTCCAATCGCGAGCGTGCGTTGCAGAACTTCACTGCGTCGGACCATCGCACCTGCTCGATGGGATTCTTCGCACCCTTCCACCGGGCGGGGTTGTCCCCCATCACCCGCTCGTACTGCTCCTGCGTGACCAGGTACTTGTCCATGTAGAACGGACGGAGGGTCACCTCGTGCGGCGTTGCATCGGGTTCGTCCTTGTCGCCCATGGTGAACGTGCCGCCTGGGATGAGGACCATCTCGATCGGAGAATCGGACCCTGTCTGCGCAGGGGCACTTGTCGAGGCGGTAGAGCCCTCCTCCGGCGTCTTACGCTCGCAGCCTTGCAGCAGGACCGGGATGGCGGACAGGATCGATACGATTGCACAAGCTCTTCTCATGATGGTCTGTTTCCGATCTGCAAGAATTGGACTGGGCGTCCATCGTTCAGTAGTTTGACCAGACTTCATAGCCGTCGGGATTTCGGAGGCACTGCCGGCAGCGGCTGCGGATCTCCTTCGCCAATTCCACCGCCGCAGGCCGGTCCAGGCAGCCGTAGCCGGCCTCCTGGAACAACCGCCGCACGATCATATGGCACTCCGCGAGCAAGCCGTCCTGCGCGCCGCCCATTCCACGCCATTGCTTGCCGAGTTCGAGGCAGGCCGGCAGGTTCTTCGCGTCCTTGCGGGCAGTCAAAGCAATCGTCTTGCGGGACAGCTCCTCAGCATATTCGAGCGATTTGATGTTCTGCTTCTGCACGTCGTATTGGCTGGGGATCTGGGTTGCGATCTGCTCCAGCGAGTCGAGATAGGGCTTCCATCCCGGCGATAGACTCCCCTGCTCGCGAAGGAACTTCGCCACGTTGTCGGCGAAGACACGGTACTCATCGATTCGCTCCACGTGCCGGGCGACAAAGTACACCATGTCCCCAACGGCTCCTTCGACGTATTCACTTCTTTCGACTTCCTGGCCCTCCTTGAAGACCGCTTCGATGGCTTCCGTGCAGCCGCAGGTGCAGGCGCGACGGATGCCCTCCCCGGCCCGGCGATGATGGGTGCGCAGCTTGCGCCCGGGCAGATCCAGGATCGCATCGCAGGCTTGCCGGCCCAGCGTCGCCTTCAGGATGTCAACGGGCGAGCTGATGGGGACGTCCGGCGCCTGGCCTTCCAGGAAATAGATCAGCGACTCGCCCCTGGGCATCACCTTCTTGCTCAGCCGATAGCAGGTAGTGTCCCCGTCGAACCAGACGGGGTACATGTACATGCCCGGCACGCCACGCCAGATCTGGCCCTTCGTATCACGGAACGGGAACCTCGTCTTGAGGCCGGACTCTTCCAACTGCGTGATCCAACGGGCCGCGAAGGGTCGCTTCCAGCCGATAGCCACATCCTTCTCCAGGAAAGAAGCCGTCAGTGGTTCCCTGTGCCAGATGCCCGGCGCTTCCAGCAGCGCCAGATAGACATTCTGCCCGTCACAGTCCAAGTCCATCGACTCAATCCGACGGGCCTGCTGTCCCACATCGGCGAGCCCGAGCCGCAGTTGCTGTCTCGCCTCCGGCCAAGTCACGACGAGCAGGCGGTTTTCGCCTGTGAGCAATCCAAGGAGCAGGTTCTCCGCCGGGACATTCAGCACGCGTGTCGATGGGTACTGACTCGGATTGATGATGAGATCGTCTCCGATGAAGTCCGGCGCTACGCCGTAGTCGATCTTGCTTCGCAGACGGACACCCGTTGCGTTCGCGGCCGGCTTGATCTGAACGATCTCCGTCCGGTCGAACGCCAGCACGGCGGAGGAACCACCGTCGAAGAAGACCTCCAGCGCCGCTTCGCCGCCCGTATTGCGCAGGATCGAGCACCTCGCGATCTTCGCAGGCTCTGCTGTGCCCGCCAACGGCGAGAGTTCGAGTACCTTGGCAGCGGGATCGACGTTCGAATACATCACGAGCCGGCCCCTGGCCGACCAGAACACGACGGTGATGCAGCCGTTGTCCACGACCGCATCTCCATCGAACGTGTACTCGCGACCGTAGTAGCCCGGATCGGAGAAGGCCTTGGCCGGATCGGCTTCGAGCGTGAAGGGATCGGTAGACACGACCTTCCATCCCGTCCTGTCGCGAGCATCGACCGCATCGCCAAGACGGGACTGCGTGTCCCAGATTACGACGTTGGCGGTCTCTCTACCGTGGGCCGCGGGCGCCCATACAATCAGCAAGAGCAAGATCACCAACGGTATTCCGCAAGGAAATGAGTCGCGTGTACCGACCCCTCGTCTTGATATCATAACCCATGTCCCTTCATTAGGCCAACCAACCGAGGTGCATAGTAGCCCAAATCCGGGAAGAATCAAGAAAATGGTACGCTATGCGGCGGTTCGGGTTCGCCGCCGGAGGCGCAGCCCGGCGTATCCGAGACCGATACCGCCGAGCAGCACCGCGCCGGGCACAGGAACCACGGCCAGTCTCACGTTATCGATGCGGACGGAGGTCTCCAGCGCAATGTCTCCTGGTTTCGTCGAAGCCGTCCGCATCAGCCAGAACGACACGAGGAGCGAGCCGTCAGTCACATCGAAGGTCAGGCTCTTTGTGCCTGAATCCGCGGGGTCCTCATGATTGCTCGCGATCAGGATGTCACCCAGTTCGTTGCCGGCAAGATCGGTTGCACCCAGAAGGGAATAATAGAACAAATCACATTCCTGAGCGACACCAGTACTCAGGAAATTGTAGTAGAAACTCAGACTATAGGGTCCTGGAGACAGGTCCGTGACTTCCTGCTGCAGCCACAACTCGTATGAGGGGTAGGGACTCGGATCCGTTCCTCCCACGATCCAGAACTCGACATACCCCTCGCCTGGGGCGGTGGGCCGCCAGCAGACGCTCGGCTCGTTGGCCACCCAGTTTCCGGTGAGGTCACTGGGGTTATCTTCATGTCGAATGTCGGCTGAGAAATTCCAATTGTCCAGGAGAGACGGGTCCCCTCTGACCAAGGGTGTGCAAGCGAGGAGAATCCCGAGTGCCGCAGCGACCGTTCGAAGCGTCATCCCTAATCGTTTCATCTCGTCTCCTTCCCTGTGCGACAGGCGCCAGTACCCTGTGTCTGCGGCTGAAGAAGCCGCCATACGCGGGTCGCCCCGCTCACCCGCGCAGGGCCGTCCGCGAAAAACAGCTCTTGCGCGATATGGTCCACACTGTTATAGGACATGTCAAGATCATTCCGCGAAAAAAGCTGGACAAATCTCGCCGGTCGGCTTGCGACACAACGCCGGAGGGAGAATGAACGACCTCGCGGGCGTGCTTTCGACTTGCGTTCTCCCGTGCCCAAACCTACAATCCGCCTGGGTATCCGGCAACTTCAATTCCTCCAGGAGGAAAGTCGCAACGAAGCTCGGAACAAGACAACCGCGGCGATATCCCTCAACGGATGTAAGGATCGCAGACATGAAACGCAGGCAGCTCGGACATATCGCCGTTTTCCTCTTCCTCTTGCTCCTTGGCGTCGCCCAGGCCGGCGATGCGAACGCAGCGCTCACCCTCAATCTCCCGGCGGGCAGACCCGAAGTCTTCGAGCGTGTCGAGATCGCAGTCGATGGCGTGCCTGACGCGGCCAATCCCTTCGACCCCGAATCGATCACGCTGGACCTTGAGGTGATGCCCCCATCCGGCGGACGCCTTCGCGTGCCCGGCTACTTCCAGCGTCCTTTCGACCGCAAGCTCCAAGGCAATCGCGAAATCCTCACACCGGCAGGCGAAGGGAGCTGGCACCTCCGTTGGCTGCCCCTGGAAGCGGGCCGACACAAGCTGATCGTAACCGCAACGCTCGAAGGCAAACTCGTAGCGCAAGCCGACGCCACGATCGATGTCGCCGCCGGGAAACACCCCGGCTTGGTGCGTCTGGAGCCCGAGGGCAAGCGATACTTCCGTCTGGACGACGGCACGCCGCTGTTCCTGAACGGCCTGTGCGCCTGCTGGCACGGTCAGCGGGGGACATACGACTACGACGACTGGCTTGCGGCCTATCAGAAGGCAGGAATCAATTACATTCGCATCTGGATGTGGCACCACGCGTTCGGCATCGAATGGGACAAGGGCGACAGGGTCCAGTATCGTCTCGACAACGCCTGGAGGCTCGACCACATCCTCGCGGAAGCCGAGCGACGAGGCGTCTTCGTCATGCTCTGTCTCGATTATCACGGCATCTTCGAGGTGAAGCCCGACTACTGGGGCGGGAACAATTTCTGGCCTCGCCACCCTTACAACGCGGCCAACGGCGGGCCCTGCCAAACCCAGAACGATTTCTTCACCAGCGAAGAAGCGAAGAAGCTGTACGCCAAACGACTGCGGTACCTCGTGGCAAGGTGGTCCGCCTTCCCCAACCTGTTGGCCTGGGAGTTCTTCAACGAGATCGATAACGAATACGCCTACGTCAAACACGAGGACGTGGTCGCCTGGCATCGCGAGATGGGTCAGCGCCTGCGATCGATCGACCCGGTCAAGCACCTCATTTCTTCGAGTTTCACAGGCGGCAGCGAGCGCCCGGACCTGTTCGCCCTGCAGGAGATGGACTTCGCCCAGTACCACTCCTACAACGAGAAGCACCCGGCCCGGATGACCGCGGAGAAGACCGCACGGTTCTTCGAGAAGTACCACAAGCCGTTCTTCGTCAGCGAGTACGGCACGGACTGGCGAGGGTGGAAGCCCGACACGGACCCACACTTCCGGGCATTACATCAGGCGATCTGGAGCGGGGCCTTCACCGGCGCCGTCGGCACCGGCATGACTTGGTGGTGGGAGAGCATCCACACCGGGAACCTCTACCATCATTGGTCGGCGCTGAGCGCGTTTCTCGAAGGAACAGGTATCGGCCGGGCAGACCTGCGCCCGGCTCGATTCGAGGACATCGACGGTCCCGTGACGCCCTTTGGCGTCGCCGCACCAGACGAAGCGCTCGTCTGGCTGCTCGACCAAGCCCACGATTGGCCGGACGGCGCGATGGAAGCAGAGCCCGCGCCGGTGGATGGCGCCAAGGTAACGCTGACAGGCGTCAGCGACGGAGTCTGGTCCGTCGAATGGTGGGACACACTCGCAGGCAAACGTCTGGCCACGAGCGAAGCAACCGCCTCCGGCGGCGCCCTGCGTCTCGCGCCGCCCGCGTTCCAGGTCGATATCGCCGCTCGCTTGAAGAAACACTGACAAACCAGGCGCAGAGCTCGCTGCCTGTGCCAACCGGCGCTTCAGTTCCGCATCCTCACGGAGGCAACATACAGTCCGTGCGTACTACGGTGGTTTCCGCTCGCCTACCCAGTTGAGCGAGGCAATCTGCTCGGGTCCGACGATACCGATGGAACCGTCGACGAATAGCATGTTGCAGGCTGTGTGGTATCCCGTGGTCAGCAATTCAGATCCGCCGGCCCGGTTCCATCCGCCGCGGCCTTCAAACAGCAGCACGGTGTTTGGGGCGCTACACGGGTCCGCAAGCGGATTTGTCCATCCCATTTCAGTCTCGTGAACAGGACAATCGCAAGTCGCCTCTTACGGGACTGATCCTGAACAGGGACAGCGTCGCAGGCTTGTTCGTAGTGACGCCGTGAGGCGTTATCTTCCACGTCTTGAAGGATTACGCCCTTACGGGCGCACTACGAACCGTTCAGCCGTGTCCACATGAGGTTTCCCGAGTATAACCAGCCAGTAACCTCAATCCGGCCGGACTCCGCCTGAACGTCCTCGTCAGTGCCCACGATATGGAATCTCCGAGACCTTCACAGGTACGTTCTCATATCCTCTCTCACGCAGCAGGACCTCACTGGCCCGCTTGACTTCTTCCTGCTGGGCCATTGGGCCAATCCAGACCTCAGTTATGGGCAGGAATCCACGAGGCATCTCCTTTTCCTCCCTTATTCTACGGGTCCTCACCTGCGCTTCTGTTTCTCCTTGTATCCCCGCCTGCGAGTCCCCCTTGGCTACTCGGGCTGGAATGAAGAACTTGACGTAGGGAACAGACTTCGCGTGATCGAGATCATCGCGGTAGTGGATCGGAGGGTCATCCGCATGGATGAAGTGCAGTATTTCAGGGTTAGGGGCCACTAACATGGCCCTGACATAGTCGTTGCTTTTCCAATCCGAACACGACACGGCGAGCATCCGCACCTCGTGTTCATTCCGGTACAATGCCTTCTTGTATTTCACCTGGGCCGCGCCGAGCAAGTCCGACACTACATACCGTGAATCGCCATCCCGCAACTGCGCCCAATCGGGAAGCCCAGATTTCTCACATATCCACGTTCTTATCTCCTCTTCCGTATAGACACACTCGTGGAGGGCAAAAGGATCTCTATCCATCCTCCGCGAATCGAAGGCGATACAGACGCCTCCATAGCTGCAATACTGCGAACGGAGGTCTTTCTCTTTGCAGAAGGAGGCAATATAGCACCTATCGTTCTCGGAACCATCCTCTATGCGGAATCTCAACGCCTCCTTCACAGCCTCGTTTACCAACCTCTCATCAGCAAGCAGGCGTTCTGCACAATCCTCCACGAAGGCTTTGCATTCCGTCGTGTCCTCCACAGATGCCGCATTGGTCAGCCATAGCTCACCACTGGTCACAATCCCCCGAAAACCCTCCGGCGAAGTATAATGATAGACGGTCTCGGGCACAGAGTCTTCGAACTTCCTCCTGAGATCACATAGTTGTCTCACCTCATCCTCCTGGGACATGATCAGTCTCCTACCAATCCTAGCTGTAAGGGCTCACCTTGCCTCTACAGTAACGTATCTTCACTCTTCCACGCCACTCAATCTGGATTCCCTGGCGAGGATCTTCCGCAAGAAAGTAATCAACGTCGCGGGCTCGAAGTAGCTTGCGGGCAGGCGGAGGCGGGCAGTCTTGGGGTCGGGGATGTGCAGGTCGCCTCGCACATTGCCGAAGAGTGCCTTGACCTTCCTGCCGGGGTCCTGTTTGAAGGTGAAGATCAGGTCGCCTGTGGCGCTGAAGGTCCCAGGGTAATAGCCCGGCTTGGGAAGCTGGGCGGTGATCTGGCGGATGTCCCACTTCGACGCCGCGATTCGCAGTTCGCCGATGTCCAGGAGCAGTCTGGCCTCGTCGGGCAGCGGGCCGTAGACGTCGGCCAGTTCCACTTCGATCTGTTTGAGGTCCGCCAGCGAACGGGCCACCGCGATCTTGCGGTAGGCGTCCATGCGGTGGCGGTCGATGGGGACGTAGTTCTTCGGGATATAGATGGGCACGCCCAGGTCGATTGTCGCAGTCGGCGCCGGCTCGACCTTCTCGTGTTTGAGCTCGCGAACCGCGTCGGCCAGCATCTCACAGTACATCTGATAGCCCACCATCTGGATGTGGCCCGACTGCTCAGCGCCGAGGATGTTGCCCGCGCCGCGGATCTCCAGATCCCGCAATGCGATCCGGAATCCCGCGCCGAGATGCGAATACTCCTCGATGGCCTTGAGCCGCTTGGCGGCGATGGGAGAGACCGGCCGGGAGTTGGGCATCAGCATATAGGCATAGGCGCGATGCTTGTACCGCCCGACCCGCCCGCGAAGCTGGTGCAGTTCCGCCAGGCCGAACCGGTCCGCGTCGTTGATGAAGATCGTGTTGGCGTTCGGGATGTCCAGGCCCGACTCGATGATCGTCGTGCAGACGAGCACGTCAGTCGCGCCGAGGACGAAGTTGACCATCGCGTCCTCCAGTTCCCGGCGGGTCATCTGGCCGTGCGCGATGTCCACCTTGGCATCGGGAACGAGTTTGCCGATCTCCCAGGCCTTCTTCTCGATGGACTGGACGCGGTTGTGCAGGAAAAAGACCTGGCCCTGGCGGTTCAGCTCGCGGTAGATCGCCTTGCGGATCATGTCCTGGTTGTAGGTCGTGACGCTCGTCACAATGCTGCGTCGGTCCAGCGGCGCGGTCGTCAGCGAGCTGATGTCCCGCAAGCCCAGCAGGGCCATGTGCAGGGTGCGAGGGATGGGCGTCGCGGTCATCGTGAGGATGTCCACGTTGACGCGCATGCGTTTGAGGCGCTCCTTGTGCTCGACGCCGAACCGCTGCTCCTCGTCGATGATGAGCAGGCCCAGGTCCTTGAACGCGACGTCCTTGCTGAGCAGGCGGTGCGTGCCGATCAGGATGTCCACGTCGCCGCGTTTCGTCCGCATCAGGATGTCCTTGGCCTGCCGGGCGGTCTTGAAACGGTTGAGGACCTCGATCGTCACCGGGAAGTCGGCGAATCGCTCGCTGAACGTCCGTCCGTGCTGGACGCAGAGCACCGTCGTCGGCACGAGGACCGCGACCTGCTTTCCCCCTTCGACCGCCTTGAAGGCCGCTCGCATGGCCAGCTCGGTCTTGCCATAGCCGACGTCGCCGCACAGGAGACGATCCATCGCGACCGGTTCCTGCATGTCGGCCTTGATCTCACGGACGGCGCTGGTCTGGTCCGGCGTCTCCTGATACGCAAACGACTCCTCGAACTCCATCTGCCACTGCGAGTCCTCGTCGTAGGCGATTCCGCCGACCGCCTGACGCTTCGCCTGGACGTCGAGCAGCTCGGCCGCCAGGTCGCGCACCGACTCCGCGACCTTTTCCTTCTGCTTCTGCCATCGCTTCGTGCCCACCTTGCTGAGCGTGGGGCGCTTGGGACTGGTGCCGATGTACTTCTGGACGAGCGCGATGTTCTGGACCGAGACGTGGATCTTCGCGTTGTCCGCGTACTCGATGGTGAGGTACTCCGCCTTGCCGCCCTTCTCCTCGATGGTCTCGGTGCCGAGGAACTTGCCGACGCCGTAGGAGACGTGGACCACGTACTCGCCCGGCTGCAAGTCCGCCAGCGAATCCACCGGCGCGGTCGTGCGGGCCGGACGCTCCCGACGACGCAACGCGTACTGCCCGAACAGCTCGTGGTGACTGACCACGATCGTATTCAGCGACTCGACGACGAAGCCCTGGTAGACGTAGCCAAGCGGGAGGTGAAAGCTGTGCGGCACCTGGCCGGCGATCTCGCGGATGATCTCGGCGATCCGCTGCGTCTCCGCAGGACTCTCGCAGTACAGCAGGACCTCGTTGCCCTCCTTCGCCCGCTGGACAAGCTCGTCGAGCGCGGCCTTGTGTCCGGCCCAGAGCGACGTGGCGGTCCGCTCGAATTGCTGCACGCTCTTGACGTCAAGCTTCAGGGATTCCTCCGGCCGGTCCGTTGCGAACCGACACACGTGCAGTTGCGCAAATCGTCCCGCAGCGTTGTAGATCTCCGGCCAAGGGTATAGACGGTCCGCTCGCTCGATGCGGGCCAGGAATACCTTGGCCACTTCCTCCACATCCGCAGGCTCCTCGAACACAACGATTGTCTCCTCGGGCAGGACACTCAGGAAGAGTTCCCGTTGCTCGATGACCGCCCTGGAGGCGGCTGCGATGATCTGGATTGCGTCGATCTCCTCAGTGGATCGCTGCGTGTCGAGGTTGATCACGCGAATGCTCTCGACCGTGTCGCCGAAGAACTCGATGCGAACGGGCCGGGAGGCAGCATCCGGCGTGCTCGTGGCAAGCCCGCCATCGCGAAGACGAAGATCGTCAGGTGTTTTCGTAGCGCCACCGTCTCGGCCATGAGTGGCACGGGTCTCTTGCGCGTGTACGCCTGCATCATTCATGGGCGAGACGCCCACGCTACCCACGGGCAGGATGCCCGTGCTGCTGCGGGCCAGCGGCGCGTAGAGGTCGATGATGCCGCCGCGATGGGCGAACTGGCCCGGCAGGTCCACCCCATCGACCCGCTCGAAGTTGTTCTGCACGAGCCACTCGACCACGGCCTCCAGGTCCGCGGTCTCATGCCGCTTCACGAGCAGCGCACTGTCCCGCAGGACGGACGGCTTCGGGATCGGCTGGCACAGCGCCTGGACGGGCGCCGCGATCACGAGGTCCCGCAGGCCCCCCCCGCCATCCGCCAGTTGCGACACGATCCGCAGACGCTGGGCGCGGGTCTCGTCGGTCGCGTCGGCCAGTTCCTCCTCGCCCTCCCAGGCGGGCAACACGTCCACCCGACCGACGCCGAACGTCTTGAGATCGTCGAACGCACGATCCGCATCGTCGATGTGGGCACACAGGTGCAGGATGGGTCGATGAAGCGCTCGCGAGATATGAGCGGTCAGCAGGCGCGCAAACGATCCCCACGTCCCCTCGACTTTCACCGGCCCCTTCGAGCCGCTCAGTCGGGCGATAACCTCCGAGACCGCCTTGTCACGCGACAAATCCATCAATCCGAAATGCTCAAATCGCGAAACTCGAAATCGGAAACAAATTCAAAGGACCCGAATCCAAATGACCGAGATGCAGCCCGATCACTGGACCGTGCGTTTCGAATTTCGGACTTTGGTCATTCCTGCTTGTTTCGGATTTCGAGTTTCGAATTTCGGATTTCCGCAGGCAGCTTGCCTGTGGCTTACTGCCCCTGCTCCTTGAGCTTCTTGAGGATTTCCTTGGCGGCCTTGACCACGTTGTCGGTCGTGATGCCGAAGTTCTCGAAGCAGGTCTTGTAGGGGGCCGAGGCGCCGAAGCTCTGCATACCGATGAAGACGCCGTACTCGCCGAGCCAGCGATGCCAGCCGAAATCGGTGGCCGCCTCGATCCCGACGCGGGCCTTGACGTGCGGCGGGATCACGGAATGCCGGTACTTGTCGTCCTGCTTCTCGAACAGCGACCAGCAGGGCATGCTCACGACCTGCGAAGCGATCCCTTCCGCGTCGAGTCTTGTCGCGGCTTCCATCGCGATCTGGACCTCCGAGCCGCTGGCCAGGAGGATCACTTCCGGATCGCCCCGGCTGGTCAGCACGTACGCCCCCCGGCTGAGGTTCGACGCGGACGCGTAGCGGTTCTGGTCGATCACCGGCATCCCCTGCCGACTCAGCAGCAGCCCGATGGGCCGGTCCGCGTGCTCCAGAGCGTACTTCCACGCCTGGGCGGTCTCATTCGCGTCGGCGGGACGGATCACCAGCAGGTCGGGAATCGACCGCAGCGCCGCGAAGTGCTCCACCGGCTGGTGCGTCGGCCCGTCCTCGCCCAAGCCGATGCTGTCGTGCGTCCAGACGAAGATCGTCGGGTACTTCGACAGGGCCGCGACACGGACCGCGCCGCGCATGTAGTCCGAGAAGACCAGGAAGGTCCCGCCGTAGGCACGCAGCAGACGCGAGACGCTGATGCCGTTCATGATCGCGCCCATCGCGTGCTCGCGGACGCCGTAGCGGATGTACCGTCCGTTGCGGGCGTCCTTCTGGAAATCGACCGCGCCCGCGAATTGCGTGTTGTTCGAGGGCGTCAGGTCCGCGGAGCCGCCCAGCACCATCGGCATCTTGGGCATGATCGCGTCGAGGACCTTGCCCGACGCTTGGCGGGTGGCCACCGCCTTCCCTGCCTCGAACTTGGGCAGGATCTCGTCGAGCTTGACCGGCAGACGTCCCTCGGCGGCGTCGCAGAACTCCTTCGCCAGGTCGGGATGCTGATGGGCGTACTGCTCGAAGAGAGCCCCCCACTGCTTCTCGGCTTCGGCCCCCTGCTCGACCGCCTCGCGCATGTGGTCCAGCACCTGCTGCGGGACGTGGAACTGAAGACTCGGGTCCCAGCCGAACTTCTCCTTCATTCCCTTGATTTCCTGCTCGCCCAGCGGGGCGCCGTGCGCCTTGGCGGTATCCTGGAGAGTCGGCGCGCCGTACGCGATGTGCGTACGGAGCTGGATTATCGAGGGCCGCTCGACCTCGCTCTTGGCGTTGATGAGCGCCCGCTCGAATTTCTTCATATCGTTGCCGTCGCCCTCGACCTTCTGGACGTGCCAGCCGTAGGCCTGGAACCGCTTGGCCCGGTCCTCGGTGAAGGACAGCTCCGTCTGGCCGTCGATGCTGATGTGGTTGTCGTCGTAGATGACGACGAGGTTATCGAGGCCCAGATGCCCCGCCAGCGAGCAGGCCTCGGAAGAAACGCCCTCTTCCATGTCGCCGTCGCCGCAGAAGACGTAGACCTTGTAGTCGATGATCGGGAAGCCCTCGCGATTGAAATGGCTCGCGAGGTACTTCTGGGCGATGGCCATGCCGACGGCGCTGGAGATCCCCTGTCCGAGCGGCCCGGTGGTCAGCTCGATGCCGAGTCCCGGATGGTACTCGGGATGTCCCGGCGTCTTGCTGCCCCACTGGCGGAACTGCTTGAGGTCGTCGAGCGCCATGTCGTAGCCGGTCAGGTAGAGCATCGAGTACAGCAACATGCTGCCGTGCCCGCCGGAAAGGACAAACCGGTCGCGATTGTGCCATAGCGGATTGGCCGGGTTGTGGCGCAGGTGCCGCGTCCAGAGGACGTACGCCGCGGGCGCCAGGCCGATCGGCATCCCCGGATGGCCGCTCTTGGCCTTTTCGACCCCATCGACCGCCAGAAAACGAATCGTATCGACGCACAACTGATCAAGTTTCGACAGACCCGGATGACCCATCACTTATTCCTATACAGAACAAAGGTTTACATTGTCTATTGGCCACGAGACGCCGGGACAGGATACCAGCAAAGACCCGCACAGGCAAGCCTTTTCCCAGTCCGAAAGGCCCACGCGCGTGCCCGGATCGCCCGGCGTCCAACACGCGCGAGTGGTCATGCTGAATACAGTGAAGCATCTGGGCCACGAACGCAGAGATGACTCGTTCTCCGCCGGGGCCCAGGTCCCTTCGGACACTCGGGAGTTGCCTGGGGGAGACTCCATGCCTGCGGGCGGGTCGGAATGTCCCCGGTGACTCATGGGCCGTCGCCGAGCGAACGGAAGTCCGTGACTGTCACGGACCCTTCGCCCGACCTTGCGCACCTTATTCTGCTGTCTCGCGAGATTATTGTCTTGACAATGTCAGAACATAGGCTAAGGTCGCGATGGTTGGAGTGCATGCAAACGCGTACGGAAAAACGAATTAGATCCCAGAGAGCAACACCCGTTCACACATAAAAACAAGAAAGGAGAAGCGATGAAAAGTATGTTCCTGTCCACCATAACCCTTGCATTGTCCCTTGCCACGAATCTCATGGCAAGCCCGGTCACCATCCAGGGCAACATGGCCGAGTTCCGATATCAGTTGACCGACTGGATTGAGGTGTACTTCGGACTTCCATCCGAAAACTACTCATATGTCACGTTCGGCACCGATAGAAGGCAGCCCCTTTCGCCCACGGGTGTGGAAACGGGCAATGCCCCCGCGCTGTCTTTCGGAAGGGACATATGGGCTCTCAACAGAGATGTCTACGGCATGACCGACGATGAATTCTATGAGTACGCCCTTTATCTGGCGGAAGACCGCGGCCTTCCTCCTGAGACCTATTTGGAGTTCTGGCACTATTATGGCGAGTTACCAAATCAATTGAGCATCGAGGGCAAGGTCTACGACTCATCGGAGCTCTCCTACGGCGAGACGATCGTCGTCGGCTACCTGACGTTTCAGAACGGTCTCTGGTGGGGGGATAATTATGCCGCAGACCCCGAGGTTGCACTGACGATGGCCTCGTCCTCAGACAATGCCGATTTCGATGGTTTCAGTTTTACGGAAGATGTGTTCTTCGATACGACCCAGAATGTGAACGACGACCCCTATCTGGATGCCGATTTCGTGTATTTCATCGATCACCCCGAATTGGGGAGCTTCCGGGTCCTGGAAGGGTATTCCGCGACCATTGAAATCCTCGGAGAGTTCGGGTCCCTCGAACTGGTCGGATTCGGCGACGTCCTCACGCCGGACACCGGGTACTGGTACCCAGGAACCGATCCGTTTGATCCTGACGCAACAATCCCGACGCCCTCCGCAATGCTCCTTCTTGGGAGCGGCGTTTCCTGTTTGGCAGCCATCCGAAGAAGATTCGGCAAGGTTTGATCCACACTGACGATCCGGCCCCGGAGGGGGAACTCCGGGGCCGTCTTCTCGCACGCGGCTCCCAAGGAGCCGACAACAAACCCGCACACCTCACTCCGCAGATGCGTGGTGCACGGCGTACTACATGGCTCTGTGCCGCCTCCGACCGTAGACGCCCGAACCGGACGCCTGCTCTTCGTAGGGCGAGCGTCCCGCTCGCCCAAGAACGTCGTGCGGGACGCACGACCTGCGAAGAACCGATCCCGGGCAAGATGCCCATGCTACGAGATGCCCTGCCGGGCACATGATAAACCGCCACGATCCCGGTGGGCACAATCCACTCTACTACGCTGTCTACGTCAACTTGGTGGGTAGCGTACCATCGTATGGCCTGTTTGGAGCTCCGCTGTCGCCGAAACGATAGCCCTTGGTATTTGTTTGCCATCGACCGAGGGGATGTCTATCATAGTGACCGACGGAAACGGGGGCGGTTGTGCCGATGTGCGCGGACAATTCGGTGTCCGGCGGTCGTGTCGAAAGACAAGAAGGGTCGGATGGGACATTCGAACGAAGGAGTGCGGAAATGAAGGTCAGCGGAATCTCGTGGCTCGTCTCCTGGAGTGTTGTTCTTGCGGCTTGCGGCACGGCGGCTCTGGCCGAGCACGCCTACAACGGCCCCTATACCGGAGAGAACCTGGACCACGTCGCGTTTCCCATGGGCGGCATCGGCGCCGGGATGATCTGCCTGGAGGGCGCAGGGATGCTGAGCCACTACTCGCTGCACCACCACCCCGACGTATTCCGCGAGGAGAAGGTCTTCTCGGCGATATGCGTCAAAGGCGAGCAGAACATCGCCCGCGTTCTGGAAGGCCCGGTCCCGAAGTGGAAGGTCTTCGCGATTCATCCCCGCGCCACGCAGTACGAGGCGCCGGGCAACGGACTCGGGTCCACCACGTATGGACTGCCTCGTTTTCGAGAGGCGAGCTTCGTCGCCCGGTTCCCCTTCGCGACGGTGACCTTGGCGGACGCGAAGATGCCTCTGACCGTCGAGATCACCGGATGGAGCCCCTTTGCGCCGCCCGACGCGGACAGCGCGTCCCTGCCGGTGGCCGCTCTGGAATACAAGTTCGTCAACGCGTCCGACCAGAAGATCGAAGCGGTGTATTCCTTCAATGCGGCGAACTTCATGTCGGTGCAGGGGAATCCGCCGTCTATCCGGACCATCGAAGGCGGGTTCATCCTCGCGCAGCCGCCGGGCGGCACGCTGAAGAAACATGACGAAGGGTACTTCGCGGCCTTCGTGGACGAGCCCGCCGCGAAGGTGAACGCCGCCTGGTTCCGCGGCGGCTGGTTCGATCCGCTCACGATGGCCTGGAAGGACATCGAGGACGGCAACTGCTACAGCAAAGACTTCCCACAGCAGGACGGCCCAAGCCCGGGGGCCACGCTGTTCGTGCCCTTCGAGCTGGGTCCGGGACAGACCAAGGTGATCTCCTTGAAGCTGTGCTGGTACGCGCCGTACAGCAACGTGCGAGCCGGAGGCGGCGGCGAGGACGAGACGTACCGACCGTGGTACGCAGGACAGTTCCAAGATATCGACGCGGTAGTCGGACGATGGCGCGGGGCCTACGACGAACTGCGTGCCGCGAGCAAGCGATTCAGCGTTTACTTCTATGGGACCACGCTGCCGCCGGAACTGATCGAGGCGGTTGCGGCCAATCTGACGATCCTCAAATCCCCTACCGTCCTGCGCCAGATCGACGGGCGGTTCTGGGCGTTCGAGGGATGTCACGACAAGAGCGGCTGCTGCCACGGCTCGTGCACGCACGTCTGGAACTACGCACAGGCCATGCCGCACCTGTTCCCGTCGCTCGAACGAACGCTGCGCGAGACGGAGTTCTGCGTCTGCCAGAACGACCAGGGGCACCAGAATTTCCGCGCCCCGCTGCCGATTTGCGAGCCGACGCACGACTTCCACGCCGCCAGCGACGGGCAACTGGGCTGCGTGATGAAGGTCTATCGCGACTGGCGGATCACCGGCGACACGGCCTGGATGAAGACGCTCTGGCCCCAGGTCCGACAGAGCCTGAACTACTGCATCGCCACCTGGGACCCGGAGGCGGAAGGCGTCGTCCGCGAGCCGCATCACAACACGTACGACATCGAATTCTGGGGTCCCGATGGGATGTGCACCAGCTTCTATCTCGGCGCGTTGAAGGCCGCTGTCGCAATGGGCCGGGAGGTCGGCGACGACGATGTGACATACTATGAGGAATTGTTCGCCAAGGGCGAGGAGTTCGTAAACAAGAAGCTCTTCAACGGCGAGTATTTCTATCAGCAGATCCAGACGGAGGGGCTTCGCGCGGGCAGCCCGGTCGATGTCCAGAGCTTCAACAGGAACTATACGCCGGAAGCCCTTGAGCTGCTGAAAGCCGAAGGTCCGAAGTACCAGTATGGAACCGGCTGCCTCTCCGATGGCGTGCTGGGCTGCTGGCTGGCGGCGGTCTCCGGCCTGCCGGAGGTGCTGGACCAGGCCAAGGTGGACAGCCATCTCAGGAGCGTTTACAAATACAATCTCAAGAGGGACCTTTCGGAACACGCGAATCCGCAGCGGCCCGGCTATGCCATGAACGACGACGGCGGCCTGCTGCTGTGCACCTGGCCGAAAGGCGGGATGCCGTCGCTGCCGTTCGTGTACAGCAACGAGGTCTGGACCGGCATCGAGTATCAGGTGGCGTCACATCTGATCCTTCGCGGCATGGCCCACGAAGGTCGGGAGATCGTCCGCGTAGCGCGAGACCGGTACGACGGCCGGACCCGCAATCCGTTCAACGAGTACGAGTGCGGTCACTGGTACGCGAGGGCCATGTCCAGCTACGCGCTGCTCGGCGCCTACAGCGGCGCCCGGTACGACGCGGTGGATCGCGTCCTCTATATCTGTCCGCCTGTCCGCGGAGACTTCACGGCCTTCCTATGCACCGCCACCGGCTACGGCCACGTCGGCGTCATGAACGGCAAGGCTTTTTGCAGGGTCGCCAGCGGCCAGATCCCGTTCGAGAAGATCGAATACTCCAAGCCATGATTGCAGGTGGGGAAACGCCACGACGACCGGGCGCAACACGCGGCCTCAGGCTGTGCTGAATCACCCGGCCGCTTCGCGGCTGGTGTCGGGAAAGACACCGGCGTCTCACAAGACCCATATGCTTGGAGGCCCCCCTCTTGTCGTCCTGAGCGACAGCGAAGGACCTGGCCCGGGACTGAAAGATACGTCTCGACTTCGGACGCCACGTCTCCTGCGGGGCCCAGGTGCTTCACTGCGTTCAGCATGACAAGAAAGGCAGGAGCGCCCCACAAGACCTGTGTCCTTAGGAGGCCACGCCGAAGCGCCTGTCCCTTCGGCTGCGCTCAGGATAACACAGTAGTCCGATCAGAACGCCAACAGCTTCAGGACATCCTCGATGGTGCCCTCCTTGGTGACCCGCCGGCCCGGCCCATCGGCCTTGTCGAAGACCAACCGTTCCTTCTTCACCTCGATGGGCAGCGAGAGCTTGTAGGGCTTGTTTTTCCCGATGGCTGCCATCGCCCGACGGGCGCCTTCGTACAGCGCCCGGCGAGTCTCTTCGAACGGATACAGCTCCGCGGATTCGCGTGCGATGCCTCGCTTGGTGGCGACCGTAACGCATTCGGGTCCGAAGAACTTCGTCGCCTCCCGGCGGGTTGCCTCGTCGCCTGTCACCAGAATGGTGGGGATATCGTAGTGTCCAGCGATCGCGGCGCACTGGGCCAGCTCCCCCGACTCGACGCCGTTGTACCAATAGCGGTTCTCCGACCGCGACGACTGCGTATGGCAGAGCACGCCGTCGGGCGTTCCCATCATGGCGTGTGCACCAAGTTGTACGAGACCCGCGAAGGAACCGTCGAGCCCTGTGAGCGGACCCGGTCGCGGCGTGCCGGTGATGTACCTGGCGCCGGGCTCCATCAAGTGGGGGACAAAGGCCTGGGACCCGTGCCCGTCCAGGACGACGATGTCGGTTGCGCCGCCCGCCCGCAGCCCACGGACGACCGCCGCGATGTCGCCCATGAGGTACTCCTTGGCGGTCTCGCCCAGCGGATTGCCCGGCTCCCGCGTCTGGGCGAACTTGTACACCCCGCTGGCCCCTTCCAGATCGGTGACAATATAGATCCGCAGGGGCTCTGCCGCCCCCGCCGACGTGAGGCAGGTCGGCGCGAGCATCGAACTCGCCAGAGAAATGAGCATCGTTCGCGCCAGCAAGGTCAGTCTCGATTGGCTCATCGTTCGCACCTCCATCATCCAGGTTGGTTGCACAGCCGTTTGCGACAGACAGACTGTATCACCAAACCGACAGCGATTTCAAGTTTCATTCCCCCTTGAAATCGGCTTTCTCCTCTCGTATCCTCATCGCGTACGGAGATGATACTGCGTATGTCTTGCGGGTTTACGAGCAGATTGCGAGGGCTTCCATGGATGCAACGGCGAAAGCGTTTCAGGGCGACAAGAAACTCCCGTTAAGGTCTCCTCTGGCAAAGGCGGAGAAACGGCTGATCGACTGGCTCGTGCCTCGGTTCCCGCGATGGATCGAGGGTTATCATCTGACGCTGACGACAATCCTGTGGAGCGCCGGGCTCATCCTCTTCGGATACCTCGCCCGTTGGAGTCTTCATTGGCTTTGGCTGGCGTCGCTCATGCTGGCCCTCCAGTGGTTCACGGATTGCTTCGACGGGGCGCTGGGCCGCTACCGCGACACCGGCATCCCCAAGTGGGGCTATTTCATGGATCACTTCCTCGACTTCGTCTTCATGTGCTCGGCCCTGCTCGGCTATGCGCTGCTATTCGACGGCTTGCACCGCCTGCTCTTTCTGATCCTCATCCCGATCTTCGGGGCGTTCATGGTCAACTCCTACCTGTCGTTCGCAGCAACGAGCGAGTTCAAGATCACCTTTCTCGGAACGGGCCCGACGGAGCTTCGCCTGGCCCTGATCGTCCTGAACACGGCCATCATTCTCTTCGGCACTGCCTTCGTGCGGAAGGCGCTGCCTTTCGCCTTGCCGCTGGCGGGGATCGTGCTGGTCATGGTCGTTTTCCGCACACAGAAATACGTATGGCACATCGATATGGAAGACAGACGCAGAAGGACGTGTCTCGTCGGAGGGAGGAAATCCATGCCTTGAGACCGTGACTTCTTGACCCTTGGGTGTTGCCGACGTTCCCGGCGTATGATAGGATAGTCCCCACGTGACAAACGTATAGGACTCAACTGTTAGGAGGCCAACCATGCAGTTCCATGGGCGTAACAGTATCGTGGTGCAAATCGTAACTTGCGCGCTGGCCGTCGCGGTTCTGGCGGGCACGCCGGCTCTCCAGGCGGCTCAGCCAGCCGATCTGGTCCGCCAGATCGAGACGAAGCTGTCGAGCGTGCAGCGTCAGACCGTGACGAGTCCCAGTCAGGCGGAGAAGGACCTGCTCGCAGCTCGCGACCTGCTCGGTCAACTGAAGGTGGCGTCCCCCAGTCATGAGAAGCTGGCCGCCCTTCAGAAGCGATTCGACGACCTCCAGGGAAAGCTCGAGAAGCGACTGGGACGACCGGTTGGCGGCGCCCCTGAGGCCCCGAAGCAGGAAACGGCGCCCGCACAGTCGCAAGCCCCTGCTTCCGATCTGCCCAGCGCGGTTGTCTCGCAACTGAAGAAGCTCGATACCGCGTTGACCGCCGCGAGCACGGCTCTGGAGAAGAACCAGCTTCAGACTGCCAACCGTCGCTTCGACGAGGCCAAGAAGGTGATGGGCGAGATCCAGAGCCGATACGGGACGAAGATCCCCGCCGGCAACGAGCAGATGAAGACCGCCACCGAGCGTCTGAACGCGGTATCCACCAAGGTGGCGGACGCCAACGCCAATGCCGCTGCAATCGCCGCCGCCGAGGCCGCCGCGAAGGAAAAGAGGGAGGCCCAGTCCAAGGAGTGGATCGCGAAGTTCGCTCCCTTCTTCGACTACAAGAGCGATCTGTACCTGCGGATGGGGTCGGAATTCAACAGCGCCACGTCCGAAGATCAGCAGAAGACCCGGCAGGCCTATGCCAAAGCCAACGGACTCCTCCCGGCCTACCAGGCGACCGAGTTCCCCAATGGCAAGACGCAGGAACTGATGTGGCTGGAGCAAAGGCTGACAGGCTATGTGACGATCTACAACGAGGACGAGGCTCGCAGCAAGCAGGAGCAGTCCTGCCGCAAGTGGGTGGACGCGTTCCGGCCGTATGTGGAGGTCGGCGCGGGCAGCCCGAAATACCTCGTCGTCGGCGTGACGGTCAATCAGGACGAGATCACCCAGCGTGCCGCCCTGCTGGAGGAGGCCAAGACCCTTTGGCAGAGCTACGAGGGTGGCGGCGAGTTCCCGCACGGCAAGAGCCGCGAGTTGCTCGCGCTCGAACAGCAGATGCAGCAACGACTGGCGGAGATGCCCGAGTCGCTGCGTCAGAGCCGGGCGTTGGTCTCCGCAGACGTCGATAAGGAGTTCAAGCGGGTCCTGGACTACCTCACCGCCGACACCGGATGGAAAGACGACGTCACCAAGAAACCGAACCTCGTCATGGAACGGGACCTCGTGCCCTTGCGAGAAGCGTTGCAGCGATACGCGACCATGGCGGGCGCCGACGCCGCCAAACTGGCGACCCTGCGCGAGACGATGACCAAGATCGAGCAGCAGGACCAGGCGAACCGCGCTGTGCGGGCAGAGCGGACGTACATAGACCCCGACCTATACGAGGGCGACGATGCCGACGACCTCCGACGCAAAGCGGGCCAAATCGTGAAAGACAAGGTCGCCCAGGCGCAGGTCCTCCGCACGACGCTGCCCGCTGAGGACTGGAAGCAGGAGAGCGTCGTCGAGTGGACGGACACGACGCACACGGCGTTGCGATACCGCAACACGCGGTTCATGACCGCCCACGTGGCTGCCAAGGGAGCCGACGGCAAGGTCTACCTGCACGCGGTGTACCTGGCCTCCGACCGCCAGAGCGACGGAAGTTGGGGTTCTCTCTACGGGCACATCATGTGGTCCGACTGGATGGCTGAGAAGAACGTCAATGAAGACCCGCCCAGCCCGTAATGCAGGCGGGACCGCCAGGCAACCTCGGCGTCCGTGTTGTCTCGGGACACCAATTGGAGAAATCGATGCATCCAGGAAAGACCCTGATGGGTGCGGCCTTCGTCTGCTCCATTCTGTGTGTGTGTCCGGATTCCGTGGAGGGCTACAACCCGAAGTTCTTCGCGCTGGACATCGGGCAGACTCACACAGACGCCTTCGGAGGGGCCGTTTCCCGGTCGGTGAAGCTCCTCGATGTCGCCGACAGCTACGAGATGGGCTACTGGCAGGGGGGGCTGCGGAGGGTCTGCTACAAATCCACGATCACGCTGGCCGTGGACGGCGTCGAAGGCGCCGTCGGCTGCGGGCCGTTCCACATGCCGGTCGTCATCAACGGCTTGCGAATCTGCGGCGAGCTGACCAGGGCCTTCACGATCGACAGCACCGCCATCCCGCAAATGTCCGAAGCGGTCTTGCTGAGCGCCAAGGACGCGTCGATGCCCTGGTACGAGCCGGGCCGGTTTGCGTTTCCCATCAAGGACTACCGATGGGGATGCGCCAACTTCCAGAACGCCTGGCTCGGGTTCCACGACATGTCGAACGGCAAGCTGTACTACCATTATGGCGTCGATCTGGGCGGGATGTACCCGAGGCACCACAAGCTCGTGTCGATGATTCCGAACGCGGAAGTCCTCACCTACGGCGTCGGCACCTCGATCCGCAATTCCGAATTCGAGATTCTCTACTACCACATGGTCGACCGTCACTTGAGACAGGACCTCCGCGTGGGCAGCGTCCTCGACCGGGGCGAGATGTTCGGATACCTGGGCAACTCCCAGTGCGGCAGCGACGCCCACGTGCATATCGACATGCGTTACGTTTCGGATCCCAAGAGAAACATCAACTGCTTCCCGATCCTCGTTCAGGCGTACCTCGAGGAGTGCGACGAACCGCTGTCGTTTCCGGGACACAAGAGGCATTGCTACGTCGGGGACACCATCGAGCTCGAAGGTTCCTTGTCCGTGGCGCCCCCAGGCCGGAGCATCGCGTCCCACGAATGGACGTTCACCGATGGCACCAAGGCAACCGCCGCGAACGTGCGCCGAACCTATCGTGCCAAGGGCGCTTGTGCGGAGGAGCTGACCGTGACGGATAGCGCCGGCAGACGCGCGTCGAACTGCGTCATGGTGTTCGTCTACGACCGCCAGAACCCGACGGACGCTCCCTATGCCGATTCGCTGAGCCATTTTCCGGTGAGGGGCATCGTGCCGGGCACGCGGGTCGCCATCTACTTCCACGGGCGGAACATGACCTCGAACTTCTCCCTCGATTACGGCGACGGCACGGTCGAGGCCGTCTCGGACCACGACACGAAAGTGCATTCGTACCTCCGTCCGGGCGAGTACACGATCACCTACAGGGGCGACGGTCCCGGCGGCACAGGGATCTTCCGAAGGAAGATCATCGTGGGCGGCGAATAGGGACAGTCGCGGACTGCTTCACGAATGTGTGGCTGTCCCGACGCGGTCGGAAATAACGAAGCGCCCCCCGAAAGGACCTCCGCCACAGAGAGCGCCGAAGGCCCGGCACGGCCTCGCAGCGATGGGGGGCCGTGATCTTCGTGGCGAAAAGACAATCCGGATTCCGCCGCAAGCGGCAGCGGTAGGGGTGAACGATTATGCACCGTCGCTTTCGTTCGTAGTGACGCCGTGAGGCGTTATCTTCTCCTTGTGAGGGCCAGAGGCGAAAGCTACTACACCCCTATCGCCCTTAAACACTAAACTAAGGGTTGACCCTCGAAGTCCCCCTTCGCAGGTCGATGGGACCCTTTACTTCACCTCAGATCCTTTTGACGAGTTTTCTGTACTGACAGAGGGACGTTTCTCCGGACAGATCGCACGGGTAAAGAGCCATTCATATAAATAAGGATCCGAGTAGCCTGCCAAGGCCGCATGAGGTTCCGTGGGGTATTCCGTATAGCGGACAATCTCCACCCCATCCCTTGTCAGGATTTTGGTTTCGCGGGCAACGTCAACGTCCCCATGTCGGATCGTGTCGTTGACGGTCGTCTCCACGGCTGATACGTTGCTGGGATGATTCTTGAGATGGGCATACAGGTCGCGTGACACCTGCACGCGAAGAGGCGTATCAAGGAGTCCGATGTGCACCCAGATCGCCGTCTTCTCAACGGCCTGTTCTGCGAGAATGCTCTCGGATTGTCCTGCGATTCTGTTGATTGCGGCGAAAT
>JAXDBU010000078.1:0-102488 GCA_034678485.1 Sedimentisphaerales bacterium | reverse complement strand
ACCCTCCCGACAGGTCTTTCGCTTCCCATCCGTCGTTCGGTCTATTCCACAATCAGAGCCCTTCGCTCTGTGAATTCTTCAACGGGCTGCTAGGCGTTAGGTGAGTTTCGCACTTTCTCGAAGTGGAAGACCGAGCAAAATCTCCTTGGAGAGATTGTCAAGACGATTTGTAAGATTCTTGCCGCGTTCGGAATTTTGCCCGAACGTGCCCTTAATTCCTGTGTGCATGTAAATCCTGAAATAGAAGGCACTTAGCACGACGAAGAATGTGAAAGTCAACACAGGAGAATACCTATGAATAAAACGATTTCGAAGTGTCTGTCATTGCGTACGTGTGGCGTGCTAGCGTTGTCCTTCTTGATTGGAAGGGTGGCGTATTCGGACCCGGCGAGCGCGCTGTTTACCGAGGATTTTAACGGCGATGCGGCGCTGATCGGCAGGAACTACCAGGCACAGACTTTTCTGCCGGTGAAGCACGGCCACGAATTGCCGGGCTGGACAAAGCAAGGCGACGACATGCCGGTGCATTGGGTAGAGCAGTCTCCGGGTAATTGGACCCTCATGCTGGTTGCCAACCGGGCGGAGCAGAACATTTTCACGCAGAAGAAAGGGATGTCGGTCAACGACAAAGGGGTCGTCTACACCGTGTCCCTGGATGCCGGGCCAGCCGTGTACGCGGGGCTTGGTCAGGAGACCGCCGCGGGAGACCAAATTGCGGTCGAACTGCTGCGGCCCGACAGCACTGTCCTGAAGAAGCACATCGTAACACCCGGGAAGTGGCTCGGGAAGCTGGTGCTCAAGAATCATACCTTCACCTACGAAGGGGACGGGACAGGACCTCTACGGCTGAGGCTTTCGCCCGTGTATACCTCGGGAGTTCGGTTCTTTGGTGCGATCGACCACATACAAATCTTCGATTCCGCCGAGGCCGCGGCGGCTGCCATCGCTGCAAGGCAAGCGGTCGAAAGGCCCGCTCGGGAGCAAATGGCAGAGACGGCGTTGATACGGCGGCGGGAGGCGCACGCCTCTGTGACACCCAAGTTTACCTTTGCGGAAACGCTCGCCGAGCAGGAAGAACAGCTCAAGACGAATCCGTTGATGCGGCGCTTCGCTAAATCGCGAAAAAGGTTGGCGGCCGACCGCTATCGCCCTGCCTATCATTTCGTTACTCCTGAAAGCACGCTGAACGATCCGACGTCTATGGTTTTCTGGCAGGGTCGATGGCATCTTTTCTTTATTGCCATGCCGCCGGATGAGTTTCCCAATCCCGCAGATATTATGAAACGTTGGCATCGGACGAGCATCGGACATGCCGTCAGCGACGACCTGGTGCACTGGAAGGATCTGCCCTATGCGATCAATCCGGGGATAGAGAGTGCCTGCTATTCGGGTGGTCTTCTGGTCGAGGATGACCGAGTAATCGCGTTCTACCCGGGCATGGGGGCCGGGCAGATGGTGGCTATTTCAGATGACCCGCTGCTCTTGAACTGGACAAAGCAAGGGCCTGTAAATACGCGTCTTGGCGATTCGTGTATCTGGAAAGAAGGTGATACGTATTACGGCCTAACCGGAAACAAAAGCGACTATATTGCTAGTGCCTGGTGGCCGCAGATGGAGATTTGGTCGACGAAGGATCTGGTCACCTGGAATGCGATGGGCAATTTCATTGAGGACTATAAGACGCCGTTTACGACCCGCAACGACGACGGAGCTTGTCCCGATTTTAAGCCCATCGGCGACAAGTACTTTCTGAGCTTCTTCAGTCATACCAACGGGGGGCAATACTTCCTGGGCGACTATAACAAGACGACTCACAGATTTAAGCCCTATGAGCATGGACGCTTTAACCACGGCAAGGTTGCTCCGGGAGGAGTCCACGCGGCATCGGTGACTTCTGACGGCAGAGGCGGTCTTATTAACATCCTCAACATCAACCATGGCAAACCCAGCGATGACTGGGACCAGATGATGTCAGTGCCCCAGCATCTGAGCCTTGGCGGTGGTAAACAGTTGAGGATCGAGCCGATCGAAGAGCTTGAATCTCTGCGCGGCGAGCACAAACGCATAGGAAAAACTGTTTTGCCCGCCAACGAAGAGATCCTCCTGGAGATGATCAACGGTAACACTATGGAACTGAAAGCTGAGATCGACCCGAAGACGGCGTCTATGGTGCAGCTTAAGGTTTTACGCTCTCCGAACGACGAGGAGCATACGTCTATCAGCTTCTACAATTACGATAAGACGCTGAGCTATTGGTATTATAGGCCGGGCATGCTTTGTCTGGACGGTTCTCGGTCAACCACACGGGGTGATGTGACGATCAGACCGCCCGAAAAAGCTGCCATGGCCCGAGGCTCTGAGCCCCTGAAATTGCGTATCTTTATCGACCGCAGTATTGTCGAGGTCTTCGCCAACGGAAAACAATACCTGGCGATGCGAGTCTACCCCGGTCGCGCGGACAGTCTGGGTGTGTCCCTACGTGCCCAGGGGCAGGACGCGGCGCTCAAACGTCTTGATGCATGGCAGATGAAAGCCATCTGGCCGTCGGCGGACTGAGCGAAGAATTCATTGAGAAGCGCCTTTATCGTGATACTCAAATCAGGAGGAAACAAATGAAAATCAGAAGATATGTTGTATTATCGCTGTGCGCTGTGATTCTCTCTGGAACCGCACAGGCGGCTTTGTTCACGGAGGAATTCACGCGCGAAACCGATTTGCTCAGGACCAATTATCAGGCAGATTTTTTTCTGCCACTGAAGTATGCCCGGAACCTGGCGGGAGTGGGTGAAGGCGTATGAATACTTTGGCGATAGCAACCGGTACGCACCGTTCGATCTCGAGAGCGATCCGAGCGAATCCGACAACCTGGCATCCAAGAACCCGCAACAACTCAAAACCATGATGCAGGCGATGATTCAAGAACTGGAATACATGCAGGCGCAGTATCCGGTGGAAGATGGGCGGCAGCTCAAGCCGACCATCCCGTCAGTGAACGAACGAAAGATGAAGACAGAGGTGGGAGAATGAAAATAACATGGTTCTATTCGTGATGATGTTAATGCCGTGTTTTGCAGTGGCGGCGGAAACCGAGGCCAATCTGGTCGCGGAAATCTCGTTCCAAGCGAAGAAGGCCTACGCTGATTCGTTCAAGGACGTTACACTCGACGTTGTCTTCACGGATCCCGAGGGCGCGCAGAAGACGGTGCCGGCGTTTTGGGCGGGCGGCAACCAGTGGAAAGTCCGCTACGCTTCCCCTCTCACCGGTACGCACCGGTATCGTAGCAACTGCAGCGCCAAGGACGACCCGGGGCTACACGGCGTGGAAGGCCGCATCGAAATCAAGCCGTACACCGGAAAGAATCCGCTTTACCGCCATGGCCCTATTCAAGTGGCAGCCGACCGGCGACACTTTGAACACGCGGATGGCACACCGTTCTTCTGGCTTGGCGATACCTGGTGGAAGGGGCTTTGCAAACGGTTGACCTGGGAAGGATTTCAGGAGCTGATGGCCGACCGCAAGACCAAGGGATTCACGGTAGTGCAGATTGTATGCGGTTTGCATCCCGATGAGGGTCTCTTTGAGCCGCGATGGGAAAATGAAGGCGGAAAACCATACTTGACCAGGGATTTTAGCGTCGTCAATCCGAAGTACTTCGAATACGCGGACCGCCACATCGAGTGGTTGATTGACGCGGGAATACTCCCGGCGATTGTCGGCGGATGGGCGCGTGATTGGGGAATGCCGGCGGTTGGCGATGCCGGTTGGAAAAGGCATTGGCGGAATCTGATTGCACACTATGGGGCATATCCAACAACGTGGCTCTTTGCCGGCGAGGCCGGGGGATGGGCATTCAAGGGCACCGAAAAGCAGTGGACCGACGTGGCAATGTACGCGAGAAAGACAGACCCTTATGGCCGATTGGCGACGATGCACACCCCCGGCTCCTCCCGGACGGGCGTGATCGATCAGTCCGTCATCCATTATGACATGCTCCAGACCTCGCACTGCGATTGGGATGCCGTGCGCATGTCCATTTCGGCGATAAAGGAGTCTTACTCCGCAACGCCAACCATGCCGACCGTGGTTGGCGAGGCATGCTATGAGGGCCACATGCAGTTGAATCACCCGGATATTCAGCGGCACCTTTTTTGGGGATGCATGCTCAACGGCGCGGCGGGCCATACGTATGGCGCCGCGGGCATCTGGCACGCGGGCGTGGAAGGCGATCCCGGCATTACGCCTGTCTACGATCTGACGACTGGCGCGAGGACATGAATTTTCCAGGCGCCACCCAGATCGGGTTGGGCAAGAAACTGCTTGAGCAGTATCCGTGGTGGCGTTTCGAGCCGTACCCCGAATGGGTCGAGGCGGGCAGCTATGCCGCGGGTATTCCCGGCGAAGCGCGTTTCGTCTATTTGCCGCGGCGCAACGTTTACAACTGGACCGGCCCCCTGGTAAAGAATCCGGCGTCGGACGTCGATTGGCACGTCTACTATTTTGATCCGGCGACAGGCCGGAAATTCGATCGGGGCACAATCAAGGCCACGGCACAGCCGGGCGACAAGACGGCGAAGCCCGTCGAGTTCAAGCAAAACGTGCCTTCACCACAGGATTGGGTGCTGGTTTTGGCACGAGTGAAACCGTAAGAGAAAGGAGAACCTGACAATGAAACACACGCTGCTAATATTGTTTGTGCTGGTTGGAAAGGTCGCGTATTCGGACCCGGCGAGCGCGCTGTTTACCGAGGATTTCAACGGCGATGCGGCGCTGATCGGCAGGAACTACCAGGCACAGACTTTTCTGCCGGTGAAGCACGGCCACGAATTGCCGGGCTGGACGAAGCAGGGCGACGACATGCCGGTGCATTGGGTGGAGCAGTCTCCGGGTAATTGGGCCCTCATGCTGGTTGCCAACCGGACGCAGCAGAACATTTTCACGCAGAAGAAGGGGATGCCGGTCAACGACAAGGGGCACGTCTACACCGTGTCTTTGGATGCCGGCCCCGCCGTTTACGCGGGGCTGAGTCAGGAGACCGCTGCCGGGGACCAGATTGCGGTGGAACTGTTGCGACCCGACGGCACTGTCTTGAGAAAGCACGTGGTGACCCCCGGAAAATGGGGTGGCAAGCTGGTGATGGAGAATCACACGTTCACCTACCAGGGAGATGGGACAGGCCCCCTGCGTGTGAGGCTTTCGCCCGTGTATACCTCGGGAGTTCGGTTCTTTGGTGCGATCGACCACATACAAATCTTCGATTCCGCCGAGGCCGCGGCGGCTGCCATCGCTGCAAGGCAAGCGGTCGAAACGCCCGCTCGGGAGGAAATGGCACAGACCGCGTTGATGCGGCGGCGGGAGGCATACGCCTCCGTGACACCCAAGTTCACCTTTGCGGAAACGCTCGCCGAGCAGGAGGAACAACTCAAGACGAACCCGTTGATACGGCGCTTCGCTGAATCGCGAAAAAGGCTGGCGGCCGACCGCTATCGTCCCGCTTATCATTTCGTCAGCCCCGAAAGTCAGATGAACGATCCGCATGGACTGTGCTTCTGGCGAGGCCGCTGGCACCTCTTCTATCAGGCGTACCCACCGGATGAGTTCCCTCGTCCTGCGGACATCGCTAGACGCCGCCAGCATTGGGGGCACGCCGTTAGCGATGATCTTGTCCACTGGCACGATTTGCCCTACGCGATCTATCCGAGCGTCGAGAGGATGTGTTTTAGTGGTGACACAGTGGTCGAGGAGGAGCAAGTGGTCGCATTCTATCCGGGCATCAGCGCGGGCCAGATGGTTGCGGTTTCGACAGACCCTTTGCTGCTGAATTGGGAGAAACTTGGGGGCATGCCCGTGCGCGGGGCTCCAACAGGGGATTCGTCCATTTGGAAGGAAGGGGACACCTATTTCGGTCTTGTGGGCGCGGATTGCCTGGTTTCCTCCAAGAACCTGGTCGATTGGACCGTCCACGGCCGTTTTTTGGAAGAGAATCCCTTTCCCATGGGGGACGCGCTTGCCTGTCCCAACTTCGTTCCGATCGGCAACAAACACATGTTGCTCTCCTTCAGCCACACCATAGGAAGTCAGTACTTGCTCGGAGATTACGACAAGCAGAGACACCGTTTCAAACCGTACGCGCACGGTCGCTTCAATCACGGAGCCGTTTCTCCGGGCGGGGTCCATGCCCCGTCGGCCACAGCGGATGGCAAAGGAGGCGTGATCAACATTCTCAACATCAACGATGGCAGGCATAGCGACGACTGGGACCAGCTCATGTCTCTGCCGCAGCGCCTTACTCTGGGACCGGATTCGCTACTGCGGATCGAACCAGTCGAGGCCGTTGCCTCGCTGCGTACGGAACACCAGCACGTCGGCGAAACCATCCTTCCGGCCAACGAAGAGGTTGTCTTGGAAGCGATCACGGGCACTGCGCTGGAAATAGACACTGAGATCGATCCGCAAGAGTCGCGCTGGGTGCAACTCGATGTTTTGCGTTCTCCAAATGCCGAGGAGAAGACTTCCATCACTTTCTACAACTACGATCGGAAATTAAGTATCTGGTACTACACCAAGGGGGTCATTTGCCTGGACGGATCACGCTCCAGTACATTGCCCGACGTTTGGCTCAGACCGCCGGAAAGAGCGGTGATGGAACGCAAAGGTGAGCCGCTAAGGCTGCGCGTGTTCGTCGATCGCAGCGTCGTCGAGGTCTTCGTGAATGCGAAGCTGTACCTCGCCATGCGCGTCTATCCCGGTCGCGCCGATAGCGTTGGCGTGTCAATTCGCGCCCAGGGACAAGATGCTGTACTGAATCGACTCGATGCATGGCGGATGCAGTCGATTTGGCCCTGACGTACTTCGCGGATTCGGCATAGGAGCTACACGATGACATCAAGAGAACGCGTAATGAAGGCCCTGAACCACGAGGAGCCGGATCGCGTCCCCATCGACCTCGGCGGCAACCAGACGGGCATCCACAAGTTCGCCTACAAAGCCCTGATTGAGCACTTGGGCATCCGGGATGAGCTCGTAATCATGGATGCGGTCCAGCAGTTGGCGGAGCCTTGTGAGGAATTGCTGGAGCGATTGCACGTGGATACCAGGTATATCGCCGCCGGGGCGGCAAGTGATTGGAAGGGCGGCATTGAGATCAATGAGCCGGACGGCCGCAAGTGGCATGATCTCAAGGACGAGTTTGGAGTCGTATGGCCCATGCCGGATGACCAGCCGCTTTACATGGATATCTCGCATCATCCGCTGGCTGACGCCACGATCGATGATATCAAGGAGTATCCATTCCCCAAGGGTAATGACGCGGGCCGCTTTGATGGAATGCGCGCTCGTGCGCTCATACTCAAGAATGAAACCCCGTACGCTGTGGTCAGCCGCATTTCCGGTGTTGTCTACGAGATTTGCTGGTACATGCGCGGGCTGGAACAGTGGTTTTGTGACATGATCGCCGAGCCGGAGTTCTGCGAGGCACTGATCGATCAGACCCTGAAATTCTGGCTGGACTGGTTCAGCATGTTCCTGGATGAGGTCGGCGATGTGGTGGACGTCATCATGATCGGCGATGATCTTGCCGCTCAGCACGGCCCGCTGTTTAACCCCCAATTCTACAAAACGGTCGTCAAACCGCGACATAAGAGACTGGTCCAGTACATCCGGTCCCGCACGAAGGCGAAGATCTGGTATCACACGTGCGGCGCGTGCAGGAGTTATATTCCCGAGCTGATCGATAATGGGATCGACATCCTCAACCCGGTTCAGATCAGTGCCGTGGATATGGTTCCCTCAGAGCTGAAGAGAGATTTCGGTGACAGGTTGGTGTTCTGGGGCGGTGCGATCGATAGCCAGCACGTTCTTCCCGTTGCCGCGCCGGAGGAGGTTGCCAGGCAGGTGCGTGAGAACATCCTGGCGTTCATGACCGGCGGCGGCTATGTTTTCAACAACGTTCACAATATCCAGGCCGGGGTCCCGCCGGAGAACATCGTCGCGATGTATGATACGGTGTATGAGTTTGGAAGATATGCCTGAGCTTGGAGATAGACATGTCGAGTGACATGAACCACGTGGAGCGTTTCAGGGCTTTAATGGAGTTTCAGGATGTCGACCGCATTCCGCGTTGGGAATGGGCGATGTGGTGGGACAAGACAATTGAACGCTGGCATGACGAGGGGCTGCCGGCCGAGCTGACTGATATTTTTGATATACACGAGTACTTCGGGCTCGACCCCTACAAGCAGTACTGGTTCAGTACGACAGACGCAACGATTGAAGCCGAGCAGCACCACGTCGAGGGCATCGTTTCGAGCATGGGCGACTATCTGGCCCATCGCCCGCACCTGTTTCCCGACCACAGCGACGCGATCCGGGGGATGAAGCCGTGGATCGAACGACAGGACGAGGGCGAAGCCGTCATCTGGATTACGCTCGAAGGCTGCTTCTGGTTTCCCCGAACGCTCATGGGGTTCACCAAGCTGATGTTGGCCTTCTACGATCAGCCGGAACTCCTGCACAAGCTCAATCAGGATCTGCTGGACTTCAACCTGGATCTGCTGGATAAGATAGAGCGCGTCGGCCGACCGACATTCATGACCGTTGCCGAAGACATGTCCTACAACGACGGCCCCATGATCGGCAGGGGACTGACGGACGAATTTCTGTCGCCCTATTACAGGAAAATGCTGGCGCGGGCGAAAGAGATGGAGATGCTGACCATTGTGGATACCGACGGCGACGTCACGCTCCTTGTTCCCTGGCTGCTGGCGAACGGGATTGAAGGCGTGCTCCCGCTGGAACGACAGGCAGGTGTCGACGGGATGTCCATGCGCAAACAGTTTCCCAGGCTGGCCATGGTAGGGCACTACAACAAGATGGTCCTGAAGCACGGCGAAGCAGCCATGCGCGAGGAGTTCGAGCGATTGGCGCCCGTGATCCAATCGGGCGGGTTCATTCCCAGCGTTGACCACCAGACTCCTCCCGGCGTGTCCCTGGAGAATTACCGCATCTATCTTCGCCTGTTGGATGAATACACGAGGTAGTGCCGGAAGTGTTACGATTCAGTCACCGGATTCTCAAGAGGAATACCGATGAAATACAAAATGCCGGCCGCATTCTTGCCTGTCGCGGCACGCGCCACCTTTGCAGCCGGCGCCGAACTGGAGGACTGGTTCCGCCATCCGCCGGAGGAAACCAAGGCCGGTTGCTGATTGAAAGGACACTTTTATGAGATCAGTCGTTCTGGTTGTATCAACGCTTATGGCAAGTCTCATCGTCTCCACGGACTTGTTCGGGGGAGATGCCGCGAGTGTTGCCGATTTGCGATGCGAGTCCCTTGTCAATCCTCTGGGACTTGATACAACGGAGCCCCATTTGAGTTGGAGGATTGAAGCAAAGGCGCGGGGACAAAAACAAACCGCATATCACGTACTGGTCGCGAGTTCACAAGATCGCCTGGACAAAGGAGTCGGCGACCTGTGGAACTCGGGCGAGGTGGAGTCGAGTCAATCCATTCACGTTGCCTACGCCGGCAAACCGTTGGGATCGACGATGACGTGTTACTGGAAAGTGCGCGTGTGGGACAAAGAAGGTAAATCCAGCGCCTGGAGTGAAGCAGCCGGATGGACCATGGGTCTTCTCGAGCCCGGAGATTGGCAGGCGCAATGGATCGGCACGCCGGCCGGACTCCCTGCACCGCCCGCGTCGGCCGGAAAGGACAAATTGACCGTCACGAAGGCGACCTATCGGACCCTGGACGGCACCGTGGCCGTGGATGTCACGGAGATCATGAAAAAGGAGCTGGCGAAGAAGAAGCCGTTCACCGTTGACTTTAGAACGCTCGGCGGCGATCCGGCCCCGAACATCGTCAAGGAGCTGGTGGTGGAATTTGTCCACAACGGGAAGCCGGGCACCGCTCGCGCTGAAGATTTCCATGCCCTTATGGTTCCCGGTGTATCTTCCGGTACTCCGGGCCAGCCGGCGCCGTTGTTTCGCAAGGAATTTGACCTCGCCGCTGTGCCGGCGTCCGCATACGTCACGGTACACTCGCTGAATTACTTCGAGGTGTACGTCAACGGATCCAAGGTCGGCAAAGATGTGCTGACACCCGCCGTTTCGGATCCCGAGCATCAGTCCTTCACGGTGACTTACGATGTCGGCCGGCATTTGCGGCCCGGCCGAAATTGCATAGGCCTCTGGCTCGGGGAAGGCTGGGCGGACGGCATCGCTGTGCGCGCCCAGCTCGACGCCGTGGTGGCGGGCCGGCCGGTCACGATCGGCACCGACGCCTCGTGGAAGGCGCAGCGAAGCGGGTGGTACAGGATCGGCGGCCGTAAATGGAATGACTTTGGTGGTGAGCGGGTCGATGCCCGCGAGATCGTGCCGGATTGGAGCCGGCCGGGATTGGACACCGCGTCGTGGAGGCCGGTCGTTTCTGCAAAGCCGCCCCGCGGAGATGTTCGCACCCAACCCTGTCCGCTCAACCGCGTCGGGAGGGCGATTCCGGCGGTGGCGGTTACCTCCCTGGACGGCGGTAGGTACGAGATTGATTTCGGAACGGCGCTGACGGGATGGCTCAGGCTGAGAATGCCAGCACTTCAACGGGGGACAATTGTAAAGATGACCTTTGCCGACGTCCGGCGAGGAGAGAAGTATCAGCATTTCAATCAGGTCAGCGAGTTCGTTTCTGCCGGTAAAGCCGGCGAGGTGTTCGAGAACAAGTTCAATTATGCCGGCTTCCGTTACGTGATTGTCGAAGGTCTGCCATCGGCGCCCAGCAGGCAAGAGGCGACAGCCTTGCTGATCGAGAGTGATCTGGAAGAGGTCGGAGCGTTTGAGTGCTCGAACGATCTGTTCAACCGCATACACCGTGTCAATCAATGGACGCAGCGCTGCCTGGATCTGGGCGGCTACTACGTGGACTGTCCGCATCGCGAGCGGATGGGCTACGGGGATGGCCAAGTGGCAGTCGAAGGCTTAATGACCAGTTTTCGCGCCGACGGGTACTATCGGAAATGGCTGCGCGACTGGCGGTTCAGGCAGAGCCGCGACGGCAACTTGCCGCACATGGCGCCGTTCGGGAAGGGCGGCGGCGGGCCCGGATGGGGCGGATTGTTATCAGCGATTACCTGGCGCCATTACCTCTACTATGGCGACAGACGCGTCCTGGAAGAGAACTACGAGGCGGTTCGCCGCTATGTGGATTACCTGGAGTCAATCTGCCAGGGTGGCGTTCTGCACAAGTTCGGGGGGAAATGGGATTTCATTGGTGATTGGGTGCCGCCGCGCCGGGGAATGGACACGAACAATTGGCCCGGCGCCGCGGCCGCCGAGTTGTTCAACAACTGCTATCGGATCAACCAGATGAAACTGCTGACGCAGATGGCCAAAATCCTTGGCAAGTCAGATGACGCGGCGCGCTACAGCGAACGCTTGGCCGCAATCCGCCCGATTGTGCATGCCACGTTCTACGATGCCGCCAAGCAGGAATATGTGATTGACGAGCAGGCCTACTACGTCATGCCGCTCATGACCGGAGTCGTGCCGGAGTCCGAGCGTATGGCCCTGCTGAAGAAGCTGGAGCAGAACATCCTGGAGAAGAACCGGGGGCACCTCGACACCGGTATGCTGGGGACCTATTTCATGATGGAGTATCTGCGCGAGATCGGACGAAACGACCTGGTCTTCACGATGTTCGATCAGACCACCTATCCCGGATGGGGCCACATGCTGGCGGACGGCGCGACAACCTTCTGGGAACAGTGGAACGGACACTGGTCCCGCATTCACTCCTGCTTTACCTCGCCCGACAACTGGTTCTACCAGGGCCTGGCCGGCATCCAGGCCGACCCGGCCGCGCCCGGCTTCGAGCATGTCATCCTCAAGCCCGCCGTGGTCGGTGACATCACCTGGGTCAAGGCGCACCACGACGGTCCGTATGGACGGATTGTCAGCAACTGGACCAGGGAGGGCGGCAAGGTGACGCTCCACGTCGAGGTTCCGCCCAATTCGACGGCGACGGTCTATGTACCCGGTCGGGATCCGGGGCAGGTCACCGAAGGCGGCAAGCCCGCCGGACAATCTAAGGGAGTACGGTTCATCCGCCCGGAGAAGGGGTGTCTGCTGTTCAGCGTCCAATCGGGATCGTACGATTTCGTTTCCGTCATGTAGGAGCACGTGCTTTCGCGCGTTCTATGTCGGCGATGAAAAAACGCTGAAGCCGCGGAGGCAACTGAATACCCAACCACCGACAAGGAATAAGACCATGAACCCAAGAGGAAGACCGATGAAACACAGAATGCCGACCGTATTCTTGCTTGTCGTGGCACTCGCCACAGTTGCATCTGGCGCCGAACTGGAGGACGGCTTCAAAAATCCACCGGAGGAAACCGAGCCGTGGTGTTATAGGAACAGACTAACGATCCCTTGAATGTCGGCACAACGGCGATGCTGCTGCCGAAAGACCTCCATCGCCTGCTCTGTGGTTCCGTCCGTTGACGTTGGGATCGGCATCCGACGAGGCAGGGCTACCCCTGGTTGCCCCGCCCGTGCAGGTGTGCTTGTTATGGGACATCGGGTCACAGTTCTTTAGGTGATTCTGACATGAAATCGGCCTCCAAATGTGTTGCCCGGGTCTGAACCGCCGCGATGGACCAACCTTGAAATCGCCATAATTGGGTCCAAAGCCAATTTGCGCCACGAACAGGGGCGCCGACGGACTCCCGATGGAGGCGCCATCCTTGCGGAAGGCTTTTTTGTTTTTTCAGCTTGACATGTGTTATTGACGAATGATATAATGATGGGTACAATAATGGCATGATTGCAAAAAGCCCGCACGGCGTTGGTGCTGGGGGACATTGTTGTGCGATGAGGATTGTGAACATGCTCACCCGAGTAGACGGAGAGACGATATGAAGACGGCACGCCTTCGACCCAACGGATTTACCCTGATCGAGTTGCTGGTGGTGATTGCCATCATTGCATTGCTGATGGCTATTCTGATGCCGTCTCTGGCCCTGGTCAGGGAACAGGCACGGACGGTTGGGTGCATGGCGAACCTCAAGCAATGGGCTCTGGAGGCCGCCATGTACGCCCAAGAGAACGATAACAAATTCTGGTCCGGCGTAAACGTGGGTGGTGCGGGTACCTACGGCTATTTCTGGCCCTGGACACTTGAGAACCGGCTGAAGGACTGGAAGGTGAATAAGCTCTGGTTCTGTCCCTCGGCAAAGAAGCCCATTATTGACGAAAATGGCAATAGCATCCCCACGTTCAATATCTGGAATGCCTGGGGCATCTACACAGACGATGTCGCTTGCCAAACGACCCACAAGACCTACACGCCAAGTCCGCACGGCATGTCCGGAAGTTATACCATCAATGGCTACATCCTCGATATACGCTCGTTGGCAAGTCCCGAGGCTACCTTTGAGAGATCCGGCGTACCGGGGAAGAACGGCTGGACGACTTACAATGTATCCGAAGCGGCCAATGTGCCGCTGTTCTGTGATTCCACCCGCTTCGACGCCTGGCCGATAGAAACGGACTGGCCGATGGAAGACGAGTTCGCGGCCTGGCAAGGTGATACTGACATGGGCCGTATCTGCATCAATCGGCACCGTGGATATACAGGTTGCGCCTTTATGGATTCGTCCGCCAGGAAGGTGGGCCTCAAGGAGTTATGGACCCTGAAGTGGCATCGACAGTTCAACACGGCCGGCCCCTGGACCTCAGCCGGCAGTGTCGGTCCCTCCGACTGGCCCGAATGGATGCGGCATCTCAAAGATTACTGAGCGTCACTCATGTGAGTGGCCTGTGCTTATGCCAAGTCAGTTTGTTGGAAGGAGGACGATCATGTCCGCAAAGCCGGTCTATCTGATTGGTTGTGTTTTGGCACTGGGACTGGCTCTCGCAAGTACAGCCTCAGCGGCTGACCCGAGTCTTCTCGGGTGGTGGAAACTCGATGATGGTTCCGGCGATACCGCTGTGGACTCGAGTGACTACGGCAACCACGGCACGCTTCATATCGGCCCACAGTGGGTGGCCGGGAAGCTCGGCGGCGCCCTGCGGTTTGATGGCGTCGATGATTTTGTATCGGTGCAAAATGTGCAGAGTCTGACGGCGGACAATGAAGTCACTGTTATGCTGTGGCTCAATGCCGAACGAATTGGCGGCGGTACGAGCGGAGATTACGGCGGGCTCGTTACCAAAGGAACGGGGGCCATCAGAGCGTACAACTTCTACATGAATAGCCCCGATAAGCTTCATTTTAGTGTCGGCCCGGCTGGTGGCTGGGTACACTCTTGGAGTACAGGGACCTTTGTAACGAATGAGTGGACCCATGTCGTAGCTCAGATCGTAGACGGCCATCACCAATACTACATCAATGGCCAGAATGCCGGCACTGGGGGAGAGGGAAGCACTTTGGCTTTATCCCCGGATCCGGTCTTGATCGGGCGGGCGCCGGAAGGCACGTACAGCCAGGGCACGTTCGATGATGTACGCATCTACAACCGGGCGCTGTCACAGCAAGAAGTTCAGGAGGTGATGAGAGGTACCTCTCCCGACTTGGCCTGGAATCCCAGTCCGGAGAATAACGCCACCGGTATCCCACTGGACACAGATTTGCGTTGGAAACCGGGCGACTCTGCCGTCAGCCACGATGTGTACTTCGGCGAGAGCCTGGAGGATGTGAATACGGCCACCCTCGTCGACGAGGCGTTCCAGGGCAATCAGGATGCGAACACCTTCGATCCCGGCGCGCTGGCCTACGACAAAGAGTATTTCTGGCGCATCGATGAGGTCAACGACGCCGACCCGAACAGCCCCTGGAAGGGTCAGACGTGGAGCTTTGAGACGGAGCCGTATCTGTTTACCTTGCCGGCTGAATGCATTGATGTCAATGCCTCCAGTTACCACAGCGATGACACCCTTCCGGAAAACACCATCAACGGCTCCGGTCTGGACGAAAGTGGCCTGCTGCACTCGAAAGCTGAGGGCACCATGTGGGTGACCGCGGCGGACGGTCCGCTACCGGCCTGGATCGAATTCACGTTTGACCAAGACTACGTCCTGTACGAAATGGACGTCTGGAACCACAACGGCCTTCGGGGGCTCTTCGGCATTCAAGAGGCCCTGATCGAGACGGCCACCGGCGGCGGGGAGTACACGACCCTGGGTACTTCTACCTTCGAGAAAGCACCGGGTACCGACGGCTACGTGGCCAATACGACCGTGGACCTCGAGGGAGTCGCAGCCGGCAAGGTGAAGATCACGGCCCAGAGCGGCTATCTTGACGCCGTCAATGTGGGCCTCAGCGAAGTGCGGTTCCGGTACCTGCCGGTGCGCGCCTATCGCCTGAGCCTGGCTGATGGGACGGCAGCGGTACCGGTCGACAAGACACTGCGTTGGAGAGCCGGTCGCCAGGCCGTGGTGCATGAGATCTGGCTGGGCACCGACGCCGATGACCTGGCTTGGGCCGATACGGTCAGCGACACGCAATACAATCTGGGATCGCTGGATCTGACCCTGGGCCAGACCTACTGCTACCAGATCGTGGAAGTCAACGAGGCGGCAACCCCCGCACGCTGGGCCACGGATCCGATGAGCTTCACCGTGGTCAACACCGTGGTTGTGGACGACATGGAGTCGTACAATAGCCTCGACGCAGAGGAGGAGGGCAGTCGGCGGATCTACAACATCTGGGCCGACGGCTATGGCGTCAACACGAACGGTTCGCAGTTGGGACGTCCAGAAAGTCCCCTGGATCCGCCCTTTGTCGAGCAGACCCGGGTCCGAAGCGGCAAGCAGGCCATGTCCCTGCTGTACGACAACCGCACGGCCCCGAAGTCTGAGGTTACGGCCACCACGGCCGACCTGGGGGTCCTCTCCGACTGGACCGGCCACGGGATCAAGAGCCTGAATCTGTGGTTCCGCGGCGATACAGACAACGCGCCCCAGCAGCTCTATGTGACGATCAACGGCATCAAGGTTCTCTACGACCGCGCTGCCGAGAACCTGACGAGTAACGGCTGGCAAACCTGGACGGTCGACCTGGCCGGCAAGGCCGTGGACAATGTCAGTGCGATTGGGATCGGCCTGGAGCGAATCAACGGCACCGGCGGCTCTGGTGTGCTCTATGTGGATGACATCCGCCTGTATCCTTATGAGCGTCAGTTCGTCACGCCGACTGAGCCCAGCAGCGTCGGCCTGGTAGGACACTGGAAGTTGGATGAGGCTTCAGGCTTGACCGCCACCGATAGCAGTGGTTCCGGCAACAACGGTACGTTAACGGACATGGTCGGCACTGAGTGGGCAACGGGCATCCTGAACGGTGCTTTGCGGTTTGATGGCATCCGTGACTACGTTGAAGTCCCTGATTCGCCAAGCCTGGATATTACGGAAGCGATCACGCTTGCGGTGTGGGTGAAACCAGAGAGCACCGGCGCTGCCAGGTGGTTGATTGCGAAAGAGGCGTGGGGAGCAGACCAGGCATATGGACTAAATCTTAGTGACGGTGGACAAGTAGAATTTGGCATTGCAACCGGCGCAGCGTGGATTTTTAAACTGGGAACTCAAACCATCAGTGACGGTACTTGGTCACATGTCGTAGGCCAATATAGTCCACCATACATAAAGATATTCATAAATGGTAGGCTCAGTCAACAGTGGGACATTGGCTCACACTCAATCAATACCAACGACAACAATCTGCTTATCGGGACAGTGACAACAGCAAATCAGCGTTACAAGGGGTTCGCCGATGACATCCGCATCTACGACCGTGCGTTGACACCAGACGAGATTGCCTGGCTGGCTGGTGTTACTGAGCCGTTTGACAAACCGTTTTGATGTCTGCCGGACCCGTATGTACTCTTCTGAACCAACAAATTAGCAGCCTGAAGACCAACTCCCGCTCTGCGTAACGAAACTACTTCGCAGAGAAGGAAAGGACTTGTACTATTTCGGGGCCCATACCAATTGCCTTGGTGTGGGCTCCGTACATGCAATTAGGCGTCTGAGATCTCCAAGAGATTCAAGGAACAATCGAGTGGCTCAGGAACACACTGCAGAACAATCCGGGAAACAATCAGGAAACGCGCATTGTCACACAACCAGCGGTGCATGAAATGTTTCTCAGTGATCGGTATCTTCCCGGGTGACTGGCGGATTCCGGTTGGTCGGCGGCCCATCGAATGGGCGCCGGGCGGACCGCCGAAGAACCCTTTTGCGGGAGAGACCGATGAGTACCAGCCCATCCGCGAAGCTTCCCATATACTCGACGTCGAATTCCTCTTGCAGAAGGCATTGGGCCTCTTTGGCTCGAAACGTACAAACACCGTCGGCCTTGGTGGGCTCGGCCAGAAAACGCTCCTTGAAAAGTTCTTCTTGCGTCGCCGGCAAGTTCGGAGGTCACCCCGTTTGTCGGCTGGGGGCGATGGCTTCGAGCCCGTGGTCTCGGTACGCATACGCCCATCGTTGCACGAACCCTCGGCTGCGTCCCAGGGTCCGTGCAATCGCTGGAGCCTCGTGACCGTCGAGAGCCAAGAGAACGGCTCGATACCGATCTCGTTGCTTGGCATCGCGTTCTTGGTTGCAGCGTTGATGCAGTTGCGTCAGGTCTTCTGGACGGTGGAGCTGGATGTGCATCCGACAGATCCTCCTGTTTTTTCAAGAGTATGTCAGATGCTCCGAGCTGGCGCTACCCCATTTTAACAGGCGCGCAAGAATTTTTCCTAATGGGTATAACCGCGCAATTGCGCTCGCGGTGCCCTCAAATTGCCCTCAAAACGGGTCATGAGACAGTAAGAAATGGTGTGTGTATAACAAGTCAACGAGAGATTCTAAATCCTTGTCACATGAAGAGTTGAACTGTAAACACAGTCTATGTACAATCTTGCAGAAAGAGGGCGGATCGAATCCCGACCTCTCCGTTCTTCGCGTTTTGTGAGCCGGAACTTGTGCTCCCGGGCTCAGAATCACCTTCGATCTCTCTGTTTGACAAGTTGGAGAGACCTCCCCACGTCGAGTCCGTCCGATGCGGAATTCGTCCAGATTCGGTTACGTGTCGGCCTCCCGTTGGTATACTGTGAGCACGCCGGCTCAAAGGGGATCGTGCGGGTCGCTGAGTGAGGTCGAGTAGCGTCAGTGTCGTTTTCGGAAGGATGGCTGCCATGCGCGTGACGATGATCCTCAAGTGTGTTGGACTGTCCGTTGTGCTCGGTTCTCTTGTACACGCCGCTGCGGCGAGTGGAGCGAACGTCCCCTCGGGCAGGGAGTACCACGTCTCCGTGCAGGGAGACGACGCCGGCGACGGTTCACCCGCCCGGCCGCTCCGGACGATCTCGGCGGCAGCCCGGCTGGCGCAGCCCGGCGACGTCGTCACCGTTCACCAGGGGACGTATCGTGAACGAGTCGATCCGCCGCGAGGCGGGACCTCCGACGACGCTCGCATCGTTTACCAGGCCGCCCCCGGCGAGAAGGTGGCCATCAAAGGCTCCGAAGTCGTCAAGGGCTGGCAGAAGGTGCAGAGCGACACCTGGAAAGTCGTCATCCCCAACAGCCTTTTCGGAGACTTCAATCCCTACAGCGACTTGATTCGGGGCGACTGGTTCAATCCTCTGAATCGGCAGCATCACACCGGTGCGGTGTACCTGAACGATCACTGGCTGATCGAGGCCGCCACGCTCCAGGACGCACTGAAGCCCATCGGGGCGGTCGCCTCCTCCTATGTCCCTGGAAGCCAGCAGTATTTGCTCAATGTCGCCTGGTTGTCGCCCGGCGAGGGCTCGGCACAAGCCAAGCGGATTCCGGCGGCGCGTTTTGCCGCTCAGCGCGGGATTCAGACGGCGCCCTGCTCGGAAGCAGGAGAGTGCATCGGCTGGATCGAGCAGGGGGACTGGGTCCGATACGAGCAGGTGGATTTCGGCCAGGGCGTCGCACAGATGGAGATTCGTGCTGCGTCTGCCACAAACGGCGGGACGATCGAGATGCGCCTGGACACGCCGGAGGGAGAACTGCTCGGCGCCTGTGCGGTTCCCAACACAGGCGACTGGCAGTCGTGGCGTTCGTTCATCGCACAGATCAAGCCGACCACTGGAATCCAGACCCTCTGCCTGGTGTTTCGATCACCGCAATTGCAGGATTCGTCCGACGTGCGATTGTGGTTTGCTGAGGTGGACGCGTCGAACACCACGATCTGGGCTCAGTTCAAAGACATCAATCCCAACCTGACCGAGGTGGAGATCAACGTTCGCCGGTCGGTCTTCTATCCCGAGAAGACCGGGATCGATTACATCGCCGTGCGGGGTTTCACGATGATGCACGCGGCGACGCCCTGGGCGCCGCCGACCGCGGAGCAGATCGGTCTGATCGGCACCAACTGGAGCAAGGGCTGGATCATCGAGGACAACGACATCCGTTACTCGGTCTGCACCGGCGTCACGCTGGGCAAGCACGGCGACGAGTTCGACAACACCTCGCAGGACACGGCGGAGGGATACGTCCTGACGATAGAGCGAGCCCTGAAGAGAGGCTGGTCGAAGGACAACGTCGGCGGGCACGTCGTTCGCAACAATCGTATTTCCCACTGTGAGCAGTCGGGAATCGTCGGTAGTCTGGGGCCGATCTTCTGCACCGTCACGGGCAACACGATCCACGACATCCACGTGCGCCGCCTGTTCACCGGCGCGGAAATGGCCGGGATCAAGTTCCACGGCGCGATCGACACGATTATCGAGGGGAATCACATCTTTCGCACGTGTCTGGGCATCTGGCTCGACTGGATGGCGCAGGGCACCCGCGTCACCGGGAACCTGCTGCACGACAACGGGCGAGACCTGTTCGCGGAAGTCAATCACGGCCCGTTCCTGGTGGACAACAATCTTATGCTCTCGGGCCATGGCGTGCTGGTCAACTCCCAGGGCGGCGCCTACGTGCACAATCTCATCGCCGGCAGCATCCCGGTCGCGCACAATGAAGGTCGCCTGACGCCGTATCACAAGGCCCACTCCACCGAGGTCGTCGGCTTGCACCCCAATCCCAGCGGCGACGACCGATACTACAACAACATCTTTGTCAACGGTGGCTTGACCGCATATGACGAAGCGAAACTGCCGGTGTTCATGGCGGGCAACGTCTTCCTCAACGGCGCCCTGCCCTCGAAGCACGAACGCGACCCGATCGTGCAGCCGGAGGTCGATCCCGGCCTGGATCGGATCGAGAAGGCCGATGGCATATACCTCCAGATCACGCTCGACAAAGCCTGGACACAGCGAAGACGTCAGCTCGTGACGAGCGATCTGCTCGGCAGGACCGATGCCGCCGGACTGCCCTATGAACAGGCCGACGGCTCGGGGTATCGCATCAACACGGATTACTTCGGGCGCACGCGGGATTCCGCCAATCCGTTCCCGGGACCGATCGAGCTGCTCGAAGGGGGCAAGCGGATGCTGAAGGTCTGGCCCGTCGTCACATTGCGATAGGCTCCCCTGCGGCGACAGTCCACCGCATGTCGGCCTTCGCACGGACTCGTTGGGGTGCGATGTATCTGTGATCCTCGGCAAATCGCAGTGGAGCGAAGGATCCGGCCTGCGACCGAGAGAGACCTCTTGGGCGCGAGCCAGGTTCCTCTGCGATGCTCAGGACAAGCTCTTCGGCTTCGCCCCGGGATGACGGGCCTCCGGAGGATGTCGGGCACTCGCTCATACCTGGACGGGGGCTTGCCGACGGGGGCATGGCTGATACAATGAGCCCAGAAAACACGGCCTGAAATGGTAGGAGTACACCCCATGAGAACGCTTCCTGTCACCTGCCTGTTGCTGCTCGCAGCGTCGGCCTGCGCATCGAGTGCCGGGCCGCTCGTGACGGTCCAGATCGAAGAGGACATCTACCGCTACGAGTCGGCGAACAACGGCGCCGGCCCGATGTGGTGTCACGGGTCCACGTGTCTGGTCCGTCTTGGCGACCACCTCTTCGCCAGTGGCCTGGAGACCCTCCCGGGAATCCAACCGCTCAACAACTGTCGCTGGATGCTCTTCCATCGCACAGAACGAGGCTGGCGGAAAGTCTGCTTCGATCCATTGGGCCGGACGCGGGAACCCTCTCCCCTGGCCTGCTTCTCCGACGGGAGGTTCTTTCTCTCCGCCAATCCGACGTTGAACACGGACCCGAATGCCTACGCCGGACCGGCCCGCCCGGAATTGCTTCAGTTCACGGCTCGGGACGCCGCCAGGTGCGAGCAGACGCTGATCCCTACCTGGGCGGGCGAGCCGAAGTTTACGGAGCATTCGTATCGGAGCCTCGCTGCCGACGGGCCGAACAACGAGCTGATCCTGTTTCAGAACGTCGGGTACACGCACGCCGAATGGGCATTCCTGGATCGCACAGGCAGATGGAGTTCCCAAGGCCGGCTCGCATGGCCATATGGATCGGAGTACTCGAAACCCCAGCCCGTCCGCGTGTGCTATCCGAACGTCATGCTCAAGGATCGCGAGGTCCATTTCTGCGGGGTCAGCGACATCGTCGAGCCGAACGAGCCGTGGCGCGCGTTCAAGAAGCAGCTCACCGGGCAGGAGTGGGACTACGACTTCCGGCGGCTGTTCTACACCTGGTCGCCCGACATCACGACAGGTCGGTTCGAGCCATGGGTCGAGATCGCCAGTCGCGAGAAGACGTGTGGGTGGATCAGCCCGGGCGACCTGTGGGCGGCTCCGGATGGCAGAGTGCACGTTCTCTGGACCGAGCGGGCCATCGACGAGCGTCTGCGAGAGAAGTTCTTCCCGACCGCCAAACAGAGTCATTCGTTGAACTACGCGGTCCTCCGAACCGGCAAGGTGCTCACGCGCCGCACCCTCCTGGCCGCGGAGGAAGGTCAATCGAACGAGCGACCCGGCCAAGGCCGGTTCCACATTACCGCCGACAACCGTCTGTTCGTTGTGTTTTATGTTTCCGGTTCCGACGCCGGCGGCAGATCCGTCTCGGAGAACCGCCTGCTGGAAGTCCTGCAGGACGGACGTGTCGGTGAATCGGTCCGCGTGCCGTTGGAGAAACCGTTCGGCAGTTTCATGACCGCGACGGTCCGTGCCGGTTCAGCAGCTTCCCACACGTTGGACTTGCTGGGGACACGTCAAGGGGTGAATTCGACCATTAGTTCTGCGAGGATCGAGGTGAGATGATGCTTGTGATGATTGCATTGCTGTGTGGCTTTGAACTGACGGCGAGTCCGGACGTCGCCTGGGACCTGTACAGCGATACGTGGGTCGCAGTGGACGCACTGGGCAGGGAAGTGCCCGGCTCCGAATCGTGCGGGCCGCCGCGGACGGCGAAACACGTTGGCATCTTCTACTGGACTTGGCACACGTTGCAGGGCAAGCAGGGTCCATACGACAACTCACGCATCCTCTCGGCCGATTCGAACAATCCCCAGTGGGGACCGCTCGGCGCCCCTCACCACTGGGGCGAGCCGGAATTGGGCTACTACATCTCGACTGATCCCTACGTCATTCGTAAGCACGCTTCGATGCTGGCCGACGCAGGCGTGGACGTGGTGATCTTCGACACGACGAATCCGCCCTTCACGTTCAAAGAATCCTACATGGTCCTGTGTGCCGAGTACCGTACGATGCGAGAGCAAGGGAATCGCACGCCGCAAATCGCATTCTTGGCCCCTTTTGGCGACCCGACCGTCGTCGTGCAGGCCGTCTATGAGGACCTGTACAGCCAGGGACTCTACGAAGAGCTGTGGTTTCGCTGGGACGGCAAACCGCTGATAATGGCGGACCCTGCATACTTCAAGGACTCCGCGATCAAGGACTTCTTCACGTTCCGCAAGCCGATCCCCTCCTACTTCACCGGCCCCAGCGGACCCGACCAGTGGGGTTGGCTGGAGGTCTTTCCTCAGCACGTGTTCCAGGACAAGGAGGGCAATGTCGAGCAGGTCACCGTTGGCATCGCGCAGAACGCGGTGGGACCGAATCTGTCGGCGATGAGCCACAAGGACGGCGCTCGAGGTCGGAGCTGGCACGACGGCGCCAGGGACCCGTCTCCCAACGCGGTCCACTTCGGCTTCAACGTGGTCGAGCAGTGGAAGCGGGCTCTGGAACTCGATCCCGAATTCGTCTTCATCACAGGTTGGAACGAGTGGGTCGCCGGGCGATTCGACAAGTGGTACAAGTACACCGGGAAGGATAGCTACTACCCCGACGCCCTCTTTGTGGACGAATACGACCACGAGTACAGCCGGGACATCGAGCCGATGAAGGGAGGCCATACGGACAGCTACTACTACCAGATGGTCTCCTACATCCGGCGGTTCAAAGGCGTTCGCACACCTGCCGATCCCAGCGGTCCGGCTTCTATCGCCATCGACGGCAGCTTCGCCGACTGGAACGAGGTGACGCCCGAGTATCGCGACACAATCGGCGACACGATGCGCAGGGACCACAAGGGCTATGGCGACACTCACTACACCGACACGAGCGGGCGCAACGACATCGTCCTGTGCAAGATGACCTGCGATCGTGGGAACCTCTACTGCTATGTCCGAACGGCCGAACCGATGACGCCCTGCACCGATCCCAACTGGATGCTCCTGTTCATCGACACGGACCTGGATCCGAAGACCGGCTGGCAGGGCTACGACCTCCTGGTGAACGGGGACGTGCTGAGTTCGGAGACGACAACCGTGAAGCGGACCTCCAACGGCTGGGACTGGCGGACGATTGCCCGGATTCCCTACCGGGTCCGTGACAACGAGTTGGAATTGCGGATACCGCTATCCGCGATGGGGTGTAGACCGGGCGCCAGGTGCGTCCTCGATTTCCACTGGGCGGACAACACCCGCCGGCCCGATGACATCACGGAGTTCGGTGTCAGCGGCGACAGCGCGCCCAATCGCCGGTTCAACTACCGCTGGCAGAGTCCATGACGGACATTCCAGCGAGGCCGTACGAAACGCGGGTCGTGCCATCCTGGGTCGCTCAGCCGCTTCGCGGCCGGTGTCGGGAAGGACACGGGTGTCTCACGAAGCTCATCTGCTTGGAGGCCCACCTCTTGTCATCCCTTCACTCTGTTCAGGGCAGGCTCTGAGCAACGCGAAGATACCTGGCAGGGGTCTCGACCTTGTCGTCCTGAGCAACGCGAAGAGCCTGCCCTGAGTCCTCCGAAGGGACCTGGCCCGGGAGTGGAAGATGCGTCGCGACTTCGGACGCCACGTCTCCTGCGGGGCCCAGGTGTTCCACTTCGTCCAGCATGACAATCCCTGCAACCCTGCCGGGCACAGGGGGGCAGAAAGAGGTTGCATCCATGGACGCAACGGCATACCCTGGAGTGACTCGACGTGTGTCGCGCAGATCGGAACAGGGGTTCGGTGAGCAGGTAACGATAGCGATGAAGACGATGCGGATCATTGCGTGGAGCTGGTTGGGTGTCCTTGCGGCCCATGCCGCAGGCGCGGAATGTCGGCGATTGGAGTACAACCATCCGGGTCTGGTGGTCGATCTGGGCGTTGGGTTGTGGGCCTGGCCTCTGCCGATGGACTATGACGGCGACGGGGACCTGGATCTGGTCGTGAGCTGTCCCGACGTGCCGTACAACGGGACGTATTTCTTCGAGAATCCCGGCGGGAGCAAGATGCCGGTGTTCAAGCCGGCTGTGCGGATCGACCGCGGGCTGAGCAATGTGCGTATTTCCTACGTAGCGGGCAGGCCGCGAGTGCTTGGTCCCGGCGTCGAGTACACGGACTTCCTCGCCGCCAGGTTTGGCAAACGGACTGATCTGCCCGTGGACTCCAAGGTGCATGATGGGAAGGTCCGCGCCAATCAGTGGCACTACTGTGACTACGACGGGGACGGCCGGCATGACCTGATCGTGGGGGTCGGCGACTGGGCCGAGTACGGCTGGGACAATGCCTTCGACGCCCAGGGCAAATGGACGCGGGGTCCGCTCCATGGATATGTCTACTGGCTTCGGAACGTCGGGTCCGACGATCAACCTCGTTACGAGAAGCCTGTGCAGGTGACCGCCGGCGGCAAGCCGGTGGACGTCTTCGGGATGCCCTCGCCGAGTTTCGCCGACTTCGACGGCGACGGCGATCTCGATCTGCTCTGCGGTGAATTCATCGATCGGTTCACCTATTTTCAGAATGTCGGAACGCGGACCGCGCCGCGCTACGTCGAAGGGCGGTATCTGACTCACGAGGGCAAGCCGCTGACGATGGACCTGTGCATGATCGTCCCGACGGCCATTGACTGGGACGCCGACGGCGACGTGGACCTGGTCGTCGGCGAGGAGGATGGGCGCGTGGCTCTCGTGGAGCATTCGGGCCGGGTGATCGACGGGCTTCCTCAGTTTCTGCCGCAACGGCAGTTCCGCCAGGAGGCGAAGGAGGTGAAGTTCGGCGCGTTGGTCACGCCCGTCAGTTTCGACTGGGATGGAGATGGCGATGAGGACCTCGTCTGTGGCAACACCGCCGGCTACATCGGGTTCATCGAGAACCTCGACGGGGGCAATCCGCCCAGGTGGGCCGAGCCCGAGTATCTCACCGCCGAGGGCCAGGTCATTCGCATCCAGGCCGGCTATAACGGCTCGATTCAAGGTCCCTGCGAAGCCAAATGGGGTTATACCGTGCTCAGCATTGCCGACTGGGACGGCGACGGACTGCCCGATATCCTCGCCAACTCCATCTGGGGCAAGGTGGTCTGGTTCCGGAACGCGGGCGCTCGTCGCGATCCCAAGCCGGCCCCGGCGCAGCCCATCCGGGTCGAGTGGTCGGGCCAGGCGCCCAAGCCTGCATGGACGTGGTGGACCCCGGAGGCCGGCGAACTGGCGACCGAATGGCGGACGACGCCCGTTGCGACGGACCTCGACCGCGACGGCCTGACCGATCTGGTCCTGCTCGATCACGAGGGATATCTGGCCTTCTTCCGGCGCGCCAAGCAGTCCGGCGGACTCGTCCTGCTGCCGCCCGAGCGGATGTTCCGCGGCGCGGGCGCGTGTGCATTCGACAGCAAGGGCAGCGTTCGGCAGAAAGGCGACGGCGTACTTCGACTTAATGACGGCGCCGCAGGCGCCGGCGGCCGACGCAAACTCTGCTTGGTCGATTGGGATCGCGACGGGCGACTCGACCTGCTGGTCAACAGCGCGAGCATCAACTTCCTTCGCAACGTGGCCACGGCGCGGGGGGAGTTCGTCTTCCGCGACGAGGGGCCGGTCTGCTCGAGGCGCCTGGCGGGACACACGACCTGTCCGACCGTGGTGAACTGGGACGGCGACGAGACGCCGGACTTGCTGATCGGCGCGGAGGATGGGTTCTTCTACTATATGGAGAATTCCGCACTGTCGCCTGCGAGTCTTTGAGAGAGGCGTTCCATCTCTCAGGGCGGCGTCACGATCGAGGAATCGACCTTTCCATGGCTCTGGCATCCCTTCATGCCGGGAGGCATGACCAGACCGCTGGTGCCTTGCTTCTGCTTGAAGTCCACGATGATCTTCACGGCGGCATCCACGTCGTCCTCGACGGTGAAGACGTCGAGATCGCCCGGCGAGATGTACCCGTTCTCGTCGAGCATCTTCTCCTTCATCCAGGCGAGCAGGCCTTTCCAGTAGTCGCTGACCATGAGGATGACGGGGAAGCTCGCCTGGCGGAGAGTCTGGATCAGGACCGCGGACTCGAAGAACTCGTCCATCGTGCCGAAGCCGCCCGGGAAGACGATGAACCCGTGCGCGTACTTCAGAAACATCACTTTCCGGACGAAGAAATACCTAAAATGCAGGGACAGGTTCTGGAAGTCGTTGGGAATTTGCTCGTGGGGGATCTCGATGTTCAGGCCGATACTGCATCCGCCGGCGTCGGTGGCGCCCTTGTTGGCGGCCTCCATGATGCCGCCTCCGCCTCCGGTGATCACAGCGAACCCGGCCCGGGTGACCTTGCGGGCCATTTCCTCGGCGAGCCGGTAATGGGGGTGGTCCTTGGCCGTCCGCGCGGAGCCGAAGATGGAGATGGCCGGACCGACCGTCGCGAGTTCGTCGTAGCCTTCCGTGAACTCGGCCATGATTCGGAAAATCCGCCACAGGTCGTTCACCGGCTTTTCGGTTATCTCAGCGAAATGATTCGTTTTCCATCGCATGATAGAGACCTAATCGTTCGTTCCTCAGAACTACTCTCACCACAACTCAGGACGGTCCGCCGACGGACAGTGCTTTGCGATCGGGCAGACGGTGCAATCCGGCTTCCTGGCCTTGCAGACCGTTCGCCCGTGCAGGATTAGCCGATGGCAGAAGAGCGTCCAGTCGTCTTCTGGGACTATATCGGCCAGATCGAACTCGAGCTTTACCGGATCGCAGTGGGGGGACAACCGGAGCCGGCGGGACAGGCGGATGACGTGCGTGTCGCACATGATCGCCGGCCGGCCGAAAGCATTGCCAAGCACGCAATTAGCGGTCTTTCGACCGACGCCGGGCAGCGTCACGAGCTCGTCCATGGTCTGCGGGACTTTCCCTGCGAACTCCGCGAGGATTCTGCGACTGGCCCCCTGAATACTGACGGCCTTGTTGTGATAGAAGCCGCAGGGCTTGATGTCTTCCTCGATCTGTTTCAGGTCGGCCCGCACCCAGTCTTCGGGCGACACGTATTTCTTGAACAGGTCCTTCGTGACGATGTTGACCCTCGCGTCGGTGCACTGGGCCGAGAGGATCGTCGCGATCAGCAGCTCCAGTGGATTCGTGTAGTGCAGCGCGATGCCGGCCTGCGGGTAGGCCTTCTTCAGAAGCGGCTGGATGCTTCGCACCCGCCCGGCGGCAGCGGCCTTGTCGAAGACGCCGGTCTTCGCTGGGTTCCTCTTCTGTGCCATCTATGTGCCACTCCCTGGTCGCTTCGAGAGAATCCGGATCAGTTCGTCTTTATCGAAAATCCCCCGCAGTTTCTCTCTCGATCCGTCCGGCAGCACCACGATGGTGACGGGCACATTGCCCGCCTCGCCGTAGATTGCCTTGAAGTCCTTCGTGGCCGGATAGTCGATCAGAGTCGTGTCCGCTTTGATCGGCAGGATGCCTTTCGCCCGAACGATCTCCACGACGCCCGGGTCCTGGTAGACCCGTTTCTCGACGACCTTGCAGTTCGTACACCAGTCGGCGGTGAACTTCAGCAGGACGGGCTGCCGCTGCGAGACGGCTCTCTCTACTACCTGGGCATCGTAGGGTTTCCAATCGAGGACAGTCCCCGCCGCTTGCTGGCGACTCGGGAGCAGCCACAGCCCGGCTCCGACGGCCAGCGCCACCGCGATGAGCCGGATCATCACACGTCGTGGGACCGGCGTGCTGAAATCGACCCATTTGCCCCACATCCAGACGCAAAAACTGAAAACGACGCCATATGTGAGCACGCTGAGCAGGCGGTCTTTGGGCAGAGCGGCCAAGGTCAGCTTGACCGCGATCAGGAACAGCAGGAAGCCCGCGGATTTCTTGAAGGTCTCCATCCACTGTCCCGGCTTGGGGATGCGATCCATCAGGGACGGGATCAGGACGATCACCGCGTAGGGCAGCGCCATGCCCACGCCCATGAGAGTGATCGCTGTCCCGCCAACGAGCAGCGGCTGCGTCTGTGCCCAAACCAGGACGAAGCCAAGCAACGCTCCGCTGCACGGGGTGCTGAGCACGCCTGCGAAGAAGCCCATGCCGAGCGAGCCGGCTAATCCGGAACTCGAACCCTGCCGCCCGGCAAGGGAGGAGGGCAGGGACAGAGTCACGACATCGAGCATGGCAAGCCCGAAGAAGACGATTGCCAGGAACAGGACGATCACGGCGACCGGATAGCGGAACAGGCTGTTGAGGTCGAGAACGGCTCCCGTCGTGAGTGTGACAGCCGCCGAGACCAGGGCAAAGGCCACGAAGAACAGGATGATCCCCGCACAGAACGTCAGGCCCGAAACGATGCGTCCTCGTCCCGCCTGTCGGGACGGGTCGAACAATCGCAGGAGGATCAGCGGCAACACCGGCAGGACACATGGCATGATATTGATGGACAGTCCCGCAATGACCGCCAGCAGGCAGTACACGCCGACGCCGTAAGAGAGGGCAGACTGCCTCGCGGCGCTGCCGACCCCAGGTGGCGGCGAATCCGTTGGGGTTTGGGGCACCTCGGTCGAAACCGCCATCGAAATGGCCGGCCATGCAGCCATCTCCTGCAGGTTGAGAGTCGTGGTCAAGGTCTGGTCGAAAGGCGGCAGGCACATGGCGCTTGTGCAGGCGATGCCTGTGATCTGGACCGCTGCGGCGATCTCTTTCTTATCTGCGGGGGTCGATTCCGCCCGGATCGGGATAAACACACTGAAATTGCCGACGTAGACCTCGACCTGCCGTCCGGTCGGATCCTCGACGATTTTCCACGCAGGCAGGATGGCCTTTTCAAACTCCAGACCATCCGCCGTGGCGGTGATGGTCAGTTCCAGGCCAGGACCGGGCGCCGTCTCCCGGCGGGCGTAGTAGTGAATATCCTCTGTCCCCTCGAAGACAACCGCGATGCCCGAGCGTCCTTCCCACTGCGCCGCTTTCAGATGTGCGGTCGACTGCTCCAGTTCGGATCGGACGATCTCCGTTGGGCCGTCCTGTGCGAACGCCCCGGAGCTCCACAGAACCGCGCAGACCACAAAAACCAGAACGTTTCTGATTCCTTCCATCCGGGCGCTCCAATCCCCACGACCGATTACAGCGATCAGTTGTCGCGCCGATCCTGCTTGTGTCCGTCTGTGTCTTGCATATGTTTGGCTTGCTCGGCCGCCAGCAGATCGCCCACGGTTGGCCGGTCGATCCGGCCTCCTTCCAGGATGACTTTGACGTCCTCGGCGTCGAGGGTCTCATATTTGAGCAGCGCCTGGGCGATCCCCTGGACCTTGTCCCGGTTCTCCTCGATGACCTGCTTGGCTTTCTTGTAGGCCTCGTCCATGATGAGCCGGACCTCGGCGTCGATATCTTCCGCGGTCTTCTCGGAGTATTCTCGCTCGGCCGGCAGGACGTAATCCATCTCTCGAGCCCCCAAGTCGGGCCCATAGCTGACCGGGCCGAGATGATCGCTCATGCCCCAGGTCAGGACCATTTGCCTGGCGATCATAGTCGCCTTCTGGATGTCCGATTGCGCCCCGCTGGAGATGTCGTCGCAGAACAACTGCTCCGCGATGCGTCCCCCGAAGCAGACCTGCAACAGCGCCATGCAGTAGCGTCGCGTGAACAGGGTCCGATCCTTCTCGGGCAGCGCGAACGTGGCGCCGCCCATCGGACCGCGAGGGATGATACTGACTTTGTGCAGGGGGTCGGCGTCCTTGATGAGCGACTGTACGAGCGTGTGGCCCGCTTCGTGGTACGCCGTGATCTCGCGTTCCTTCTGGTCGACGACGCGGCTCTTCTTGGCGCGTCCCCAGCGGACCTTGTCCCGGGCTTCCTCGAGGTCCGCCATCTCGATGTAGTCCTTGTTGGCCATCGTGGCCGCGAGGGCCGCCTCGTTGATGATCGCGGCCAGATCGGCGCCGCTGAACATGGGAGTGCCTCTCGCCAGCCGGTCGAAGTTGGCGCTGGGACTGAGCTTGACCTTTCTGGCGTGGACGCGGAGGATTTCGAGTCGGCCCTTGAGGTCCGGCAGCGGCACGACTACCTGGCGGTCGAACCGTCCCGGGCGGGTCAACGCATGGTCCAGGATATCGGCTCGGTTGGTCGCGGCGATCACGATCACCTGGTCGTTCGTGTCGAATCCGTCCATCTCCACGAGAATCGCGTTGAGCGTCTGCTCCCGTTCGTCGTGGCCGCCGCCGACGAAGCTGGCGCCTCGTTTTCGCCCGATCGCGTCGATCTCGTCGAGGAAGATGATGCAGGGGGAATTGTCCTTGGCCTGCTTGAAGAGGTCGCGGACTCGCGACGCGCCGACGCCGACGAACATCTCGACGAAATCACTTCCCGAAATGCTGAAGAACGGCACGTCCGCTTCGCCGGCGATGGCCTTGGCCAGCAGGGTCTTGCCGCAGCCGGGAGGACCGATCAGCAGCACGCCGCGGGGAATGCGCCCGCCGAGCCGCTGGAACTTCCGCGGGTTCTTGAGGAATTCGATGATCTCGGCGACCTCTTCCTGCGCTTCGTCGATGCCTGCGACGTCCTTGAACGTGACGCGTACGCGGTCCTTGCCGTGGACGCGGTGCTTGCTGCGCCCGAAGGACATGAGCATGCCGCCGGCTCCGCCGCGCAGGTTGCGGACGAACAGAAAGTAGAAGATGCCGACGAACACCACGATCGGCAACACCCAGTTGAGCAGCATGAGCATCCAGATCTGCGTCTTGCTGTACTCGATGGCGGGCATCTGGTACCTGGGGTCGTCCGCCATTCGTTTCGCCAACGCACTGAGTTTCTCGTTGAGCAGCTCCTTGGCGCCCGCCTCCGGGCGATAGTTCACCTTGAAGGACAAGCCCTTGTATTTCTCGGCAGCCGGGGCGCCCTCGCGAAACTTGCCTGAGATGTCGCTGTCTCCCACCTCGATCCGCTCGATCTGGTCCTCGTCCAGGTAGTTCGCAAATTCGTCCCATCGCAGCGTGTTGGTGACGAGCCCCTGCTGGAGCATCATCATCGCGGTGACCAGAACGATGATCACGATCAGCCAACTGACGGGACCTCGCCGATAGCCGGGCAGTTGCGGCTTCTTGTTTGGACGCCTGCCCATGTCCCGAGGCGAATCATTCTGTGAGTTGCTTGCGTTGTCATTCATAGGCTATTTCGATCCCGGTCCAAAGTTGTCGCGTACCTGCTCCTGCGACCGAGGCGCGCGTTCTTCGTGGCTCACCACGGATTCTCCATAAGCTGTACGACTTCCTGAGCCAGCTTGTTTGCCGCGACGGCGGAAGCGTAGGTGAAGTCCTGGCCCTGGAATTCCGAATAGCTGGCTGCGGCGGTCACCGCCTGGTTGTTGATCATGAGCCGGCCGGTCTTGAGGCTTTTCCAGTTCACCACGGCCGTCAGGACCACTTCCTTCTCGAGGGCCTTGCCCAGCTCCCGCTCCAGCGTGAGGATCGATTCGCTGATGGCGACAAGCTGACCGCCCATGACGCTGTCGGCATGGTCCCTGTTCGATACGATCTTGTAGGGGGTCTCCATCTCGATCCGCTTGGCGAGAGCGTTGGAGAACGTGAACTCGGTGCCCCGCCGGAAACTGCGATTGTCGAACATCTCCAGGTAGATGCTCTGGACGTCGTCGGGAAAGAGCGAGGCGTTCGAGTAGCCGGTCGATCGGCCGCACCCTGGGACGCCGAGCGCGACGTACGAAAGCGCCGCGACAATGGAGACCCGAAGGCCGAAACACGGAATCCAAGGTGCCCGATGCCTGGACCAGACCGGGACCTGTCTCGAATCTCGAAATGCGAATTCCGTATCTTCCGCCTGGATGGTTCTACTTGCCACCGTTTCCCATCCCTTCCAGGGCTTCCTTGGCCAATGCGGCCCCCTGGGTCGTGGGCCAGTTTTGAACGACCATGTCGAAATAGAGGTTCGCTGCCCGACGCTCGCCGGTCCGCTGGTAGAATCGACCGATCGTATATTGTTTGTATGCCATCAGTTCGTCGATCTGCTCGATCTTCCGGGGGACTTGATTCTGCTTGGCTTCGTCGGGGTACAGCAGGAGGTATTTCGCATAGTAGGTTCTCGCTGTGGTGAGCTTCGACGCGTCGAAATGGGCCCGCTTGGCCTCCTCCGGCATGTTGTAGGCGGCCAGATTGTCTTCCGCCATGCGGTAGAGGGCGCGCTTGCCGACAGGACCGGTCTCCCAGTAGGAGGCGATCTCAGACCATTTCAAATACGCTTCGAGGAACTTCTCCTTGGCTTCATAGTGCTCGGCAACGCAAATGGCGGCGCGAAGGCCGATGCCGTTGGGCTCATCCATGCCCGCGCGATCGCTGATTTTCTCCATGAGCTCGATGCCCTCGGCTTTGCCGGAGAACTTGAAGATCCCGAGAACGATCTTCTTGCGACCCTGGAGGTATTCCTGGGCCATGTCGAACTCTCGTTGCAGTGCCAGTCCGGCGTACTCGCTGCCCGGGAAGTCCTTCAGCAGCTTCTCATATTTGACCAGAGCCCCGCCGTAGCGGTTGTGCCAGTACTTCGCTTCGCCCAGGACGAATACCTCCAGGTCCGGACCGACGCGGTCGGGGAATTCGTCCTTGATTTGCGATAGGGCCTCCTTGACCTCGCCGATATCGCCTTCCTTCGTGAGTTTCTTGAGGTTGGCGATGGCACGCAGGTATGGGTCCTGTGGATCGTCTGCCACCGATTCCAGCTTTTCTCCCCCCTTGAGTCGCCAGGTTTCGGCCGCGGCGTGATGGCAGCACGAAACCGCGACACACAGGGCCAAACCAAGGATGGGTCCCGAAACACCCTCCTTAGCCTTGGGGAACTCCAGCCACATCCGGTGTCTTGACATGCTCTCTGTCCATCCAAGTTCGATATTGATTGCTCGGAACTCATTTCCGACGCGCCGCCATTATACCGATCCGGAGCCGGATTACAATGTCGAGTTCGCCGAACACGCGATGGAATCATGGGTCCGTCCCCGCTCCGCTTGCGGAGGATCGGGTGTCGTTTTCCCTTTACGCGGCGGACTGGCGAAGATATAAAGGCTCTACTGCGGTTTTCGGGCCATCGGGCGAAAAGGGATGTGTTTTCGCCACAGGCGAGTTCAGCCGGTGTGTATCGAGTGAAGGAGGCTTGTCATGAGTCGTCGTTTCTTCCTGAGTGTTGTCGTCATGGTGGTTCTGGGCCAGTGCGCCGGTTGCCAGCGGTTGCGCGAGAATCGGCTGCAGGTGGGGCAGTCCCAGACCCGCCAGATCAGCGTCGCGCAGTACGTCGACAAGATGAAGGCCGGCTGGATCGGCCAGATGGCCGGCGTCGGCTGGGGGGGACCCACCGAGTTCCAGTACCAGGGCGTGATCGTCCCCCAGGACAAGATGCCGGCGTGGCAGCCGAATCTCATCAATCAGTTCCAGCAAGATGACATCTACGTCGAGATGACGTTCGTCAGGACGCTGGAAATGCACGGTTTCGACGTCTCGATCCGCCAGGCCGGCATCGATTTCGCCAACAGCGGCTATCCGCTCTGGCACGCCAACCGGGCCGGACGCGACAACCTGCGGGCCGGCATCGCGCCGCCGGACTCGGGACACCCGAAGTTCAATTCGCACGCCGACGACATCGACTACCAGATCGAAGCGGATTTCGCCGGGCTGATCGCGCCGGGCATGCCGAACGTCGCCATCCAACTGGGCGAGGTCTTCGGCCGGCTCATGAACTACGGCGACGGCCTCTACGGCGGACAGTTCGTCGGCGGCTGCTACGCCGAGGCCTTCTTCGAGGACGACATTGTCAAGGTCGTCGAGGCCGGGCTCCGCTGCGTTCCGGAGGGCAGCCAGTATCACGAGTGCATCAGCGATGTGCTCAAATGGCACAAGCAGTACCCGGACGACTGGGCCAAGACCTGGCAGTTGGTGAATGAAAAATACCATTTGAACCCCCAGTACCGCCGGTTCTCCTGTTCCGGGCCCGCGTCGGAGTTCAACATCGACGCCAAGATCAACGGAGCCTACATCGTGATGGGCTTGCTCTATGGCGACGGCGACCCCGACAAAACCATCGCGATCTCGACCCGCTGCGGCCAGGATTCCGACTGCAATCCGTCCAACGCCGCGGGCATCCTCTTCACGACCATGGGTTCGCAGAATCTGCAGGAGAAGTTCAAGATCGCCCTGGACCCGACAGGCAAGTTTAGCCATACGCCGTACAACTTCCCGACGCTGATCGAGGTCTGCGAGAAGCTGGTCCGCCAGGCGGTCGTCAATTGCGGCGGCAAGATCGCCACCGATGACCAGGGAGCCGAGTGCTTCGTAATCCCGCGTCAGAAGCCCAACCCGACCCCGCTGGAGCAGTGCTGGGAGCCCGGGCCCTTCGCGTCGAGCCGGTACACCGAGGAGGAAATGGCGCAGATCACCGCCGAGAGCGGCGTGGACCTGTCCAAGGCGGTTACGGAATTCGCGCCGGGCTGGAAGATCGCCAAGTGCGGCGAGGACATGGAGCCCGGCCTGCGCGACGAGCTGCGCGGACGCAAGAACGTCCTGGTGACGCACCCGCTGAGCCGGACCGTCGGGTGCGTTCTGACGAGGACGATGACCCTGCCCCCCGACAAGAAGAGCAGCCTGAACCTCGTGGTCGGCCACGACGCCCGGGGCGACTGGGACCTGATCGTCCGAGCCGACGGCGAGGAGTTGCTCCGCAAGACCATCGGACCCGACACGACGACGATGGGCTGGGCCGAACTAAGCGTGGACTTGTCCCGCTTCGCAGGCAAGAGCGTCAAGCTGGAACTGGTCAACGAGCCCACCGACTGGCGCTTCGAGGCCGCCTTCTGGTCGAAGATCGCAGTTGTCAGCGAATAACTCACTCAGCAGCAACCAAGAATTGCCTCGCGCAGAGACGCGGAGTCGCAGAGAAGGGAATGCGAGGACCACTCGGGCCTCTGCACTGCGCCAGTGCCCATATGGCCCGCGGTTGTGGCGTCAGCGGTAGGGTGGGCTATGCCCACCGTTCGTCTCGGTCCTCGCCCTGCCTCCGGCGGCAGATGGAGGTTGATGGCGGACTTGTTCTAACGGGTTGAAACCGCAGATGAACGCCGATGAACGCAGCCCGGCCTTCGGCCGGAACCAAGAGCGTTTATCGCTTTGCGGGATACCGGCGGAGAGAGGGACAAATCAGGCAAGTCCCTGATGTCTCCGCCGGTGCCCCATCACGCGTCAAACGTACGCTCTCGTCGGATCGCAAGACTCGTCAATCCACGACTTGCGGTCCGGCGTGCCAACTGCCAAAAGTCGCCCCGGCAGGATCGGAATGAGTGATGCGTCCCCTGACCGAAGCCAGAAGGAGATACATGGTATCCCTATAGTCCCTCAAGCGGAAACCTCCGGAGAGGATGCGGCGGCCTCTCCCGGACGAAAATCATATTTGGCTAGGCGTAGTATCGCAAGAAGGAGCAGATTCGCATATTCGAGCGTGTATTGTTCAGGTAGCATGAGTGCGTGGGCTATTCTACGTCTCAGAAATGACACGAGAATGACACGGTGTCAGGTACATTTTCGTCGGGAAATGGCACGGTGTCAGGTACATTCTCGTCGGGACCAGTTTCTCCTCTCTGGACGTCTCGGGGGCAACGTGACGGCCGGCAGGGTGGACTTCTTCCGCGTTTCCTGATTTGGTCGCAGATCGCGTCCAGGTCGTAGTTGAAGTGCTTCCCGTGGGCGTCGCGCGCCCGGCGGATCTCTTCGACAATCGGGTCCTTCATGGCAGTTCTCCGAGCCACTCGCCGGGCCAGCACTCCAACGGTACTTCGTCTGCGTCCACGGAAACCTCAAGGCTACTGTCGGTGTATGGTGTCGATGGGGCAAGGGGATCGTCGCCCATCCGTATGCTGCGAGGTGGACACGCCCGGGGCAGGCGGGTGAGGGACATTTTTCGCTTTGGGCCAGAAGCATGATCAGCCCGGAGCGGGAGATCCCAAATCTGGCTCATCCGGTTTTGCATACTTCGGCGGTTGCACCACGTTGCGCGACCGGGGACGGGTGTGACCGAACCTTCCGGCACCCACAGTGGGATTGTCATGCGGAACGAAGTGAAGCATCCGGGCAACGAACGCAAGTGTGGTTTGTTCTCTTGCCCAGCCCGGATCCTTCGCTGCCGCTCAGGATGACAGAGTTGGGCCTGCACATTGCCGCTGACTGGTTAGAGTCTGCCAGAGAGAATAGTCAGACCCCCGGCGTCCGGGGATGGCGTCCCCGGCTGTGGGGCGCTGTTTGACCAAGAGACTGCGTACGGGCTGGGTGAGGCGGAAATCCGCCGGATTTGCCAGAATTTCATTTGACACCGAAAGATGGTCTGTGTAATATAGGCAGAGAACGAAATAGCGAGTCGTAGACAGTCGGCAAATGCTTGTCGAAGATCGGTCATCGAGGAGGTTTGTCATGCCCCACGAGCCGCGATTCCTCACTTGCACAGAAAATGCGCCCGAGAGGCAAAGGGATCACCGAGTCGGTTCAGCCTCGGTTGATGAGTGTGCCCTTGCCCGTCTTCTGGCTGCTCTCTGCCCTCGGAACCTCGAACGGCTTCGATTGGCTTCGTTTTTTCAGCCGCCCGCGCGTCGGAAATCCGCCGCAACTGTCGCTCCCCGCAGCAGTTATGACTTCTCCAGCCCGCCGGCAATTGGCTTCGTTTGGCAGGATGGCTCACCGCGGCGGCATGAACGGGCGCGTCGGAGCGCGGCCGCGTGTGCAAAACGAAGCCAATCGAGGGGACATGGGGCAGTCGGGGGCTGCGATGCAAAACGAAGCCAATTCGTTGGCGAGGGGTTCGGTGCTGACTGATGCCCGTGGAAGAGTTTATGTGAGCAGTCCCGCTTTGGGCGGGGTTGAAAACGAAGCCAATTTGGGGGCCGGAGCTTTGTGGAGATGAGGTCTTACGCCGTCACTATGAACGTGGGGGCCTGCTTTTGACACGACCGGCTTTGGCGCAGTAAGATGGGCCGTGTTGCCGGGGTGGCTCCCGAATACTGTGGCGCGTTCTGAGTAAGGAAGGGATATGTCAGGCAGCTTGGATCGACGTGGATTCCTGAAGGGCTCTCTCATGGGCTCGGTGGCGCTGGCGGCCCTGAGTTTCGAGGAGCAGGCGCTTCCGGCGGCCGCGCAGGGGGGAGCGGGAACGGCTCGGGAGACGGGGGTTCAGGACCTCCCGGCGGGCAAGATCGGCGATGTGACCATCAGCCGGCCCATCTGCGGCGGCAAGATCCAGTGGCTTGCCCAGTGCATCCCCAGTGCCGACGACCTGGAAACGGATGCCAGCAAGGCCATCGACGCTGGGGAGCAGTTGCTTCGGAAGACCATCGGTCCTGACACCACGACGATGGGTTGGGCGGAGTTGAGCGTGGATCTGTCCCGGTTCGCAGGCAAGAGCGTCAAGCTCGAGTTGGTCAATGAGCCCACCGACTGGCGCTATGAAGCTTCGTACTGGTCCAAGATTGCTGTCCTGAGCGAGTGACTGGGTGATTCCGATGAGCAACGTAGATGTGCCAAACACCGCCTGTACCCGTCGGCAGATGCTCCACGCTGTGGGAGCGGCCGGACTGGTGACCGCGTTTCCGACGATCGTTCCGTCGTTCGTGTTCGGGAAGGATGTTCCATCCAATCGCATTACGATCGCGATGATTGGTATGGGGCGCCAGGCCGTCTATGCGAATCTCAAGCCGTTTCTACAGTCCGGCGATTCGCGCGTGCTGGCGGTCTGCGATGTGGATCGCTGGCGGCTGGATCAGGCGAAACACGCGGTGGATCAGCACTATGGGAACATCGACTGTCGTGCCTACTCGGATTGGCGTGATGTGCTGGCGCGTGACGATATCGACGCGGTCATGAATTCCACGCCGGACCATTGGCATGTCCCCATCTCCCTGGCGGCGGTTTGCCGGGGCAAGCACGTCTCCTGTGAGAAGCCGCTGACACTCTCCGTCGCTGAAGGGCGTGTCCTGGCCGATGCGGCCAAGAAGCATGGCGTCGTCTTTCGCACGGACAGCGAGTGCCGCAGCGATTCATACATGCACAAGACCGCCGAGCTGGTCCGCAACGGCTACCTCGGGCGAATCAAACGCATCGAGGTGGGCGTCCCCACGGGCGACATTGCGGGCGGGTCGTCAGCTCCCATGCCCGTTCCCGAGGAGCTGGATTACGACATGTGGACGGGCCCGGCTCCGTCGAACCCCTACACGGTGGACCGCGTCCACCCGCCGCATTCCTACAATCGGCCCGGCTGGATGCGATGTCGGGACACCTGCGAAGGCATGGTGACGAACTGGGGCGCCCATGTCATCGACGTGGCGCAGCAGGCACACGACAGCGAACGGACGGGCCCGGTGAGCGTCGAGGGCAAAGGCGAGTACCCCGCTCCCGGCTCGGGTCTCTGGAACGTCCTGCTGAATTTCCAGATCCAGTATCGCTACGCGGACGGCGTTGTCCTGGACTACCACACGGCCGAGGGCGCCCTGTTGCGGATCGAGGGGGAGGAGGGATGGATCAACGCGCCCTGGTTGGGCGGCCAGATCACCGCCAGCGACCCCGCAATCCTCAAGATCAAGCTCAAGGACAGCGACGTTCACCTGCCCCAACGCCAGGACAAAGAGGATTTCCTCTACGGCATCAAGCACAAGACGAGCACGATGGCGGATGCCGAGATCGGCCATCGCACGTGCTCAATGTGCCAGATCGGCCACATCGCGGTGCAACTGGGCCGCAGGTTGCAGTGGGATCCGGGAATCGAGCGTTTCGCGGATGATGACGAAGCCAACCGGATGTTGAGCAAGTCCTATCGGAGCCCGTGGGGTCTGAATGCTGGCGGTGCTCACTCATGAATCAGCTTCGTATGGCGTGTTTCGAACAAGAGAGTATTCTCCATCCGACGATCTCCGAAGGGGCAGAGCTGCGGAGCGTCGAGGTGAGCCCGCGTGACGAGATCGGTGGCCACATGAGTTATGTCATTGCGTTCAGAGAGCGGGGGGGGGCTTCGGACCTGCCAGATGGCGAGATCCCGGTTGAGTCTGGGATCCCCACGTGCAGACTGAGATAACGTCATAGTGGCCCGCAGAGGACGTGCGACGGCAGTCGTTCCCAGTCGTACGCAACAGCGAAGATGCTGTCGCTACGACGGTGTCTTGACGGCGGAGGTCCGAAGGAGGGACCCGCAGAGGGCCGTACGCAGAGCGACACCGACTCCAATGACCGGTAATGTCCGCGTATTTTCTCTTGACAGTCGCTTTTTGCGGCGGTATACTACACAACGTAGTTTTGCGAGCGTACGGAGACCCTTTCTTCGTCTGTGACCGGCGAGGTCATGTGCGTGTCGAGTCTGGCAGAGGCGATCGGAGCACTGAGAGAGTCCCTCGCAGGAAAGACGAACTGTATGACCGGCTTTCGCAGACGGCGTCTGCGTGTCGGGCGGCCGCCCAGGCGCGCCGACGATGTGCGTGGATGGTTCGGGTTGCAGCGGTTCATCTGGAAAGGAGAAGAGTTATGAGTCACAACAGAGTGTTCCTGTCGCTGGTTGCAGTGGTCTGCGCAGCGATGGGATCGAGCGTGGTCTGGGCGTCGTCCACACTGGACTTCGAGGATGCCGACGGCGTGATCTGGAACGGCATCCTCTATGGGTATCCGATCTTCGGCCCCGGCGAGGACCCGGGCTACTATCACGGGTTCTACCTGGGAGGGTGGCGCGTCCTCGACAAGGACGGGTATGGCACCGACAACTACAAGTATCTGGGGACCAATGGGGATCGTTCAGTCGAGCGAATCTCCTTCGATTGTTACTGGTTCTCCCGCGCGGAGGACTACTACTTCGAAGGGGTCACGGTTGCCTCGGCGGACAGTTACGAGGCTTCGACCCAGTACCCGGTTGTTGTGAGAATCTACGGCTCTCTGGATGGCACCACCGTTTGGACAGAGGACGTGATCTTCGACAATAACGACGGAATCCCTGAAGTCATCCACTTCACTTCGTCGCACGCCGGCGAGCTGGTGGACAGCGTGGGCTTCGAGGCCTGGGAGTTCTACTGGAGTTGGTTCGTCCTCGATGATTTCCGGTACAGTGACGTGTCGGATGATGGGCCCACGGTCCCGGTCCCCGGCGCCCTTGGGCTGCTTGGTGTCGGTCTTCTGTGGCTCCGCGGAACCCGACGTGTCGTGAGATAGTCTCCTGCTGAACCGGCACTCCGGCTGATTCGGGGCGTGCTCATTCCGATCCGACTCAGTTAGCACGCGTCTCGTGGGGCAGGCCGATGCGCCTCACGAGATGCGTGTCAAGCCGGGATTTCCGCGGCGGCCTGGTTGACTAAGAACAGGACGGCCATGCGGACGGCCAGGCCGTTGGTGACTTGCTGGAGGATGACGCTGTTGGAGCCGTCGGCGACCTCGCTTTCCATCTCGAGGCCGCGATTGATCGGGCCGGGGTGCATGACGAGGATGTCCGGCTTGGCCCGCTTGACCCGCTCGACCGTCAGGCCGAAGTAGCGCGAATACTCGCGGATCGAGGGGAAGGGGTTGCCGCCGAGCCGCTCGAACTGGATGCGGAGCATGTTCACCACGTCCACTTCGTCGATGACCTTGTCGAGCGAATAGCTGACCTTCACCGGCAGTTTGCCGACCTCCGCGGGCATCAGCGTGGGCGGCCCGACAAACGTCACCTCGGCGCCGAGCTTGGTCATGGCCCACATGTCACTGCGTGCGACGCGGGAATGGGCGATATCGCCGACGATGGCGATCTTGAGCCCTTCGAGGCTCCGTTTGGCCCGGCGGATCGTGTAGGCGTCGAGCAGGCCCTGGGTGGGATGCTCGCAGTACCCGTCGCCGGCGTTGACGACGCAGGCGTTGATGTTCCGACTCAGAAGCGCCGGGGCGCCGCCCGCGCCGTGGCGAATGACGACGATGTCGATGCCCATGGCTTCGAGGTTCCGAGCGGTGTCGAGCAGGGTTTCCCCCTTGCTGACGGAGCTGTTCTTCTGCGTGAACTCGACGACGTCGGCGCTGAGCCGGCTGGCCGCCAGGGAAAAACTGGTACGGGTCCGCGTGCTGTCCTCGAAGAACAGGTTCACGACGACCTTGCCTCGCAGCGGGGGGGCCTTCTTGATCGAGCGCGTGCTGATCTGCTCGAAGCCGGTGGCCGTGTCGAGGATGTGGGTGATCTCCTCGACGCTCAGGTCCCGCAGTCCCAGCAGGTGCTTTCGCTGCCACTTGAACGGTTTGCTGCCTCTGTGAATGATTGCCATAGCTGTGCCGTGCCGCCTTCCCGTCCTGCCGGACGTGTGCCTCTCCACGATGTCCAGGAAGCGATTCATGTACCCCTGCCGATCTCGTGAAGCGAACTCCTTTGCCCATGGGAACCGTCGGTTTACGGGCCCCATGGCCGCTTCGCGTCTCACACCACGATTACTTCATCCTTGCCGTCAGACTCCACGAAATTGACCTGAACCGACTGCTCGGGCCCGACCTCGGCCTCGAAGCCGGTGTAGTCCGCCTGAATGGGGAATTCGCGTCCCGCCCGCTCGACCAGGACCGCCAGGCGAATGGCCTTGGGCCGACCCAGGTCGATCAAAGCATCCATGGCCGCTCGTGTGGAACGGCCGGTGTACAGCACGTCATCCACCAGGATGATCGTCTTGCCATCGATATCGAAACCGATTTCCGTCGTGCGGACGAAGGGTTGACTGCCGCCGTGGGGGGCGTTGAGGTCGTCTCGGTAGAGGGTGATATCCAAGGTGCCGCAGGAGATCGCGCGTCCAAGCCTCTGCGAGAGGCGGTTGGCGAGACGCTCGGCCAGGATTTCACCGCGACTGCGTATGCCGATGATTGCCGGTTCATTATCGGGCGATGTCCGCTCGACGATTCCGTCGGCCAGATGGTCGATCGTCCGGTCGATTTGCCCAGCGTCCAAGAGTACCTTCATAGAATGTGATCCATTCTGGTCCCCAAAGGCTACAGACTGCGTTGGGGGACTCCTGCGATCCTTCCATAACGTTGCGCCAGTTATACCACCTTGCCTTCGACGTGGCAACCCCCCATGTCCTGGTTCGACCAAATCGGCTTTTCCAATGCTGGGAATTGTGGTATGTTGCCGCCCTGACACGGAATTCGCTTGATCGAACGGCGTGTTTCTGCTATGATAAGGCCAGTTGACCGGAGGACGATACCCATCAGCCACGAGGGCTGATCCTTGGGGGAAGACAGTGTGCCAAGGGGGGCACCTGTACCGTTTTGTGCAAACGTGGTGGCGCAGCATGGGCGGAAACCGAACAACCTGGGGTCGAGGATTATGGGTCGTAGCCCTGGTTATGGGGCTTGCCGCGGCCCGTACGACCGTTGGACAGGACCTCTCCGCCGTGCAGCCGCAGGCACTTCGCTCGGCCGGTATCCAGACCCTGCTGCAATCCGATCCGAACCTCACCGGCGCCGAGGTCCGTGTCGGTGTCGTCTGCCGGAGTTTCACGTATGACGCCAACGGCGAGCCCCAGAACGACTACCAGCCGAATCTCAAGCACGCCTGTTTCCGGGATGCCCTGTTGAGCTTCCACAGCGGTCTTGCCAAGACCCCCGGCACGTCGAATCATGCGACCGCGATCTGTTCGATTCTGTTTGGCCAACACCCCGAAGGGACGGCACCCTCGCTGAGTTCGTTCAGGTATCAGGGGGTGGTGCCACAATCGGAAGGGCACATCTACGAATTCTGGCATTTCGTCAAGCAGTACGTGTACGGGCAGGAGAAACCTGACGTCGATCTCATCTCTGCGAGCTTCGGACAGCCGCTGGAAGACGGGTGGACGCGAGGCATTGAGGCGCTGGTCGAACACACCGGTCTTGTGTTCGTCGCCAGCATAGGCAACGGCCTGAACGCGTCCGATCCCTCATTCTATCCCGGCGCCGGCCCGAACGTGATCGGTGTGGGCCTTGTCAGTTCGGTGAATGCCGAGGACATGGCGACGAAGCTGTCGCAATTCGCTCTCGCCTATCCTGAGGAATCGAGCGTCGGGCCGACTGAAGACGGTCGGTGCAAGCCGGATGTCGTCGCGCCGGGCAACTGTCTCGTCGCCGATGCCGACGCCGAACTGGGCTACGCCATGGCGGGCAACTGGTCCAGCTTCTCGACCCCGGTTGCAGCCGGGATCGTCGGACTCCTGATCCAGACGGCTAGGCAGAACGCCGACCTGAGTCTTGCCACATCGCCCGAAGGCGGCAACTGTGTGCTCAAGGCGATCCTGATGAATTCCGCGACGAAACTGCCCTACTGGCACAAGGGCCGGCTGAGCGTCGACGACGACCACGAAGTGCCGCTTGACCACGCACAGGGGGCAGGGATGGTGAATGCGGCTGGCGCGCACGAGCTTCTGACGGCCGGGCGAAGCAAACCCGGCGATATCCCCCCGGCGGGATGGGACCTGAACGAAGTCTACCAGGGGCAGACGCTCCAGCAGGTCTACCGCGTCGCGGTCGACGATCCCGGATCGAAGGTGCTCACCGCGACACTGGCCTGGAACCGTCATTACCGCACGGAGCGTCCTTTCAGGCATATGTCGGAAGCCGACAGTGATCTTCGGCTTGAGGTCTGGGCCATCGACCCCGCGAATCCGAGCGATCCTCTGCTCTTGGACTACTGCGACAGCAAGGTGGACAACGTCGAGCACATCCACATCGGGACGTTGCCCGGATACACCCTGTATGAAATCGTTGTCTCGTACAGCAATCTCAACGCCAAGTCGGCGCCGCCGACCGGAGAGCGGTATGCTTTGGCCTGGTCGGTGGACGACAAGCAGATCGACGAGAACCTCCTGTGGTACGATCTCAATGCGGATGGGGTAGTGGACGAGCTGGATCTGGCGGCTCTGGCGAATCACTCGGCCGGACGCAGCTCGCCAAAGGCCTATGTGATCGGCGATATCACGATGGACGGCGCGATCGACGCCGCAGACATGCAGATCCTCCTGGCCAACCGGAACAAGAAGGCGGACTGGCGGGCCGACAGCGAACTGAACTGAGCCACGCCGGCCGCCGTCGCGGCCTGCGATCGGGCACCCATACGATCATTCCGCGAGCTGTGCTCCTCGTAGGTCGTGCGTCGCACACGACATTCTTGAGGCGAGCGGGAGGCTCGCCCTGCGAAGAAACCCCTTTCCTTCCACCGGCGTTTCTGATATGAATGTCCCAGTCGGCAGAGCTCTTACAGGGATACAGGTGCGATATGGCAGACCAGCTTCTGATCAAGAACGGGCGGGTGATCGACCCGGCGAACCGTCTGGACAAGAAGTGCGATGTCCTGATCCTCGATGGGAAGGTGGCGGAGGTGGGCAACCTCAACGGGGCGGTGGAGAAGACGGTGTCGCGGGTCATCGACGCCACGGGCAAGCTCGTCACGCCGGGTCTGATCGATATCCACGTCCATTTCCGCGAGCCGGGCGACGAGGAGGAAGAGACCATCGCCAGCGGCTCCGCGGCGGCCGTCGCGGCCGGTTTCACCTCTGTTGTCTGCATGCCCAACACAAACCCGGCCATCGAGAGCGAGACGGATGTCGAGTACGTCCATCGCAAGGGCCGCCAGGCCCGCAAGACCCACGTCTACGTGATGGGCGCTATCACGAAGAAACGCGAGGGCGTCGAGCTGGCGGAGATGGGTCTGATGGCGGAGGCGGGCGCCAGGGGCTTCACCGACGACGGCGCCGGCGTTCAGAACGCCGCGGTCATGCTGCGGGCCCTGAAATACGCCAAGATGTTCGATGTGGTTGTCGCACAGCACTGCCAGGACAACAGCTACGCCGGCAACGGGGTCATGAACGCCGGGTATTGCTCGACGATCCTGGGTCTGCCCGGCATGGACGCGCTGGCGGAGGAAGCGATGCTCTGGCGTGACATCCAGTTGGTTCGCAGGGCGCAAGTCCGCTACCACGCTCAGCACATCTCCACCGCCGGTTCGGTCGAGCGGATCCGCCAGGCGAAGAAGGATGGGCTGCCCGTCTCGTGCGAGGTCACGCCGCACCATCTGCTCCTGACCGAGGAATCCTGCTCGACGTACGACACGAATTATAAGGTCAGTCCGCCCCTCCGCGCCCAGAAGGATACGGAGGCCCTGAAGCAGGCCATCGCGGAGGGACTGGTCGATGCTCTCGCCAGCGACCATGCCCCGCACCTCCAGAGCGAGAAGGAACTGGAGTTCCTGGCGGCGCCGTTCGGGATTGCGAGTTTGGAGTGTGTCCTGGGCCTCTACATCAAGGTCCTGGTTGAGCCGAGGATTCTCGACTGGCCGGGCCTGATCCGGATGATGACCGTGAATCCCGCCGGGATCATCGGTATCGATAAGGGCTCGCTGTCCCGAGGCAAGCAGGGAGACGTGACGATTATCGACCCCAACGCGGAATGGACCATCGACGTGAACAAGTTCGTCTCGAAGAGCCGCAATTGCCCGTATCACGGCTGGACGGTCAGAGGCAAGGTCGAGAAGACCATCGTCGGCGGCGAAGTGCGGTTCGAGTTGTGATCGCGCGTTTGCAGTGACGCCGTGAGGCGTTTCTTTACGTGCCTTCACCGGCACAGTCAGGATCGGAACGGGCAGTTTCTCCACAATTCTCGCCTGTTTCCGTGATTACCGTCGCCAGCGATGCGTCCTGTTGAGAGATACAGCGGATGTGCAGTTGCCCCCCAGAGTCGGCGGGGGCGAGCGATGACAGCGGAACCGTGTTTGGGAGGAAGAGCCATGTTTCAGTCGCGTAGGGTCTTGGCGGCGACCGTATCATTCTGGCTTCTGGGATCGAGCGTGCTGTGTCTTCCGGCGGCGGGACGCGATGTCAAACTCGTCCTGTATCCACAGAAGGCGCCTGCGGAGATGGGTGAGCTCTCCCTGCTGCCGCCGGAGCCGGCGATGATCGACGGCGACGCGGTCCCGCTCTATGAGAAGGCGGTCAAGGCTTTGCCGGACAAGGCCGGCGACAAGCAGATCCAGGAATGGCTCAACATGCCCATCAACCAACTGCCGCTCGATCAGGTGGAGCAGGCGTTGATACAGTACACGGAGAGCCTCAAATCGGTGGCTCAGGCGGTGAAGTGCCGCCAGTGCAACTGGCCCGAGTGGAAGCCGGGGACGCAGGTCCCGGAGACCGAGGGATATCGCAGGCTTGCCTTCGCCATCCGCCTGTGGGCGAGACTGGAGATTGCCCAGGATGGATACCAAGGCGCGATCCTTGCCCTGCAGACCGGCGCTGGCATGGCCAGGCAGCACGCCCAGGCTCCCACGCTCCTCCAGGTGCAGGTCGGCATCGCGATGGCGGCCATCACGTGCAGGGAGCTTGAGGAATTCGTGCAGAGGCAGGATGCCCCGACCTTGTGCTTGCCTCTGGGAAGTCTGCCAAGACCCTTTGCGGACGTGGAGAAGGCGATTCAGAGTGAGACAAAGGCTGCCTCTTCCGGCGTGAGGGGCTGGCTGTTCAGTCAACAGTACCAGAACGTACTGAAACCGGCCCATGATCGAACGCGGGTGCTCGCGAAGAGACTCGACAGGGACTTGGCGATCCTGCAGTGCGTCGAGGCGATTCGCTCGTATGCGGCCACTCACGGCGGGCAGTTGCCCAAGACGCTGGCCGAGATCACGGAGGTCTCCGTGTCCGCGGACCCGCTGCACGACAGGCCGTTCCAGTACTCGCTGACGGGACCGACCGCGGTGCTCGAATCGGCCCCGCCTGCTGGGGGGTCCGACAGGGAGGCAATTCGGTACGAGATCAGCATCAAGAAGAACTGATTGCTTGTCGGTGGCGGCTCCACGCTTGCTTGGACCGACCCCATGCGGCATAATCGGGCTTCGGCCCCGAATCCTGGCTGGATCGCAAGGAAGGGGCCTGCGATGATGGTTGTAAGGATGCCGAAGCCATGGTGATTATCGACGGAAACAACCTGCTGTGGGCGCTGCACGAAGGGTTCGGCGAACGCGAGATCAGGACCGAGGTCGAGTTGTGTCGGGTCCTGAGCCAGTATTTCGGCCAGATGGGCGAGACCGGGCAGGTGATCTTCGACGGGGCCGGCCCGTCGGACAAGAGCCAGTTCGACACGATCGACCACCTGGAGGTGTACTTCGCGGGTTTTCATCGCGATGCCGACAGCGTCATCGAGGAGAAGATCACAGCCGACACCTCTCCCCGGCGTCTGACCGTGGTCAGCAGCGATCGGCGGCTTCGCAAGGCCGCGGGCGAGAGAAGAGCGGCGGCCCTCAAGGCGGAGGAATTCTGGGAGCGGGTGCGGAGGGAGCTGAGCCGGAGAAAGCCCAGGAAGACGGAGCCCGAAGAGAAGCGGGAAGGGCTTACCGACGGCGAGACCGACCAATGGCTGGAGGCCTTCGGCCTGGATGAGTGAAGGCCTCGTACGTACCATGGGGTGTGGCCCGATTCTGTGGCAGGCTGCAACTCGATCAGCGGCAACGTGCAGGCCCAAGTCTGTCATGCTGAGCGGCAGCGAAGCATCTGGGCCGGGCAAGAGAACAAATCCCATTCGCGTTCGTTGCCAGATGCTTCACTTCGTTCAGCATGACAACCCCGCCGTGGGTATCGGAGAACCTGGTCACACTGCCCACCGCGGGTCGGCCGTGATTTTTGTTGCCTGCCCCGGCCGAAGGATGTATAAATAAGCGTTCTTCGTACGCCGGGCGCACCTGTGGGGGATTTGCTCTGGCCCGGACGTATACGCAGGAGGTGCCATAAGGCCAGCGGCGATGGATTGCCATTGAGCTAAGTTCTTTTTGTGTCAGCTTTTACGAAAGATGGAGAAGCTATGAAGCGTAAGATGGTGACGATTGATGGAAACAACGCGGCAGCGCACGTTGCGCACGCAACGAACGAAGTAATTGCGATCTATCCGATCACGCCGAGCTCGCCGATGGGTGAGATTGCCGATGCGAAAACAGCCAAGGGTCTGCCCAACATCTGGGGCACCATTCCGTCGGTCACCGAGATGCAGTCGGAAGGCGGTGCGGCCGGGGCCGTACATGGAGCGCTCGCAGCCGGCGCGCTGACGACGACGTTCACCGCCTCGCAGGGCCTGCTGCTGATGATTCCGAACATGTACAAGATCGCGGGCGAGCTGTTGCCCACGGTTTTTCACATCACCGCGCGTTCGCTGGCCGCCCAGGGCCTGTCGATCTTCGGCGACCATGCCGACGTCATGGCCTGCCGGGAGACGGGTTTCGGAATGCTGTGCTCGTCCAGTGTGCAGGAAGTCATGGATTTCGCGTTGATCTCGCAGCAGGCGACACTGGCCTCCCGCATTCCGTTCCTGCACTTCTTCGACGGGTTCCGGACGAGCCACGAGGAGCAGAAGGTCGAGGAGCTGACCTACGACGATATGCGGGCGATGATCGACGATGCCCTGGTGGCCCAGCATAAGGCCCGTGCTCTGACGCCGGACCGGCCGGTCATGGGCGGCACCGCGCAGAACCCCGACGTCTACTTCCAGGGTCGCGAGACGGTGAACAAGTTTTATCTGGCCGTGCCGAAGATCATGCAGGACACGATGGACAAGTTCGCCAAGATCGTCGGTCGCCAGTACAAGCTGTTCGATTACGTCGGCGCCCCTGACGCCGAAAAGGTGATCGTCATCATGGGCAGCGGCGCGGACACGACCCACGAGACTGTCGAGTACCTCAACTCGCAGGGCCAGAAGGTCGGCGTCATAAAGGTCCGCCTGTACCGGCCGTTCAGCACGAAGCACTTCATGGCGGTACTGCCCAAGACCGTCAAGAAGATCGCAGTACTGGATCGTACGAAGGACCCCAGCGCGTTGGGCGAGCCGATGTACCTGGACGTTCGCACGTCGATCGGCGAGGCGATGGCCGACGGGATCGCTCCATTCGACAAGTACCCGATGGTGGTCGGCGGCCGCTACGGCCTGGGCTCGAAGGAGTTCACGCCCGCGATGGTGAAGGCCGTCTTCGGCAACCTTGACGCCGCCAAGCCCAAGAGGAACTTCACGGTCGGCATTATCGACGATGTGACGAACACGAGCCTGCCGGTGGGCGATTCGTTCGAGGTTCCCACGCCGGGCCAGTATGCCGCCATGTTCTACGGTCTTGGCTCCGACGGCACCGTCGGCGCCAACCGCAACTCGATCAAGATCATCGGCGACCAGCTCCAGGACAACTATGCCCAGGCCTACTTCGTGTACGATTCCAAGAAGGCGGGCGCCATGACGGTTTCGCACCTGCGGTTTGGCAAGAAGGCGATCCGCCAGCCCTACCTGGTCAACCGTGCGGACTTCATCGCCTGCCACAATCCGAGCTTCCTCGAGAAGTACGATATGCTCTCCTCGGCCCGCAAGGGCGGGACGTTCCTGCTGACGACCTCACACCCGGCCGACAAGGTGTGGGACACGCTGCCGCAGGAAGTGCAGAAGCAGATCGTGGACAAGCAGTTGAAGTTCTACGTGATCGACGCGATCTCGCTGGCCCAGGAGCTTGGGCTCGGCGCCCGCATCAACGTGATCATGCAGACCGCGTTCTTCAAGATCAGCAACATCATTCCGATCGAGGCTGCGGTCAAGGCGATCAAGGACGCGATCAAGACGTCCTACAGCAAGAAGGGCGAGAAGGTCGTCCAGTTGAACTACGCTGCCGTGGACGGCGCCATCGACCGGATGCACGAGGTGAAGGTGCCGGCCAAGGTCACGAGCAATGTCAAGATGCCGCCGGCCGTGCCCGCCGAGGCCCCCGAGTTCGTGCAGACGGTCACCGCGGAGATCATGGCCATGCGTGGCGATTCGCTGCCAGTCAGCAAGATGCCGGTCGATGGCCGGTTCCCGACGGGCACGACGCAGTTCGAGAAGCGGAATATCGCGGTGAACGTCCCGATCTGGCAGCCGGAATTGTGCCTCCAGTGCGGCATGTGCTCGTTCGTCTGCCCGCACGCTGCGATTCGCATCAAAGCCTACGATGCGAAGAACCTCGCCGGCGCGCCGGAGTCGTTCAAGAGCATCGACGCCAAAGGCAAGGAATTCAAGGGGCTCAAGTTCACCGTGCAGGTGGCCCCCGAGGATTGCACCGGCTGCGGCGCCTGCGTGACGACCTGCCCCGGCGCCGAGCGCGACGCGAACAAGCAGCCCACCGGTCGCAAGGCGATCAATATGGAACTGCAGGAGCCGCTGCGGGACCGCGAGCGGAAGAACTACAGCTTCTTCCTGTCGCTGCCGAACACGGACCCCTCGTTGTTCAAGGCCAACTCGGTGAAGGGCAGCCAGTTGATTCAGCCGCTCTTCGAGTACTCCGGCGCCTGCGCCGGGTGCGGCGAGACCCCGTACGTCAAGCTGCTTTCGCAGTTGTTCGGCGACCGGGCCTATATCGGCAACGCCACCGGCTGCTCGTCGATCTACGGCGGCAACCAGCCGACGACGCCGTACACGAAACGGGCGGACGGCCGCGGCCCGACCTGGGCCAACAGCCTCTTCGAGGACAACGCGGAGTTCGCGATGGGCATGAGACTCACCGTCGATCAGTTCCGGCTGATCGCGTTGACTCTGTTGGACAAGGCCAAGGATTGCCTCGACAAGGAGCTGGTCGCAGAGATCCGTTCCGCGACGCTGGCCAACGATCCGGAGCAGAGTGCGATCGAGGCCCAGCGAGCCCGCGTGGCGCAGCTCAAGACCCAGTGCGCCAAGTGCGATTGTCCCGCGTGCAAGCAACTGCTCACGGTGGCCGACTACCTGGTTCGCAAGAGCGTCTGGGCGGTTGGCGGCGATGGCTGGGCGTACGACATCGGTTACGGCGGTCTCGACCACGTCCTGGCCAGCGGCAAGGACATCAACATTCTCGTCCTGGACACGGAAGTGTACTCCAACACCGGAGGCCAGATGTCGAAATCGACGCCCCGCGCCGCAGTGGCGAAATTCGCCGCCGGCGGCAAGCCCGCCCCCAAGAAGGACATGGGCTTGCTCGCGATGACCTACGGCAACATCTACGTGGCCAAGGTGTCGATCGGCGCCAACGCCCCGCAGACGGTGAAGGCCTTCTCCGAGGCGGAGGCCTATCCGGGCCCGTCGCTGATCATCGCCTACTCCCACTGCATCGCTCACGGCTTCAATCTGACGAACGGTTACGAAGAGCAGAAACGGGCCGTCGCATCGGGTCACTGGCCGCTGTACCGATTCGACCCGAGATTGAAGGAGCAGGGACAGAATCCGTTGCAGCTCGATTCCAAGCCGCCGACCATGGCATTCGAGGACTACGCCTACGGCGAGGACCGGTACCGCTCGTTGAAGCAGTCGAAGCCGGATGTGGCTGCCGAGCTGATGAAGCTGGCCAACAAGGACGCGGTGGATCGATACGCGCTGATGGAACAGCTCGCGAAGATCAAGTGCGGACAAAGTGGGCAGGGAACCGCCGACTCTGATCCGGAACCCGAGAAACAAACAGTAGGAAAATGACATGGTTGCGAGGGTGATTCGCAGTGTCGTCCTGATGGTGTCGATCGGTTTGATTCTCACCGGCTGCGGCCGGCAGGTTTCTCAGGATCCCTCGCGTGATCCGAACCTGCTGGCCGCAGGTCCGGATGCCGATTCGCTGCCGATCCCGCGGCCGTTCATTGTCGCGTCAATTGATGCTGTGGGCGGGCTGCCTGCGTGGGCGCAGTGCAGGAAGCTCCGTTTCAGCGCGATCGTTGCGGCCGACCGGACGGACGGCGGTCTGTACCTGACCCAGCATGACTTTGCGCTGTATCCCTGGTCGGATGCGATCCAGGTGACGGCAGGCGAGCCGTTCGCCCGATTCTCCTGGCAAGTAGTCCGGGGCGGGTATTCGTTCAAGGGCGATGAGGATCTGGATGTCTCGCCCCTGAAGGGATCCTATCATGCATACAGCGAAGCGGTCCTCCAGATCGTGACGGCGCCGGCTCGCATGCTCGAGAGCGGTGTCACCCTGACCCGCAGGTCCGAATCCGTGCAGCTTGCGGGCCAGTGGTACCAACCCATCGACGCCAGGTATCAGCCGCGAGAGGTCGCCTCCGAAAAGAAAGGAGACGAGAAGAAACAAGTCACGCTCGTCGAGCGAGCCTGGACGCAGGGCACGTATTTCCAGAATGGGGACAGTTCTTTCGTGGACGTGGTCTGGCTGGGCAATCCGGTCGCGAGGAGCTTCCTCCTTGTTCGCGGCTATGACTACTCCCGAGTCCCAGGCCGTGAAGTCCTGGTTCCCACCCGGGTCGAGGTCTTCCAGTCCGGGCCCCAGGCCCAGTTCGGCCCGCGGATTGCGATGATCGACCTGGAACTGTAACGTTCTCTGCGTCGACGGCAGTCTTGTGTCGGTTGCGTGCCCAGGTTCCGTATCCCCCATCGTCTTGCCTGCCAAGCCGGTTGCATCACGCCTATCGGTGAACTATCATAGAGCCCGCGCCGTAGGGTGCATAGTCGTACGAGATTCTGCTATCGATGGATTGCGACATTCACCGGGTGTCGATGGGGTCTATGCGGGCTACAATCTGGATTTTCTTTGGCGTGGTCCTTGCAACGGTCCTCGTCGCCTTCTTCGTCCGGCGAGGCGGGATCGGGCCGGGACGCGCAACGACTGCACAGATCCCCGGTTCCGGCGCAAGACAGAGTCCTGCACCGCCGCGGTTCGACGGGACATGGCCGATGTTCCACGGCGGCCAGGGTCTCCTGGGTCGGGCCCAAGGGACGCTGGCCGATTCGCTGACCCTCCTATGGAAGTACAAGACGCAGGCCGAGGTGAAATCGTCCGCCGCCATCGAAGGGGGCCGCGTGTTCATCGGTTCCAGCGACCATCGTGTCTATGCACTCGATTTGCGGACGGGCGAGACGCTCTGGTCGTATGAGGCCGACGATGCGGTTGAATCGTCCCCCTGCGTGCTGAACGGGCGAGTGTTCGTGGGGTCCTCGGACAACTTTCTCTATTCGCTGGATGCCGGGACGGGCGAATTGCTCTGGGAATACGAGACGGACGGCCAGATCCTGGGCTCTCCGAACTGGACCCGTTCGCCCGATGGGCAGAAGACCTGGATCGTGGTCGGCAGCTACGACAACCGACTCCACTGCGTGGACGCCGAGAGCGGCAAGGTGGTCTGGACCTACGAGACGGACAACTACGTCAACGGCTCGCCTGCGGTAGACCAGGACAAGTGCGTCTTCGGGGGCTGCGATGCGATGATCCACGTCGTGTCGCTGTTGGATGGGACGAGAGTTGCCCAGATCGACGGCGGCTCCTATATCGCTGCATCCGCTGCGTTCGTAGATGGGCAGGTCTTCGTTGGCAACCACGAGAATGTCTTCCTCCGGGCCGACGTCGCGGACAGCAAGATCGTCTGGCGGTATGAGCAAAGCGATGCGGCGTTCTTCTCCTCGCCTGCGGTGACCGAGCAGCTTGTAGTCTTCGGCGGGCGGGATGAGTACGTCCACTGCGTCCGCCGGGACAACGGCCGGCGGGTCTGGGCGTTCAAGACGCTGGGCGAGGTGAACAGCTCGCCCGTGATCTGCGGCGACAAGGTCGTTGTCGGCAGCGACGATGGTCGGCTCTACCTGCTGACGCTGGCGGACGGCAGGCAACTGTGGTCGTATGAACTGGGTCAGCCTGTGACGTCCTCGCCTGCGGTTGCGGGCGGCCTGGCGGTCGTCGGGTGCGATGATGGGTACGTCTATGCCTTCGGTCCGAAGCAGGCGGATGGGGGGCAGACGCCATGAAGATCATCCAGATCTGCCCTGGTTCGGGCGACAACTTCTATTGTGAGAACTGTCTCCGCGATGCGGCGCTGGTGAAGGCCCTCCGCAAGCTGGGACATGATGTCCTGATGGTGCCCCTGTACCTGCCGTTGCAGGCGGACAAGCTCGAGCCGGTCAGCAACGCGCCGATCTTTTTTGGCGGGGTGAACGTCTATCTCCAGCAGAAGCTCTCGCTGTTCCGCAAGACGCCGCGATGGATCGACCGATGGCTCGATTCCCGCAGGTTGCTCGAGTGGGCGGGTCGCAAGACGGGAATGACCAGCGCTCGCGACCTGGGCGAGACGACGATTTCCATGCTCCAGGGCGAGCAGGGCCGACAGGTGAAGGAACTGGACCGTTTTGTGGACTGGCTTGCGACGGAGCGAGAGAAACCCGACATCGTGTGCCTGTCCAACGTCTTGCTGGTCGGCATGACCCGTCGGATCAAGGAACGCCTGAGTGTCCCGGTCGTCTCTCTCCTGCAGGACGAAGACGGATTCCTCGACGGCCTGAGTTGCCCCTATGCCGAGCGAGCGTGGGCGGTCGTCCGTAAGCGGTCGCAGGATCTTGATGCGTTCCTGGCGGTCAGCAAGTACTACGGCGAGACCATGCGCCAGCGTCTGAACGTGGAGTCCGATCGGATGCAAGTGGTTCATATGGGGATCGATCCGGGTGTGTACAGGCCGGATGAGAATCGTGCTGCGACGCCGACGATAGGCTTTCTCTCGCGAATGTGTGCGGATCGAGGGTTGGAGAAACTGGTCGATGCCTTCATCCTTCTGAAGAAGAACGAGCGGCTGAAGTTCGCGAAGCTTCGCATCTCCGGCGGCAAGAACGCCAGCGATGAGCCCTTTCTCTCCCGGTTGCGGGACAAGTTGAGCGTAGCGGGCATTCTCCGCGACGTCGAGTTCCTGGATGCGTTCGAGCCCGATGCGAAACTCCAGTTCCTGCGGAGTCTTTCCGTGTTGTCGGTTCCGGAGGTCCGCCCGGTGGCCTTGGGACTCTACGTGCTGGAGGCGCTGGCGATGGGGGTGCCGGTCGTCGAGCCGGCGATCGGCTGTTTCCCGGAGACGCTCGCCATGACGGGCGGTGGCGTCCTGTACGAGCCCAATACCGCCGAGCGGCTCGCCGAGGTTCTGGCATCGCTACTGCAGGATTCTGCGTCCGCCCGCAAGCTCGGCGCCGAGGGACGGGCCGGGGTGCTCAAGGCATTCGATATTGCCCAAACGGCGAATGAACTGGTCAGCGTCTGTGAGCGCATCGCGCGACGGTGATCTGAGCAGGAGCATAGATGGTCGAGCTGATCGATGTGACGAAGACCTACGGCGATCCGGGCGATCCCTCGTCCGTGAGCGTGCTCAAGGGGATTACGCTGGAAATCGAACGGGGCCGGTCGATTGCGATTGTCGGGCCCTCCGGTTGCGGCAAGAGCACGCTGCTGAACATCATCGGCGGCCTGGACCACGCGACGAGCGGGCGGGTCCGTTTCGACGGGAGGGACCTGGCCGGGCTCGGCGACGATGAGCTGGCGAGGATTCGCAGTCGCGAGATCGGTTTTATATTTCAGTTGCACCATCTGCTGCCCCAGTGCACGGTGTTGGAGAACGTGCTGGTGCCGACGCTGGCCGGACGGGGTGGCGGATCGGGAGCCGCCATGCGAGACCGGGCGAAGGCCTTGCTTGTCCGCGTCGGTCTGGCGGATCGCGCGTCCCACCGGCCGGGCGAGCTGTCGGGCGGGCAGCGCCAGCGGGTCGCCGTGGCAAGGGCGCTCATCAATGGGCCCAAGCTGTTGCTCGCCGACGAGCCGACCGGCTCGCTCGACGAAGACTCCGCTCGGAGTATTGCACAACTGCTGGTGGATCTGAATCGCGATGAGGGTGTGACGCTCGTCGTAGCGACCCATTCGCAGGATCTGGCCTCTCGGATCGGACACGTGATGGAGCTCAGCCGGGGCCTCCTGAATGAGAGGACCCGACCATGAATCTCCGGCGGCTGGTCACTCGCAGTCTCCTGTTCTACTGGAGGACGAACGCCGCGGTCCTGGCTGCGGTGATCGTTGCCACCGGCGTGCTCACGGGCGCCCTGGCGGTCGGCGACTGCGTCCGGCACACGCTCGATGGGATTCTGCACGCTCGCCTGGGCGAAGTCGAGTTCGCGGCGTCGCCGCACGGGCGGTACTTTCGAGCGGGTCTGGCCGGCGATCTCCAGCGCGACGTCGGCGGTGACATCGCCGGTGTCTTGCGGGTCTCCGGCATGATCGCAGACGACGACGGCTCTCATCGCGTCAACCAGGTCCAGGTCCTCGGCGTGGATGAGGGATTCTATGCGCTTGGCTCGGGGACCAATCCGTTTGGAGAAACGACGGACGAGGGAGTCGTCCTGAGCGAGGCCGTCGCGAAACAGCTCGATGTCGCCTCCGGCGGGGAGGTGCTCCTGCGGATCGAGAGAGTCACGACAATGCCTCGTGACGTCCCGTTGGTATCGGACGAGGATCGGACCGTTGCGTTTCGACTCAAGGTGCTGGCGGTGGCCGACGAGGCCGCCTTCGCTCGATTCGACCTTGCGGCCAATCAGGCAGCGCCGTTGAACGTGTTCGTCCCGCGGAACTGGCTTGCGGAGAAGATGGAGCAGCCGGGACGGATCAACCTGCTCCTGGCGGCGCGACTGAAACCTGGTTGTTCGCTGTCCGAGCTGAATGGCGCCGTGCGAAAGGCATGGCAGCCTGCGGACGCAGGCATCGAGTTGGAGCATCTGGACGAGCGGAACACCCTGGAACTCCGCAGCCGGCGGATCTTCATCGAGGAGTCCCTGGGCGACGAGGCGATGAAGGCGGATCCCTGCGCCCTTGGCGTGCTCACGTACTTCGTCAACGAGATCCGCCTGGGGGACAAGGCGACGCCGTACTCGATGGTCGCGGCGCTCGACGCCGGCTGTCGTGACCTGGTCCCGGCGGGCATGCATGCCGATGAGATCGTCATCAATCAATGGCTCGCGGATGATCTCGGTGCCCGCGTCGGCGACTCCATCGACCTTGTGTACTATGTCATGGGAGTCGCCCGAACGCTGCGCGAGGAGCGCGGATGGTTCAAGGTCGTCAAGATCATGCCGCTTGAGGGCGCTGCGGCTGATCCTTCGCTGATGCCCGCTTTTCCCGGACTGGCGGACGTGGACAACTGCCGGGATTGGGAGCCGGGCATCCCGGTCGATCTGGACAGGATACGACCCAAGGACGAACAGTACTGGGACGAGCACCGTGGCACGCCCAAGGCCTTCATTACCCTCGAGGCCGGCCAATCTCGCTGGGGTAATCGATACGGCAACCTGACCGCGATCCGTTATCCCTGGCGGGCCGGGCTCGATGGACAAGTGGCTCGATACCTGATGAGTGCCGTTGATCCGGCTACCGTGGGTCTGTTCTTCCAGCCGGTGCGGGCGCGAGGTCAACAGGCGGGCCGTGGCGGGACGGACTTCGGCCAGCTCTTTCTCGGTCTCAGCATGTTCCTGATTGGCTCGGCAATCATTCTGATCGGACTGCTCTTCGTATTCGGAATCGAGAGCCGCAGTCAGCAGATCGGCCTGCTCCTCGCGGTGGGCTGGCCTGTGAGACGGGTCAAGCAACTGTTGCTCGCGGAAGGCGGGATCATCGCATTGGCCGGGACTATCCTGGGGGTTGCGGCCGGTCTGCTGTACACCCGTCTGATGCTCTTCGGCCTGTCCACGTTCTGGAGCGGCGCCGTCGCGGACGCCCAGATCCGCTTCCACGCGACGACTCTGACGTTGTTTGTGGGCGGACTGGGCGGACTCATCGCGGCGTTGTTTGCAGTCTGGGTCACGCTACGAAAGCAGGGGAGACTTCCCGCTCGCGAACTGCTGGCCGGCAACGAGGAGCATCTGTCCGCTGTCGCGTCTCGCGCACGAGGCCGATTGGGCATCCTTGTTACAGTCATTGCCTTCGCTGGTGCGGCGGTTCTTGTGTTTGTCATGCCTGCCGGCGACAGCGAGACCATGGCCGGCATGTTCTTCGGGGCTGCGGCGCTTCTGCTGCTCGGAACCCTGGGTCTCAATCATGCGGTGCTCTCCATCGCGGCGGGCGGTTGGGATCGGCCGCTCGTTTCGTTGCAGGGACTGGGCCTGCGGAACGCCGCACGTCGTCGAGGGCGGAGCCTGGGAATCATCGGGCTGCTGGCTTGCGGCGTATTCATGGTCGTTGCCGTCGGGGCCAATCGGCGCGAGCCTCCGCGGGGACCACAGAGGAGGGATTCCGGCACCGGGGGCTTTGCCCTCTACGGTGAATCCTCGATCGGCATCCTGTACGATCTGAACAGCAGATCGGGCCGCAAGAGCCTCGGGCTCACGGACCCGCAGCTGGATGGGTTGGAGGCGGTCCAACTCCGTCTCTACGAGGGGGACGACGCAAGCTGCCTGAATCTCAATCGCGCCCAACGGCCGAGGTTATTGGCCGCTCGACCCGAGGCCCTTGAGAGTCGGGGGGCGTTCCAGTTCACGTCGCAGATGCCGGAGGCTGAGGGCGTAAAAGGGTGGGACCTGCTTGGGATGGACTTGGAGAACGACGTAGTCCCTGCGGTTGGCGACTATCCAACCGTCTTTTGGGCGTTGGGCAAGAGCATCGGCGATGAGGTCGAGTACATCGACGAGATGGGCAAATCCTTCCGCGTGCGGATCGTCGGCATGCTGGCCAGCTCGATTCTGCAAGGCAGTCTGGTCATCGCCGAAAAGGAGTTCGTCACACGGTTTCCTTCGGTCGACGGATATCGGGTTTTGCTTATTGACGCGTCGGCGGATAAGATGGCGTCCGTGGCGCAGAGGCTCTCGTCGGGCCTGACGGACTGTGGGCTGGTCCTCACGCCCGCACGGGAAAGACTGGCTGCGTTCGGTGCCGTGGAGAGCACGTATCTGTCGATCTTCACGGCTCTTGGCGGGCTGGGGCTTGCTCTCGGGAGTATCGGGCTGGGTCTTGTGGTGCTCCGCAACATGCTCCAGCGACGGGGCGAGCTGGCGATGCTCCGGGCGGTGGGGTTTGAGAGGGCCAGGATTCGACGTATGGTCTTCTACGAACACTGGGGTCTGATGCTCGCGGGTCTGGTCTGCGGGGGTGTCTCCGCTGTCGTGGCGGTGCTCCCGGCCCTGCAGTCGCCGGGGGCCGAGGTGCCTTATGTCTCCCTGCTGGCTACGATTGCCGCCATCGCGGTCAGCGGCGCCGCCTGGGTTTGGCTGGCGGGGACGTTGGCCCTGCGGGGCCCACTGCTCGATGCGCTCAGACAGGAATAATGGAAGAAAGCACGAGATTCGAAACAAATTCAAATGAACAAGATTCATAATTCCAGACAAGGCCCACCGAAGGACGATAGCGTTTCTGTCATTCGGATTCCCTCATTTGGATTCGTTTCGGATTTCGGATTTCATGCTTCGGATTTGTCTTCAGGTGATCGATGAAGAAGCTCCTCGCCAATATGATCCCTATGGCATTCGCCGTCGCGGGCGTGCTTATGCTGATCCAACTCTGGCTCGGCGCGGATGCGGCGGTGAGTCTCCAGGAGCGTCTGCCTGGTGCGGACGGCAAACCCGCGAACGCTGGCGAGGTGGATGAGCCCATCAAGATCGCGGGGACGCTGACGACATCGGATGGGATGCCGGCGGATCTGCCGGGCGCCTGGCCCCGATTTCGAGGCGCCAACTTCGATGCGATCAGTTCCGAGAAGGTGGCCCTGAGTCGGACGTGGCCGGCCGAGGGGCCTCGCGTGCTGTGGTCCATAGACGTCGGGGAGGGCTATGCCGGGGCCGCCGTGCTCCAAGGACGGGTCTACCTCCTCGACTACGACCAGGCCAATCAGGCGGATGTCGTCCGTTGCCTCTCACTCAACGATGGCAAGGAGATCTGGCGATACTCCTACCCGGTCAGGATCAAGCGATTCCACGGCATAAGCCGCACCGTGCCGGCCGTGACAGACCGGCACGTCGTCACCATGGGGCCGAAAGGCCATGTCACCTGCCTCGATGCCAAGACGGGTGAATTCCGCTGGATGCTGAACCTGGTCAAGGAGTATGGGACCGAGATCCCCCAGTGGTACACGGCCCAGTGTCCGCTGATCGACGACGGCAGAGCGATCCTCGCTCCCGCGGGGAGCGTCTTGATGCTGGCGGTCGATTGTGCGACGGGCCAGATCGTCTGGCAGACGCCCAACCCGGACGGGTGGGTGATGACGCATTCGTCCGTCGTCCCGATGGAGTTCGCGGGCAGGCAATTCTACATCTACTGCGGCGGCTCGACCAAGGCCGGCGGCGTCGTCGGCGTCGCCGTGCAGGACGGGCAGGTCCTGTGGAAGACCGAAGAATGGAAGGTCCGCACCAATGTGCCGATGCCGGTGATCGTGGGCCAGGACAGGATCTTCCTGTCCGCCGGCTACGGCCAGTATGACTATGGCTGCGCGATGCTGCGTCTGACCGAGTCCGGGGGCGAAATCGCGGTGGCCCGCGAGTTTCTGCATCCGACCAGCGTCTTCGGCACGATGCAGCAGACGCCGATCTTCTATGACGGGCACGTCTTCGGCATCGGCATGGACGAGCAACTGGTGTGTCTGGATTTGGAGGGCAACGTCGTCTGGACCAGTACGAGCGCCCACACGTTCGGCAGCGGCCCCTATGCGATCGCCGATGGGCTGCTCTATGTGCTCGACGATTCCGGCGTGCTGACTGTCGTCGAGCCGAGCGCCTCCGGGTACGACCCATTGGCTCGGGCCAAAGTCATGGATGGATTCGAATGCTGGGGTCCGATGGCGATTGCCTCCGGAAGGCTGATCGTCCGCGACCTCAAGCGGATGGTGTGTCTCGATATCGCTCAACCATAGCACGGGCATCTCGCCCGTGAAAACTGCGGTGCTCGCAGATTCTTGTCGTACAGAGGTGCAGGGTTCGATCATGCAGGGAATGTCAGGGAGAATCGGCAGCGACTGGCTTGTCGTCGTGCTGGTCATAGCGGCCGTCGTCGCGGCGGTGGTGGCGGTTCTCCAGCTTGACACGACCGGCAAGACGGGTAGCGGCTTGAGCGAGGCATATGCCTACGATCTGAGTCGGCTGGCCAGGATCGATCCGAACCTGATTCTCTACGCGCAATCGGGTCCGACTATCCGGACGGGCTTGAGTGAGTCCCGCGCGATCATCGTCGACGCAAAGGGCCGGATTCACGTTGCCGGCAACAAGGCGATTCGCGTGCTCAGCGACACCGGCCAGATCGAGAGCACGATCGGCCTGGCGGGCGAGCCGCAATGCCTGGCGATCTCGGACGACGGCGCGATCTACGTCGGCATGAGAGACCGCGTAGAAGTCCTCGATGCGCAGGGCAGGGTGGTCGCCTCCTGGGAACCCCTGGGCGATGAAGCGGTTCTGACGAGCATCGCCCTGCACAAGGACGCGGTCTTCGTGGCCGACGCCGGACATCGGATCGTGCTGCGCTACGACACCACGGGCACGCTCATCGATCACATCGGGGAGAAGGACCCCGAGCGTGACATCCCGGGGTTCCTGGTGCCCAGTCCGCACTTCGATCTGGCGGTGGGCCGAGACGGCATGCTCCGAGTGGCGGACCCCGGCCGGAACCGCATCGACACGTTCACCATCGACGGTGACCTCGAGTTCTCGTGGGGCGAGCGTTCGGTTGGCGTCGAGGGTTTCTGCGGGTGCTGCAACCCCGCGAGCTTCGCCCTGCTGCCGAACGGCGGCTTCGTCACGGCGGAAAAAGGACTGGTCCGCGTGAAAGTCTACAACAGCGACGGCGGCTTCGTCGGCGTTGTCGCGGGTTCCGATCAGTTCGCAAGCGGCAAGCAGATGAAGGTCTACGAGACGCCGGAAGAGGCCCAGGGCAGCGGGCTCGATGTCGCTGCCGGTGCGGACGGTCGAATCTACGTCCTCGATCCGGAGGACAACACAGTGAAGACATTTCGGAGAAAGGAGATGGGCCGGTGACTGGATTTCTGAGCAGACTGCACGCACGGCGGCAGTTCATCACGCGAGCCCTGCGGGGTGCAGGCCTAGCCTTGCTCGGGCTTGGCGGCGGGGCGGTCGTTTTGAAACGGCGCAGGCTCTTGCGGGAGGGCAAGTGCCTCCACAGCGGGATGTGCCGGGAGTGTGCGGCATTCGCAGATTGCGGCCTGCCTCGCGCGCTCTCGACCCGCGATGCGCTAACGAGGGTTCGCCATGGCGGATAGACAGGAGAACGTGACTCGACGCAAGTTCCTTCGGGACGGTCTGTGGGGCGGCTGTCTGGCCGGCGCGGGGGCCGCCGCCGGACTGAGCGTCGCACGGAACAACCGCGACAACCTCGTTTGGCAGATCGATCCGTACAAGTGCATCGCGTGCGGCAATTGTGCGACGTACTGCGTGCTGGAGGAGTCCGCGGTCAAGTGCGTCCAGACCTATGCGATGTGCGGATACTGCGATCTGTGCACGGGGTATCTCGTGCCGGAGCCCAAGGCATTGGATACCGCTGCGGAGAACGCACTCTGTCCGACCGGCGCGATCAAACGGACCTACGTCGAGGACCCGTACTATGAGTACACGATCGACGAGGCGCTGTGCAACGGCTGCGCCAAGTGCGTCAAAGGGTGCACGGTGTTCGGCAACGGATCGCTCTATCTCCAGGTGCGTCACGACCGGTGCAAGAACTGCAACGAGTGCGCCATCGCGGCAGCTTGTCCTTCGCAGGCGTTCAAGCGCGTGCCTGCGGACCAGCCGTATTTGCTGAAAGGGGCGGATCGAAAGGAATGAACCGCTTCGTTCGCATCGCAGCCTTTCTGACGGTTCTGCTGGCCGCCGGCGCGGAGACGCAGGGCGAGATCCGTTTTCCCCCGCCGGAGTTCGAGAGCGGTTACCAGTTTCCCGAGACGACCACCCCGACGCCGCAGCCTGTCTGGCGCGAGTACCTCGATGCCGGCGTGCTGGTGCTTGCGTTGCTGCTTGCCTCCCACCTGATTCTCACGAGACGCAGTCGCCGGGCCGTGTTTGTGTTGATGATCGCGGCTCTGCTGTACTTCGGTTTCCTGCGGGATGGGTGCATCTGCCCGATCGGCGCGATCCAGAACGTGACCTTGACCGTCTTCGACAGCAGCTATGCCATCCCGATTGCCGCCGCGGTTTTCTTCGTCGTCCCGCTGGTGTTCACGCTGTTCTGCGGTCGTGTATTCTGCGGTGCCGTTTGTCCCCTCGGGGCGATCCAAGACGCGGTCCTGATTCACCCTGTGACCGTGCCGCGCTGGTTGGAGAGCGGCCTGCGACTGTTGGCCTACGCCTATCTCGGTGCCGCAGTCCTCTTCGCGGCCACAGGTAGTGCGTTCATCATCTGCCGATACGATCCATTCGTGGGCTTCTTCCGGATGGGCGGCAACTGGAATATCCTGCTGGTCGGCGTGTGTCTGCTGCTCATCGGGCTGTTCATCGGGCGGCCTTACTGCCGATTCCTGTGTCCCTACGGCGTGATTCTCCGTAATCTGTCGCGTCTGTCCAAGCGACGGGTCACGATCACGCCCACCGAGTGTATCCAGTGTCGCCTGTGCGAGGATGCCTGTCCGTTCGGTGCGATTCGCGAGCCGACCGGCGACTGGCCCGAGGGGGAGTACAAGATCGCCAAACGAAGGCTGGTTCTGTTTCTCGTGCTGCTGCCGATCCTCGCAGCCGGGGGTGTCTGGGGCGGCTACGCGTCGAGAGGGCAACTGGCTCGTGTGAACCCGAGGGTCCGCACCGCGGAGCGAGTCTACTTGGAAGAGACAGGCCAGGTCGAGGGGACGACCGACGTGAGCGATGCGTTCCGAGCCACAGGACAGACCACGGAATTACTCTATGCGGATGCGACGCAGATCCGCAATCGATTCGGTGTGGGCGGAGCACTGCTGGGCGGGTTCGTCGGTCTCATTGCCGGTGGCAAGCTGATCGTCCTGTCCGTTCGTCGCAGGCGGACCGAGTACGAAGCGGACCCGGCGAGTTGTCTCGCCTGTGCGCGATGCTATCGGGCCTGTCCGAAAGAGCACGAGCGAATCAAGAAGAACAAGGAGGCAGCCGCAAGGCATCGATGACACAAGAAACGAAACAACTGAATGTCTGGTGCCAATCGGCCAGGACGACTGCTGCTGTGGGCGCGGTCTTCACGGGCATCTTCACCGTGTTGCTGGTCGTCAACCTCCTCGGCAGTGCCGTGCTTGGGCCTATGCGCGAGAACAGGCTGGCGGCCATGCAGCTCCAGGTGCAGAAGGACCCGACGAATGAGACGCTCCTGTCCGAAGTCCGCCGACTGGATCTCAAAATCCGACAGGACCGACTCTGGCGACTGGATTTTGCCGAGCGAACGGCCTATGCCTTGCTCGGCAGTGTGATCGTCCTGCTGATCGCGGGCAAGATCGCATACGATCTGGGCAAAGAGCCGCCAAGGCCGCAACATGGGACGACAGATCGAGGAGAGATGCAGGTGAGAGAAGGCAGGCAGGCCCGCTGGGCCGTCGCAGGGGGATTGGCTGTCCTGGTGGTGGGCATGACGGTCCTCGGGATGATGGGACACGTCCGATTCGCGCAGGCGCAGGATGCGGAACCTCCCTTTGCCTCGATGCAGGACAAGCAGGGACAATGGCCTCGGTTCCGAGGTCCCGGCGGGGCTGGCGTCAGCGCCTACGCCAACATCCCCACCTCCTGGAACGGCAAGACAGGCGAGGGCATCCTCTGGAAGACCGCGGTGCCGATGCCCGGTCGCAATTCGCCGGTGGTCTGGAAGGATCGCGTCTTCCTCACCGGCGCGGACCCCAACGCACGACAGGTGTACTGTTTCGACGCGAGGTCCGGCCGACTGCTGTGGACGGGTGATGTCCCCACGGTCCCGGTCGAGGAGAAGTTGGAGCTCATGGAGGACACGGGGTACGCCGCCTGCACCGCCGCGACGGATGGCCGGCGGATCTACGCGATCTTCCCTACCGGCGACGTGGCGGCGTTCGACTTCAACGGTCGTCGTCTGTGGCACAAGAACCTGGGTGTGCCGGACAGCGCCTACGGGTACGCCGCGTCGCTGGAAACCTATGAGAAACTGGTCCTCATCCAGTACGACCAGGGCGACGGCAGCGAGGGCAAATCGAAGGTCATCGCATTGGACGGGACGAGCGGCCGGGTCGCCTGGGAGACCAAACGGGATCTGCCGAACTCCTGGTCTTCGCCCGTCGTGGTGGAAGTGGAGGGGAAACCTCAGTTGATTACGCTGGCCGATCCGAACGTCGTCGCCTACCACCCTGCGGACGGCAAGGAGATCTGGCGGGCCGAGTGTCTCGGCGGCGATGTCACGCCATCGCCGATCTATGCCGGCGGGCTCATCCTGGCGGTAGAACCCTACGCGCAGTTGGTCGCTGTCAAACCGACCGGGCAGGGCGACGTCAGCAAGACGCACGTCGTCTGGAAGATGGAGGAAGGCGGGCCGGACATCTGTTCCCCCGTCAGCGACGGGACCTATGTGTACCTGCTGGAGAGCGCCGATCTGCTGATCTGCTGCAGGATCGAGGATGGGCACAAACTGTATGAGCAGAAGATCAAAGGTGATTTCCGGGCATCCCCGAGCATCGTGGGGGACAAGCTCTACGTCCTGGATATGAAGGGCGTCATGCACATCGCCCAGGTCGGGCCCGAGTACAAGGAGCTGGGCAAGTGCGAGCTGGGCGAGGAGTGCTTTGCATCGCCTGCGTTTGCAGACGGGCGGATGTACATTCGCGGAGTCGAGAACCTCTACTGCATCGGAAAGGCCCAGTAAGACCGGATCGTTCGATATGTCGAATCAAGAACCAACAGAACAACTGGACCTGGCATTTGTCGAGGAAACCGTCCAGCGGGTCGGCGCCGGCAAAGAGAGGGTGTTGGAGCTCCTGCAGGCGATCCAGGGACACTATGGCTATCTGCCCGAGGAGGCGCTGCGTCGGGTGTGCGAGCTGACGGAGATCACGCCGGCTTCGATTGCAGGGGTCTCGACGTTCTACGATCAGTTCCGCCATCGTCCCGCGGGCAAGCACATCATCCACGTGTGCATCGGCACCGCCTGCCACGTCAAGGGCGCCGAATCGGTCTATGATGCGTTCCGCACCCACCTGGCGATTCCCGAGGGCGAGGACACCGACGCCCGGAAGCTGTTCACGGTCGAACGGATCGCATGCCTGGGCTGCTGCACGTTGGCGCCGGCTGTGCAGATCGACGGCGTGACCTACGGCCATCTGACGCGCGAGACCGTGCCCCACGTGCTGAGCGATTTCCTCCGACACGAGCAGGCCAGAACCGCGTCGTCGGGCAAGTCGCACAGATTGCATCCCGCAAAGGCGGGCGTCCGCGGCGAGGTCCGAATCGGACTCGGCTCCTGCTGTGTCGCCCGCGGAAGCGGCAGGTTGCACAGTGCCCTGCAGGAAGCCCTCGCCCAGACGGGCGTCCAGGTCCCCGTCAAGCGGGTCGGCTGCGTGGGGATGTGTCACCAGACGCCTCTGCTGGAGATCGTACAGCCGGACCAGTCGTCGTATCTCTATGCGAGGGTGCAGCCCGAGGATGCCAGGCCGATCATTCAACGGCACTTCGGCGTCAAGGGTCCCCATCGAAAGCTCACCAACGCGGTCTCCACCGCCCTCGACCGCCTGCTGACGGATGAGAAATGGGAGCCTGTCACTCGCTACTCGATCCACGTACGGGACCAGGCGGTCTCCGACTTCCTCGGCCGGCAGATCCACATCGCGACGGAGCATTGCGGGCACATCGACCCGACCGACATGGACGAATACCGTCGCAACGGCGGTTTCCAGGGCCTGGAGAAGGCGATCAAGGAGCTGACCCCGGAGGCGGTGATCCGACAGATCGAGATCAGCGGCCTTCGCGGCCGGGGCGGTGCAGGCTTCCCCACGCATCTGAAGTGGTCCGCCGTCCGCGCCGCACAGTCCGCGAAAAAGTACATCGTCTGCAACGGCGACGAGGGCGATCCCGGTGCGTTCATGGATCGCATGTTGATGGAGTCCTATCCGTATCGGATCATCGAGGGCATGGTGATCGCCGCCCGCTGCGTCGGGGCGCACGAGGGATTCCTCTACATCCGTGCGGAGTATCCGCTCGCGATCCAGCGAGTCACCGAGGCACTGGACAAGTGCCGCGAGCACGGGATTCTGGGCGAGAGCATCCTTGGCACGGACTTCTCGCTGCAACTGAAGATCGTCGCGGGCGCCGGCGCGTTCGTCTGCGGCGAGGAGACCGCTCTGATGGCCAGCATCGAGGGTCGTCGCGGAATGCCCAGGCTCCGCCCGCCGTTCCCGGCGCAGAAAGGCCTGTGGGGTTTGCCCACCCTCATCAACAACGTCGAGACCTACGCGTGCGTGCCTTGGATTCTCCGCAATGGAGCCGAGGCCTTCGCGAACATCGGAGTGGGCAAGAGCAAGGGCACCAAGGTCTTCGCTCTGGCGGGCAAGATCGCACGCGGCGGGCTGATCGAGGTTCCGATGGGCATCTCGGTCCGCCAGATCATCGACGAGATCGGAGGCGGCATCGCAGGTGGCCTGAAGTTCAAGGCGGTCCAGGTCGGCGGCCCCTCCGGCGGATGCATCCCGGTCGCAAAGGACAACCTCTCCGTGGACTACGAGTCCCTCACCGAAGCGGGGGCCATGATGGGTTCCGGCGGTCTGGTCGTGCTGGACGAGACCGACTGCATGGTCGATATCGCCCGGTATTTCCTGCAATTCACGCAGAATCAATCGTGCGGCAAGTGCACCTTCTGTCGAATCGGGACGAGACGGATGCTGGACATCCTCGACCGGCTCTGCGCAGGCCAAGGCGAGTCGTCCGACCTCGACGAACTCGAACATCTCGCGAAGATGATCAAGCAGGGCAGCCTGTGCGGGCTGGGCAAGACCTCGCCGAATCCCGTTCTCTCGACGATGCGGTACTTTCGCGAGGAGTACGAGGCGCACGTGCAGGGGCGCTGTCCGGCGGGCAAGTGCAAGGCCCTGATCCGCTACTCCATCACGGACGACTGCATCGGTTGCACGATCTGCGCCCAGCATTGTCCGACCGAGGCCATCGCGATGAAGCCCTGTGAGAAACACGAGATCGATCCTGAGAAATGCGTCCGGTGCGGGACGTGCAAGAGCGTCTGTCCCGCCAACGCCGTTCGGGTGGAATGAGCATGCCGAAGATCACGATAGACGGTCGCGAAGTGCAGGTGGACGCCGGGACAACGATCCTTGACGCTGCGGGCAAGCTGGGGATTCCCATCCCTACGATGTGTCACCTGCAAGGCCACGAAGCGACGACGAGCTGCATGGTGTGCGTGGTGAAGGTCGCCGGCGTGAACGGCCTGGTCCCCGCCTGCGGCACGATTGTCCGCGACGGGATGCAGGTCGAGAGCGACAGTGAGGAGGTCTTCGACGCCCGCAAGGCGGCGCTGGAGCTCCTCCTGAGCGACCACGTCGGCGATTGCATGGGGCCGTGCCAGATGGGCTGTCCTGCCCGGATGAACATCCCGCTGATGATTCGACAGATCGCAGCGGGGCGGTTGAAAGAGGCCATCGAGACGGTCAAGCGGGACATTCCGCTCCCCGCGGTGCTCGGGCGAATCTGCCCGGCGCCGTGCGAGAAGGTGTGCCGGCGCAAGCAGCACGACGAAGCGGTGTCGATCTGCCTGCTCAAGCGTTATGTTGCCGACGTGGACCTGCGGTCCGACCGACCTTACAGTCCATCGCTGCTCCCCGGGAAGGGCAAGCGAGTCGCGATCGTCGGCGCCGGTCCGGCGGGACTGTCCGCGGCCTATTACCTGCAACTCGGAGGCTTCGATTGCACGGTTTTCGACGAGCACGACGAGCCCGGCGGCATGTTGCGATACGCCGTGACGGAGAAGCATCTGCCTCGCGACGTGCTCGATCGGGAAATCGCCCAGATCGCCCGGCTCGGCGTGACGTTCCAGCTCCGTGCCCGCGTGGGGACCGCCATCTTGATAGAGGAGATCCGCGAGCGGTTCGACGCCGTATTCCTTGCCACCGGTGAGTTGAAAGCCGGTGACGCGGACGCCCTCGGCGTCGATGCGTCGGCCGAGGGCGTCAAGATCGACTCGCGCACAGGAACCACGAGCATCCCCGGGATCTTCGCCGGCGGCGACGTGGTGCGAAAGCGACGACTGGCTGTCCGTGCGGTCGCGGACGGCAAGGAAACCGCTGAATCGATCCGCCAGTATCTGGCCGGCGAGCGGGTCGTCGGCCCCATGAGGCCGTTCAACAGTCGGATGGGCAAACTCGATGACGTGGAGCTGGAGGTATTCCTCCGCGAGGCCGGTCCCGAGCCGAGAGTGCCGCTCGCGCGCCCTGTGGATGGGTTCTCTCGTCACGAGGCCCGTGCCGAATCCCTTCGTTGTCTTGGTTGTGACTGCCGCAAGACCGATAGGTGCCTCCTGCGGCGACACGCGGAGACGTATGACGCCAAACAGACCCGCTACAAAGCCCAGCGAGGAGTCTTCGTCCAGCAGACACAACATCCGGACGTGATCTACGAGCCAGGCAAATGCATCGATTGTGGTATCTGTATCCAGATCGCTTCCGCGCATGGGGAGAAGCTCGGCTTGACGTTCGTCGGGCGGGGGTTCGATGTTCGCGTCGCCGTGCCGTTCGGCGAATCGCTGGCCGAAGGCCTGAAAACCGCGGCGGCAGAATGCGTCAGAGCCTGTCCCCCCGGCGCGCTGGCCTTCACGGATCGGTTCGCGTGGGAGTGACGGGATTCGCACCGTCGATCGAGCCGGCCGGCTCCACGCGGTTTCCGCGAACCCCAGTTGCCAAGTCGAGTGTATTAGGCTACGATGGTTCTAAAGAGGGGACAGAGTCCCTGTATGCAATCGAGCCGTGTGAAAGGGTACTTCGGATGTCTGGAGCGATCAAATCCTCTGTCGCCATTACTATCACCTTGGTTCTTCTCGCAAGCAGCCTCCATGCGGCAGACTGGCCGCAGTGGCAGGGGCCAAACCGGGACAACATCTGTACGGAAACCGGTCTGCTCAAGCAATGGCCCAGTGGCGGCCCGAAGCTGCTCTGGGAGATTACCGGCCTGGGGCCGGGCTATGCGACCGTTGCCGTCAAGAATGGGAAACTCTACACCATGGGCGACCGGCAGGTCGGCGGCGAAAAGGCCCAGTGCGTCTATGTCTACGATCTGAACACGCGGAAGGAGCTTTGGACGGCCAAGGTGGGCAAACCCCATGGCGATGGCGGTCCGCGTTGCACGCCGACGGTGGACGATGGCTTCGTCTACGCGATTGGCACCGAAGGCAACGTCGCCTGCGTTGCTGCCGACAGCGGCAAGGTGATCTGGACCCGGAACCTGCTCACGGATCTGGGCGGGGCAGCGAATCCGGGCTGGCAGTTCAGCGAATCGCCCCTGATCGACGGCGACCGGCTGCTCTGCACGCCCGGCGGGCACAAGGCGGTTCTGGCTGCTCTGAACAAGAAGACGGGACAGACGATCTGGACGTGTTCCATGCCGGACATCGGTGACAACGGGAAGGACGAGGCCGGCTATTCCTCCATTCGGATCAGTCACGGCGCAGGCGTGAAACAGTACGTGCAACTGACGAACGAGGGACTGGTCGGCGTCTCCGCAGACGGCAAGTTCCTCTGGGGATACAACCGCATCGCCAACGGCGTTGCGAACATCCCGACTCCTGTCATCGATGGCGACTACATCTTCACCTCGACTGCCTATGGGACAGGGTCTGCCTTGCTCAAGCTCGCTCGCGACGGTCGGGGCGTGAAGGCCGAAGAAGTGTACTGGCTCGATGCAGGCAAGTTCCAGAACCATCACGGCGGGTTCCTCAAGGCCGGCGATTGCGTCTACGGCGGCCACAATCACAACAAGGGCGAGCCCACCTGCATCGAGATGAAGACCGGTAAGATCCTGTGGCAGGCGGATCAACCCGGCAGGGGCTCCGGCTGCGTGTTGTATGCCGATGGATGCCTGTACTTCCTGTACGAGAATGGCGTCGCGGCGTTGGTGGAGGCGACCCCCGAGAAGTACAACCTCAAGGGGACGTTCAAGCTCCCGAAACGTCCCGGCGCCGACGGACCCGCCTGGGCGCATCCGGTGATCTCCGATGGGAAGCTCTACCTTCGCTGGGCGGATGTGCTGTTCTGCTACGATGTGAAGGCCCAATAATGGACGTATGCGACGATGTCCAGATGCCTTGACACGTTCTCCAGAATCCGTGGTGAAAGCGGCTGTCATTCAGGGGTTCGGCGGTCTTGACGTCCTGAGCCTGGCCGATGGGAAGGAGCAGGCCGCTGCTCCTGACGGAGTCGTGCTCCAGGTGCTCTGTCCCGGCCTGAATCATCTGAGTATCTGGGTTCGCGAGGGCGGGCGGATCATCCTGTGTGCTGTGACGACCGGCGCCAACGCAGAGACGGACCTGCCTGCTTTCTGTTGGAACCAGTTCAACGCCATGGGCTCGATGCTCGGTTCGGTTGAGGGGTTTCATCAGATGCTCCGAGCGGGACGATCTGCTGTGCATTGCGAGTGACGCCGAGGCGTCTCATTCCTTGCCGTGGTCCTCCGGTGGCTCCTCTTCTGTCTTTGGAATTGCGACGAAGTCGGGTTGTTCGATCTCCAAGAACTCCTCTCTTGTTGCGGCCACCTCGACGGCGCGTTCCGGCTCGACCAGTTCACAGGATTTCGGTAGTGTCTTGGAGTCCACGCGAAGGGTGTACCGCCCCGGCTTGATGTCCCCGAGGTAGTAACTGCCGTCCTTGCCTGTGATGGACTCAGCAACCAGCAGGCCCGATTGCGGATTGTACAGAGAGACGCGCACGCCGGAGGCCGGCTGTCTCGTCGGCGAGCCTGCTTGCTGAACGTCCTCCGCCACGCCGTCGAGGATCGTGGCGCTTATGTCTGTACTCGCGGCTTCAGGGGCCGTTGCGTTGGGGTCGGGAGCGTTCGGCTCGATCATGACGACGCGCCCGATCATGGAAATCAGCGGCGCGACGCTCAGATTCACTTCCGTCAGACTGTCTCTGTAGAGTTTGGCCTTCTGCGTTCCATTGGTCACCGTGTATATGGCCGGGATGGTTCCGGGATCCAGGTACACCTGCACCTCCGGCGTGTTCGGTCGGGCGGACAGGATGTAATAGCCCTTCTTGTCGGTGAGGGCACTGAGGTTTTGACCCAGGCACACCTTCACATCGGGCACCCCCGGCTCGTTCGAGTCCAGGACGTGATTGCCGTTGTAATCCAGGAACACGACGCCGTGGATGGCGCCGTAGGCCGTTCGGACTCGGCTTTCGTTGATACTCACCATCCGCCTGTGATGTTTGGAGTAAAGCTGTTTGATGTTCAGGGACAGGAGGAATGCGTAGTCGCCCTGTCGGTACTCGCCGGTGGCGCTGATGTAGTTGTACCCCGTCCGGTCGAGGAGGTACTGTCCTCGCATGCGGAATCCGTAGTCGTCTGTGCCGCTCTCGTTCGACAGCTCCCTGAGGATCTCCGTGCGGAGACGCAGCGGGTGGTTCTTTCCATCGATTCTCAGGTCATGAACCAGCGACAGCGTCTCCTCGGTCTGGGCGTCATTGTAGACGAGACTGAGGGTGTTGTTGGCGTTCAGGGTCTTGCGGAGCGTCCAGTACTGCGACGGTCGCAGAAGACGCGGGGCATGTCGAAGCCTCAGAAGAGACAGAAAGCGATCCTCATCGCCGACGGATAGTTCCTCGCCCAGGAAGACCTGCCCGTACAGGCTCAGGTCGCGTCGCAGAGTGGTTCGTATGCCGAGTTCCGTCATGATCCTGGAGTCGCCCTCCGTGCTCACGTCCAGGAGATGCAACCGCGTGCCGAGAGTGGCGCGGGGCAGAATCGTCGTTGATAGGCCCACATTCTGATAGCTCACCTCTGTGGTCTCGTCCAGCTCTCCGTTGACGTTGTCGCGGATCCATCCTATGCCGCCATCGAGAGTCCATTTCTTGTGAAGTCTCCACGACAGGCCGGTCTCCCCACCTTGACGATCGCACACCTGAGGGTCTGTGCCGTCGAAGTAGTCCGATCCGAGTGTCAACAAGTCGAGGTCCAGGCTGAGCTTCTGTGTCGGGAGGTACTCGGCCCGTGTGCGGATCGCAAGGTCGTCGTATTCATCCTGTCCCTGTCCCTGGCTGGCCGCCAGGTCGCCCGAGAGGATCAGATTGTCGATGGGCAAATAGGAGAGCGTCGCGCCCGCGTGCCCGCTCGACTCGGGGTAGATCCGGTTGCCCAGGATGCTGTCCTCGTCCAGGTATCGATGGTGGTGATCCTCTTCGCAGGCCAGGATGACGCCCAGGCTGAGCCGGTCGCTCAATCCATGGAGCAGACGAGCCCCGGTGATGTAGCCGTAGAAATCCCCGGCATCGAGGCTCTCGTGATCGGTTGTGTCGGCTTCCCGCTTGGTGCCGACGATTCCCAGGTAGGCGGTGTGGCCCTTCGGCAACAGTTGGGGCGTCCCGACAATCGACTTCTCCACGCGAATCTCATTGCCGTTGGTTTCTCGGATGATGACGGTGACTTCATTGAGGATTCCGGAGGGCAGCTCGATGTCGTCGAAACGGTAGGTCCCCATCCCCGGCGGGGCGTCCGCCTCCGGACGCACGGTCCGGACGTCGATCGATCTGCCATTGAGGAGCAATTCCACGGTCGCGTCGATCGGCGCCGGACCTTCGAATACCTGGGCCTGACCGAAGTACTGGCGCAATCCGAGATTGGATTTGTCGGTCTTGAGCTCCTCAGGGGTCCAGCCTGTCAAGCCGTTGATCCTCATGCCGGACGCACTGAAGATCGGATACACCAGGTCGCTCAGGCCGAACGTCGAATCTCCCACGGTGACCTCGGCGCAAGACCAGCGATGAACCCACTCAAACCAATCCACCTCGGCGACATATGGATCGTCGTTGGGCCACTGCCAGCCTTCCGTGGTGGACCATGTCCGGTCCGGGTGCGAGATCCTGACTTTGTACTGCCCGTCGGACCAATTGCCCCAGAGCGTTTCTTTGGGGCCGGCGATGTTGACTACGTGCGAATCGGAAGGGGCAGAGTCTCCCTGGGACGTGTTGCGGTGCCAGCTATAACTCGGACGCCACTCGAGTTGAGCGAACTGCAATACATCGCGGCTTCGATCCGCCGGCGGCAGCGCTTCAGGCAAATCCATCTCGATGAACTGAGTCTCCCCAGAAAGCAGAGATGTCCCAGCTCTTGTCTTCCAGATGCTCAGCTTGCGGTCCAACTGGGTGCGGTATTCGTACAACTCGTCGTTCCAAACCAGCTCGATGTCGAGGATTTCGCTGAGATCCTCCGGCGAGATGTAGATATCCGGCTTGAGCGTGATTTCCGAGACGGCCTGCCGGAGTGCCAAGGGACGGGTCTTGTCTTTGATTCGGATCTGCCCGTTGGGGACATCGACCTGTACCTCCGCGAGACCTTCCGGGGTGAACCGGAGGACACCGGCCTGTTCCTCAATGGCGACTCTGAACACGCGAAGCGTGCGCAGGAGAGGCAACAATCGCCTGCCATCCGGTGTGACAAGGGAGTCCATGTCATCGACCTGGAGCCGCTCGACGTGCCGTCGGCCTCGCACGACGAAACCGATCAGCTCGGTCGCGCATTCCTGGGCGGCGTCCGCAGAGTTGGGATCAGGTACCGGGGTGACGGCGGGGGCGGAAACACGGGAGTCGGACTCGTAACCTGGCTCGGGCGCTGTCGGGCCAATGAGATCTGGCCCCTCGAGATCATCAGAATCGCTATCGGCTGAGGCCACACCCGGAAAGCTCAGATCCACAGACACCCAATCACGATTCAGCGGATCCGACTCAACAGACGCAATCCTCTCATTGTCGGCGGAGGCGGCCTTTTCAGACTGCGGAACGGACGACAGAACCGACGACAACAGGCACCCAGGCGGCGCAAGCAATGCGCATAAGCTTGCCCACAGGCCAACCAGGCGTCTGTTTGCCATAGGCTCTATCTGCTGTCATCGGCACTTCCCTGTGCCTGTGTTTGGCTGTTTTCCTCCGTGGAATCCTGAGGTTGCGTCCGGGGTGTGTCCGACACGGGCTGCGCGGCTGCCCCTGCGGCTACCTGAGCCTCAGGGGGCACCTCCGGCCATGTAACTGCGATCTCCTTCACCAGGGGTCGCTCCAGATGGACCGCGTTGAGAGTGATCCTGACGATGCACTCTCCCGGCGGGATCGGGGCCTCGATCTTCTTCGTCAGCCATCGCTGTGCTCCCCGAAGGACGTAGCCCGTGCCCGTCGGGCCGCGGTCGAGCACGGCGCCCGCCGCATCCAGAATCTCATAATCGCCCTTGATGCCAAGCCGCCCGTTGCCTGTCGCGGCCACCAGCGTCTTGAGGACCACGGCTCCCTTCTCGACCTCCACCTGAATGTTCTTCACCTCACCCTGATAGGATGCCTCGCCGACCGTGCCGAAGATGGGAGCCAGGATCGTCGAGATCGTCTTGAGCTTCACCGACCGGCCCGATTTCTCGTCGTTTGCGACGATTTCGTTGGTCGCCAGGGACTCCAGCTCCATCGCCGCCCACCACTCCCCCTCGGCCAGCTTCCCGCGGGGGACTACCGCGAAACGGACCGCTCGTTGCGTCTTGGGGGCGAGCGTCAGCTCTCGCGGGTTGAATCGAATCCACTGCGCCAGGGAGTGGTCTCCCTTCAGGCATCTCTGCAACCCGCCTTTTTCCGTATAGGTGAAGTGGACTGCATTGATTCGGAATCGCTCCTCCGTGTCGCCGAGATTGGAGATGAGGAACGTGCCGGCCGGTCGGCCCTCATCCAGGTTCACCTCGACGAAGGCCGGCTTGATCCCAATGTTCGCCCGGAGGGTTCCTCCCAGCAGAAGAAGGCCGAGCAAGGTCGCTCTCTTCGGTCCCGGATTATAGTTGTGTGCTCGTTGCATGGTTCATTGCCTTGGTTGAGTCATCAAGAAATCGTAATTGGCCCGGGCCTGGAAGGACCCTCAGTTCACCAGGCTCAAATCCGTTTACACCGTACGACAAAACGTTGTCTATACGCCGGGAATCATCGCCGTCAGCATGACGTAGCCACTGTACTCGCCGGTGGCCAGTTCCGGATCCGGCTGATTCCATGTTACCGTCACGTCTACATCCTGGCTGAAGTGGCCGGTCTGGCCGCTTTCGAAATTGCCGACCTCGGTGGTCGCGGCGGGAAAACCGTTGACCGTCGTGGTGCCCTCGAACGCCAGAACGTTGTCGCCGCCTTTGGTTTCATTGCCGTTCTCGGGCTGCACGAGCACGCCGGCGTCCTGGCTCACGGGAATCGTGGCCTCGGCGGTGAGAGAATCGCCCTTGTAGAGATCCGTGACCGCGACCTGCAGATCGATCGTTTCGACATTTGCATCGACACGGAAGGTAATCGTGCCGTCGAAATCGCCGGTCTGGATCGTGCCCAGCTCCACCGTGGCGTCCACCACGCCAACCGCGACGTTCGCAACGACTTCAACATACACATGGCTGACGGCTTCGCCCCTCAGTTCGGCAAAGGATACCCCACAAACGAGCAACAAACACGTCAGAATGGCCAACACTTTCGCTCTCATCATTTGACTCCTTTCACAACAGTCCTTCTCTTTATTTGGCACACGGGCCAATTACGATCGTTACATGGAAGAACACGGCACCCCGATGTCGCGCTGCATCAGATTCGTACGGAAGCATTATAGATCCGCAATATGCACTATATGTGGCCACGGACCCTCCCTGCATTTCGCGATCGGGAGATACACCCTCTCCTTACACTACTACAACACACCGCCTTCCCTTCCTGGTGCACGGCGTGCAGTGAGCTCAACTCGAGGAAATCTTCAGTTGTCGGGTGGTCGCTTGGCCGTAGAACAATTGCGAATACCCGCTTAGGTGGTGAAGTGTTTCATCGCCACATCCATCCTCCCTGGGCAGCTCCTGGTTTGTCACCAGGCGAGTTCCCCAACTCTCCAGTCCGTTTTTTCGCAGACGCTACACGTGTCCGCGTGTCCGATAATCTGACGCTACATGGCTGTTACGAACAAGTCAAGAGGAAAAATGAAAAATTCCGCGTATTTGCTTCTTATCGTCTTGCTTCCGTCTCGGCGGGAAATCACCGGTCCTCGACGAATCCCGGAGAATCGGGGCGAGTGGACTTGAACCACCGACCTCTTGCACCCCATGCAAGCGCGCTAGCCAAACTGCGCCACGCCCCGAAGCGTACGATCATTGTAGTACGCGATATACGAGTAGACAAGTTTTTTTTGGAAATCATTCGGGAAAGAGAGCAGGCGAGGCAGAGCCCGTGTCGTTGTTCGGGATGCCGAGGGAGGACGGATAATTGAGCACGGACGGTGCCGGCCCGTAGAAAATCCTGGTGGTGGGGGGCTTGACAAAGTTAGCTATACCTAACTATACTGTGCATAACAAGGTCTCGGTTGGATTCGTGATGGGTACCGAAAGAACGCAGAAACTCAGTGCCTCTTTGGAAGACTACCTGGAGGCGATCTTCAACCTCGCCGATGATGCCGGCGGGGCTCGCAGCAAGGACATCGCCGCGATGCTGGGGGTGGCGCGGTCTTCCGTTACGGGCGCTCTCCAACTACTTTGTGACAAGGGACTTGCGAATCATGAGCCCTATGGGCGCGTCACGTTGACTCAGCAAGGAGAAGCAGTGGCACGGGAGGTCGTTCGAAAGCACGATATTCTGACTTCGTTCTTTGCGGATGTGCTGGGCGTTGAACGAGAAACAGCACAGCGAGCAGCCTGTCGGGCCGAGCACACGTTGGGACCGGAGATCATCGGTCGGTTGTTGAGTTTCATCGATTATGTAGTGGCCAGCGGCCGGGACGGGCGTGATATCGCCGGCGAGTTTCGACTCTTTCATGGCAGAAGGTTCACCAAGCGGGTGAAAGGAATGGTGAAGTGATGGGTGGAGCCGTTGTGAAGCACAATACAGTCCGACCTCTATCGACCGCCACCACGGGAGATACCGTCCGTTTGGTTCAGGTGCGGGCCGGACGAGGGCTGAACTGCCGGCTTGCATCGATGGGGTTTGTCCCCAACGTCGAGATCCGCGTGGTCAGCAACAGTCATCCCGGTCCTTTCGTCGTGGTCATCAAGGACGTCAAGATGGTATTGGGCAGGGGCGTCGCCCAGAAGATCCTGATTCAGTGAATGGATCCGTTCAGAGCGAGTTTTTTTTGACAGAGAAGTTCGTTACAGCTAACTTTTCGGGTTCTAGTGCAGGATGCTCTCTTCCATGGCTCAACCGATTGTCGCGGCCCTTGTCGGAAACCCCAATAGCGGCAAGAGCAGTCTGTTCAATATGCTCACGGGTTCTCACCAGCACGTGGGCAACTATCCCGGCGTCACTGTCGAGAAAAAGGAAGGGTATTGCACCCACGACGGCTGTGACATCCGGCTCGTCGATCTGCCAGGCACGTACAGTCTCACCGCCTATTCCGCGGAGGAGATCATCACGCGTTGTTTTATCCTGGAGGAGCGACCCGACGTCGTCGTGGATGTCGTCGATGCATCGAACATCGAGCGCAACCTCTATCTGGGCACGCAGCTCATCGAGATGAACGTGCCTTTGGTGCTCGCGTTCAATATGAGCGATCTGGCCGGCCGGCGGGGCCTGCAGTTCGACCTCGACCAGTTGTCCCATCTGCTGGAAGCGAGGATTGTCCCCACCGTCGGTAACAAGAACCAGGGGGGCGACGCACTGCTCGACGCGATCGTCCAGACTGCTCGCGAGGGTAGAAAGCCTCGCGTTCACGGCCTTCGCTACGGCGCCGAGATCGAGGAGGAACTGGCGCGGATCGAAGCGGTTGTCCTCGATCGGGAAAAAGCGCTGGCCGACCGATACGGCTCGCGCTGGGTGGCCCTGAAGCTTCTTGAACAGGATGACGAGATTCTCGCGAAGATCCAGAGTCCCGAGGTCCGCGACGCTGCGAGCAAGAGCGTCGGCCGTCTGCGGAGTATCTTCCGCGACGAACCGGAAATCGTGCTGGCCGACCGGCGCTATGGGTTCATTTCCGGCGCCTGTCAGGAGACGATCCAGAGTTCCGTCGAGCGTCGACACGACGCCAGCGATCTCGTGGACGCCGTGGTGACCCACCGAGTCCTCGGCTTGCCCATCTTTCTTCTGTTGATGTACACGGTCTTCTGGTTGACCTTCACTCTGGGCGAGTATCCGATGAGGGGATTGGAGTGGCTCTTCGGGTGGCTCGGGACCTCCGTATCGGGACTCTGGCCGGAGGCCGGCGACACTTGGCTTCGTTCCCTCCTTGTGAATGGCGTGATTGCCGGCGTGGGAGGCGTCATCGTGTTCCTGCCCAACATCCTGTTGCTGTTCCTGGCGATTGCCATGCTGGAGGATACCGGTTACATGGCCCGGGCTGCCTTCGTGATGGACCGGATCATGCACAAGATCGGCCTGCACGGCAAAAGCTTCATTCCGATGCTGATCGGGTTCGGTTGTTCGGTGCCTGCGATCATGGCAGCCCGTGTCCTGGAGAACCGACGAAACCAGCTCACCACGATCATGGTGATTCCCCTGATGAGCTGCGGGGCAAGACTGACGATCTACTCGCTGGTCATCCCGGCCTTCTTCGCTCCCCATTGGCGAGGACCCGTGATGTGGCTGGTCTACCTGATCGGGATTCTCCTGGCTGTGATGTGTGCGAAACTGCTGCGTTTGACGGTCTTCCGGGGCGAGACGATGCCGTTCGTGATGGAACTGCCGCCGTACCGCATGCCCACGCCCAGGTCCGTCCTGATCCATATGTGGCAGCGGGGCTCGATGTTCCTCAAGAAGGCGGGCACGGTGATCCTGGGCATCTCCATTGTGCTGTGGGCTCTGGCCAGTTTCCCAAAGCCGAGCGCCGAGCGGTTGGCCGGCTTGGACGAAGGGCAGGCCCAACAAGTGGCCCTGGAGCACTCCATCGTTGGACGCGTGGGCCGACTGGTGGAGCCTGTCATCAAGCCGTTGGGATTCGATTGGCGGATCGGCACCGCCTTGGTCGGCGCCGTTGCAGCCAAGGAGGTGTTCGTCTCGCAGTTGAGTATCGTCTACGCCGCGGGTTCCGATGAGGGCACGGACGTGCTGCGTGAGAGACTCCGCGCGAATTACACGCCACTGGTTGGGTTCTGCATCATGTTGTTTTCTTTGATTTCCACACCCTGCATCGCGACGTTGGCCATGACGCGGCAGGAAACCAACTCCTGGAGATGGGCCGCTTTCCAATTCATCGGCCTGACAGTCCTGGCGTACGGAATTACCCTGGTGGTGTATCAGGTAGGCAGGATCTGGATGTAGAGCCGGTCACGCTGGAAAGAATTTCCTCTGGCCCGTTGGGATTCTGGTTGACAAAGTTAGCCGAGGCTAATATAGTTAGTCGCGGCTAACATATCCGAGTGTGTATGAGCGTGAAATCCGCCGATACGTTGAGTGCGAGTCTGGAAGACTACCTGGACGTGATCCTGTGGTCGGTAGCTGCCAACGGTGCCGCGAGGGTCAGGGACATCGCAGGGCAGTTGCGAGTCCAGGCGTCTTCGGTGACCGGCGTTCTGCAGGCATTGGCGCAGAAGCAGTTCATTCACTACAGACCCTATGAGGCGGTGACTCTGACGCCGGCGGGCTTCGAAGAGGCCACGCGGGTTGTGCAGCGACATCGCATTCTCCGCGAGTTCTTCACGGAGGTGCTCGGGATTGCGGCGGGCGTGGCCGAGGAGGGGGCCTGTCGGCTCGAACACGAAATCCCGACGGACATCGTGCGAGGGCTCGCTGAGTTCATGGCGTATGTGAAGGCATTGCCCGAGGCAGATCAGGCGGTACTGCGTCGGTTCGCCGAGCGGTCTGTGTGTGGCTCCGCGACGGCGGGTTCATCGGAGATGTCTGTGGGGCGATCTACCGTTGCGGACATGAAGCCGGGACGGCAGGGAGTGATCGTCCGAATTGGCTCGCGAGGCAGCCTGAGCCGGCGGCTGGCCGACATGGGGCTGGGCCGTGGCGTGTTGGTCGAGGTCGAGGCGGTCGCTCCGGTGGGCGATCCGATTCGCATCCGGATACGTGGATATCAACTGGCCCTTCGCAGGAGCGAAGCCCGAAGCATCATTGTGATCGAGAAGTGACTCTTTTTTTTGAGATACAAGTTAGGGGTGGCTAACAATTTCAGCGGCAGGGTATGTCCATGGTGGAGACGAAGGACCAGGAACGGCCGTGCGACGGGGCAGGGAGAACCTGTCGACAATCCCAGGCTATGGCCGATTCGGGGTGGATCGATTCGCGGACGCTTTTTGGTCAACGGGATGAGATCGTCATCCGGCATGGAGACCAGGTCTACAGACTGAAGATCACCAGGTATGGGAAACTGATATTGAATAAGTAACTGAGACCGTCATTGCGGCTTTCGAGACCCAGCCAGCCAAGGGCGAGACTCACCAGAGGACCCCAAGCCAGCCAGGGAGCAGACAGAACACTCCTTTGTGTTGCTGTGTGCTCCCTTTTTTCGTCTGCGTGTTCTGGGGCTGTCCCAACTGGCGCCGGTTGCGGGTGGCCCGACCGATAGCTGTGAATGAAAGACACCTACTTATGAAAGGAGACAATATGAATGTAACGTCGTCTCGCGATCCACATGAGGCCGCCGGTTGTGGGTGCGATGGGCAATGTGCCGCGTGCACCTGTCGGAGACCTGAAACGAGCTGCCGCAGGAAGCCGGTCGTGTGGTTTTTCGGGTTGTTTGGCGTCCTGGTTCTACTGATCGTTGCCGCCTGGGCCCGTGGAGCGACTGGCTCCGATCGGCAGGGCAAGCCGGGCCTGTTGATTATCGCGCATGGCTCGCCCGCGAAGGCCTGGAACCAACCGGTGGTGGCCCAGGAACAGAAGGTGCGGGATCTGCTCGGCCCGGACAGCCCCTTCGGCAGGGTGAAAGTCGTCTTCATGGAGTTCGCCGAACCCAACGTCGCCGACGGCTTGGAGGAACTCCGGAAAGCCGGCTGCCCTCGCATTGTAGCGGTACCCCTCTTGATCGCGCCGTCTTCCCATTCGCATTGGGATATTCCCGCTCTGCTTGGATTGTACAGCGATTCGCGAATCGAAAAGACGTTGCGAGAGGAAGGGGCGCGTCTCGTTCGTTGCGACGTGCCTGTGACGCTGACGACCACGCTGTCCGATAGCGACGTGATTGAGCGGATTACGCTCAAGCGGGTCCGTGCGCTGAGCGAGGATCCGAGCCGCGAGGCCGTCGTGCTGCTGGCGCACCGCAGCGAGGCAATTCCCGGACCGTGGGAGGATTGCCTAAAGCGAACGGTGACCTACGTTTGCGGCAAGACCGGCATCACCTATGCGGACTGGACCTGGCGGTTTCTTGCGGGAGCCGCCACGCCCTTTGCCGGCTTTGTCCTGTCCTGCTCGCCCGACGGCGAGTTTTGCCTGGCCAGCGTGGATCTTGTCGATGATGTCAATGGCAAGGCCTACCTGCCCCGGCTGGTTCTCAAATACGACCCTTGAGGGATGGTCTATCTCCATCGGGGCCCGGAGCAGGGTCCCGGACCTTGCTCTGGGCCTCCTGCAATCTGTCAGGGCTAAAGGAGAGAAACTCATGCGAAAGAACCTGCCAGCTCCCGATTCGAGGATCAATCCTCTGGCGGCGATACCCTATGAGGCCGTCAAAGGGGAAGTCTTGAAGACGGCCCTGGAGTTTGGATGCGGGAAGGGTCCGAGGTCTTGAACCATGACGAAGGGGATTCTGCCGGCGGCCACGGCGATGGCGTTCTTCCTTATTTGTCCCCGCATGGTGTTGCACTCATGAGGGACTTCTTGTGGTTTCCCCTTGAAGGGAACGACAGATGAATAACAAACTGACAGGTATCCCCGAGACATTGTTGATTGCGTTGTGGGCGCGCGCTGCCGCGACGCAGGAGAGCGAACCCATGATCCGCGACGACAAGGCGGTCGAGATGGTCTCGCGGATCGACCAGGACTTCTCCCGTTTCGAGGCGTCCAACCGTTTCACCCGGCTTGGGGTCGCCGTCCGCACCCTGTTGCTGGACAACGGACTGTCGGCACTCTTGAAGAGTCATCCCGATGCGATTGTCGTCGTTTTCGGCGCAGGACTGGACACGAGACACACGAGGATGTCGTGTCGCAATACGGATTGGTATGAGATCGATGTGCCCGAGTCCATCGCACTGCGGCGGCGATTCTTCTCCGAGACGGATCACTACCATTTCGTCGCGCAGTCCATGTTCGACCTCTCGTGGATCGATGCCGTTCAACCTGCCGGACGTCCCGTGATCTTCCTCGCGGAAGGCCTGTTCATGTGTTTCCTGGAAAAGGAACTGAAGCCGTTCTTCCGGGCCGTGGTGGAGCGATTCCCCGGATCGGAAATGCTGTTCGAGATGCTGGCTCCCTTCATGGTGGGCAAGAGCAGGCATCACGAAACAGTCAAGAAAATGGACACGCCGGCGGAATTCAAATGGGGCTTGAAACACAGCCGTGAGATGGAGTCCTGGTATCCCGCCATTCGCTTCGTCGAGGAATGGAACTACTACGACGACTACAAGAGCCGCTGGGGAGTGTTGCGATTCTTCGGCCGTGTGCCGTTCTTCCGACCCCGCCTGGAATGCCGGATCGTGCATCTGCGGTTTGGCGGGATGCGGACAACCGGAGGCGCATCATGAGAAAACGAATGGATTTCGGTCGGCGTCCTGAAATTGCAGGCAACGTTTCCGTCGCCGACGGGCCTTCATGCGAACTTGTGGAGCGTGCGACAAGGGGCTTGGGGCTGGAGCATTTCCAAGGAGAACGGCCGGCGCCGCCGGAGAGGTGTTCCGTCGAAAGGAGGGGATGAATGGATGGCTGGATAGACAGTGACATGTTGTGAATGGTTTGAAGTTCTTGAAAAAGAAAAGATGGAATATGCATACGCAGAAGGAATTCCATTTGCGAGCATTATGAGATTGGCAGCAGGGTTGTGGCGGTGGGCCGTCCGTGTGGCCGTGTGGAGGATACATGGACGGCCCTTATTCGATATGTCCCAAGAAGGCTGCAAAGGGATAATGATGGAGACCGTTGCGAGAGAGCGCACCGTTGTCGAACGTAAGGGATTCACCTTGATCGAATTGCTGGTGATTATCAGCATTATCGCTCTGCTCTTGGCGATTACGACAACGATCCTGAGAAGGGCCAGAGAGCAGGCGCGACAGGTTCAGTGCCGCAGTAATCTGCGTCAGCTTGGTTTGGCACGGGGGATGTACGCGGATGTCTGTCTGGATTGGCTTCCTCGGGCCGCCAATCATCGCGACCCAATTCTCAGGAGAACTGGCGCCAGAATCCTCAGTTCTTGAGTGGCCTCGGCGAGATAGCGAATCGACGGGCCCGTAGCGTAATCACATGTCCCAGCCACCCCGATCCCCGCCATAACACGGCGGGTTTACTGGAGGATACCGAGATGGGCTTTTGGATCAGCTACGGAATGAACGTTGCCTTCGGCTCCTGCCGCGCCGGTACTTTCCAGCCCAAGAGACGAATGAACTTCAAACAACCGGCGCGGACAGTGGCGTTCATGGACGCTCATGCTTATGGCAATGCGATTGGCGAAGTGGGGTGGCAGTCCTGCCTGTCTGCCTGTGATGCGCACCGTCACAGTGATTATGCGCAGGTCCTGTTTCTGGATCAGCACACCAGTCGAACGCTGCAATCAACGCACAACTGTAACGCTGAAAGGATAGACTCTGCCTTCTGGGGATGCTCTTGGTTGAAACCGTAGACTCGTCCTGTTCTGCAGACCGGACATGCAGCGGGGGACCGTCACGCCGGCTCGCCATGGTTCTTCGTGTAACTGAGTGATTCCCTTGGCATTGGCGATTGCACGAGCCAAAGGGCGGGTTGTCTGGACGTGACCGTGATCGTAACTGCCGCTGCCGGTTTGGAGGAAAAGCGAAAAGTACTTCGCAGGCGACTGCTTTGGCCCGCGCCCGGCGTATTGGCGGTCTTGGCGAATAGAAGACAAGCGGTGACGCTGGGGAAAGGGACGATGGATGACTATGTGACGGATGGCTCGGCGGTTTTGTCCCCGGGCTTGGTGCTCTTCATGGCTACGAGCAGCGCGCCGGCGGCCCCTCCGGCGGAGTAACTCAGGGCGAGGAGCCAGTTGTTAGTCCGGATAAAATTCGACAGTACCCACAACCCCAAGAGATTTTCGATAAAGACAATGGAGACGAGCAAGACCTTCTCCCCGCGAGCGCACGCTAACGTACGCCGCAACGCGAGATACCATTCGCCGCAACCCACAGACAGGTAAAGGATCATCGCCGGGAGGAGGCTCATAGTCGTCCTCCTGCCCGCAGGTCCAACTGGCCAATATGTTCTGGCTCATTTCCATAGCAGTATTATACCATGACAACGGTTTTTGTGCAAGATATCGCAGGGAGATTGTGTGCTCGTAACCTACGGTGATTACATAACTTGCGCGATCAGGGGAAAATCCTGAATTGCGCGCACAGATCGCATCCGGCGGGCGTGGTTCAGTGCCCCTGGCGAAACCATGCGACGAAGCGAGCCAACCCGGTGCGGATGTCCGTGGAGGGCTTATAGCCAAGCTCGGCCTGGGCCTTGGCGACGTCTGCGAATGTGCGGTCGACATCGCCGGGTTGGACGGGCAGGTGCTGGCGGATTGCCTTCTTGCCAAGAGCACGCTCCAGCTCAGCGATCAGGTCGTTGACGCTGATCGGCTGCGATTCGCCAAGGTTGTAGATCCTGTAGCCGTCGCAGTGATCCATTGCGGCGACGACGCCGTTCAAGATATCGTCGATGAAGGTGAAATCCCGCATCATCGAACCGTCGCCGTAGACAGGGATGGGCTTGCCTTCCTCGATGAGCCTCGCGAACTTGTGGATGGCCAGGTCCGGCCGCTGCCGAGGACCGTAGACAGTGAAGAACCGCAGGCAGTTGATCGCCAGGCCGAACAGGTGGTGGTACGTGTGGCAGATCAGTTCGCCGGCCTTCTTCGTCGCGGCGTACGGCGAGATCGGGAAGTCCACGTTGTCGGACTCGGAGAAGGGGACCTTCTTGTTGTTGCCGTAGACGCTGGAACTCGAAGCGAAGACGAACTTGGGGATGTGCTGTTGTCTGGCGATCTCCAGCAGCGTAACGGTGCCGCTGATATTGACATCGGCATACAGTGCCGGCTCGGCAATTGAGGGCCGAACGCCGGCGCGTGCGGCCAGGTGGACGATCACATCGGTATCCGGTTCCACGGCCCGTTCCATGGCGGTCCTGTCGCGGATGTCGGCCTCAATCAGGCGAAAGGCAGGGTGAGACAGGCAGCCGGCGATGTTGGCGCGTTTGATCCGTGGATCGTAGAACGTATCGAAGTTGTCCACGCCCACGACGGTCCAGCCGTCTTTCAGAAGCCGCTCGGTCAAATGACTGCCGATGAATCCCGCCGCCCCGGTTACCAGTGCCTTCATACTCTTGCGCTCCGTTAGAGTCCTCGCGCCAACTGCTTGATGTACTGTCGCAGGTCGTCGGCCATATCGTCTCGCTTGAGGGCGAACTCGATGTTCGTCCGGATGAATCCCTCCTTGTTGCCGATGTCGCACCGTCTGCCTTCGAGTTTCAGGCCATAGACGGGCCGGTCCTTCACCAGTGTCTTGAGTGCATCCGTCAGGCCGATCTCGCCGTTCTTGCCCGGCGTGATGCGCCGGATGTGATCCATGATGTCCGGCGTCAGCAAGTATCGGCTCGCGATCGCCAGATTCGAGGGCGCTTTCTCGGGTCGAGGCTTTTCCACGAAGTCGCGGATGCGATAGACACCGGACTCGACTTCTTCTCCATTGATGATCCCGTACAGGCTCACCTTCTTGGGCGGGACTTCCTCGAGCAAGATGATCGGCTCGTGCAGTCGCTCATACAACTCGATCAATTGCAGAGCGGCGGGCTTGACCGCGTCGATGACCGTGTCGCCGAGCAGGACCACGAAAGGCTCGTCGTTGACATGGTGTCGGGCGCACTGCACTGCGTCGCCGAGACCTCGCATTTCCTTCTGCCAGACGAAATGGATGTCCGCCAGCTCCGAGATGCGGCGGACCGCTTCCAGTTCGGCGGTCTTGCCCTGGGATTCAAGCTGCTGTTCGAGCTGAAGGCTGCGGTCGAAGTGTTCTTCGATGGATCGCTTGCCCTTGCCGATGATCATGAGCAGGTCGGTGACTCCCGCGCAGACGGCCTCCTCGACGACGTACTGAATGACGGGCGTATCGACGATCGGCAGCATTTCCTTCGGCTGCGATTTCGTGGCCGGCAGGAAGCGGGTCCCGAAACCGGCGGCGGGAATGACGGCCTTGCGGATCATGGCTTGGCGTTTCCTATTCCAGGGACGATCTTCGGTTTGATGGTCTGGACGTTGAGTTTGCGGAGTCTCCTCCTGAGTTCGGTGAACATTCGTTCATCCTTGTACGTGCCGACGATCGCGCCGCCGGACCCGGTGAACTTGGCGCTGGCGCCGACGGACCGGGCCGTCTGCACCATGCGGATGTTCTCCTCGGCGATCTGGTAGATCTCGCATCGCTTGTCGAAATTGGCGTTCAGCAGATCGGGGATCGTGTCGAGCTGTCTGGTGAGAAGGCACTTCTTCACCTTGTCCGCGAGGTTCGCCCAGAATCTCATCGCGTTGACGACCTTGGGCTCGCCCTGCTCGAAGCGGTGGCGGATGTTGTTGTGGAAGACCTCCGTCGGTTCGCTCAGGTCGTCGCGATAGGCGACGTACAGTCTGGGCAACAGCCTGGGATCCATGGGCTCGTAATTGCCGTACCCCTGTTGCTGCATGATCTCCCTCGAGAAGTCCATGTAGACCAGGCCCTCATAGGCTTGGATGACGCGGTCCTGGAGTCCTGCGGGGATGCGCAGTTCCTGGGCCTCCGCGGCCAGGACCAGGTTGGCCTGGACATATCGCGGGACGCTGACGCCGTAGAAGGCCATCAGAGCCCGAAGACACGCCGTGATAATGGCGCTCGAACCGGCCAGACCTACGCCGTGCGGGATGTCCGAGCTGTAGCGGATCGAGAAGTTCCTGCTGTGCAGGTCGATCTGGTGTTCCTGGCAATAGTCGTAGAAACGCTTGACCGTCGCCTTCAACAGGCGAATGCCGCCGTAATACCCATGCAGTCGCACATCTCTTACCAGACCCTGAATGCTGGCAAAGCAGGAGCCGTCTTTTTCGCTCGGCAGGATCTCCAGTTCCGGCGTCTCGTACAGGGTCACCTCTGCGTGGAAGTTGCTGAACGCGAAGGAGATCGTCTTGCCGAAGTACCCGTCCGAGGGATTCCCCACGAGCCCGGCTCTCGGATATGCCTGCGTCCGAATAATCATGCCCTTGCCCTCGCAAAAAGGAGACTGGGCGACCCGTGCAGCTCTCCATGGCGGATTGCGGCCGGCGTCACATAGCCATAAGATCGACCGATTCTCGATCCCGGTTTAGGCCCCCGTCGCGGCAAATCCTTTCGCCAAAACAGTTTATCGCTCGACGTGTGATGGCCGCGCCGCCATGTGAACGCCCGGGGCGTCGCAATCTCACGCCGTCTCAAGGCGATTGTCCCGGCGTCTGCACGGTCTGTTTCTCGATCGGCTCGATCATTTCCACACCAATCTCGACGCTCGCGGCTTGGCCTAACATGTCGATCTGCAGTACCAGACGCGTATCGCCTCGGGTCTGCACGACGATTCCCTCCAGGCCGAGCAGGGGACCGGCAATTACCCTGCACCACTGGCCCTTCTCCAAGTACTTGTGCGGCACCAAAGGCGCCCCGGCCCGCAGAGCCTGCTCGAATCGCACCAATTCGCCGATCAGGCTCTCCTGGTCCATGACCTCGATGAGATTCGCGACGCGGTTGGTCTTGAGCAGTTCGATCCGGCCGGCTTCATTGCCGCAGAAGAACAAGTACCCGGTGAACAGCGGCAGCAGCGACTTGATGGTCCGATGGCTCTGCCGACGGACTTTCCAGGTCATTGGGAGGAAGTAGCTGACGTTTCTGGCTATCAGGTCGTGGGCCAGGGCCTTTTCATTCCTGCTTTTGGTATGGGCCACCCACCATTGTCCTTCCAACACACGGATCGATTCCACCTCGGGCCAGATGACCGGCGGGTTTTCACTTGTCTTGAGCACGCGTATATACCCCAATTCCACTTGGCATTTGTTATTTACTATTCGTCGTTTGCGACTTACAACTTGCCATCGACAGATCTTCTCATACGACAGGGGCAATTATAAACTGTGAACCGTGACTCGTAAATCCGGTTTGGGAGCAAGTATGAGCGAATTGCAGGTCGATGCGACTGCGACCTCGCGAGTTGAGCGACGCGACGGCGGGGGCGCCGACTCGGATGTGGTTGTTCTATTCACCTGTATTGGCAGGCGGGTCTCGCTCCTGCGCTGTTTCCAGAACGCTGCAAGACAATTGGGTCTGCGAGCTTTCTTCTGCGGCACCGATGTGACTCGGTTGAGTCCCGCACTGCAGTTGTGTGATCATGCCTTCCTGGTGGAGCCGACCACGAGCGACCGTTACATCGACCAGCTCCTGAGCATCGTTCGCCGACACCGTGTGAATCTGCTGGTGCCGACCATCGACCTGGACCTTCTGTCCTTGGCCAAGAACAAAGGACGGTTCGAGGAATTGGGGTGCCGGGTACTGGTGTCGGACCCTGATGTTATCGACCTGTGCCAGGACAAACGCCGGACGTTTGGCTTCTTCAGGAAGAAGGGCTTCGGCACGCCCACCACGATGAGCGTTCGGTCTGCTCTCGCGGCCGACCGTCGGGGCCAGTTGAAATGGCCGTGCTTTCTGAAACGATGGGATGGATACGCCAGCTTGGACAACGCAGTCGCCAACGACCGGCGCGAGCTGCTGTTCTTCGCCAAGAGGATACCGAACGCGATTTGCCAGGAGTTTGTCGTGGGCACCGAGTACACCTGCGATGTCTACGTCGATTTCGACCGTCGCGTCCGATGTGTCGTGCCCCGTCGGCGGATCGAGGTCCGCGCCGGCGAGGTCAGCAAGAGCTGCGTGGTCAAGAATCCGCACATCATGGACCAGGCCGGAAGGATGGTCGATCTCCTCCGGGCCGGTCCCGGCGTCGTCACGCTCCAGTTGTTCACAACCGAGGACGGCCAGATCAAGTTCACCGAGGTCAATCCTCGTTTCGGCGGCGGGGTCCCGTTGTCGATCGAGGCGGGTGCCGATTTCCCCCTGTGGATTCTCCAGGAGTTGACGGGTCGGCCGCCGCAGATCGTCTTCGACGGCTTCACCGACGGCCTCCTGATGCTGCGATACGACGCGGAAGTCTGGCTCCGGGAATCGGATCTCAAAGGCACGAAGGTCGATGTTTGATTCGCTCATAGGTGACCGCAGGCCGCTCGCGTGGGTGCTGGAGTTCTGGCCTGTCTTCGCGACCGCGTTCGTCAGTTCGCTGGCGGCTACGTTTCTATGCGAGCGGGTCGCGATCCGACTCGGCCTCCTCGACCGGCCCGATCACCGTGTCAAGACGCACCGGGAGCCGGTCGCCCACTTGGGCGGCGTGGCCATGCTGGTCGGACTGACCGCGGGTCTCCTCGCAGGTGTGTACCTGTTCCGTCGTGACAGGGGATTCCCTCGCGAGATTCAGTGGCAATTCATGGTGCATCCGGTAGCCCGAGGGAGTGAAGAAAGCCGGCCGCGGGACGTCGGCGGAGAGTGCCCGAGGCGCGTCGGATGCTATTCGTTAGGCTCGGTGCTGCAGGGTTTGTTGAAGGAGACGGCTATGGAGCGTCGTGAGTTTGTCAAGAGGGGCGTGCTGGGCGGCACGGGGATCTGGCTGGGAGCGAACCTGACGCCGGCCATCGCGGGGTCGGCGGGGGACCTCACGGCCGGAGACGTGCATGAATACCTTCGCAGTCTGGGACGCGAGTGGATCGATCCGGAGAACACGGTCGATACGTTCAAGTCCGGCAGGCCGGAGACGCCCGTCAAAGGAATCGCAGTGGGATGGCTGAGCTACTTCGATACGCTCCGGCAGAGCGTCGCGCGGGGCTGCAACCTGTTCGTGACCCATGAGCCGACGTACTACAACCATCGCGACACGGACCAATCGGTCTTCTCTTTCGAGGTTGCGGCGCGAAAGAGGGCGTTCATCGAGGAGAACGGGCTGACGATCATCCGTTGCCATGACGTGTGGGATCGCGTGCCCGGCATAGGTATACCGGATGCCTGGGGCCGATACCTGGGCTGGAGGAAGGTCGTGAGAGAACAGACATTCTATCGCGTCTACGAACTACCGGCGGTCGCGGCCGGCGAGCTGGCCAGACAAGTGGCAGGCAAGGTGGCGTCTCTCGGACAGACCGGTGTGCAACTTGTCGGCCCGGCGGACAGGGTCATCCGCACCGTAGCCATCGGTACCGGCGCGATCACGTCGCTTCGAACCATGATCGGAGAGCTCAAGGCGGACATCGCCCTATGCACCGACGATGGATTCACCTACTGGCGCGACGGTGCGATGGCTATCGATATGGGATACCCGGTCATCGTGGTGAACCATGCGTGCTCGGAAGAGGTCGGCATGGTGGAGTTGGCGAATCACCTGAGGGGAAAATACCCCGCCGTGCCGGTCCATCACATTGCGCAGAAGTGCATGTTCACGACAGTCTTCGCGTAGGAGAATGAATCGGGGCGAGTGGATTTGAACCACCGACCTCTTGGTCCCGAACCAAGCGCTCTAGCCAAACTGAGCCACGCCCCGGTCAACCAAAGCCGCAATTATACCCGCGACTTGGGTTGACCGCAAGTTATAACAAGTTCACCGGGTCAATATCAACAGCAATTTTCGTGGCGGGGCGAACTGGCTTGCCGACGCGGAGCGTGGCGAAGAGCCGGCGCATGGTCGCTGCATCCGGCGTCTGGACGATGATCTGGATTCGGTGGGACCTTTGGATTCGACTGATGACAGCGGGCATCGGGCCGCGGATCTTGGCTTGGAGCCGTTCCCGCCGGACCACATCGTCGATTCGCTGCCGCATCCGGGCAGCCGCGGCCTCGACCTTCTCGTGCTTTGGATCGCGGAGCGTCACGATCGCCAGCCGCCAGGCCGGCGGCAGATCGCACGCCTGCCGGTGCTTCATCTCCTCGCGCACGAACCCCTCGAAATCCTGGGCCATCGCGAACTTCACCGCCGGCTGCTCGGGGAAGTACGTCTGGACAAAGACAATGCCCCTTTTCTCGGACCTTCCCGCCCGTCCGGCCACCTGCGATATGAGCTGGAACGTCCGCTCGTTCGCCCGGAAATCCGGGATATACAGGCACGTATCCGCGCTGACCACGCCCACGAGCGTGACGTTCGGGAAGTGCAGGCCCTTGGCGAGAATCTGCGTGCCCGCGAGGATATCGATCCGACCCTGCCCGAACTCCGCCAGCAGGCGGTAATAGTCCTGGCTCGCCATCGAGTCGCTGTCCACCCGCGCCACGCGGGCCTTCGGGAACCGCTTGCCCAGCTCCTCCTCCAGTCGTTGCGAGCCCACGCCGATCATCGTCATCTTCCGCCCGCACAACGGACAATCCTGCGGCACGAGCGTTTGCGCCAGGCAGTAATGGCAGATCGCGTACCCGTGTGACATATGGCTTCCGCTCGCGGTCATCATGCTCGCCATCGGTCTCTTGAGCTTGTGGAACGTCAGCGACGTATCGCAGTTGTGGCATTGCAGCGTGTGCCGGCACGAGGAGCAGAACACGAAATTGCTGTACCCCCGCCGATTCAGAAGCAGAATCGCCTGCTCCTTCCGCTCCAGGACTCTCGCCAGCTCCTCCGCCAGCGGATTGCTCAGCAGCGCCAGGTGGCTCTCCTTCACGCTGCTGTCGCGCATATCGACCAGCTTCATCTCGGGCATTGGCAGGTCCATCACTCGTTTGGGCAGGCGGACCAACGAGAAACTCGCCCTCGTCTTGCAGTTCTGGATCGTCTCCAGCGAAGGCGTCGCACTGCCCAAGATGCAGTGCGCGCCCGCCAACTGAGCCCGCTTGATCGCGACGTCCCGTCCGTGGTAGCGAGGCGCCGAATCCTGCTTGTAACTCGGCTCGTGCTCCTCATCCACCACGACCAAACCCAGATTGGGCGCCGGCGCGAAGACCGCCGACCGCGCCCCGATGACCACATCGGTCTCGCCTGCTCGTACCTTCTGCCATTGCTGGTTCCGCTGCCCCGCGGTGAGTCCGGAATGCAGAACCGCCACCCGCTCGAACCTCGCCGCGAATCGCTGCACCGTCTGGGCGGTCAGCGCGATCTCGGGCAGCAGGACGATCGCGCCTTTGCCCTCGCGAACGACCTCCTCGATCGCGCGGATATAGAGTTCCGTCTTTCCGCTGTCGGTCACGCCATGAAGCAGCGTCACGCCGAACTTCCCCGTGCGAATCCGCCCGATGATCTGCTCCAGGCCGACCCGCTGGTCCTCGTTGAGCGTGATCCCGGCCTGACCGTCCGTACCCGCGCCCGCGAACGCCGCCGGCACGACAGGCAGATCGGCGAACACGTTCTTCTGAGCGATCCGAACCACCTGCTCATCCGTGAGTTTCTTGAGCACTGCGGACCCGCAATCGGCAAGCTCCAGCAGCTCGGCTGCTTCGACTGCGGAATCGGTGGAAACCGCCCCCCGCTCCCGTAGGACCTCGACAATCCGCTTCTGCTTGGCCCGCTTGAGCGTCGCCAGCTTCTCGTCCCACCCTTCGCCAAGGTACGCACACCGTCGGCTCTTGACCCCTGCGGCCCGCTTGACCGCGCCGGGCACCATCGCGGTCAGCACCTGCCCGAGTGGGCAGACATAGTAGTCGCTGATCCACAGGGCCAGTTCCACCAGTTGGGCTCCAAGCAGGGGTTCCTCGTCCACGCGACGGAGAATGGACTTGAGTCGCCTGCCGTCCTTACCTCCTGCAAACGACTCCTCGCGTGGCACATCCGCGACGATGCAGAACCCCGTCTCGATCCGATTGCCCTTGCCAAACGGGACCTCGACCCGCTGCCCGACAACGATGGGCCAAAGCCCCTCGGGCACAAGGTAGTCGAACTCGGTATCCGCCGCGGATTCCATCGCGACGCGAATGATGTGGCCCTGGACCGCCTCCCCGTGACCGGTGCGCCCCTCAGACACCTGCGACTCCCGGCCGGCACCCTCTTGGAGCGGCTCTCCGAACAGACTTCTCGTTAGCTCTTTGCCACTCATGGTTTAGCGATCCAGTGCCCCATCCCCTCACGAAGGACACGATACCGGCGCCCACTCACAGCGTCAAGCCAAACCGCGATGCGATTCTCCACCACGGAGGTTACGAAGGCAAACGCACAGAGAGAAGTTCTTGTAGGGTGCGTACCACGCACCAACGCTGCCGGCTTCTTGAACAACAGAAACCACGAGGTCACAGCCTGTTTTCACGAACGCGGGGAGGGGACAGGAAGCGAACCGGATGCACTCGCGCAGAGACGCCAAGATCGCTGAGACCCTTCGACGTGTCATTCCCGCGGAAGCGGGAATCCAGGTTCCTGACGCACGACGCGTCACGCACGACGAATCCTCAGCCACAGATGCACCCAATCCACCCGGCCCGGCCTTCGGCCGGAACCAAGATGGCCTCTCGCCAAGACGCCAAGAACGCCGACGAGAACAAGTCAGGTCCCCGTCTTCCCTTGGCAGTCTCTGCGTTGCGCGAGAGACAGTCGCTCATGGATGAGAGAGGTCCAGCGGTGTCATTCCCGCGGAAGCGGGAATCCAGGTTTCTTCACCACGAAGGACACGAAGAGCACGAAGGGATTCATCCACGGACAGACTCACCCCCGCACAGATGGACAGCCGCACCGGTTTCCACAGATCAAAACCGCTCGGAATCTGCGGAAATCGGCGAAATCGGCGGCTGGACCCTCCGGCTCGCCTCACACGAAGAGACAGAGCCACGAAGAAGAGCCGCCAATCCCCCCCTCTGTGGCTCCGTGGCTTTGTGTGAGATGCATTTGCAGATGCCTCTTGACTGCTTCGCCCCACCCTTCCATAATCGGTCTGGGTCAGCTTTGCCCGCAGACGCCCTTTGAGGATCGAGAGGCTTTGCGGCAAGCCCGTTGAAGACCGGCATCGGCGAGAGAGAGTGCGTGTGTCGGCATTGGCTCGTCCGTGAGGAATCCGAGGAGTATCCCCTATGGCAGAAGAGGACCTTCCCGCACGTGTTCAGCGACAGCCCGAGGGCACAGATTTCGAGCAACTGAAGCTCGTGAGCCGGCACGGTGCGGAGTACTGGAGCGCCCGCGACCTCCAGCCGCTCCTGGGCTACAACCACTGGCGCAGCTTCGACAAGGCCATCGCCAAGGCTATCACCTCGTGTCGGCAATCGGGCAATGACCCGGAGCATCACTTTGCGCGCGCGCGCAAAATGATCGTGCTGGGCAAAGGGGGACAGCGACACGTGGATGACTACTGGCTGTCACGCTTCGCCTGTTACCTCGTTGCCCAGAATGGCGACCCCCGCAAGCCGGAGATTGCGGTGGCCCAGGAGTATTTCGCCATCCAGACCCGACGCCAGGAGTTGAGCGATACCTACCAGCGGGACATGGAGCGTCTGGAGTTGCGGAAACAGACAACGGAGGAATTCAAGGCACTGTCCGGCGCCGCAAGAAATGCCGGTGTCCAGAACAAGATGTTCGGTGTCTTCCACGACGCGGGCTACAAAGGGCTCTACGGCGGGCTCGGCAGCGAGCAGATCAAGACCCGCAAACGCATTGCCAAGAGCGAGAACCTCCTCGACCGCATGGGGACTACCGAACTGGCGGCTAACCAGTTCCGCATGACGCAGACGCGGGAGAAGCTCGCCAAAGAAGCCATCCGGGGCCAGGAGCGGGCCATCGATACGCACAAACAGGTCGGCAAAGAAGTCCGCGACGCGATCCGGCGGATCGGCGGCACCATGCCGGAGAATCTCCGGCCCGCTGAGGACATCAAGCAGGTGCGAAAGAGGTTGAAGGGTCGCACGCCTCCCCTTGAACTCAACGGCCCCGATGCTGAGGGCCTCGCCGGGGACACCAAGGAGTAGATGCCAATCGGCCCGTCAAGAGGACTGCTGCACGCACGACAAATCATCAGCCACAGATACACGCGGACGCACACAGATGGAGTACCACAGGGCTGGCTCATCCGCAGGACGCAGTGGTCCCCAGGCGGACGCCTGCCTTGTACGCCTGCGGCGTCCAAGGGTGTGCTGCGCCGCGGGTCCTGGGTCCAAGCGAGCTTGGACCAGACCTCCGTCTTGCCCACGGGCCCACTGCTGAGACTGACCATCAGCATCGCTCTGTCTCGTGGATAACATGAGAAGCCCCTATCGAAGCGGCCCGAGCCGGTCGCCTATGGGCAAGGAAGAACAAACAAGACACAAGCGACAGGATTCGACATGCGGCTTCTTGACACCCCGCCCCCGACCCGCCATAATCGACCCTGGATAGGATAGTCCGTGACCACCCCATGAGGATCGAGGCGCGGCACGTGGAGTCTCTTTGAGATTGGGAGTGAATCGCAGCAAGGTGCAGCATGTCAACAGGATCTGGGCAGAGTGACGGACGTAACCGCAAGATCACGCTAGAAGAAAAGGAGGTGATGAAGCTTCTGAAGGACAAGCAACGAGTCGAAGGCATACTGTCGCTCTGCCCTCTGGACAAGATGCTTGATTCCTTACTCAGGAGCATAATGATAGATGACGAGAAGGAAGTGGACAGATTGATGAAGGATGGCCGAGCGCTAGAACCATTCAGTATGAAGGTCAGACTGGCATATGTCCTTGGACTAATACCAAAGGTCGTCAAAGATGATCTCGTTTGCATCAACAAGATCCGAAATGAGCTTGCCCATAGTGACAGGGCGCCATCATTTGATACAGACCCCATACGCACGTTGTGTGCCACCTTGTCCACTGCAAAAGGAGCCTGCTGGGTCAACCTGCCAGATGCCATTGGCGCATATCGCGTCGCCATATTGCGAATCGCCAAATTCCTGACTCGCGAGGCAAAAGAGAGGACAGAAGCAAGGCCTACGTTCCAGACAGGACTGAATTCGCTTCAGGCCCGCTACGAGGAAATGGGGGACGGGATATAAGCGCGGAGATTGCGGGCATAGGGAGGACTTCGAAGGCCAGCCCTTATTATAAGCTTTCGCAGGACGTCTACCGGGAGGAGAGCATCCGGAGACACAGTCGCATCCGCACGGGCGGAAGCGACTGGCTGTGTCTATATCGGTGGCCCCAATTGCTCCCTCCGGCGACGGGAACGGACTCCTCGTTACCTCTTTGCCACTCATGGTTTAGCGATCCAGTGCCCCATCCCCTCACAACGCACACGATACCGGCGCCCGCAAGCAGCGTCAAGCCAAACCGCGATGCGATTCTCCACCACGAAGGTCACAGCCTGCCCTCGCGAAGGCGGGGGAAGTGCGCGAAGGGAAATGACCACGGGAACAGTGAGAACGGAGGATTGCAGAAGGAACCCGATGCCCGGCGACAGCGGTAGGGTGGGCTATGCCCACCGATTCTCTGACGATTAAGACCATGAAGATCGCGAAGGGAAAGAGCTCTTCTCACGCAAGTGTGGCGGGAATGACAAGAAGGGTCGCTCTGTACTGCAAAGGCGCGACATCTTGCTCTTCCGACAAGCATTTCGCACAGGACACGCACATCGCCCCCGATACGTGGGAATCGGCACGTCCACTCCAATCGATGGCAGGCACGCTACGCGATCTCGGCCTGTTTGAAGATGAGTTGGAGGTGGCTGGACCCGCGAACCGCATGACCTGGGAACTCGAAGGCGAATCCGCCTATCCGAACTCCCCCGATGAGATCCTCGGCCCGCCCGGCGAGAGAGAATCGCGATGGTGCCAGCGACCGGCCGGCGCAGCGTGCTGTGCCTCCCTCAATGCAAGCGGCGTGCTTCCACGGTTGACTTGGATCGCAGTTCCAGCGACAATGCCGAGCGGTGTGCGTGCGTGGGTCGAGAACCCACCCTGCGATTGTGGAAAGGAGATGCATCAGATGAAAGGCCTCAACATGAGACACACCGTTTGCCTGGCGCTGACTTGCTGCTTTACGACCAGCCTGCTGGCGGGACCGTTCATGGGAGAGTACGAAGGGACCTTCCACCCGGACCCGAAGGTAACCTTCAAGGCCATCGGCAAGGTTGTGCAGGAGGGTGAGGCGCTGTATCGCATCGTGCTCTATACCGGGCCGGAGACGCCGGTGACGGAAGGGGCCTGCGTCGAGATCTATGGCGCGGCGCAGGGACCCGAGGTCCAAATCACCGGCCGGTCGGGCGGGTATCCCTGGGGTGGCCAGATCAGAGACGGCAACCTCCGTGCCCAGAGCGCATACGGGCAGTACTGGGAACTCAAGAAGGTCGAGAGCAAGTCGCCTCGTGCCGGCGTGAAGCCGCCGGCGGGCGCGGTAGTCCTGCTGGCGTTCGAGCCGGGCAGGGCGCCCGACATGAGCGGTTGGACCAATGCCGAGTGGAAAGCCCTGGAGGAGGGCTGCATGCAGGGCACGCCAGGCAAGGGGGCGAACCGGACCAGACGCGAGTTCGGCGACGTCAAGCATCTGCACATCGAATTCAAGCTGCCCTTGGAGCCGCTCAATCGTGGTCAGGGTCGCGCCAATAGCGGCGTCTACCTCTCGGATCACTACGAGGTCCAGGTGCTGGACTCGTTCGGGCTGACGCACACCTCCGGCGACTGCGGCGGGCTCTACGGCATCGCCCGAGCGACCGTCAATGCGTGCCTGCCGCCTGGAGTCTGGCAGACGTACGACATCACATTCCATGCCCCGCGACTGGACGAGACCGGCAAGGTGAAGGAACTGCCGCGGATCACGGTGCTCCATAATGGGGTGCAGATCCACGACAATATTGAGATTCCTCTGCAGAACCATCGGGCCAAGGGCCCTCTGCAACTCCAGGATCACGGGCACCCGATTCAGTTCCGCAATGTCTGGGTAGTCGAGTGAAACGAAGCCTTGGGACCTATACGACTGATGGGACCGATAGGACTTACACGCCGTCGTAGCCTTCGATCATGATGAGGGCCTTGTAGGCGGCCTGTTGCACGTCCCGGTCCTCGTCCTCGGCATAGACCTGCTTCAGGGCGGGCACGGTCTCGGGGTCTCGAAGGCGGCTGAACAACTCGGCTACCGCCTTGCGGACCTGCGGATCGCGGTCTCTGGACAGAACCCGTTCCAGTGCGGTCCTGACGCTCTCGTCGCGGGCGAACGGTTCGAGGGCTCGCACGGCCTGGGCTCGATTGCTCACGTCGCCGATCTTGAGCGCCTTGAGCAATTCGCTTCTTTTGAGTTTCTGCTGTTCGGAAAGCGGCTCGGCCCTTTCGACCTTCGGGAGTTGGGCGGCGGGCTTGTGCTCCTCGACGACGACGCGCCGCTCTCGCACGACCACCGGCGGCGTCACCACGATCGGCCAGGGCTCCCACCACGGATCGTACCAGTAATAGTCCGGCCAAGCGCGCCAGCCGCCGTACCATCCGTGAACGTGATGCGGATGATGGGGACTGAAGACTGGTCCGAAACCGATGCCGATGTGAATGTCCGCCGAGGCTGTGCCTGCCAGAATCACCAGGCACGCCAACGCCGGGATAAGATACTGAAGTCTGCCCCTGCACATCGGAATCAACCTACCTTTCATGCCGTTTCTTGACTGCTCCGTGGACGGATCAGCGACCCGCACGGACAAAGCACGGCACTTCGATCATTATACCAGCGCAGCAGCGAATATCCAGATGGTCGCAGCCCGTGTCTCTATGGCTGCTGTTTCACGTCGCAGCACCCGAGGGTGTCGTGATAGCGCAGATAGAACCGGCCGTCGAGAAAGACGGGATGCGCCCAGGTATCTCGGACCTCGTCGGTCGTCAGTCGGAGTTGTCCTGAGCCATCGTGCTGACCGGTGTTTGTTACGGGATATCATCGGTGAACCTGCCATCGACGACCTCGATCCTGCACTTGGGGATGGCGGCGAGGAACTGGCCGCCGTAGCGTTTGGTCACGATTCGACTGTCGAGCACGACCACGATCCCGGTATCGGTCCTGCTGCGGATCAGGCGCCCGAATCCCTGCTTGAACTTGATAATGGCCGAGGGGAGCTGGTAGTCGTTGAACGGGTTGCCCCCTTGCTCGCGGATTTGTTCGAGCCGGCCCGCCAGGAGCGGCTGGTCGGGCACCGCGAATGGCAGGCGAACGATGATCACGTTCGAGAGCGCCTCGCCGGGGACGTCGACGCCTTGCCAAAAGCTGTCCGTGCCGAACAGGACACTGTTGCCGGTCCGCTTGAACTGCGAGATCATCTCGCTGCGGTCCATTTCGGCGCCCTGTCGGAGCAGGCCGAAGCCGTTCTCCGCCAGCCAGTCTTCGAGCTGCTGGGCCATGTTCTCGAGCATCTGGTAGCTGGTGAACAGGACGAAGGCCCGGCCGGAGGTCTTTCGCACGTATTTCTTGATCGCTTCCGCCGCAGCACCGAGAAACCCGGGTTCGTTCGGATTCGGCAGGTCCTTCTCGATGTACAGCGTGACCTGGCGTTCGTAGTCGAACGGAGAGTCGAGACGCAGGCCGTGAAAATCGGTCAGTCCGATTCGGCCTGCGAAGAAGTCGAAAGCCCCATCGGCGCCGGTGCTCAAGGTCGCGCTCGTGAGAATCACAGAGCCGTATTTGCCGAACAGGCACCGCCGGACATCGGGTCCGACGTTCAGCGGCGCTGCCCGCAGACGGATGGTCCGGCCCGTCGTGCTCTCCGCTTCGACCCAGTAAATTCGGTCCGTCTGTTCCTGGGCCAGGAAATCGTCTATGTCCTCGATCAGAGCGGTGCAGTGGTCCGCAGACCGAGTGATTTCGAACTGTTTGTCCGGGTCCTCGGTTTCCTTGCCCAGTCTGCCCAGGGCCTTTCGCAACGCCTTGAGGTCTGACGACAGCGTGTTGTTGACGAAGCGGGCGGGGCACCGGCCGTTGGTCTTGTCCTTCTCGGTGTCGTACCAGGCCCGGACTTTGCGGAAGAAGTCGCTCGCAGCTTTTCCGGTTTCGCTGACCAGCTTGATGATTTCGTCTCCATCGCTGTGTGCCAGCAGACCGTGACGGGTGTGGGGATTGTACAGTTCGTCGAGCAGGTATTTCGCCCGGTGGTTGGTGATGTCGATGCCGAAGTGTTCCTCCGCGACGCGTTCGAGGTTGTGGGCTTCGTCGAGGACGACGATCTTATAGTCGGGCAGCAATCCGACTCCTTGCTCTTTGAGCGTCAGGTCGTTGAGCAGCAGGGCATGGTTGGCGACGATGAGGTCGGCCTGCTCCCACTTCTGCCTTGCGTGGGCGTAGAAGCATCCGTGATAGTGGGGGCACTTTCGTCCGCGGCAATTCCCATGCTCGCTGCGGACCTTGTCCCACGTCGCCCGACTCGGGAGGAACGACAGATCGCTGAGCGAGCCGTCTTCGGTGGTCTGGGCCCATTGGCGGATGGCGTCCAGCTCGTGCGAGGCCGGTCCGAAAAGCGACGGCTGCATCCGCCAGGCGAAGTCGAGCCGTCGCTTGCACAGGTAGTTGCCGCGTCCCTTGGCCAGGACGGCCTCGAACGACTGGGGCAGGCATCCCTTCAGAAAGGGGATGTCCTTGTAACTTAGCTGCTCCTGGAGGGTGATCGTGAACGTGCTGACGACGGCTTTCTGTTTGCTCTCACAAACTTGGCGGATGACCGGGACGAGGTAGGCGAAGCTCTTGCCGACGCCCGTGCCGGCTTCGACGGCCAGGTGCCGCCCGTCGGCGAATGCCCCCTCGATCGCGAGCGCCATATCGACCTGTTGGGGGCGGGCCTCGAAGCCCGCCATGGCCGCGGCGACGGGCCCGCTCGGTCCCCAGAACTCCTGCATATCTGTGGTGTATCGATCCTGTGTCACCTGAGACCTCGAAGCCTGCAAAAAGAGAATCGTACTGTACGGCCTCGCCTGCTGCAAGTGCGTGCAGGGTACTCGGATGGGAACATTCAGAGGACGAGACCGGGGCTTGTGGGTGACCCTGTTCGAGTTGTCATGCTGAACGGAGTGAAGCATCCGGGCATCGGAGGAGGAGTTTCCTGAGCATC
>JAXDBU010000077.1:0-42223 GCA_034678485.1 Sedimentisphaerales bacterium | reverse complement strand
CAGACGGCTCGGCGTTCAGCGCGGATGCCTTCTGGCGCACACCACCAGCAACGAAGTGATGCTCCGCAAGATGGGCTCGGCCGGCCGCGACAGTGTCGGCTACGCCGCCATCGTGTTCTGATATTCTCGGGGATATACCGCATGCGGCGCATAAATTACCCAAATTACCAACGCCGCTAAGCGGCCCAAGGTCCGATATTTATGATCCGTCTCCGGACTTCCTGCCGGGATATTTTCATTGACAGAGGCCTGCTTGGCCGATATCAACACCGGGCGGGGGTCGTTGCGTGCGCAAGGTAAGCCGAATCCAATTTGATTGGAGACATGAAGGATGGAGCACAAGATTCTGTTGAGAGAAAGCGAGATCCCTCGCCAGTGGTATAACCTGGCTGCGGACCTGCCGACCCCGCCGCTTCCGCCGCTCGGCCCGAACGGCAAGCCGATCACGCCGGACATGCTGGCGCCGGTGTTCCCGATGAACCTCATCGAGCAGGAAGCCAGCACGCAGCGCTGGATCGATATTCCCGAGCCGATTCTCGACATCCTGTACCGGTGGCGTCCGGCCCCCCTGCGCCGGGCGGTCTACCTCGAAAAACACCTCAAGACGCCCGCACGCATTTACTACAAGGACGAGAGCCTCAGCCCGGCGGGAAGCCACAAGCCCAACACCGCCGTCGCCCAGGCCTACTACAACAAGGTCGCCGGCATCACGCGCCTGACCACCGAAACCGGTGCCGGCCAGTGGGGCAGTGCCCTGGCCTTTGCCTGCGCCCTGCTGGGCCTGGAGTGCAAAGTGTACATGGTGCGAATCAGCTTCGACCAGAAGCCGTTCCGCAAGCTGATGATGCAGGTCTGGGGCGCCAACTGCGTCGCCAGCCCGAGCACGGAGACCAACGCGGGACGCAAGGTCCTGGCCGAGATGCCGGACACGCCGGGCAGCCTGGGCATCGCTATCAGCGAGGCCATTGAAGCGGCCGTGACGGACCCGACCGGCCAGACCCGATACTCGCTGGGCAGTGTGCTCAACCATGTTCTGCTCCATCAGACGATCATCGGCCTGGAGGCCAAGAAGCAGCTGCAAATGGCCGGCGAGAAGCTCCCCGACGTCGTCATCGGCTGCGCCGGGGGCGGCAGTAACTTCGCCGGACTGGCCTTCCCGTTCACTGCCGACAAGATCAACGGCGCCAAGATCGACATCATTCCCGTCGAGCCGACGGCTTGCCCGACGATGACCCGCGCGCCGTTCGCCTACGACCACGGCGACACCGCTTGTATGACGCCGCTGCTGGCTATGCACACGCTGGGACACGCTTTTGTTCCGCCGCCGATTCATGCCGGGGGGCTGCGGTATCACGGCATGGCGCCGCTGGTGTGTCAGGCCATTGTGGAAGGCTTGTTCACGCCGCGAGCGTACCATCAGACCAAGTGCTACGAGTCGGCGCTCACCTGGGCGAAGACCGAAGGCATGATCTGTGCCCCCGAGACCAGCCACGCCATCGCCGCGACGATTGATGAGGCGGTCAAAGCGCGCGAAGAGGGCAAGAAGAAAGTCATCCTTTTCAACTATAGCGGACACGGCCTGATGGACTTGGCCGGCTATGACAGTTTCATGTCCGGCAAGCTCAGTGACTATGAGCTGCCTGAGGAGATACTGCTGCAATACACCAAGGACCTCGACAAGATGCCGGCGGCCCCGATGAGAAAGAGCGGCCGCTGGTAGGATTCGCGGCGGGCGAACATGCGGTTGCGGAGGAACGCAGCCGGGCGATTCGTAGGTGACAGGAAGGAGAAGGACAAATGAGGTGTGTGGTTTTCTTGGCCGTTCTGCTGGCCGCAACAGCCGCACCGGGCCAGAACTGGGAAACGACCTCGTCGGGGCAGAGTTGGGAAGGCGATCTGCAGGAGCAGACCGGGATCGGCGCCTTTCATGCCATGGTCGGCGTCACCTGGGACAGCAAGTACATCTGGCGAGGCTTCGACATCTACGATGACGAGAGCGCCACGCACACGATGGTCGATCTGAACCTCTTCGAAACCGGCTTCGGCGTCAGTGTCGTCGCCCACCGCGCCAACTCGGGCGGATTCGAGGACCGGGAACGATGGGATGGAACCGCCTACTATCAAAGCGGTGCGTTCAGCGGTGAATCCTACGCCACGAACTATCGCCTCGGCTTTGTCTACTACTTGTACCCGGAGCTCAACGACGGCGAGTCGATGGACATGATTGAGGGACATCTGATTCTCTCCTGGCCGAGCATCCTCCCGATCAAGGGCCTGCAACCCAGTTATGCGCTGATTGCACTGGGTCAGGCGAGCAACGGCTCGGTTCTTGCGGACGGTGGCTCCGGCGTGATGCACATCGGCATGCTCGATTATGGTTTCAGCGTCCCCAGCATCATTCCGGGGATCTCGGAACACGTGGTCACGCTGCACGCGGAGCTGGTCTACAACGATGGGGTGACGATCACGCCGGCCCGGCCGCGCAACGACTGGACCGTTGTGTACCGCAATCCCGATCACGACTTCACACACGCGGTTTACGGCGTCTCGACAGATGTTCCCCTCGGTCCGGGCGGTAACTTGGTGTTCACCCCGTCCGTGTATTACCAGACTACGTTGAACGACACCATCAATGAGGACAACAGCGAGTTCTGGGTGAGCCTCGGACTCAGGTATGCGTTCTAAGCGTCGCCCACCTTTGGCGTGTATTCCGGGCCGGCCCTCGAAGCCGGCCCATTCCATGCGCCGGACCTGTGCGGCGGGGGATGGGGGTGCGTTCTATGCACCGTCAGTTACGGGTCGTTCGCACAGGCACGCAATTACGCGGAGGATGGAGCTTGGCCGTTTACGACTCGTCGCGGGCAGGCTATGATACCGGCGATGTGATGAGGATTCGGAAGAGTCTTTGTACGATTCCCAATCTGTCGTCCTGAGTTTGCGGTTCTGGATGGATTGAAGGAAGGCATGGCGCGCGAAGAGCAGGTCTTGGTGGTCGAGCGAAAGGTCTTCGATGAGTTGGGGGCGTTTCGCGGATTGCAGTTCGATGTCGAGCGGTATCTGGATCGGCTTTTTGCGCCGGGCGTGGGAGGTTTCATGGCCCGCCCGGCGGCGGAAAATGACCCGACTCACAAGCAACTCATCCCATACGTCCTGATGACCTGTGAAGGCAGGTATCTGACCTACGTGCGAGGCAAACGCGCCGGGGAGACCCGTCTGGTCGGCTGCCGTTCGATGGGGATCGGCGGGCACATCAACCCCGCTGACGATGCGGCGCCGCTGTTTCGCGCTGATTTCCGCGAGGCGTACCGTTCGGCGGTCGAGCGGGAAGTGGAGGAGGAAGTCTGCGTCGAGGCCGGCCACACCGACCACGTCGTCGCTCTGCTCAACGATGATTCCAACGAGGTGGGCCAGGTCCACCTGGGCGTCGTACACTGCTGGGTCCTCGACGCACCGAAGGTGAGCCGACGCGAGCAGATGATTACGCAGATGGAGTTCATGGGCCCGGATGAGCTGCGGGCGGTTCGCGACCAGATGGAGACCTGGTCGCAGCTATGCTTGGACGGGCTGGACCGGATCCGCGAAAGGCTATAGATTTCGGGCCGGACCCCTACGGAGGCACCACTGGACACTACGGTCGCTACCCATCACATGCCGCTTTCGCGGATTCAGCGTCTGATCGGCGAACGAATGCTCGCGTCGAAACGGAGCAAGCCGTGTTTCTACATGGAGACCAAGGCCGATGTCACCGAACTGATGGGCATGAGGCACCGTCTGAGCAAGGCCCTGGGCGTCAAGATCACGAGCAACGCGTTCTTCATCCACGCGATGGGGATCATCGCCCGCCGGCATCCCCTCATGGTCGGTCGGCTCGTTCCGGGGGACCACTGTAGAAACGGCGACGGCCTGGTCATCCAGATTGCCGAGAGCGTCAACGTCGGGTTCGCGGTCAACAGCCCGCAGGGACTGGTCGTGCCGGTGGTCCACCACGCGGACAGCCTGTCCCTGGCCGAGATCGCCGATCGGGAGAAACATCTCACGGACAAGGCGCGAAGCAACCGACTGACGCTCGACGACATCGAAGGCGAGACCATCGGGCTGAGCAACCTCGGCGCCTATGATATCGATTCGTTTCTGGGGATCGTGCCGCCACAAACGAGCACGATCCTGTCGGCCGGCAAGATCGCCCCGGCCGCGGTCCCGCAAGGAGGTCACATCGCCGTCCGCAAGCAGGTCAGCCTGTGGCTGGCCGCCGACCACAGGGTGGTCCAGTGCGATTACGCCGCCCGGTTCCTGCACGACCTGGCGGCGCAACTGAGCGATCCCGAACGGCTGATCTGAAGGGCCGCGTGAAAGGATGAGACGCTCACGCGCCCGCGAAGCGCTGCCGGCGGCAGCGTCAAGCCCGTCTGTAGTGACACCGTAAGGCGTTTAGTAGCATGGGCGTCCCGCCCATGATCCCCAGATACGGGGATCATGGGGGAGATGGAATAGGGTTCCGATCTTTACGTACTTGCGTATGCTGTGTGGGCTCTGCCCCCAAACCCCTGGCATCTGTCGCATAGGGCCAATAGCGTGAACAGCGGACGAAGCGACCACAGAGACACCCCGTTGCTCGGGTCCCGGTCCCGGGATAGCGTCCTCGGTCGTGGGGCGCTATCCCACCGGATAAGCACGTAAGAACCGGATGAGCCTTGAAATGGGTGCTGCCTCGGTCTACTCCGTGGGACGGCGGCGACTTCGGATACGACGCATCGTCGCACCGCCCAAACCGATGGCAACCAGCAGCAGCGACGACGGCTCCGGCACGGCGGCGGCTACGGTGCGATCACCCGATACCCAACCTTGTTGGCCGTCGAGGTTGCCCAGATCGAAGCTCTCGAAATCAGTGCTGTAAATATCGGAACCCATGATCTGGAAATTATCGATCCAGATCATATCCGTGCCGGCCCCCGTGTCGCTGCCGTGGTTCAACGTGATGTCGTATCCTCTGAGTAGATCTGTCAACGGTTCATTGATGGGCGTATTGAGGAGGATAATCGAACCGTCGTACCAGGCCGATGCCATTCCCGTCGTGGTATTCCACTCCAGCGTGATCGTGGCATAGTCGTCCAGAACCGTATTGGCGTGATAAGCATTGTAATCGAACCACCCGAATGGATAGGTCTGGTTGTTGATGTCCCAGTAGGCGCCCCACGTGGTGCCATATGTGTTTGGTGTCGTGTCATATTGGACCAAAACACTATCATCCGCGTCCACCCAGCCCCAGTACATGTTGTGGAGCGTCCTGCCGGGGGTGAGACCCCAGTTGTAGCGATACGTGTCAAACTGCACGGTGACGACCGGGTGAGTCGCCAAGTCGATGGGCCCGCCCAGATCCAACCACATATAGTCGAAGTCTCCAAGGGTGTTCCCGACGGTGAGTTTGACATTCTGGGTTCCATTTGGCCCAATGGCAATTTCCGCACCATTGCCGAATGCGTTGCTGCCCGCGAGGATCATTACCAGGAACGGATTCAGCTTCTTCATGCCCATGCCTCCTTCAGATATCTCATATGGAAGGAGTCCCCCTCGCCACGGCAACAAGCTCACAGCGTCGCCCCTTCCGACCGATCTTGCCACATTCCCGAAGGGGATCGTACCACGTGCTCTCGCACAGGTCAAGGATAGAAGGAGTAGTATCCGGCAGGGGGTCTGCCGCCCCTTGCGCCGTCATCATGGTCTTGAGCCTTGACGAGACGACCCCTGGAAGAGATAAAGTGGGCGAAGATTCGATTTCCCTGATAAGGAGGACGATTCATGAGTGATTGCTTCAGAGGTGTCCTGTGTCTTGGTGTGGTGACCTCATTGTCCCTCTACGGTATGGCGGCAGCTCAGCCGAAGGTTGAGCCCCTCTGGCCGGACGGCGCCCCTGGCGCGAAGGGGCAGGCCGAGGGCGACAAGCCGACGCTGACGATCTATCTGCCCCCCCAGGACAAGGCCACCGGCGCTGCCATTGTGATCTGCCCAGGCGGGGGCTACGGCCACCTGGCCATGGACCACGAGGGACACCAGATCGGGCAGTGGCTGAACTCCTTCGGCGTCGCGGGCTTCATCGTGTCGTACCGCCATCGCAACAGCGGCGCCGGCTACGGCCATCCCGCACCGATCCAGGATGCCCAGCGGGCGATCAAGACGGTGCGCAGCCGGGCCGGAGAATGGGGCGTCGATCCCGGGCGGATCGGCATCCTCGGCTTCTCCGCGGGCGGCCACCTGGCCTCCACCGCTGCGACGCACTTCAACGAGTCGTTCTGCGAGCCGCGTGACGCGATCGACCCCGTGAGCTGCCGCCCGGATTTCGCGGTCCTGGTCTACCCGGTGATCTCGTTCACCGAGCCCTTCACTCATACCGGCTCGCGGACGAACCTGCTGGGACCCAACGCAGACCCGGCTCTCATCGAGAAGTTCGCGAACGAGAAGCAAGTGACGCCACAGACGCCTCCGACGTTCCTGTTCCACACCTGGGAGGATACGGGTGTTCCCGCCGAGAACAGCATCGCGTTCTACCTGGCGCTGCGGAAGGCGAAGGTCCCTGCCGAGATGCACATCTTCCTGAAAGGCCCGCACGGCATCGGTCTGGGCGCCAAGCGCGGCGCCGCATCCGCGTGGCCCGGTCTGTGCCAGAAATGGATGGAGGAGTCCGGGTTCCTCAAGGGCAAGAACCGATAGGACGGATGAGACGGACAGGACGACTCGGGCCGTCGGTGAACCCGGTATCGCGCTACGATGATACCGGCGGCTCGGGAGAACCGATGTCCTGCGCGTCGGGTTGGGCAGGTGCGGTTTCGGGTGCGGGATCAGAGGCTGCAACCGGTGCCTGTGGCTCCGTATAGATTGGCACCGGTGTGTAGCACTGCGGGACCGGGAGACTGACCTCGCGGATTTCGATCGGCACGGGGGCGGGAGCCGCTGGGGCCTGGGCCTGCGGCCCGGATGACTCCTCGGGCTCGTCGCTGATTCCGAGGAAGAAGTTGGCGACTCTGCGGTAGTCCTCGGCGCCGTTGCAGGTGGGGTCATACTCGAAGATGGTCTGGCCGTAGCTGGGGGCCTCCGCCAGCTTGATGTTCCTGCGGATGAAGGCCGGGAGCACGACCGCTGCGGACCAGGCGGTGTTCGACCCGCGGGCGTTCTCCAGAAATCCCTCGATGTCCGAGCGGACCTCGTTGGACAGAGAAGCCCGTGTGTCGTGCATGCACAGGAGCACGCCGGTGACCTTCAGTCGGGGATTGATCCGCTTGTTCACCAGATCGACCGTCTGAAGGAGCTTTCCGAAACCCTGGAGGGCCAGGAAGTGCGGCTGCAAAGGGATCAGGACCTCCTCCGCGGCCGCCAGAGCATTGAGCGACAGGAGTCCGAGCGACGGGGCGCAGTCGATCAGGCAGAAATCGAAGTTGTCCGCGCTGCCCTGCATGGCCTCGCGCAAGACGATCTCCCGACCGACGACGTTGACCAGCTCGGTCTCGGCGCCGACGAGATTGATATTGGCAGCCAGGAGCCAGAGGTTGGGACGAACGAGCATAAGACTCGATTCGAATCCAACAGATCCCGCCAAGACTTCGTAGGCGCCGGTCTTGGCCGTCTGGGGCTCTACGCCCAGGTGAATCGTCATGTGCGCTTGCGGATCGAGGTCGATGACGATCACTCTGCGTCCCGCGGCGGCCATCGCGGCGGCTGTGTTGACCGCCGTGGTCGTCTTGCCGACTCCCCCTTTCTGATTCAGGACTGCAATCGTTCTCAATCCGTTCACCTCACTGTTGTTCGGTCCTTCGGCCGTCGGCCCGGAGCTTCTTCAGGACGGCGTCCAGCACGCCGTTGACGAACGGGCCGGACTTCTCGGTGCTGTATTTCTTCGCCAGCTCGATGGCCTCGTTGATGATCACCTTAGGCGGAATCTCCGGGCACGACGTCAACTGGTACACGGCCAACCGGAGGATGCTCTTGTCCACCGGTGACAGCCGCGAGAACTGCCAGCGAATCGTCGAGCCGCCGATCAGGTTGTCGCAATCGGCTACCCTGGCCCACGTCCCGCTCGTCCATTCCCAGGCAAGCTGGCGGGTCCTCGAATCGCCCTCCATCTCTCGGAAGAACTCGGCCATCAGGCGCCCCAGCAACTCGGTGCCCTGGATATCAAGCTGGTAGAGAGCCTGCATGGCAAGCTCTCTGGCCCTGGTTCGTTTGTCCATAGCACTTACGATCTACTACCCTATCAGTCTCATGACCTGCGTCATCTCCATGGCGGTCATGGCGGCGTCGGCGCCGGCATTGCCCATCTTCGTACCGGCCCGTTCGATGGCCTGCTCGATGCTCTCACACGTCAAGACGCCGAACAGGGTGGGCACTCCCGTGTCATAATTGATCTGGCCGACCCCGCGGACCACCTGCTGGCAGACCGCGTCGTAGTGGCCCGTCTGGCCGCGTATGACGGCGCCCAGGCAAATGACCGCGACGTAGCGACCGCTCTCGGCGAGCTTCTTGGCCACGAGCGTGATCTCACAGGCGCCGGGGACCCACACCGCGCAGATCTGTTCGTCTGTGGCCCCGTGGCGACGCAGACAATCGATCGCCCCTTCGAGCAGTTTCGAAGTGATAAAGTCGTTGAATCGGCTGACCACGATGGCGTATTTGCCCTTGCCGGCGGCAATCTGTCCACTGATTTGCTCGATCATAGCACAGGTTCTCCACACATACGGCGCGCCGGCCACAGCAGACAAGTCCGTCCCGGCTGCGTCGGCGATTGCTCGCGGGCCATTATAAGACTCTCGGCACCCTGTCTCCAGAAAAACAACAGCCGCAACGCGGCGCGAGCGCCGTTGCCGGCGGCTTCTTAACACTAAGCACCCGTATTATAAGGGCTTACCGCCCTTGTCGCCAGAAGAATCCACCCATCCGCAAAATCCCCTGTCCCGGGCGGCAAAAGCGCTAAGGCCCCCATGCCCGATGGGCGATAAGCTGTGATATAGTGAACAGGTATTGACCTCTGGAGGTGTGCTGTAGCCATGATGTTCGAGGGCATGGATTCCGGTCCCTATGACAAGGCCGAGCGGAGTGCTCGCAAGGCCTATGAACTCTACGAGGACGGCAAGATGGCCCAGGCCCTCGCGGCACTGGAACGGGCCATCGAGGTCAATCCGACGAACAGCGCCTGGCGATTCAATAAAGGCCTGACGCTCGACGCCATCAGCCGGTTCGATGAAGCCATCGCGGAGTATGAAGTTGCTCTGCAATTGAACCCCAACGACCTGGAGATGCTCAACGCGCTGGCGGTGGACTACACCCGCACGGGTCTCTACGACCGGGCGCTCAACACATTCGAGTACATCCAGCAACTTGATCCGTCGTTCGAGCCGTGCTACTGCAACCGGATCATCACCTACGCGGAGATGGGCCAGCACGACCTCGCTGAGCAGATGTTCTACCTGGCTCAGCAAATCGATGAGGAATGCCCGCTGTGCTACTACAACATCGGCAACAGTCTCTTCGCCCGCGGGCAGTACAAGAAAGCGGTCCGCTGCTGGCTGCGGACGGCCGAACTCGAACCGACCCATCCCCAGATCAACTATCGCATCGCCCAGGCATACTGGTCCGACGGCGACCCGGTCAGGGCCCGCGAGCATTTTCTCGCGGAACTGCGAGGCAATCCCGGCGACGTCGAGACCATCATGGACTTTGCCCTGTTCCTGCTGGAAACGGGCGACTTGGACGGTGCCAAGGAGAAGTTCAATCGTCTGCTCGAAATGGACCCGGACTTCGCGCCCGCTCTGCTGTACCTTGGGGAGATCTCGCTGGACCAGGGTGGTCACGAGCGAGCCGCGGAACTCTTCGAGGAGGCGCTGAAGAAGGATCCGACACTCGCCGGGCCGCACTTCCGACTGGCGCAGTGTGCGTTGATCGAGCACCGGGCGGATTTGGCCAGAAAACACCTGGAGGCCGAATTGGACCACGAGATCGACAACGCCGACACGCTGGTCTCCATGGCTTCCATGTTCCTGGCGGTTGAAGATCCCGACCACGCTTCGCAGTGCCTTCTGCGGGCCGTCGGGCTGGACATGCGAAGCGCCGACGCCTATTACTACCTGGGCGTCAGTGCGGCGAACAAGTCGCAGTTTGCCGATGCGGAGCGGTTCTTCTCGCGAGCCCTGGAGCTCGACCCGGATCACATGGGGGCCCTGCGGGACTCCGCGTTCACCTACCTGGCGGCCAACGAGGCCCCCAAGGCAGTCGCGCGGATCGAGCGGGCCCGTGCCTTGGCGCCTCAGGACTGCGAGCTTCGGATGCTGGACTACAGCGTTCGACTCATCTTGCTGATGGGTCGCCTGATGCACCATGCAGTTCGTCTGGACCCGCGCCCGGTTCTCCGACGCCTGCGACGCCGGCTCACGCATCGCTGAGATCGGCACGTCAAACAGCCTGTCTCTGCCCGGAGTGGGCATCGCGGCAAGGCCAATTCCATCTTCCTGATCCCGTCGATCCCTTGATGACGGCACGCAGATGCCCGAAAAACGCGCCGGGCAAGTGGGTTATGCAATGGCGGTTTGCGCCCCAGTGAGGTAGTCTCTTGGGCACGACAGCAAAGGGTCTGGGCCGGATGGGGCGGCAGACGATATACGCGTCCAGTGCCCGGGCGCCTCGCTGCATTCGGTACAGCATGAGAAGAGAGGGGTATGTCGGATCTTCGTCAGTTGCTCGACAGTGGAAGAGTGGTCCTGCTCGATGGCGCGATGGGGACCCAGTTGGACACCAAGGGACTGATGGGACGTGGACGGACGAATCTCGACGCCCCGCAGGCGGTGCTCGAGGTCCATCGGGCGTACCTGCGAGCCGGCTGCGATGTTGTGATTGCCAACACGTTGACGATGAACCGGATCTACATCGAGACGCACCACGTCGGCGTTTCCGTGCAGGAAGTGAACGAAGCGGGCGTCCGGCTGGCGAGACAGGCCGCCGGCGATGGCCGGATTGTCCTCGGCGATATGAGCTCGACCGGGCGACTCCTGGAGCCTTATGGCACGTACGCCGAGTCGCAGTTTCACGACGCCTTCCGGGAACAGGCGCACGTATTGGCAAATGCCGGTGTGGATGGCTTGATCGTCGAGACGGTGTTCGACCTTCGCGAGGCGCTGTGCGCGCTGCGGGCCTGCAAGGCGGCCTGCCCGCTGCCTGCAATCGTGTGCATCGCGTTCCAGACAGACGCCAACGGCGGGCGGACCATGATGGGTGACACCGCCCAGCAGTGTGCCAGGCAGCTTGCCGACGCGGGCGTTGATGTCATCGGCGCCAATTGCGGCGACCTCGATCCGCTCCAGATGTCCCGCATGGTCGCCTTGCTCAGGGCCGCCACGGACCTGCCCATTGCGGCCCAGCCCAATGCCGGCAGACCCCAGTTGATCGGGGACCAAACGGTCTTCGACATGGCGCCGGAGCCATTCGCGGAGGGTGTCGCCGAGTGTGTTTGTGCCGGGGCAACCATCGTCGGCGGTTGCTGCGGCACCACGCCGGAACATATCGAGGCCGTCCGACGGCGGCTAGGTTTGTAGTGACCCGTGAGGGCAAGACGAATGCCAACAGAAGAATTGCAGCGAAAGTTCGGCCTGTCTACTTCGACGTACGTAGTGATCGCCAGCATGGTGGGGACGGGAATCCTCATCTCACCCGGATACATGATGCTCTCGCTTGGGAACTACCCGCTGATCTTCGGGCTCTGGGCTCTCGGTGGTTTGCTGGCCTTGTGCGGGGCGTTGTGCGTCGCGGAACTGGCGGCGGCTCTGCCCCGGGCGGGGGGCGAGTACGTCTACCTCCGCGAGGCCTATGGCCCGATGCCGGCCTTCCTATCGGGCTGGACGTCCTTTTTTCTCGGCTTTGCCTCGCCGCTGGCGGTGGCAAGCTACATCGCCGCGATGTACCTTCTGACACCCTTCGGACTGGCCGATAAGGAGAGGGAGGTTCTCCTTCGCATCGTCGCCGCGATGATCATTCTCGCGATCACGCTGCCCAACCTCTTCGGCCATCGCCAGTCCGCCTGGACGCAGAACCTCACCACGATGCTCAAGCTCGGCCTGTTCGTGGTCCTGGCGGTCGCGGCGCTTCTGTTCGGCCGAGGGCAGTGGTCGCATGTCACGCAGGGACAGCCGATGGGAGAAGCCGGTCTGGGAACTGCGGTGACGCAGTTGTTCTATGTCATGTTCGCCTACAGCGGCTGGAACGCCGCCAGCTACGTCGCGGGCGAGGTCAGAGACCCCGCCAGGACGCTCCCGCGTTCGTTGCTGCTCGGCGCCGGGTCGGTCGTCGTCCTGTACCTGACCCTCAATCTCGTCTTCGCCTACGCGGTGCCGCTGGCCGATGTCGGATTCGACAACGCCGAGCGAGTTCCCCAACTGGCGGTCGAGAACCTGTTCGGGCAGGGGATATCCAGAGTCTTCTCCATCCTGCTCGGTCTGGCATTTCTGGCGACGGTCAGTGCGTTTGTCATCACGGGCCCCCGGATTTACTACGCGATGGCCAAGGACGGTCTATTCCCAGCCCTCGCTGGCCATCTCAGCGCCAAGGGCCAAGTCCCCACGTACGCGATGTCGCTGCAGAGCCTCTGTGCGGTGCTGATCCTGTTCGCCACGGACTTCCAGAACCTCTACCAGTACGCCTCCGTGGGGTTGTCGCTCTTCGCACTACTGTTCATCGGAGCGGTCTACGTGCTGCGCCGGCGTCGGCCCACGATGGAACGCCCATTTCGCGTGCCCGGATACCCCCTCGTGCCGGCGGTCTTCATGGTCGTCACCGTCTTCATGGCGGTGTTCGCGTTCAAGCAGTGGCCGAAACCCTCGTTTTGCAGCCTCGCCAGTATCCTGTTGGGCATCCCGGCCTATTACATCTGGTCGTGGGCCGCCGCGAAAAAAAACCGAAATACTCTCCTCCGTCTGCAATAAGGCCTGCGCGACGGGCGTCTCTACTGGTGAATAACGCGGCGGCCGACGCTTGGGCCAAGTGAAGAGCACAAGTATTACTTGAGGGATGTGTTCTGCCTGCTGAGGCCCGAGACGACGCCGTCGCGGCTGAGGATGAACAAGGGCCGCGTATACCCAGTTACAGCGACTCGCGCCATGCGAAACGATTGAACGGTGCCTTGCAACCAGACGCCCATGCGTCGTCATAGATGAGTGGCCCCTTGGCCACTCATCGCTTTTGGTGGCGACCTTGCCTGATGTTGAACGCCTCTAATTGCCACTTGGGATCTGGCAAGGTCTTTGGGCTGTCACTCCCGCGAAGTCAGCGAGTCGCTTGGCCACAGCGTGAACTTCGGCGGGTAGGTCCTTGGGGGACAATGCCTCTGCCAATGTCAGGTCCGAGAACTGTCCGTGCCCATTCTCCTGAAACCAGCGTTTCAGGCCGGGAAGCACGATCTCTTTCGCATCGGCCAATCCAATTCGGTCGTTCGTCCAGTGTTGTTCCAGGAACTCGTGAGCCTTCCGCGACAGGGTAGACGGATCCCACTTTTCACGGAGTTTGCGCCCATACTCGTCAAATGCCTTGACCAGTCGGTCATTCGCCGAATTGCGGGACGATTCGATGAGACGGTCGAACTCATGACGCAGGGTATCCTTGGCCAAGGGGAATTCGCCGAGGACCTTCTGTATTCCGTCCGGGCAGAGAAGGTAGTTCTCGATTTCCGTGCGCTCCCATATATGCCAGCAGATACTCTTCTGTGGCAGGTCCTTCTTAAGCTGTGCGACATCCGGGTGGTAATCCCGATCAGCTACGACGAACACCTCCAGGGCTTGTCCCTGAATGCTAATCATTTGTTGGAGTTGGTGGCGGAGCCGAGCAGTATCTTGTTTCCATGGGTTCCCGTGTGCATAGCAAATGGCCAGCCTTCGTTTGACCTCGGGCCATACTCCTATCGGCAGGCACTTCTCGCAGAACGCTGAGAGTAGGTCCCAGTCCGTTCGGTCTTCCACAATGACGATCTTGCGCCATGCCTGAATCACGGGAAGTTGCGTCGGGTCGACGGACCCCATCTTGTCCAGCGTGTCGTACACGTCGAATGCGACGGACAGGCGGGTCGCCTTGCCGTTGTCGACAGAGAGGATGTTCTGAGGTGAAATCCGCCCGATGAGTTCCCTCGAATGGGTCGCGATGAGCACCTGTTTGCCGGCTTCCACGAGACGGTTGAGCTCTTGGAGCAGTCCATGCTGCAATGTGCCATGGAGGTGTACGTCGGGCTCGTCGAGAAGGATGACTGTGGGCTGTCGCAAATGGATGAACCCGAAGAGGTAGACAAACTGTTGAAAGCCGCTGCCAGCCATGAAGACATCAAACTCCCCGCGCCGGCTCTGTTCATGTTACGTGAAAGATATGTACCGATCATTGGCCTCATCAAAAGCTATGGAGATGCCCTGCAAATCGGGGAAGAGTCTACGCAATACATCTTCGAGCAGACTCTCTCGCTTCTGGCTCTTCAGATTGAGCAGCAGATTTCGAATAACGCTGTTGACTCGACCGCGTGCCAACGCATCTTCGATCACGGCGGGGGTCTTCTTCTCTTCCTCAGCCAGGAACGTCGAGAAGACGGGGAGATACGAAATATGCACGTCACGCAGCCTCTTCAACGCTTCGTCCGATCTGTCGGAGCAGTCCAGGGAGACGCCGAATCGATTGTAGTTCAAATCGACCGTTGCTGTTGCCTCGAAATCGTTGTCGAACTGAGCCGTTATCGAGCTGATCCGGTGTTTGGTGCCAGCCTGGGTTCTCCGATCCGTCCAAAGATCCTTGGGGTTGGCGGACGGAATGACATAGAACTCCTCCGGAGCGATGGAGCGGGACTTGATTTCAAGTCCTCCATTCTTGCCACTCAGGCAGTGGTGGACACAGAAGTCGAAAAGAGCAAGTACCTGAAGCAGCGATGTCTTGCCGGAGTTGTTCGGGCCGACAAGGCAATCAAGGTGCTCGAGATCCGCGTCCAGCGTCTCCCAGCGTTTGAAGTTCTCAATATGAATATGCTTTATGAGCATGTGCGGACTCCTCTACCAGGCGATGCCAGCTACCCAATCAAGCCGATCGACGGCTGGCCCACACAGCATCGTACACTCCACGGAGGTTTCGGCCAAGAAGCTCCAGTAGATAGTGTGTCTGCATCAGAAGCAGGTCAGCAAGCCAGGTTGACTATACATCGGGAGAGCGGCAGAATGGGAGGCCGAATTGTGTCGCGTCTTGTGTCCGCTGGGGGCAGGGGGCGATCTTGTCCGGGATATGATGAAGGGACTATGGGCAGCACGGTCGGTCTGAAACTGGGGAGCCTGTCGCTGGATGTGCCGTTCTTCCAGGCGTCGCTGAGCGGGTACAGCGATTACCCGATGCGGATGTTCGCGCGGCGGTTCGGGTGCCCGTTCGCGCTGGCGGACGTCATGCTGGACAAGAGCGTGGCCCGGCCGGAGGTGCTGGCGATGCCGTGTTTTCAGCCGGGAGCGGACGAGCACCCGGTGGGGGCGCAGATCCTCGGCGAAACGCCCGCGATGATGGCGAGGGCCGCGAAGGGGCTCGTCGCCGCGGGATACGACCTGATCGACGTGAACTGCGCGTGCCCGGCGCCGAAAGTCCTCCGTCGCCAGCGCGGCGGCGCGCTGCTCGACGATCCCGACGTCGCGATCGGCGTCGTGAAGGCGGTGCGCGACGCGGTTGCCTGTCCGATGATGGTCAAGCTCCGCGTCGGGATGGATCATTCGGCCTGCGCGCAGGACAACTTCTGGGAGATCGTCGTCCGTGCGATCGAGGTGGGCGTCGATGCGCTGGTGATCCACGGGCGGACCGTGTCGGAGCTCTATCGGGGCAAGGCGAACTGGGACATCCTCGCGGCGGTCAAGCGGCGGTTCCCGTCGGCGACGATCATCGGCAGCGGGGACATCTTCGATCCGCAGGCCAGCATCGACCTGCTGAAGAGGACCGGACTCGACGGTTTCGTCGTCGCCCGGGGGGCGATCGGCAATCCGTGGATCTTCCGCGAGCTGCGCTGCATCTGGGAGGGCCGGCCCGTGCCGCCGCCGCCCAGCCTGGCGGAACAGCGGGACATCCTGCTCGAACACCTCGGACGCGTCACGGACGGATACCCGGAGCATCGCGCGATCGGGTACTTCCGCAAGTTCCTCGTTTTCTACGCCCGCCGGCATCCCAAGCGGCGGCACGTGCTCGCGACGCTCATGAAGACCCGGACCCGGGCCGAGGTCGAAGCGGGGATCAATGCGTGGTATGGCGACGACGTCTCATCCTCCGTTGACCCGACGCCCGATATGCGTTAGAATAGACTCCGTAGTCCCGGTGCTGCCGGTGCTATCGGGCAGGGGCTGTGCGCCGGAGTCGTCCGTTTGCGGCGCTTTTGGGAACAAATGGAGAGGGCTGGATGGACATTGTGAAAAAGGCTCTATTGTCGGTCGTGTTATTGCTCGTTTATGCGACGCTGACAGGGGCCGATTCCCCGAGCGGCGACATCGTCGGCACTGCCGAAGCGGGCCGGGTTGTGCTCAACGAGCTGCTGGCGTCGAACGTGGACTACCTCGCCGATGCCGCGGGAGAATATGACGACTGGGTCGAGTTGTACAACGCGGGCGATGTCGCAATGGACGTGGGGGGCATCTATCTGACGGACGACCTCTCGACCCTCACAAAGTGGCAGATCCCGACCGACACACCGGGCCGGACGGTCATTGCGGCGCACGGTTACCTGCTCATCTGGGCCGACAAGGACGTTACGCAGGAGGGACTTCATGCGGGTTTCTCGCTTGATGCCAGTGGTGAGACACTGGCTCTCGTCGATGCGGACGGCGTCACGATCCTCGACCGTGTTACGTTCGGGGAGCAGCGGGCCGACATCTCCTATGGCCGCGTCCCCGATGGGACCGACGCCTGGCAGCTCATGGCCTTCCCCACTCCCGGCATCGCGAATATCCAGCCGTACGGAGGGTTCGTCGAGGAGCCGAGGATCGCGCCGGGCCATGGCTTCTACGACAGTCCGGTCCAGGTGACCATCACCAGCAGCACTCCCGATGCGGCGATCTACTACACGACGGATGGGAGTGAACCCTATTTGATCGAATCGTCGCGTCCGGGTTCGACCGCCATGCTCTACAGCGGGCCTCTGCAAATCGCCAAGACCACCTGCCTGCGGGCTGCGGCCGCGCGACCCGGCTGGCGGGCCTCGTCTGCTGAAACCCAGACCTTTTTCTTTATCAGCGACATTATCAGGCAGTCTCCCAACGGCGCGTCTCCCGGCTCGCCCTGGCCTTCCGGCAGCGTGAACGGGCAGGTGATCGATTACGGCATGGACCCCGACGTGGTGAACGATCCCAAGTACCACGATCTGATGGACGACGCGATGGTCTCGATCCCGTCGGTTTCGCTGGTGACGAACCTGTCCAATCTATTCGATCCGTCGAGGGGCATCTACGTCAACGCCGGGCAGGAGGAGCGTGACTGGGAGCGTCCCGTGTCCGTGGAACTGGTGAACCCGGACGGCAGCGAGGGCTTCCAGATCGACGCGGGGATCCGCATTCGCGGCGGCTTCAGCCGGATGAGCGGCAATCCCAAGCACTCGTTCCGCCTGTTCTTCCGGAGCGCGTACGGATCGTCCTCGCTGAAGTACCCGCTATTCGACTCCGAAGGCGCGGAGGAGTTCGAGCATGTGGACCTGCGGACCGCCCAGAACTACGCCTGGAGCGTGGATACCTTCAACAACGGCGCGAAGAACACGTTCGTTCGCGAGGAGTTCTGTCGGGATCTGCAGCGGGAGACGGGTCAGCCGTACACGCGGACGCGGTACTACCACCTCTACATCAACGGCCAGTACTGGGGCCTCTACGAGACGCAGGAGCGGTCCGAAGCGTCGTACGCGGCCACCTATTTCGGCGGCGAGGCGGAGGAGTACGACGTCATCACGCCGAACTTCGCCACGGACGGCACGATTGATGAATGGTATCTGCTGTGGTCCCTGTGTCAGCAGGGTTTCGCGACCGACCAGCAATACTACGCCGTGCAGGGCAAGAACCCCGACGGCACGGACAACCTGGCCCTGCCCGTCCGCGTGGATATCGACAATTTGATCGACTACATGCTCGGGATCTTCTTCACGGGCAACGACGACGCCCCTGTGGGACTCGGCGGCGGCTCGGCAAACAACTTCTTTGCAGTCCGAAATAGAACGCTCTCGTCCCGTCAGGGCTGGATCTTCTTCGCCTACGACAACGAGCATTCCCTGGGGACCTACCGAGATGTCTACGATGACCGCACGGCCCCCGTTTCCGCAGGCCAGTCGCGTTCCAGTTTCAATCCGCAGTGGCTGCACCAGAAGCTGATGGTGCAGCCGGAGTACTGCATGGAGTTCGCGGACCATGTGCACAAGCACTTCTTCAACGCCGGCGTGATGACGCCCGAGAAGGCCATCGCCCTGTGTCTGTCCCGCGCCAATCAGATCGACCTGGCCATCATCGCGGAGTCCGCCCGCTGGGGCGACCAGAGACCGAGTCGAGCGAACAACCCGTATACGAAAGAGGACTGGTGGGCCGAGGTCAACGGATACCTGATCGAGACCTACTTCCCCATCCGGACGCAGATCGTCCTGAATCAGCTTCGCAGTCGGGGACTGTATCCCAACGTCGATGCGCCGGTGTTCTCCGTGAACGGCTCCTATCAGCACGGGGGCTACGTGTCCTCTGCGGACGCCCTCTCGATGGCCGGCGGCGGCGCCGTCTGGTACACGCTCGACGGCTCCGATCCTCGCGTCCCCGGCGTGACTGCCGACGCGGGTGAGGAGATGGTCCTGGTTCCGGAGGACGCTCCGAAGCGCGTGCTCGTCCCGACCGGCACGATCGACAACGCCTGGCGGAGCAACCCGGCGTTCAACGACCTCGCCTGGGCCGCGGGTACGGGCGGCGTCGGCTACGAGCGAGGCGCCGGCTATGAGCCGTATTTCAGTATCGATGTTCAGAGTCCGATGTACGGGCAGAACACGACCTGCTACATCCGTATCCCCTTCGCCCTGACCTCCGAACAGCTTGCCGGCCTTTCCAGCTTGGCGATCCGGGTCCGCTGCGATGATGGGTTCGTCGCTTACCTCAATGGGACCGAGGTGGCCAGGAAGAATCTCACGGGTGCTCCAGCCTGGAACTCCGCCGCAAACACGAACAATCCGGAAGATACCGCCGTCATCCTCGAAAAGGCTGATATCAGCGCGTATCTCGGCGCCGTGCACGCAGGCGTCAACCTCCTTGCCATTCACGGCCTGAACAGCGCGACGACCAGCTCCGACTTCCTGATCTCGGTCGAGCTGGTGTCGGGCGGTGCGACGGGCGAAAACGGACCCGCGGGAGTCTCTCCGACAGCCTTGCTCTACACCCAGCCGATCTCGCTGGAACACAGCGCCTGCGTGAAGGCCCGGTCGTTGTCGGGCGCGATGTGGAGCGCGTTGAACGAAGCCGTCTTCGCGGTGGGCCCGGTCGCAGATTCCCTGCGAATCAGCGAGATCATGTACCACCCCCAGGAAACCGGCGAACCGAGCGACGCGAACGCGGAGTACATCGAGCTGACCAATGTCGGCGACCAGGCGATCCGCCTTGATCTGGTCCGTTTCTGCGACGGCGTGGATTTCGCATTCGGCGACGTCGAGCTTTCGCCGGGTGGATGCGTCCTGGTCGTCGAGGAGGTTGCTGCCTTCGAGGCCCGATATGGCTCCGGACTGCCGGTTGCCGGCGAGTATTCCGGCGCGCTGAGCAACGCCGGCGAGCGGATCGAACTGCAGGACGCCCTGGGCGCGACGATCCAGGCGGTCTCCTACGAGGACGGCTGGTATCCCGCCACCGACGGGACCGGCTACTCTCTGACTGCGACGGACCCGCAGACCGCCGACCCCACCGACGAGTCCGATGCAACTGCCTGGCGGCCCAGCGCCGAGCCGGGCGGGTCTCCCGGACGCCTGGACTGAGACGGTTACGCCGATACGGCCCGCTTGCAGTGTGCTCGTAAGAGCCTGCCCCGTTCGGCTTCGCTCAGGGCGGGCTCTGAGCTTGTCGAAGGGGCATATCCCGTAGCACGGGCATCCTGCCCGTGATCTTGAGTCATGGGCGGGGCGCTCATGCTACTGAGCGCCTCACGGCGTCACTACGAACAAGAGCGCCGTGTGCTCAGAACCGGGGGAGTGCAGGACGATATCTGTACGCCTGCGACAAGGGTACTCGCATACCCTCGATTGTCATTCCCGCGGAAGCGGGAATCCACTTCCTGGGGGCATGTCGGACAACACGGTTTCCGGATTCCTGCTCGCCCCCCGATCAGAGCCTGCCCTCGACTTGATCGGGGGTCGAGGGCAGGTGTGGCAGGAATGACGGAGTCGGGGCAACGTCTCGTCGCTCTGCGCAAGGTCGCAACCAGGGCCCCCCAGCCTGGGTTGGCCGCTTGTCTATTGGGGGAGCATCTGATAGAATAGGCGATGGCAGCGTCGCCCGAGCGTGGACAACGGAGACGCGGATGGGTGGCGACACGACCCGGTGGCGACGCCAGAAGGGTGGAGGTGTCAGACATGTCAAAGACGCACGAACACGACGTTGCGATAGGGTGGATGATCGCGGGTGTGCTGCTGACGGCGTCTATCGCTGCGGCGGCTCAACCTGTCCAGAACACAACACGCGGGACCCTGTATGACGACATCGGCTCTGCGATTGCGGAGGCCGTCGACGGCGACGTGATCCAGGTCGCCGCCGGGACCTACAACGAGACCGTGGACTTCGCCGGCAAGGCCATCACGCTGAGATCGCAGAACCCGAGCGATTCCGGGGCGGTCGCTGCGACGGTGATCAATGGGAACGAGTGCGCGGTGTCGTTCATCTACGGCGAAGGGCCGGCCTCCGTGCTGGCGGGTTTCACGCTCACCGGGGCGACCTGCGGCGTCTACTGCCGCGGCGCCGCGCCGACGATTCTGAACTGCCGCATTCTGGACAATGCCGAAGCGGGTGTCCAGCTCTCGCAGGGCAGCGATCCGACCCTCGTCAACTGCATCATCGCGGGCAACGGCGGGGCGGGCATCGACCTGTCGGCCGGCGAGGGGGGGATCCTCAACTTCGCGGCGATGGACCATTGCACCCTCGTCGGCAATCACGGCGGCATCGCCGGCGGCAAACCGGTCGTCACCAACTGCATCGTCCGCGACAACGATCCCGATGGCGTGACATCTGAGATCGCAGGCGATGCGCCGACCGTGACCTACTGCAACGTCGAGGGCGGATACCAAGGCATAGGTAATATCGACGAGGACCCGGAGTTCGTGCTGCCGGGCGTGTGGGCCAGGTCGGCCGATTCGACGCTCACGTGGGTTCGCGGGAACTACCACCTGCTCTCGGATTCGCCGTGCATCGACGCGGGTGATCCCGCCTTCGTGGCGGATCGTGTCGAGACCGACATCGACGGCCACGCGCGGATCAGCGGCAATCAGACCGACATCGGCTGCGACGAGGTCCCGCAGATCGTCTACCTCACGTGGTACGGCCGTGCGAGCGTCCGGATCGCGTCGGGCGACACGGTGATCTATGTCGATCCGTACAACCTGAGCGTCGAGCCCCGCGACGGCGATCTGATCCTCGTGACGCACAGCCATAGCGACCATTACTCGCCGTCCGACATCGCCAAGGTCGCCAAGGACAAGGCGGAATTCGTCGGCGCCGCCGATGTCGTGAAAGCCTATGGCCGCGGGCAGAGCCTCGCGCCGGGCCAGACCATCGAGGTGGCGGGCGTCCGCATCACCGGCGTCGCGATGTACAACCTCACGAAGACGAACCATCCCAAGGCGAACAACTCGGTGGGCTTCATCGTCCAGATCGCCGGCTATCGGATCTACCTGGCGGGCGATACGGACCTGACGCCCGAGGTGAAGGCGGTGACGGACATCGACGTCGCTTTCCTGCCCGTCAGCAGCGCGTACACGATGAGCGCTGCGGACGCCGCCGAGGCCACGAAGTACATCCACCCGACACTGGCGATTCCATATCACTGGGGCACGAGCGCCGACGCGGAGCAGTTCTCGCTCCTGGCCGCCTGCAACGTCAAGGTGATGACGGCCGGAGAGAAGATCAATTCCGAGACCTGGTCCGAGGACTTCACCTTCATCGCCCACTGGAAGCTCGACGAGAGCGAGGGCCTCGTCGCCTCCGACAGCGTGGGCGACCATGACGGCACGCTGGTCGGCGGTCCCGTCTGGGAGCCGACGGGCGGGCAGCTCAACGGCGCGATCCGGCTCGACGGCGTGGACGACACGATCACGACGCCGTTTGTCCGCAACCCGGCGGAGGGCGTCTTCAGCGTCTTCGCGTGGGTCCGGGGCGGCGCTGCGGGCCAGACGATCCTCTCGCAGTCCGGCGGTGCGAACTGGCTCGTCGCGGACGCCTCCACGGGCGCCCTGGCGACGCAACTGAAGGCGGGCGGCCGGAGCAGTCGTGATCTGGTCTGTGACGTGGGAATCGTCGACGGCGAATGGCATCAGGTCGGTCTGACCTGGGACGGCTCGTCCCGCACCCTCTACGTGGACAGCGTCATGGCCAAGACCGACACGCAGGGCTCGCAGGCCAGCCAGACGACGGGCCTGCGAATCGGCAGCGCCGCCAACGCTGAGCCGGGCACGTTCTGGTCCGGCCTGATCGACGACGTTCGGATCTACAGCCGCGTCATCCAGCCGTGATCCACGCCGGCCGGGACGCTCGACAAGCCTTCTTTCAGGGAGGAAAAATGGTCCGCACACATTTGGCGATGTGTCTGTTCGCAGCCGGGTTGCTCTCGGCGGCCCGGGCGGCTCTGCCGGCACAAACACAGTTCGAGAAGGCGCGGAGTCGGGTGGATTCGCTCCGTCTGGGTTCCTATGCGACCTCGGGCCACGTCGAGCAGCTTGCCGTCGACGAGAGTTTCCGCACCCGAGCCTGGGACACGATCCGGCGGATGGGCATCACGAAGCTCTACGTCGAGGTCTATCGCAGCGGGCACACCGTCTCGACGGAACACCTCGTGTTCGTCCGCGATTGGCTCCAGGGCAACGGCATCGAGGTCGTCGGCGGCATTGCCACGGTTCCCGGCGGCGACGTCGGCGTTCGCCAGGAAGGGCCGCTCGACTGGTTCAACTGGCAGAACGCCAAGACGCGGCGCGATCTGGAGTCGATCATCCGCAGGACGGCGTCGCTCTTCGACACGTTCATCATCGACGACTTTCTGTGTACGGGCGACGTGAGCGCCGAATCGAGACAGGCGAAGGGGGACCGCTCGTGGGGCGAGTACCGTCGGGAGCTGATGACGCAGGTGGCCCGCACGGTCTTCATCGAGCCGGCCCGGCAGGTGAATCCCGACATCACGATGATCGTCAAATATCCGCAATGGTACGACCGATTCCATCTGCTCGGTTACGACACGCAGACCCTTCCGCGTCTGTTCGACCGGGTGTGGGTGGGGACGGAGACGCGAGGGCGCAACACCCAGCGGTTCGGCTTCGTCCAGCCGTACGAGGGGTTCGTCAACTACCGCTGGCTGGCCGGGATCGCGGGTGACAAGATCGGTGCCGCCTGGTTCGATCACGGCGATTGCGCCGAGCACGACTTCCTCGACCAGGCGTACACGAGCGTCCTGGCCGGGGCCAGAGAATTGGTCTTCTTCAATCTGGGCGATGTGGTCCAGGGGTACCCCGATCACGCGAGGGTCGTCGGGCAGTTCGACCGGCTGGCCGACCTGGCGGCTTTCGTTCGCACGCATCCCGTCGTGGGCGTGCCCGCCTACAAGCCGCCCAACAGCGACCCGGCGGGCGACATGTACCTCATGGACTTCCTCGGCATGCTCGGAATCCCGCTGGTCCCGGTACACGAGTTCCCCGAGTCGGCGTCGACGATCTTCCTGCCGGCCCAGGCGGCTGCCGATCCGAACCTGTTCAATCGTGTGAACGTCGCCTTGGACAAGGGGGCGAACGTCATCGTCACGACGAGTCTCCTGTTGACCTTGCCCGAGGGCGGCCGGCTTGCCCGAATGCTCGGCGTGGACCCGACTCTCCGATCCTCTTCGACTCGCGCCGCCTGTGCGGGACAGACGTCGGAGGGAACGACCGTCGATCTGGAGTCGCCCCTCGCGGCGGACCGGCCGGACGACATCGCCTGCAGCAGCGAGGGCAGATCGCTGCTGCTGTTTCGCACGGTCCCGGCTGCACGAGGCCGCCTGTCCCTGCTCAACACGCACACGTACAGCCAGGCGGCCTTCGACGCGGTCGGCGAGGTCCTGCTCTCTCCCCGTCGGCTCGGGCTGCTGACGCTGGGCGGTCCGCCGCTCGACGGACTTCGCGCCGCCTTCCGAGACGCCGGCGGACCCTCTCTCGCAGGTCCGAGTTGCGTCACAGTGCATCCATTCTCCGAGTCGTTGAAGAACGGAAATGACGGGGCTTTCGACGCGCGCGGTTCGGAGTTCCGCCTTCAGGCGGGTCAAGACCGCGTGAACGCGGAACTCCAAACGGGGCCCGATCTGCCTTTCTTCGACTCCACGTTGGGCGCCGTCGGTTTCGTCGTCCAGAACTTCAACGATCAGGACGTGACCGTCACCGTCACGGCACCCCTCGGGAAACACACCGAGCTTCGCGCCCTGGATCGGTTTACCGGCCGACCCCTGCCTGTTCCTCTGTCCGAATCCGGCGGCGAGATCCTGCTCAGAATTCCCTTGCCGGCCCGGGGGCGGGCCTGGATTCAACTCGGGACTTAACACGGAGCCTCCCGGCGTGTACGATGCACGCCATGCAGGGCAATGCATTCTATGAAACCGCCGCGATCCTGGGCCTGGCCGCGGTGTTGGGTGTGGTTGGCCAGAAGCTCCGCCAGCCTTTGATTATCATGTTCCTGGCGACCGGCATCCTCGCGGGCCCGGCGGTCCTTGGGCTCATCCAGAGCTACGACCAGATCGAGCTGCTGGCCCGCATCGGCATCTCCCTGCTGCTGTTCATCGTCGGCCTGCGCCTCGACCTGAGCTTGATTCGCACGACAGGACCGGTCGCACTGGCCACTGGGCTCGGCCAGATCGTCTTCACCGCGGGCATCGGGTTCGTCATCGCCCTGGTCCTGGGGATGACCGCGGTCAGCGCCGCGTACGTCTCGGTGGCCCTGACGTTCTCCAGCACGATCATCATCGTCAAGCTGCTGTCGGACAAGAAGGAGATCGACGCCCTGCACGGTCGGATCGCGGTCGGCTTCCTGATCGTCCAGGACATCGCGGCCATTGTGGCCCTCGTGGCGCTGACCACCTTCGGCGCGACGCTGTCCAGCGAGCGGTCCGCGTGGATGGTCTCCCTGCTCATGGCGGGCAAAGGGATCGGGCTGCTCCTGGTCGTCGGCCTTCTCATGCGATACGTGCTGCCCGGTCTGATGGCCCGCCTGGCCCACTCGCAGGAGATGCTGATCCTGTTCGCGGTCGCCTGGGCGGTCCTGCTGGCGGCCACCAGCGAATGGCTCGGCTTCAGCAAGGAGGTCGGCGCTTTCCTCGCGGGCGTCTCCCTGGCGCCCACGGAGTACCGCGACTCGATCAGCTCCAAGCTGACGAGCATTCGCGATTTCCTGCTGCTGTTCTTCTTCATCGACCTGGGCGCCCGCCTGAACTGGTCCGCGGTGGGGTCGGAAATCCCCGAAGCAGTGATCCTGTCGCTGTTCGTGCTCATCGGCAATCCGCTGATCGTGATCGCGATCATGGGCGTCATGGGCTATCGCTGCCGGACGTCCTTCCTGGCCGGCCTGACGGTCGCCCAGATCAGCGAGTTCTCGCTGATCGTCGGGGCCCTCGGCGTCACGCTCGGCCATATCCCGCCCCAGACCATGGGCCTGATTACCCTCGTCGGCGTCGTGACGATCTTCGCCTCCACGTACATGATCCTCTATTCGCACAGTCTCTATCAGCTCCTCGCCCGCCCGCTGCGGGTCTTCGAACGCAAGAACCCCTACCGCGAGGCGAGCAGCGACACCGCGGCGGAAACGACGGCTGCCGACGCCATCCTCGTCGGTCTGGGCAACTACGGCAGCGGCCTGGCCGAGCGGCTCCTCGAGCGCAAGATGAAGATCATCGGCGTGGACTTCGATCCCCAGGCGCTTGCCAAGTGGCGAGCCCGCGGCGTCTCCGTCCTCTACGGCGACATGGCCGACCCCGACCTCTACGAGCAACTGCCCATGAACCGGGTCCGCTGGGTCGTCAGCACGGTCCGCTCGAAGGACGTGAACCTCGCCCTGCTGCACCTGCTGCGGCATCGCGTGGGTCTGACGGAAGAGGGCGAATCGGGCCTGTATTCTTCAACGAAATCTCCTGGTTCGTGGCCCAGCCGCCCCCGGCTGGGGAAAGACCCCCCCGAGGGCGGGGGTGCCACAGTGGCCCAGCCGCCCCCGGCTGGGGAAAGAACCCCCCCGAGGGCGGGGGTGCCACAGACGAGGGACGCGGCCTCAGGGCACGGCGTGAAGGTGGCGCTGACCGCCGCGGGCCCAGAGGAGGCGATCCTCTACCGCCGGGCAGGCGCCCACGTCGTCCTGTGTCCGTTCGCCGACGCCGCGGAGCAGGGGGCCGATGCCCTGACGTACGCGTCGGACATCCTGCCCGAGAGCGTCGATTGGCCTGTCGCCTTCCAGGAGATCCGCGTCAAGTCGGATTCCGTCTTCGCAGGCCACAGCCTCCGTCAGATCCCCCTGCGGTCGGAGGCGGGCGTCTCCGTCCTGGCGGTCAGTCGGGCCGGAAGGGTCCATTACGACCCCGAACCCGACTTCCAGGTCTACCCGGGCGACCACATGGTCCTCATGGGACCGGTCCAGGCGCTGAAGAAGGCGGAGAGCCTGATCAATCAGGCCCAGGACCGCCAGGCCGAGGACGGACTGAAGCGGTTCGTGATGGCCGAGATCGAGGTCTTCCACGATTCGAGGTGGTCGGGCAAGACCCTCGCGGACCTCCAGTTCCGCCAGCGGTGCGGTGTGACGGTCGTCGGCATCCGACGAGGCGACGAGCGAATCCCCTCGCCGGGGGCGAACGAGTCCCTCTCCCCCGGCGACCACCTGATCGTCATCGGAACCGCCGACAGGATCGCCGGCTTGGAAAAAGGCAGCGGTTCCCCGTCGCGAACGACGGCGATGGGGGCCCCCAGCACTGGCCTGCTTTGACGGGGGAGGATCTTTCAGCAGCGCAGCCCCAACGAGTGGAGATTCGCCGGGCACATTCGCGACGACTCGGAGCCGGCGCTGTTTTCGTTCGATGCTTGGCATCCCAGTCGCCGACGGATAGAATGCCCTCCGACGCCGGGCGACGAGCGAGCCCAGGGACTAACCGCATGAAGCGCTCGAACGATCCACTCACTCGGCAGTGTGGACTGATCCTGGAGGGCTTCGTGTGCACGATGCGGACGGAGGGCGCCTTCTACCTGCGATTCTGCGCCCTGGCGCCCATGCAGGTGGAGGCCCTCGCCCGCTTCTGGGGGGTTCCTGATGACGCCTGGCGCCTGTTCCGTCGCATCTGCCGCTTCTTCGCCATCTGACCGCGCGGAGGCGAACGGGCCGCTCGCCCTATGAAGGACCGGTTTGCCCCTTCGACCGCGTGGACGAACAGCTTGTGCCAGGCGGGTGTCGTGAACATCGGTCCCGCAAGAACTTGCCGGTTTCCTCGCTGCTGTGGTTCATCAGAACTCATAGCCCAGCTTGCCCCAGACGGCGGTTTGGATCCATCTGAGGTCTTCGTTGGCGGGCTGGGGCGCAGCGCTCGTTCGCTGGTTTTCGGATTGTGCCCAGGTCATCTGGGCGTACTCGATGGTTCGCTCATCTTTCCAGGGATGGAAGTCCGAATGGCCGTCCGCGAAGGAGGCGACGGTGCCCTTGCCGTGGCGCATCGGGACCGGGTTCCACCAGCGGGCCTGCTTGTACCAGATGTAGAACATCGCGTCCCAGTTCTCGCCGTAGTCGTCGATGAAGATCAGTCGCGAGGCCAACTGCTTCATCCGGTTGAGATTCACCTGGATCAGGCCGGTCTCTCGGGAAACTTCGGCCTCGGGAGAATAGCCGTTCATGGCGGGCGACGCGCTGTAGGTTCTCATTTCATACTTTTTTGCGACGGGGCATCGATAGACCTTGTCTGCCTTCGTGAAGGGGTACAGGCAGCCGGCGTGAATGGCGGCGAGCTGGTCCTCGATGGGCGCCTCCACCGGCCTGCTCAGGTAGGTCCCGCTCAGCCCGTGGACCCAGCCGGAGGTCGCGACGCCCTGGGAGGGGGGCATCAGGCCGTCGTTCTCAGAGCAATACAGAGTCCAAACCAGCGCGAGCGTCTTGGTGTTGTTCAGGCAGACGGCTCGCCTGCCCATCTCGCGGGCCCGGTTCAGCGCCGGCATCAGCACGGACATCAGGATCGCGATGATCGCGATCACGACGAGTAGTTCGATGAGCGTGAACGCGTGGGAGCGTAGAAGCACGGAAGCGTCCTGGGTTTGCCCGCTTTCCCGCGCAGCAGGGGCGCTTCTGCGCATCCACGCTTCCACCCCGTCGCCCGATCTGGTCTTTTCCAAGCCTTCGCACTTCACGGGTCACCCCTTTCCGAATTCATACGCCGCATCGAACAAAGCGACAATATTCTCCGGCGGAACGTCCGCTTGGATATTGTGGATGCTATTGAAGACGTACCCGCCGGCGGGTTTGAAGACCTCCATGTTCCGTCGGACCTGCTCGCGGATTTGCCCGGGCGTACCGAAGGGCAGGATGTGCTGAGCGTCGCAGCCGGCGCCCCAGAAGACCAGATCGCGCCCGTATTGTCGTTTGAGCAGGACCGGGTCCATGCCGGCGGCGCTCGTCTGGACGGGGTTGAGGATGTCCACGCCGTTGTCGAGCAGGTCGGGGAGGTACTCGACACAGTTGCCGCAGGTGTGATACCAGACTTTCGCGCCCGTCAGCGACTTGATGTGCTGCACGAGCTGCTTCTGGCGGGGCTTCACCACGCGGCGATAGAACGCCGGTGAGAAGAGCGGCCCGTGCTGGCCGGTGAGATCGTCGCCGATCATGACCACGTCGACGAGGTCGCCGATCTCGTGCAGGAAGCCGGTCATGAAGTCCATCCAGTAGGCCAGCGTGCGATCCAGCAGCGCGGCACAGAAGTCCACGTTCTCCACGGTGTCCATGAACCACCGCTCGAGGCCTCGCAGATACCAGCAGTACTCGTAGACGACGCCCGCGATGCCGGTGGCCAACGCGTAGGAGGTTTCCTTGCGAAGCATCATCGCGTGATCGCGGACGCCGGTGAAACGAGTCGGGTCCGAGCCGTCCGGCCAGGGGTAATCGGCCAGATCCGCGATGGAAGCCGTCGCGAGAGGGCTGTGCGAGATATCCATGTACAGGCCGGTCGCAGAAAGAGGCGAATCGGGCATGGACCAGACGACGCCGAATTCGTCGGTGAGGTCGTGCCAAAACTTGCCGTTGCGCTGGTTCCGGCGGATCGTCCCGTCGAATCCCTCCGGCCCATGCGCCAGGATGTAGCGGGTGTCCACTCGAAATCGCTCCAGCACGGCCTCGCTCGGCTTGGCCAACTGCTGCGTCGGGTCCAGGATGGATATCTCTTCACGCAATCCCAGGTGTTTGATCAAGGCTTCATATGCCCGCTTGTGAATCCCGGTCTGGAACCCGCCGAAATCGATGGGGACTCGGTCCGGCGTCTGGTGGTTCAAGGCCTTCTGGACTCGTTCTCTCGAGGTCATTGTACTCTCCGATGACAGGTTCCGAAAACTCAGTATACCGCGAATGCACGGTCTCTACGGGTGCAACGTGCCCTTGTTTTGCGACATTCTGGCCCGTCGGCGATACTCGGCCGGGGCGCACCCGTCGTGGTGGAGCATCGCGATTCGCATCCGCTCCTGACTGGTGAATCCCGCCAGGTAGGCGACGGTCTTGATCGGCAGGTCCGTCTCAGCCAGGAGGCGTCTGGCGCGTCCCGTCCGGCACAGATTGATCTCGTCGAGGATGGAGTGGTTTCGTTCGAGGGCAAATCGTCGCTCCAGGGTCCGGCGGGTGATCGGCAGGTGGGTCACGAGCTCGTTCACCGACAGCGGCCGATGGCTGTGCGTCCAGATCAGATCGAGGGCCTGGGCGACGACGGGATCCTCGATCTCATCCGTCGGTCGGGACGCTCGCGCATCCGAGGGAGACAGGCCGGCGCGGGCCTGCTCGATGGCCTCCGCGATCAGATCCATCGCGCGAAGAGACAGCAGGATCGAGTTCTCCGTGGGCTTGGCATGGATCCGGTCGAGAAGCTGATCGAATCGCTCCGTCATCTCCGACATTCCCAACGGCTGGTAGACAGCCCCGGCCGGGCGGACCAACTGTTGATCCATCAGGCGATGAGCGATCTCGCCGTTGAGCGAGATCCATCGCTCCCTCCAGCCGGTCGTCGGGTCGGGCTGGTAGCGATGCCATATCCCCGGGAACAGCAAAACGACGGTGTCCGGCCTGATGGGCACTCGGCCCGTCGGCTCCGATTCGAACGTGCCCTGCCCGTCGGTGATCAGGATGATCTGGAATTCCGGCAGCGTTCGACCTCGGCTCCAGTCGAACTGATACAGAGAGGGATGGCCTGCCGGCGGATATCTCCGACGAGCGCCGATCCTCCCCCGACCGGCGCCGGTGAGATAGAGACCCCAATCCATCACGTCGTCGTTGACCGGCAGATAGTGAAAGAACTCGTAGGGATCAGCCATAGGCATCGGTCTCAGTCACGAACGAGGGCCGCCGCAGGGCATCCTTCCGCTGTCTTCACAGGCGTCGAGGCGCTTCGCAGGTCGTTGTTCTGCAATAGAATGCTCCGGCAGCTCTCGCCGCGCAGAGCGAGGAACACATCGGTCCCTGGGGCCGCCCGACAGCCGCGAAGGTATGCGTCTGCGACGTTCTTCAGATCGATCACGGCGCAGTCCGCGTGCGGCGCCAGGGTCCGGAAGCCTTCCATCTCCAGCCCGGTGAGGTTCTCACCCAGCAGGGCGGGTCCTTTTTTCGTGTTGATTCGAACGTCGCGCAAGGCGATGTTCCTGGCGTTGCTGCACGAGAATCCCTTCTCCGCGTCAATGGCGATATTGCAGAAGCTGACGTTGTCCACCGGCATTTCGGCAAGGCCCAGGATGAAGCCCGCCGCGGGCGAGTCTGTGACCGTGATGCCGCTGAAGTGCAGGTTGCGCAGGACCGGCGTCCGCTCCGAGACCGGCTCTTCCGGCATCTTCGCGTAGAACATATTGAGATCGAACGGCGCCCTCGTGATCCGGGTCATCACGACGTTGCTCACGCGGATGTCCTCGATCACGCCGCCGCGGCCGCGCGTCGTCTTGATGCGGATGCCCCGCTCGGTTCCGTCGAAGACGCAGTTGCTGATCGCGATGCGTCGAACCCCGCCGGACATCTCGCTGCCGATGACGACCCCGCCGTGACCGTCGAGCATCGTGCAGTTCGTGACGGTGATGTTCTCGCAAGACCGGCCCACGCGGCGTCCGTCCTCGTCCCGACCCGATTTGATCGTGATGCAATCGTCGCCCACGCTGATGTGGCAGTCGGAGATGTGCACGTTCCGACAGGAGTCCGGATTGATCCCGTCCGTGTTGGGTGAGTCGTCGGGGTTCTTGATCGAGATGCCCGTCACGGTGACGTTCTCGCAGTACACCGGGTTGATCGTCCAGAAGGGCGGGTCCTTCAGCGAGATGCCTTCGATCCGCACGTTGCGGCATTCGAACGGCTGGATCATCGGCGGGCGCAGGAAGTCGCCCATCGGCTCCCACCGCTCCTTGAGGTAGGATGCCGCATTCTTCTCCGCGAAGAGCTTCGACCACTTCGAAGGCTCCGCGATCTTCTTGTTCTGCTGGAATTCGGTCCGGAGCTTGCGGTGAAAATCCCACCAGGCCTTGCCCTGCCCGTCGATCAGGCCGCGACCGACAATCGCGATGTTCTGGGCATGGTACGCGTAGATCGGCGGAGAGAAGTTGAAGCACTCCGTCCCTTCCCAGCGGGACTGGACCATCGGCAGGTAGTCGTCGAAATCCTGGCTGAACGCCAGCACCGCGCCGGCGTCGAGATGCAACGTGATATTGCTCTGCAGGTGAATCGATCCGCTCACATACCGGCCCGCGGAGAGGTACACGGTTCCACCGCCGGCGTTGACCGCCGCCTGGATGGCCTTGCGAATCGCGTCGGTGTCCTTCGTGTCGTCGTTGGGGATCGCGCCGAAATCGCGGATGTCATGGAAAGGCGATGGGCCCGCAGCCCCTGCGAGGCTGGAGAAAGCAGTGAGGATTGCCAAGATCAGAAGCCACGACAGATTCCAGCGAGCCGCGTTCATACCTCATCTCCTTTCGACAGATCTGTATCGTCGATCCGAATCCGCGTGTTGCGTGAGAAACCGCAACAGGGCAGAGTATACACTGTCGCCGGGCAGGTTTTCAACGCCTGGCGCAAAACGATCGGGGCAATCCCAGGTTCCCCTGTGCAGTACCTGTCTCGGATGAGAACAGCGAAATGGCCTCGGCTCGTAGTGACGCCGTAAGGCGTTATCTTCTGTGCTTTGGAGAATATGCCCCTTCGGCAGGCTCAGGGCAGGCTCTTATACTGATTCGGGGGAATTCGTGCGCGTTTGTCATCCTGAACGGAGCGTAGCGGAGTGAAGGATCTGGCCCGGGACCGAGAAGAACCTCCTGGTCCCTGCCCAGATCCTTCGGCTGCGCCTCAGGACGACAGAGTCTTGGAGGGTGCGTACCACGCACCATTCTCGCCGGGACAGGCTCTCAGTCCCGATGCTCGATGGGTCTTGACGTGGCCAGGGCGATGACCCGCCCGCGGTTGCCCACGGCACAATAGAAGTGATAGACGGTGTCTTCATGCTTGATGACCCACGGCTTGTGGGCGTAGGTCTCATCCCACGGCTCCGAGGGCTCGATCAGGTGCGGCCCGTCCCACTTGGTCCAGTGGGCCAGGTCGTAGGAGCAGGCGAAGGTGTCGAATGCCTTCGGCTTCCAAAAGGCGCCGAAGTAGTGCATCACCCACAGCTCGCCCATCCGCACGACTTGGGGATCGCCCGAGATGCCGTCGCCGTTGTCGATGATCGGATCGGCGCCGAAGCGGAGCCAGTGCTGCATGTCCTTCGAGACGGCCATTCCGATGCACTCGCGCTTGGGCTGCTTGCCGTTGTAGAACATGACGAAGGGATAGCCGAGCGATTGGGCTTTATCGTGAATGATATTGCTCTTGTAGAGCGTGATTCTCTCGAAGGGCCGCACGTCCGCCTGCTTTGGCGACAACACGGGCTCGTCCAGGCGATTCCATTCGACCGGCCTGGTCGGATCGCCCGCCCAAGCCATGCCGATCGAGAGGGGGTCGGTTTCATAGCCCGCCAGGGCGCCGCCGAGATAAGAAAGCCAGTACTTCCCGTCGTATGTGTCCGGGTTGTAGGTCCCGCCCCAGGTGCAGTCCTGCAGGGCGATGTAACCCGCCGCCTGTTTGGCGTCCCAGGTCCCGTCGCGGAACCGCAGGATCGTGCCCAACGGTCTCCAGCGGAGCAGATCCTCGCTCTCGGCCAGCAGGGTCTCGTAGCCCGTCCCCGCGAACCGGATGTACGTCATGTACCAGCGGTCGCTGTGCCGAAAGACGCTGGGGCAATCGACCATCGCGCCGTTCTCGCCCGCCAGGATCACGCCGTATTTGAACGGCGTCTTCACCTGCTCGTACACCCGCTCCATCACGTCACGAGGCACCGGCTTGCCGTTCTGCGGCGCAGTCACAATCTGGCGCGCCGCGGCGCCGCGTGCGGTCCGACCTGTGACAATGAGCAGAACAAGAACCAGAACGAGCTTGTGAAGATGTCTCATGGGGCTCACCTGTTCGAGAATCGATACGGCTGTGAACGACCGCCGGGTGGAGAGGCCATGGGTCCCCACCCGGCGCTGCATCTGTTTCGTGCTTCGAATCACTGCGTCGGGAACCGCACGAGCGTGACACTCAGCGGAGCCACCTCCATCCGGTTCTCCCACTGCACAGGCACTTCGATGATCTTGATCCGCTCATTGTTGGCGTCGTTGTACACCTTCGGGTCGTCTCCCGCGATGACCCAGGCTGTGCCTTTGGCGTCCGGCTCGATGCCTTCGAGCTTCAGTTCGATGGCCTTGGCCTCGGTGTTCGGATTCACAACGCCAATCGTGACCGCCTTGCGGTCGGCGGTCCAGGCGGCGGCTACGTCGAGCGAAGAGGCCGTGTGATCGCCTGAGACCTCGATGGGGATCGAGCCGTAATGATGGCGATACAACATCAGCGGCAGGGCGGTCGCATCGAAGAACGCCGCGGTCTTCGTCGTCTTGATGCAGCCGATGACATTCACCGTCTGTGCGTAGTGCGCCATCTGGATGATGTCGCTGTTGCGATAGTACTCGTGCAATCCGGCGGCCACGCCCAGGGCGTCCGCAAGGTCATACTGGCAACCGAGCTCGCCGTACACATACGGCTGATGCCAGTAATTCCACTCGTCCATCGCGATGGGCACGGGACGCGCGTCGAGCAGGCCCAGCTTCTTCTGGAGCTTGCGATGCCCCTCGGCTTTCTGGACGATCGACTGTTTCAACAGGCCGACATGTCCGGCGATGTCCGGGTTCTCCGGCGACCACGGTGTCCGCCCGCGATAGAAGTGCTCCGAGATGTAGTCCATGAACGCGGCACAATCCGCCAACATGCCTTCGGTCCAGCCGACCTTCTGCTCGGGGTCGTTGCGACGGTTGAACTCGCCCAGGCTGCCCACGCCGATCAGTTTGATGGATGAGTCCACGTTCCACATCGCCTGCGCCACGCGATTGTGTTTCTGCACGTAATGGCTCAGTTGCATGAAGCCCAACTGCCAGGGTCCGAACATCTCATTGCCGACGCACCAGTACTTGACGTCGTAGGGCTTCTTGTGCCCGTTCTTCGCCCGCCAGGTCCCGCCGATCGTGTCGGTCCCGCGATTGCAGTACTCCACCTCCTGGGCGGCGGTGTAGTCGTCGCCGAAACCCGTATTGACGGCGATCACCGGCTCGGCCCCCACCTCCCGGCAGAAATCGATGAACTCATCGAGTCCGAAGTCGTTGTGCTCGACGCCGGTCCAGGCGGGGTTCTTGCGAGGGGGCCGCCGGTCCCGGTCGCCGATCCCGTCCCGCCAGTTGTACCCGCTGACGAAGTTGCCGCCGGGCCAGCGATACATCGTCGCGCCGAGCTGCTTGAGCAAATTCAGCGTGTCGGGCCGCATCCCGCGAATGTTGTCCGCAGGCATGAGCGATACCGTGCCGACCAGCACATCGCCGTCACTGGCGGCGATTTCGAGCATCGCGTTGTCCACACTTGCCTGTGCCGTGAATCTCAGCAGGTGCTTCTGGTACTTGTTCTTTACTTTTTTGATATGAATAGTCTGCCGGGCCGTTTCGCTGTTGCCCCACACCAGCGCGACACTCACCGACGCTCCGCCTTGGGGGGCTGCCAGCCAGATGTAGCCGACGTAGTCCTTGCCCTCGACCACGGCCAGATCCCGTTGGCGAATGCCGGCGCCCGCCGCAATCCGCGGCGTCTGCTCGCCCACGAACGAGTCCGCCTTGACCATGGCGACCCCATCGGTCGAGCCGATGATCTGCCACGGCGACGCTCCCACCACCGGGAACGGCGAGTCCTCCAGTTGGCGATAGGGCCGATATTCCGCGGTAACGGGGAAATAGAACTTGCGATCTTCGAGCATTTCCGCCCAGATGCCGCCGTAGATGCACCGCCCCAGGTGCTCGATGAACTGGCCGTAGATGAACGGGCTGATCGGTGTGCCCAGGCGTTCGCCGTGGAGCGTCACCACGGGCGCCGGACTTGCCGAAGCGGGCGCCGCATGGGCGGTTGGGCACCAGGTCGCCAGAAGGACTGCCGCCGGCAGGGAGAAAATGATCCAACGCAGAACAACGTCTTGTGGCTTTCGGCTCATAAGAAACCTCCCGTTTCTCGAATCTGTCACCGCCCAACCGTGGGACCGAACCGTTCATTCGTCGTCGTCGGCTCACCCGATGCACGACACACGGAATGGATGGTAAATCGACGGGAGCAGGCCGTCAATCGGCTGACGCTTTATTCCCCGCCCGACGCCAGATCGCGACGGAGCGGGGGCAAAACGAAAAGGGCCCGCTCCATGGGGAGGCGGGCCCTTGTTTGCGTTTGCGCCAAGGCTCACTGAGCCGGCTTGCCGCGTGCGAGGTCATCGAAGAACACCGTGCCGGTCCCGCCTGCGGTCGGGCTGGTCCGGTTGCCCACGCCGAGCGTGATCGACTTGATCGCGGTGGCCTTCACGCCTGCCGACGTGATGTCGCTCAGCGGGATCAGCCACTGCTGCCAGTCGAATCGTGCGGTCGCCACCGTGTCCGGGTTCAGCAGCGTCACGGTCTTGGAGTTGTCCTTGACCGTCAGGTAGATCGGGTCCGCCGAATTGCCCGTCGGCTGCGTGACGCCGATGTCCGCGACCTGCCAACTGCCGGTGACGTTGCCGGTGGTGGCGATGTCGGAGAACGACGCATGGGTCTGGATGCTGGCGTCATGGCTGGTGAGCGCCAGGCCGATGAGGACCGGATCGGTCATAGTGACCGTCTGGGCGGTCCCCAACTGGGTCCAGGCGGCGCCGTCCGGGGAGAGGTAGGCGGAGAAGTTGTTGCCGGTCCGCTCCAGCTTGATCCAGTACGGGGACCCGACCGCTGCCGCAGCGGTGGCATTCAACGAGGTGCCGGCGGCGGTCGGCCGCCATTGGAAAGCGGCGCCGTTGCCGCTGAGGAACGTCTTGGCCATCATGGCGTTTGCCGCGCCGGCCGTGGTGTCCTGGCGGATCATGACGCCGGCCTTGGCCCAGCCGTTGCTGCCGTAGAGGCTGTTGACGCGAGCCACGATTGAGCCGTTGCCGCTGAGGTTCTTGAAGGCGAAGCGGAAGGCGTCCGCGGTGCTCCAGATGTCCGCACCGAGACCGTTCATCAGGATCTCGCCGTCGGAGCTTTCGGCAAAGGACGGCGCGATGCCGCGGTAATAGACCGACAACGAGTCGGCGCCGTCGGTGCTCAGGTCCAGGGCGGACGCGAGCGACCTGGTGGCTTCCGAGTAGTAGGGAGAACTCGTGTTGTTGTAGAGCATGGGCATCGACTGTCCGCCGCCGTGAACGATACCCGTCTCGCCGAACGTTCCGTAGCTGGAGTTCAGGTGTCCGACCTGCGAGCCGCTGCTGTGATCCAGATAGCCGTCGGCCCAGGTGTCGAAGATGCAATTGTCGCTGTCGTTGTAGCCCTCGAAATCGTCGATTGGTTCGTACTCCTGGGTCGTGAAGCTCCAGACCTCGCCTTCGAAGGTGTCGGCTTCGCCGACCTCGTTGACCTTCCAGTAGTACGTGGTTCCGAAGTCCATGGTGTCGGGCGTGTAGCTGTCGTCGGTCACGGTTTCAGTCGCTGCGGTGCCTTCGGCCACCGCGTTCGCATCGGTCCCGAAGTAGACCTTGTGTGAGGTCGCCTTGCGTCCGGGTCGCCAGCTCAGCTCCGCGTCGATTGGCACTTCCGTGGCTCCGTCGGCCGGAGCGGGCGCGAACGCGCGGACCGGGGTATATGTGAACCGCACCTCGCTGAGACCGGTCGCCGTCGGGCTGCCCCATGTCGAATTGACGGTCAGCCTGACGTACTTCGCGGTGATTTCGCCGAAGCTGATGATCGTGTCGGCGGTGCAGGTCGCGTCGCCGGGGGCCTGGACGAATTCAGGCACATTCTCCAGCGCAGTCCAGGTTTCGCCGTCGGTGGAGTACTCGATGGTGACGTCCCTGGCGCCGAAGTTCATCGTGAGTTCGTACTCCCAGTTGGAGTTCCATACCCATAGTTCGTGCAATACGTATTCCTTGTCGAATGCGTATTCGATCGAGGCCGGCAGGTTTTTGGACATCCACATGTCGCCCATAACGTTGGAGTGTCGGTCCTCCGTGAGTCCGGAGCCGTCGATAGTCCTGATCGCCGGCGACGAGGCCTGCTCGCTCGACGCCGTGGCCTTCAGATTGGTGATCGGATAGGCGTATGGCTCGGTCCTGAAGCTCCAAACCTCGCCTTGGAAGACCGTACCATCGGGCGCTGCGTTGACCTCGTCCACGCGCCAGTAGTACGTCTGGTCGAAATCCAGGTATCCGACATCCACGCGGCTGACATCCAGCGCCAGTGCCTCCGCGATCAGAGCCGCCGGGGCCCCCGTATCGACCTCCTCCTGGGAAAGACCGAAGTACACGTTGTGTGTGGCTGCGTATTCGCCGGGAGTCCAGGCCAGGTCGGTGCTGACCAGCACGTCCTTCGAGTCGTTGGCCGGCTTCGGATGCGAAGCCTGCTTCTGGATGAAGAACTTGTCACCGGCCCTGCCCATGGTTGCGATATCCGCGGCGCTCAGAGGAGTATCCCAGATGGCGACCGTCGACACGTTGATGGGAGCGTCATCGCCGTCCTGGTTGTTGCCGGCGCAGAAGAGCAAGAGGATCTCCGCGAGGCTGAAACGGCCGTCCACGCCCTGCTGGGTGCCTTTGAAGATCTCCACGCCATCGACGTAGACGTCATGTCGAACGCCGTTGTCGACCACAACGATCAGGCGATACCACGTGTCGCCCACGGTCGCGAAACCATGGGCACTGGAGTAGCCCACGGCGCTGATTCCAATCCCGCCGGACGAATTGATGGTCCAGTCGGAGTCGTCGACATTCGTCGGATTGGTCTGAAACAGGTCGTTGTAGCCGTTGGGAGGATCGGATCGACTGCTGGGCGGATAGCTGAAGTCGATGAGCAAGGTCCACTCGTTCACTTTGGCGCCGCCGCCATTGGGGGCGATGCCATGCGTGCAGACGTAGTAGCTGCCCTGGCCGATCAGAATGGCGCTGTCTCGGGCGTTCATGCCCGCGACCTGTTGGGCCGAGCCGACGAGTTGCAGGGGAGCGCCGATCGTTGCCTGGTTCGGGTCCGGCGGATTGAATTCCCACGCGCTTGTCGGGTCGGGCATGCTCGCCCGCACCGGTAATGCCAGAGCACCGATGAGCAGTAGTAACGTGAGCCGTTTCATGCCTTTCTCCTTTCTCTGCTGAACCATGAATGACTACCTGCTTCGGTCAACAACTTCATTGGGCCGGGTGGCCGTAGCCGATGTCGTCGATGTAGATCGTGCCGGTGCCCTTCGTGGCGCTGTTGCGACTGTCCACGCCAAGAATCAGCTTCGTGACCTGTTCGGCGTTCACACCCGTCAGGTCGGCAAACGGAATCCGCCACAGCGTCCAGTCGGTCACCGTGACCCGCGTCGAATCTCTCACGGTGGCGCTACGGCCGGACTTGTCCTGGACCGTCACGTACATCTCGGCCGGTTCGTTCGCGGGCTGCTTGTCGTCCCCGATCGTCGCCACCTGCCACGGACCGGTGACCGTGCCCGTGGTCTGCACGCCCGACATCACCGCGGTCGTCGTCAGCGCGCTGTCGTGACTGGTCAAACACAGACCGACGTACACCGGGTCGTTCATCGTCACCGTCGTCGTCGCGACTGTCCCGTCGGCGTTCTTGAGATCCGTCCAGGTCGTCCCGTCGGGCGAGTATTGGGCGGTGAAGGCGCTGCCTGTGCGGACCAGCTTGACCCACTGCGGCGCCGCGACGCCCGTCTGTGTGACGCTCGTACAGGTGCCCGCCGCCAGGGCGCGGTTGCCCATGGAGACGCCGCTGCTGTAGGTGACGACCATGTAGACGAACTTCGAGTCCGCGTCGAGGCTCTGGCGGATCATCAGGCCGGCCTTGGCCCAGGCGTTCGTGTTCACGAGGCTCTCGACTCTGACGAGGGCCGAGCCATCGCCGCTGAGCGTCTGGTGGGCGAAACGGAAGTCATCGGCGGCGTCCCAGATATCATGGCCGCCGGCGGTCATCGTGATAACTCCAGCCTGCTCGATGTAGGCCGCGGGATGGCCCAGGACCCACAGACCCAGAGTGTCCGCTCCGTTGCTCGTCCAGTTCTGGGGGGACGGCATATCCAATTCGCCTTCGCTGTAGTACGGCGTGTCCACGTTGTTGTACTCGAAGGGCATCGACTGCCTGCCGCTGTGGACGACGGTCGTCTCGACGAACGGGGCGTCCATATAGCCGATGAGAGAGCCGGTCAGCTTCGTGGTGTATCCGTCGATCCAGAACTCATAGATTCGGCTGCCGTCGTCGCCGGTGTAGCCCTCGAAATCGTCGATCGGGGTGAACTCCTGGGTCGTGAAGCTCCAGACGTCGCCTTCCCAGACGCTGGGGACCGCGGCCTCGTTGACCTCGTCCACCCTGCAGTAGTACGTGGTTCCCATTGGGAGCGTGCCGAGGTCCAGACTGTTGTCCTCCGCAGTCAAGACCCACGAGGTTCCTTCGGTCACAGCCTGCTCATCGGTTCCGACGTAGATGCGATGATAGGCCGCCTCCCGTCCGGCTCGCCAGGTCAGAAGAACCTCGGTGCCCGCGCCCTCGTTCTTCAGATCCCACGCCCGGGTCGGAACGTAGAGGAACCGCACTTCGCTCAGGCTGTACTGGGTCACGAAGCCGCCCCAGTTGCTGTGGAAGGTCAGCCTGACGGATTTCGCAATGAGGCCGCCCAGGTCGATTGTCTGGGCGGTGCAGGTCGTATCGCCGGGAGCCTGGTCGAACACGAAGTCGCCGAGCGGGACCCATTCGACGCCGTCCTCAGAGTACTCGATCGCAACGTCCTTGGCGCCGAGTCCGAAATCGGTCTCCATGGTCTGGTTGGAGTTCCAGACGAGCATCTTGTCGAGTTTGTAGACGCGGTCGAAGGAGTACAGAATCCAGGTCGGTTGCGGCCCGTTTTTGAGACTGAACCACATGTCGCCGGCGAGGGTGGAGTGGCGATCGTCGTCGAGTCCGGAGCCGTCGATGGTCTTCTCCGGCAGCGTGTTCGTGCTGAAACTGGAAGCCTTCACGGTGACCGTCTCGAGCGTGTATGAATATGTCTCGACCTTGAAACTCCAGATAGCTCCTGTAACAATCGTGTTGCCCGATGCTGCGTCGACTTCATCGATCCGCCAATAGTAGGTCCGGCCGTACTCGAGGGGTCCCTGCGGAGCGTAGGCGGTGGTTGGCTGGCCCTGGATGCGGAGAACGTCCATCGGATTGTCCCGGCTCGCCGCCTCCACATCCGCGAGACTGGTCCCCAAGTAGACATCGTGCGCCGTCGCGGATTCGCTTGCCGTCCAGGTCAGGAGCGTATCGCCGGGCACATCCCTTGCCCCGTTCGCAGGGTGGGGCTGCACGGCCCGTCCCACCGTGACCTCCACGACCATTTCGCCTGCTTCCCGGGCAATGTCGCTGATGCGGACCTCATCGATCCAGCCTTCCCAGTTCTCGGTTCTTCCGTTGAAGGAACGCCCTTCGTTGCCGATCATGAAGTTGGGCGCCACGGTCGAGTCCAGATCGGCGGTCATTCTGAACGACCCCAGCAGGACCGCCTCGGAGACCCCGGAATCGATCGCGGTCCAGTAGAGCTTCAGATTCCCGTCCGTATCGGCCTGGCCGTTGTAGGTGACCGCCGCGTGGAACCACTTGTCTGCGGCAAACGCATGGGGCCCGCTGCTCGGAAGGGCGGTCCGCATGTTGTCCTGAACCGTTCCCGTCAGCTTGGTGAAAACCAGGTTGCCTGCCGATTCCACACGGAAATGCCAGCCACGAGCGGAATCATGCTCGCCGGAGACGATCTGCATGTTGTTCGGCATCGACCCGAGACCAAACGCCGGACGGACGAGGGCTTCGAATGTGAACGACCCGTCGGAGCCGACGAAGTTGCTGATCGCCTTCGCGGAATCCGCCATTGCAGAGGGGAGAGTCACGTTGGTGGATGCGGTCCCTTCATAGGTACAGAGCGCCTGTCCCATGCCTGCGTAGGACGGATCGGTCACGGTGGCCCCGGAGTCCACAGTCAGGTCAATCGGGTCTGTGGTTACACTGTCGAGGGTGTCGCCGTCGAAGTGATACAGATGAAGGGTGTGGGAATCGACCTGGTAGGGTACAGAGAACGCAATCCCCGTTGTCATCAGGACCAGACCGATTGTAGTCAGAATGCTCGCCTTTTTCATCATGCTATCCTCCAACAAACAGCTCCGGACCCGCCGGTTCCACCATCGATCTGTCGTC
>JAXDBU010000076.1:0-5249 GCA_034678485.1 Sedimentisphaerales bacterium | reverse complement strand
GCATCGGCGTCGCCAGTCCCGACAACCGCAACAACTGGCACTGCGCCCTGGCCGAGGCCGCCTTCATGACCGGCCTCGAACGCAACGCGGACCTCGTGACGATGAGCTGCTACGCGCCGCTGTTCTGTCACGTGGACGGCTGGCAGTGGAAGCCCGACCTGATCTGGTTCGACAACCTCCGCGTCTTCGGAACTCCGAACTACTACGTGCAGAAGCTCTTCAGCCTCAATCGAGGCGACCGCGTCCTGCCCGTGGAGGTGGCCGACGCCGCGACCGCACCCAATGGCAAGCCGCGCTTCTACACCTCATCCGTCTACGACGAGACGTCCAACGAGATGATTCTCAAGGTCGTCAATGCAACGGCCGAGCCGGTCAGAGCGTCCATCGAGGCCAGAGGCGCCAAAGCGGTCGGGCTTTCCGCCAACGTGACGGTCCTCGCCGACGATGATTTGAACAGCGAGAACTCGTTCGAGACGCCGAAGAAGGTCGCTCCCGTCGATTCGAGAATCCCGGTGCGGTCGGCTGCGTTCCGCCACGATTTCCGCCCGTACTCGCTGACGATCATCCGACTGATGTGTCGGACCCAATAGTATCCGACGCGAGTCTCTGCCAAACGGCTCTTGCACGGACTGCTTCGATAGAGGCCGTACGCACGGGACTGCCGGATACCGACGCCCGATGTATGTATGCGCGTCGGCCAGTCACGCTCAGATGCTGTAGTCGATCGACAGCGACTGGCTCAGCCTCTTTTCCTCGTCAACCAGATCCTGGAAGCTCGCCGCATCATACACCTCCTCGACTGCTGCCTTGGCGCGATTCCAGAGCTGAAGCAGAGCGCAGCTATCTCTCAGGAGGCAGCAGCGGGCGCCTTTCTCTCCGATGCACCTGACCGGATCGAGGGGCCCATCGATGAGACGGATGACCTCGCCGACGGTGATGGCCGACGGATCTTTGGCAAGTAGATAGCCGCCCTGAATGCCTCGTCGGGATTCGATCAGTCCGGTCGGCTTCATTTCGTTGAGGATGTTTTCCAGGAATCGCTGGGGTATAGCCTGGTTGGCCGCGATCTGACTGATGGCAACCGGTCCTTGGCCGTATTGCTTGGCCAGCTCCAGGACGGCCCGGACGGCATATTGGCATTTCTGAGACAGGTTCACGTTCGACTCCCATGAACTCAAGCATTCGTGCCGCTCACAACAACAGACAGCAGCGATGATCTCAGATAATAATCAGCAAGTCAATAGACATTAACGTATATTGAAAAAAACATCGTTCATACCCCCTTGCGGAGAAATGAGTTACGTCTGCTTGTGGATTTTTTCCGCACGACGCTGCTTGACAGACTGACAATCTTCACTATACTGATCGACATAGTTATGTATGTGTCGCTGTAGTGGATGCTGGATCGTGCAAGTGTTCAGGAACCTCGTGCGTGAGTGTGGACCGTCAGCAGGTCCTGCAACGGCTGAAGTCTCGTCGGAATCCGCAGGTTCCCGTTTGCTGTCGTCAGTTTCTTGCTGAACGTGTGATCACTCGAGAGCAACACATAACTCAAAGATGGAGTCGGGAGAAACAGGCATGAGTAACAGAGCAGGTATCATGGTGGCGGCGGCACTGCTATCGTCAACCGCAATCCTGTCCGGAGGGCTGACAGCGGCTGTCCGCGCGGGACAGTCAGGCCAATCGAATGAGACCATAGGCAGCGGCGGCGTGGAGAAACCTCGGACGGAGGCGCCGCCGCTGCCGTTCCATACTGTTGAGGGCTATGGCGGCGGCGCGATTACGCCCATGGCGTATCTTGTGAATCCCGGCGCCGAAGGCAGCGTGTGGGGCAAACCCGCCGTGGCGTTCTCGTCCGTCGTGCTGGGCCACAAGAACCTCCAGGCTCTGACGATCACAGAGACCCTGTTCGGCAGGCTCGAATTGGGGTACGGCGTAGATCGGCTCGGTCTTGGGACCCTGCCGGATGACATCGAGGACGCCACGACTGTGGACATCGACAGGGACGAAGTGTGGTTGCACAACTTCAACGCCCGGTATCTGCTGGTCAAGGAAGGAAAGCTGCCGGCGTTGACGGTCGGCGCGCACTTCAAGCTCAACGACGGCATCGAGGACATTGACGACACGCTCGGCGGCGCGCTGAGCAGCATCGACTACGACAAGGATACCGGCGTGGACGTGACGCTCACAGCCAGCAAGATGCTCGTTGCAGACTGGACGTTCAAGAGACCATTGATCCTGACCGGCGGTCTTCGCAACAGTTCCGCCGGGCAGGTCGGCCTGCTCGGTTTTGGCGACGACCGCGCTACGACGTTCGAGGGCAGCGTGGCGATCCTGCCGACGAACCGGTTGCTGATCGCTTATGAGTATCGCCAGAAGACCAATCCGTATGACCAGATCCCCGGTCTGGTCGAGGACGAAGACGATTGGCACGCGGTGGACGTCAGTTGGATCGTCAGTTCTCATACGACCCTCGTCGCTGGCTGGGGCGCCTTCGGCAACGTCACGAACGAGAAGGAGAACGAAACCTGGTGGCTCCAGGCAAAATACGAGTTCTGACGGGAGTCTCTTCACATTCCGGAAAGGAGAGCCTTATGGCGAACATCTACAGGGACATCATAGCGGCCGTGGGCAACACGCCGCTCGTGCAGGTCAACAAGCTGATCCATGGGGCGACGGTCCTGGCCAAGCTCGAAAGCCGCAATCCCTTGGCCTCGGTCAAAGACCGGATCGGTGTGGCGATGATCGACGCGGCCGAGCAGGCAGGCAGGCTCAGGCCAGGCGCCACCATCGTCGAGCCGACCAGTGGCAATACCGGGATCGCACTGGCCTTCGTCAGTGCGGTTCGCGGGTATCGATTGGTCTTGACCATGCCCGACTCGATGAGCCTGGAGCGACGCAAGGTGCTCAAAGCTCTCGGCGCGGAACTGGTGCTGACCCCTGCGGCCGAGGGGATGAAGGGCGCCATCAAGAAGGCGACGGAGATTGCGGAAGCAGAGAAGGGAGCGTTCATTCCCCAGCAGTTCGAGAACCCAGCCAATCCAGAGGTCCACCGCAGGACGACCGCAGAAGAAATCTGGAGAGATACCGACGGCAAGGTCGATATCCTCATCTCCGGCGTCGGCACCGGCGGCACGATCACCGGTGTGGCAGAGGTCATCAAGTCCCGCAGGCCCAGCTTCGAGGCCATCGCGGTCGAGCCGGCACAGAGTCCGGTCTTGACGCAGGCCCTGGCGGGCCAAGAGATCAAGCCCGGTCCGCACAAGATCCAGGGCATCGGCGCGGGCTTCGTCCCCAAGGTACTCAACCTCAAGATCGTAGATGAGGTGGTGACCGTCGATCAGACCGAAGCAATCGAGTGGGCCCGGCGTGCGGCGGACAAGGAAGGGCTTTTTGTCGGCATCTCCTCGGGGGCGGCGTTGCGTGCGGCCGACATCATTGCATCGAGGCCTGAGAACAAGGGAAAGGTGATCGTGGCGATCCTCCCCAGCTTCGGCGAGCGGTACCTGTCCTCGCTGCTGTTTGCCGATCTGGCGGCCTGATCGAGAAACAGGACCTAAGAAAGGTACAATATGGCAGACCAATATCGCATAGGAACCCAGGCACTCCACGCTGGCCAGATGGACGATCCGACGACGCACGCACGTGCAGTCCCGATCTACGCGACCTCGTCGTACAACTTCGTCGACACCAACCACGCGGCAAATCTCTTTGCACTTCGGGAATTCGGCAACATCTACTCGCGGCTGATGAACCCGACGAACGACGTGCTGGAGAAACGTCTGGCCGCTCTGGACGGAGGGGCGGCCGGCCTGGCCTTCGCCAGTGGTCAGGCGGCGATCACCGCGGCCATCCTGACCATCACGCACAGCGGGCAGAACTTCATTTCCTCCACCAGCCTGTACGGCGGGACGTGGACTCTCTTCACCCAGACGTTCAAGAAGCTGGGCATCGAGGTCCGGTTCTTCGACCCGGATCATCCCGAGCAGATCGCCAGGCTGGCCGACGACAAGACCCGGCTGGTCTACCTGGAAAGCCTGGGCAATCCGAAAAACGATGTGCCGGACTTCCACGAGCTGACCGATGTGGCACACAAACACGGCCTTCCGGTGGTCGTGGACAACACCGTGACACCTCCTCCGTTGCTGCGGCCTATCGAGCACGGCGTGGACATCGTGGTTTACTCGACCACCAAGTTCCTCGGCGGGCACGGCGTCCACATCGGCGGCGCCATCGTGGACAGCGCCCAATTCCCCTGGGCGGACAACCCGAAGAAGTGGCCTGAATTCACGGCGCCTGACGATGCCTATCACGGGCTGGTCTTCACGGAGGCACTCAAGCCCATCGGCAACATTGCGTACATCATTCACATCCGCACGCACTGGCTGCGGGACACCGGCGGGTGCATGAGCCCCTTCGCGGCATTCCTGTTCCTGCTGGGGATCGAGACACTGCACCTTCGTCTGCCCAGACACTCGGAGAACGCCCTGGCGGTGGCGAAGTGGCTCCAGAAGCACCCGGCGGTGTCATGGGTGAACTACCCTGGGCTGCCGGAGCACCCGCACTATGCGAACGCCCGGAAGTACCTGCCCAACGGACAGGGGGCAATCGTGGGCTTCGGCATCAAAGGCGGCTCACCGGCGGCGGTGAAGTTCATCAACAGCGTCAAGCTGGCCAGCCACTTGGCCAACATCGGCGACGCCAAGACCCTGGTGATTCACCCGGCGTCGACGACGCACTCGCAGTTGACCGAGACCGAGCTGGCCCAGACAGGCGTGACGCCGGACTTCATACGACTGTCTGTCGGAATCGAAGACGTGCAGGACATCATCGCGGACCTTGACCAGGCACTCAAGGCCGCCCAGTCATCTGACGATGGCGCCTGGTACGCAAGCATCTGACAGGAACAGCCCACCAGAAACCCGGCAGAACGACAAGCCCGCCGAACGGTGTCGAAGCGTTCGGTGGGCTTTCCCTGCAACACCGGCGGCGGTCTGCCGGTCGATAGTCTTGGCGCGAGGCAGTTCGGCCGCAGACGCAGCGGACCAACCCGTCGTTCCCGTACAGTCCTCACATGCGCGCGGAGCCCGCCGTCGCAGATCGCCACGTCTGAGAAACGCGAGGTCTCAGAGCTTCATGTCTTCGCTGCCCTGGACGTCGAGCTTGCGGTCCTCTTTGGTCTGGATCGAGACGTTGTTGAAGCGCCAGCCCTTCGCGAACATGACCTGTCCCGCCGTGTCCGCTTCGAT
>JAXDBU010000075.1:0-15922 GCA_034678485.1 Sedimentisphaerales bacterium | reverse complement strand
TTCCAACCGGCGTTTGCTCATCGACATGGGGCATCCTCCATGACAGCTTGCCCCTACGATAGCAACTCAGACACCCACTGTCCACAACAAAACGCCTGCCATGAAAACTTCTTCAACGGGCTGCTAGCATCGACAGAACCGGGTCTGACTTCAACGACGCTGCATCAAGCGCCCAGACCACCGGTTGTGTCTCGCCGTTCTCCTTCGCACGTTTCTGGGAGCGCTTTGCCCCATGTATTCCTTCCGGATCTATCTTCGAAGGATTCCAGTCTTCCACTGCATTGTATACTGCTACGTAGAACGAGTAAGTCCAGTCAAGCAGTCGCGTTGGCGCACCATAGTGCCTCATGATCGCGAGCCAATCGACGATATCGTCCGGCTCTGGCACTTGCGTCAGGTAGTGGTGGGCCTTCCTCATGAAGGATCGGAGCATCTTCTCTTCGATAGCCCGACATTGGCGTTCGACAGCATTTTTAGTGTCCTCATCCTTCACTGTCCTTGGGATTATCCCATATTTGGCAAAGGCTCTGTCAAGGCTGGTATCAAGGTCCCAATGGTCGCGCTGACCGCGAAATATCCATTTGGGCCTTCCGTTCCTTTTGTCGTGCTTTATGGCGCGCCGCGCTCTCGCACTAAAGGTCTTGGCGTAGATGTTGACGAGCCCCGCCCAGTCCCGCGCGGGCTTACCATCCTGATACTCAAGCCGACTTCCCGCCATTTCTTTGAATCTCCTGCGGTCTCCCCGCCCTTTCAAGAATGCGCAGTAACAGTCCGGCTTTCGGTTTCGACAGAACAGCGTCCGTCCGAGGATTCCCGAAGACGTTCGGCATACTTGCCCCGCACACATCCCTTGGGAAAGTCAGACCGCTTGTACTCGGCACGCATTTCGTCTTTCATTCTCCGCGAGTCCATGGTCGTATTGTAGGGACAGACCGACCAATAGGCAAGGGGAAACCAAGTCAGTAGCCAGTTGGCGATTTTCGGCTGTCAGCGGCAGCCCTGCGAGGTTGCGTCTTTCTGCCATCATGCCATTGGCCCAAAGCGGAAAATGCCGGAGGTTTGGGGGCGGAGCCCCCAAGAGCCAGCATTACCTTGTATGCTGGCCCCGTTTCGGGTTTTGGCATTCGGATTTCGCATTCTGCCGGTCGACCGGCTGGCCTATTGTCGGACCGCCTGGCGGACCTCGCGGTTGATTCGGACGCTGCACCAGTCTTTGCCGCACATGGAGCAGTAATCGGCAGATTGTAGCTCCGCCATGCCCATTTCTTTGCAGGCTTCCTTGTGCATCCGGTCGGCGGTCTTGGGATCGAGCGATGTGCCGATGTGCGTTCGCCAGTCGAGATTCGACCGGGCGATGCTCAACGCGCGGTCCCGATCCGCGGCGCCCTTGAACCCGCGAGCCACGTCGCCTGCGTGCGCGGCAATCTTGGCGGCGACGACGCCCGCTCGGACATCATCGTCGTTGGGCAGGCCGAGGTGCTCTCGCGGCGTGACGTAGCACAGGAACGAGGCGCCGTAGAAGGTCGCAGCGCAGCCTCCGATGGCGGAGGTGATGTGGTCGTAGCCCGGCGCGATGTCCGTCACGAGCGGGCCGAGCACGTAGAAGGGGGCGCCGTGGCAGAGCTTCTGCTGGATCTCCATGTTGTATTGGATCTGGTTGAACGGGACGTGGCCCGGCCCTTCGACCATGACCTGGCAGCCCTTTTCCCAGGCCCGCTGGGTCAGTTCGCCCAGTGTGCGGAGTTCCGCGAGCTGGGCCTCGTCGGTGGCGTCGGCGATCGCGCCGGGCCGGAGCCCGTCGCCCAGCGAGAAGCACACGTCGTGCTTGACCATGATGTCGCATAGGTCGTCGAACATCTCGTAGAGGGGATTCTGGCGGTTGTGGTGGAGCATCCATTTGGCGAGCAGCGCCCCGCCCCGACTGACAATGCCCATCACGCGTTTCTCGAGCAGGGGCAGGTGCTCGCGGAGCAGACCCGCGTGGATCGTGAAGAAATCGACCCCCTGGCGGGCCTGCTTGGCCACCGTGTTCAGGATGATCTCAGGTGTGACATCCTCGACGCTGCGGCCCTCGATCACCTGATAGATCGGCACGGTGCCGAAGGGGACCGGACAGTGGGCCAGCAGCTCGTCGCGGATCGAGTCGAGGTCGCCGCCCGTGCTGAGGTCCATGATGACGTCTGCGCCGACGGCCAGGGCTGCGTTCATCTTCTCGATCTCCGCCTGGACCGAGCATCGGATGGTGCTGGTGCCGATATTGGCGTTGACCTTCGTCGTGAGGGCCCGGCCGATGCCCAGCGGGCGGAGGTTGCTCTTGAGATGGGCCCGGTTGGCCGGGATGACCAGCCGGCCGGCGGCCAACTCCTCGCGGACCGTCTGCACGTCTACGCCTTCGCTCTCGGCGACGCGGCGCATGGCGGCTGTGGTCTTCCCGGCTCTGGCATCCATCAGTTGTGTCGTCATGAATCCGACTCCTTGATAGTGATCCGAGTCCCGGAAAATGCAGGATTGGACCTACTTTGGGAAGGGAAAATCTCTTTCGTCGATTTTCCTTTCCCAAACTGCAGCGGCGGGATGGCGTCCACGTCGCGTTGATTCTTCAAGGAAATCGAAGAAGGTGAGATTTCCTTGAAGAATACAGGTCCAATCCTGCATTTTCCAGAACTCCACCAAATAAAAAAATCGCTCCTGCGGGAAGCGATTTCTCGATGTTGCCAACATTCCGTTGCCATCGCTTTCCTACGCAGGCATATCGGCCTGGCGCGTCTATCCGGCTCCAGGCGGTTATCCTGATCAGGTTCGGAGGGTTTTTTCTCAGGCCCGCCACTTGGCAGGCCACCCCTAGCGACCGCTCCCATTGTACAGGGCGCCCCCACCCGCGCCTACGCAAATTAACCCGGTTCTCCAAGATCGCCAATCGACATCGCGAATCACCCCTTTGGGATGTTTGTCGTCAGGTCCGATAGTATTCAGGCGAAAGATACGCTTCATTTGCCATCGCTTTTAGGAAAAAAGACTGCTGATTCCGGGCTGTGGGCGTCGATAGATGGAGTGAAAACCGTTTCATCTTTTTCTCCGGCGTCGTTGTGCCAGACGACGCCCTTTTTTTGCCTGCCCCGCGAGGGTATCCCTTCCGCATGTTTCCCACCAAGTCACCGAGAAAGGATGAAACTGTAACAAAACGGTAACCCACCTTCGGCACACTGCACGCGATGCGTTCGGTCAGCCGGAGTGGCGCAGTTCTGTTTGCGGTCTTGGGATGAAGGCGGTAGACTGTTGTCTCTGCAATCGATGGTGCCTGCAGGTTCAGCGACAATCCTGCAATCCATGTGATTCGAGGGGATCGCGGAGCCGGGGAGGGGGGCCGGGTGTTCTTTTCCTGGCAGGTGATAGCAATGAATACGGGCCTGATGCGTCTATTGATATGGGACCCGGGCTGGGTCTGCTGTCTTGGACTTCGACAGGTGTTTGGAAGGGCGCAGATGTGAGAAAGCTTCGCGTTTTGATCATCGTTGTGGTAGCCCTTGCGGTAGTGGGTCTGGCCGCAGGTTTCGTCGTCAAGAGGCGCAAGGTCGGCGGCGACAAGCCCATGATCGTGCGGATCGAGCCGGTCCAGTGTGCCGAGCTGATCGAGTTTGTCAGCGCCCCGGGCGAGATCGAGCCCAAGAGAAACGTCGAGATCAGCGCCAAGGTCTCGGCTCGGGTCGTCGCTCTGCCCTATGAGGAGGGGGCCTATGTGACCCAAGGCGATCCGAACGCCAATCCGCCGGTCCTGGCTTCCATCCTGGTGCAACTCGACTCGAAGGACTTGGAGAGCAATCTGCGGTCGGCCCAGGCCAGCCGGGACGCCCAGGCGGCCACGATCGAGGTCGAACAGGCCAGGATCGCCGGCCAGAAGGCCAGTTTGCTGGGGACGGCCGCCCAGCTCGAACAGGCCAGGACCGACCTCCAACGGCAGGCAAGACTCGTCGCAACGAATGACATCAGCCAGTCCGAGTACGATCAAGCCAAGCTGAAAGTCGACGAATTGCAGGCCCAGTACGAGGCCGCCCAGCACACGCTCCAATCCGCGGAACTGAACCTCAAGGTGCAGCAGTACAATCTGGAGGCATCGGACGCCCGGATTGCCCAGGCGCGGGAGTCGCTGAGCTACACGACGATTACGGCGCCCATCGACGGCACCATCACGCGGATCGAAGCGGAGGTCGGCGAGATGGCCATCGTCGGTACGATGAACAACCCCGGCACGGTGATCATGGAGGTCGGCGACCTCTCGGAGATGCTGGTTGTCGCTCAGGTCGATGAGTCGGACGTCAGCAAGCTCCGGGTCGGGCAGAAGGCTCGCGTCAACATCCAGGCATGGCCGGACAAGGTCTTTCCCGGCGTCGTTCAGACAATCGCCCTGAGCCGCAAGATTGGGAGCGACGGCTCCAAGTATTATGAGACCGAGGTCCTGCTGGTCGATCCGAACGAGCAGGTCTTCACCGGCATGACGGCCGACGTGGATATCGAGGTGGCGACCCACAAGGACATCCTGGTCCTGCCAAGCCAGGCAGTCCTGGGACGCAAGGTGGACGAGCTGCCCGTCGAGATTCGCGACCAGCTCACCGAGGAGGAGAAGAAGAAGGCATATGCGTCCGTCGTCTACTGTTGCCGGGACGGCAAGGCGATAGCGGTCCCGGTCAAGATCGGCGCCAGCAATACGACGCACACGGTGATCGAATCCGGATTGACCGAGGCGGACCAGGTCGTCGTCGGGCCATACAAAGAGCTGGAGAAGATGAAACACGAGCAGCTCATCAAGGACGAGCGTCAAGCGAAGGCGGAAGAAGAAGCCAAGAAGAAAGCGGGCGCGAAGGACGCCAATGACCCAAACCAAAGCAAATGACAAGGTGATCCGGTTGGCGGGGGTGACACGGGTCTACAAGGTGGGTGTGGAATCCATTCATGCCCTCGACGGCGTGGACTTCGAACTGGCGCACAACGAGTACGTGGCCATCATGGGCCCGTCGGGCTCGGGCAAGAGCACGCTGATGAATATCCTCGGGTGCCTGGATCGCTGCACGAGCGGGACCTACGAGCTGGATGGACGGGACACCACCCGGCTCAGCGGCGCAGGACTGGCCCGCGTCCGCAACGCTCAGATTGGCTTTGTCTTTCAGTCGTTCGAGCTGCTGCCGCGTTTGAACGCCCTCAAGAACGTCGAGCTTCCGTTGCTCTACGCCGGCGGCGAAGGGTGGCTGAACCGCAAGGTCCGCGCGAGGGAGGCCCTGACGAGAGTCGGTCTGGCGGAGCGCATGAGGCACCGTCCGAATCAGCTCTCCGGCGGGGAGAAACAGCGGGTGGCTATCGCCCGCGCCTTGGTCAATCGCCCGAGCATTCTGCTGGCAGACGAGCCGACGGGCAACCTGGACACGCGCACCAGTCTGGAGATCATGACGTTGTTCGAGCAGCTGCACCGGGACGGTCAGACGATCATCATGGTCACGCACGAAGACGACATCGCTCACCACGCCAAGCGAATCGTGCGGATGCGCGACGGCAGGATCGTCGCGGATGAGCCGACGGGCGTCAAGCGGCTGGTGGCCACGGGAGTCGACGCGCCCTGACGCAGGGAAATCCGAAGTACGAAATCCGAAACAAATTGCAATGAACGAAATCCGAAACAAATTGCAGTGAACGAAATCCGAAATTCAAAACGAGTGCCCCGGCGAGCACCAGCGTTTCGATCATTCGTGCTTCGTACTCTGGGTTTGCTTCGGATTCTGGATTTCGGGTTTCGTGCTTTCTGCCTGGACGGACTGGTGGGCTTGCGTATTGCGTTCCCGAGAAGGAGATACACATGCTGCGGTTGTTGACCGCTCCCTTGGTGCTGACGGTTCTGCTGATGCAGAGCATTCGACTGGCGCTCGGCCAGATCTGGACGAACAAGACCCGCTCGGCTTTGACGACCATCGGGATCGTGATCGGCGTGGCCTCCGTCACCGCCGTGATCGCGGCGCTGACCGGCTTGAAAGCGAAGATCCTGCGGGACTTCGAGTCTCTCGGCACGAACAAGATCTACATCAGTCCCGAATGGCCTCGCGAGGGACGGTTCAGGAACTTCAATTGGCGGGTGATTCGCTTCCGACCCGAGCATTTCGACGGTTTGCTCGAGCGATGCCCCTCCATTTCGGACTACACCCTGATGATTGAAAGGGGTCGGACAGTCAGCTACGGTGTCCACAGCATCGACGGGGCCCGCGTATACGGAATCAACCCCTCCTGGCACAAGATCGAGAGCCGCTCGGTGGTTCTCGGCCGGCCGTTCACACTGATGGATGAGGAAAACGGCTGGCAGGTGTGCCTGATTACGCCGCGGGTTCGAGATCAACTGCGCCTCGAGCAGGACTGCATCGGCAAACGGATTATCATCGACCGGCGCAGCTTCCGAATCGTCGGGGTCGTCGAGAACCGTGTGGAGTCCGGCATGTTCGGCCAGATGGGCTCCTCGGAAGAGGTCTTCATTCCCTTCCCCACCGCCTGGCGACTGTGGGATCCGTGGATCTACGCTATCGCGTGCTGCCGCAGCCCGGACCTGTCTTCCGAGGCCCAGGCGGAGCTGCGGTTCTTTCTTCGTCAGTCGCGCCGGCTCGAGCCGGGCGACCCCGATACGTTCCGCATGGACGTGATCGAGGAGATCCTCAAGGGGTTCAACAAGATCGCCATGGGCGTCACCGCGGTCGCCGGCGGTGTCGTCGGGATCTCCCTGCTGGTCGGCGGCGTCGGGATCATGAATATCATGCTCGTCTCTGTTTCCGAACGGACTCGCGAGATCGGCCTGCGCAAGGCGGTGGGTGCTCGGCCTTCGGCGATTCTCCTGCAGTTCCTTGTGGAGGCCGTCGTGCTGTGTTTGTTTGGCGGGCTCATGGGGACCGCGATCGGACAGATGCTGACGAGCCTGATTGCCAAGATTCCCGGCGCCCGTCTCGACATGGCCTACATCCCGCTGTGGGCGATTGGGCTGTCCTTCGGTTTCGCCGGCTCGGTCGGCGTGTTCTTCGGCATGTTCCCGGCCATCAAGGCCGCACGGTTGGATCCTATTGAGGCGCTCAGGCATGAGTAGATACCCTGTTCCCCGAGGCGTTCGGTTGACGGTTGCGGTGTGGCTTCCGGTCGTCCTGTTGGGCGGCTGTCATCTGCGCACGCCCGACTACGACAACGCCTTGATGGCTGATGTCAGCGAGAAGGTACACCAGATCGAGCCGCTGGAGTTGGAGCAGGCCGAGCCCAATAAGACCGCGCCGGAACCGAACGAGCCGCCAGCCGAGATCGACCTGTCGCTGGAACAGTGCCGGGCTCTGGCCCTGGAGAACAACCTGCAATTGAAGGCCAGTCTGATCAACCCCTCGATTGCCGCCGCCCGACTCAGCGAGGAGGAGGCCGCATTCGAATCGGCCTTCTTCGCCAATGCGAGTCTTGCCAAGACGGATCTGCCTTTCGGGGGTTCCGCGGAGGTCGGCGAGACCGGCGTCCGCGTCCCCATCGTCGCGACCTCCCAGACCGAGACCATTGCGGTCGATACCGGCGTCCGGGTCCCGTTGCGGACGGGGGGCACTGTAACGTTCGACCTGGGGGACTCGCGGACCCGAGATCTCAATTCGGAAGGGCCGTTCAACCCGTCCTATGAGGATTCGCTTTCGGTCTCCATCAGCCAGCCGCTCTTGCAGGGCGCGGGCAAATGGGTCAACACGCATTCGATCCGGCTGGCAGCCTACAATCATGGCATCGTTAGCGCGCAGACGAAACTCGACATCATCACGGTCCTGGCGGCCATCGATCGGGTCTACTGGCGTCTGTACGCGGCCCGACGAGTGCTCGAGGTCCGCCAGCAACAGTATGAGCTGGCAATGGCACAACTGGAGCGGGCCCGTCGTCTCGTCGCCGCGGGCCAGCGTTCGCAGATCGAGGTGATCCGCGCCGAGTCGGGCGTGGCGCAGCAACTGGAGGCCATCATCGTCGCCGAAAACACCCTGCGCGACCGTCAACGGGAGATCAAGCGGGTTATCCGCAAGCCCGGCTTGGATATGCAGACCCCGACCATCGTGGTCCCGGGCACGATGCCGGACCCGGTCCGGTACGAACTCGAGGAAGGCCCTCTCATCAAGCAGGCCATGGAGTCCCGCATGGAGCTGCTGGAGTTGCAGCTCCAGATCCTCCAGGATGCCAGCGCAGTCGATTCTGCTCGCAACTTGACGCTGCCCGCGGCCAGCGTCGTGTACTCGTACAACATCAACGCCACGGGCGAGACCCGCAATGAATCGTTCGACATGCTGTCCGACAGCGACTTCGTGAATCATCGTCTGGGTCTGCAGTTGCTTGTCCCCCTCGGAAACCAAGCGGCCAAGAGTCGCCTGCGTCAGGCCATTTACCAGCGCCGGAGGGACCTCGCAACCCGCGCCAATCGCGAAGTGGTGATCCAGCAGGAGGTGCTCAACGCCGTCGACCAGGTCGAGGCCAACTGGCAACGGATTCTGGCTGCCCGCCAGAACACGATCGTCAACGCTCGCCTGTATGAAGCCGAGAAGCGGGCGTTCGAGGTCGATATGAGCACGAGCACGGACGTGCTCGACGCCCAGTCCGACTTTGCGGATGCCCAGACGTCGGAAATCCAGGCCCTGGTGGACTACCAGATCTCGCTGGTCGAGGTGGCCTACGCCACCGGTACGATTCTCGGCGCCGCCCGGATTCAATGGGAGCCCATCGTGCCGTCGGACGATGCCGAGTGATTGTCCGGAATGTCGATGAAGTCCGAGAATCTGGCTCAATTCCCGCCGCTCGCTTGCCGATAACGATCCTGTGAGGTGTGTTGTGCACAGCGATATCGAAGTCCGTTGAAGGGCAAGGGTATTCGGATGAAACGCAGTCGCATAGTCTATCGCATTGCCGGGGTGCTTGTCGTGTGTCTGATCGTCTTGGGTCTGTCCACCTCGACCGGCCGGGATCGAGATCGCAAGACCTATGAGGTCGAGACGCAGGTCTACAGTGTTCCACAGACTCCATCCGATGCGGCCCGTGCGATCAACGCCAACGAGCGCCTCATGGAACGGTACATGGACATGACCGAGCGGAGCCTCTTCGACCTTGCGTCCGATCTGAAAGTCCTGGCTCTCAAGATCGATGCGGTCGATGCCAAACTGACGCAATTGGACCGGCGTCTTACTCGGATTGAGACGCGTCTGGGCATTGCGCCGGCGCCCGTGAGGCCCGACCCGAATGCGCCGCCGGCGATGAAAGGACCACAGGTTAACCCGCTGCCGGCTCCCCAGCAGTTGCCGTGATCGCGCCTTCGGGACCGCTCTGGACGGCTACGCGCCGGCATTGTAGATGGTGCCGCCGTGCTCGATGTACCGGTGTAGTACGGCCCGGGCTTCTTCTCGCAAGACGTTGCACACGGTTGTGATTCCTCGCTTGTGCAGCTCGCCGACCCAGTCGGCGGGTTTGGCGCCTTCGTCGAACCCGATAGCGCAGGCGTCCTCGCCTGTTGCGCCGCAGACGACCCGTCGAACGCCGGACCAGGGAATTGCCCCCAGGCACATCGCACAAGGCTCTGTGCTCGTCACCAGTTCGTGGGAGGTTCGGCCCTCGCCGTCGAGATCGTAGCTCCCTACCGTCTGCTGGGCCAGGGCAATGGCGACCATCTCGGCGTGCAGGATTGAGCAGTTCGACGCTTCCACGAGATTCACGCCGACGCTGACGAGCCGGCCGCTGTCGATCTCGAAGATCGCGGCTCCGAAAGGCCCGCCGGTCCCATGCACGACATTCTGATGCGCCAGTTCAATGGCAAGGCGCATCTTCGCTTCCGTGGAATCGAATGACGTTTGCCGACCGTCGACGAACGACTCGATCCACGCCGGCAGTTCTACCATGATCTTTCCGAGCTTCACAGCAATCCTCCCATCTGGTCCTTTCGCGCGATGCCTCAATAGTACCCATTGGGGGAGCTTGTGTACAAGGTGCTGTCGTTCGGAGCGGAAGTGTTTTGGGTTTGCATCGATTGGTGCGACGGGCCTATAATGATCTGCAGAATCGTGGAGACGGCATCGGTGTGAACCGAAGGGTGGTGGCTGCGGCACAATGGGGAGGGCGACCCGGGCTTGGGATCCGCATCGCGATGGAGGAGGAGGCCGCAGAGAGGGCCGGAAACCAGGTTTTGCGAAGGAGATCGTATTCCCATGGAGCACAGACACCATCGTGGAGCAAGACTCGTCGTCGATGTCAGGGAACATGGAACTGTGGTCGGCACGGACGACCCGGTGAATCTGGAGTTCGAGGATTGTGTGAATGCGGTCAGCGGCCTGGTCGATTGGCTGGCTCGCGCGCTGGCGGAAGTCAATGCGGAAGGCCACGAGACCATCGGGTCGGCGCTGCTCATCGAGACCTTGCACCAGTGGACGTTCAACGAGCATGTCGACGCCGGTCGTGAAGACGACGAGATGGCGGAGGAAGAGGATGATGCCGATGAGGACTTCCCACAGGATTGACCGGATTGGCGACGTGCCGCGGGAGCGCCTGAGACGGACGACGTGCCCGTGGTTCCGTCAAACGCTTAGCCGTATACGTTGCCTGCACCGTCGACGTAGAGTTCGCTCTGGGCGGTCTCTATGATGCCGGTCGCGTCGGACAACTCGCCCAAATGGGGAACCTTCAGCAGAAGGAAGCATTTGCGGCAGTGCAGGCGACGATCCGCCGCAGTAGCGTCCAACCACCATCGATAGCCACATCGTGGGCATTTCAGGATGATGTGCATTGATTCCTTCATACGCCGGCCTTCACAACGTGTTCCTATGACTCTACATCGGCCCAACCGGCAAAAAATGTGAGCCGGGTGGATTTTTTTCTTGCCGGTTATTGTCTGCACCGTCTCATAACAGCAGGCCGGTAGGCACTGCAATGAATCCAACGACGAATTGCACGTGTCGTGGTCTGCCGCGTGCTTGAATGCCCCCGGTCCTTTTGGTATGATAGGACGACTGGGGGAAATGAAGTCATGGTGAACCTGATCTGCGGAAAAACGTTGGACTTTGACCTGTTGCATCCGACCGACGGCATGTGCAGGCCGTACGTGAACCGATCCTGTGTCGCTGAGGCGCAGGAGCCCGTCTCCGTCCATGTTCGAGTCCGACGACCCGGCGGTTCCTTTGCCGGCCTTCAGCCTGCCTGCGACAGCAATCCGGATTTCGGAAAGCTGCCTGTCGGCGCCATCCTCGACTGCTACGTGTGATCTGACCGAAGCTGCGGCGGATTCGGTCTTCCACGTGCTCAATTCGTCTCAAACCATCCACCCGGCGGGGATTCGCCCTCGCGCTGACTGTCTACGCTCGGCGCAATTGCAGCAGACATAGGTCCAATCGGCTTGCGTATCGTCGCGAAAAGACTATAATCCACTCTTCTGACAAAGGTTGCGTTTGGTATTTCGTCACAGGAGTAATGACTATGCTTCTTCCAAGATTCATAAGCAAGCTGTTGGCGGTCTTGCGTGGCAACGTGGCGCCGCCGCTGATCTTCCTGTCGGTGCTGCTCGGTTTCTGGACGGGTCTCATGCCGGGCTGGTCCGGCCTGCACACGGTGCTGGTCGTGCTCGTGCTGGTCGTGAACGTGAACATCACGCTGTTCCTGCTTGCGCTGGGTGTCGGCAAGGCGTTGTGCCTGGCCATCGCGCCCGTGCTCTATCACGTGGGCGTCTGGGCGCAGGAACCGCTGGGCGGAGTGCTGGCGGCCCTGTCCACGATCCCGGTGATCGGCTTGACCGACTTCAGCCGGTATGCGCTGGTGGGGGCCCTGATCCTGGGACCGATCGTGGGCGCCGTCGCGGGCGTGGCCCTGGCCATGGTCGTCTTCTACTTCCGACGGATGATGGTGAGACTCGACGAGAAGTCCGAGAAGTTCCGCATTTGGTACTCCAAGCTGTGGGTGCGAATCCTCGACCGGATCCTCATCGGCAAGCGGACCAAGGACGTCAAGTCGATGTTCGTCAAGGCCAAGTACATCCGCAAGGTCGGCGTCGTCCTGGCCGTCCTGCTCGTCGGCGGGTTCCTCGTGGGCGTGCACTTCATCCAGAACTCGATGGTGAAGGGCTACGCCGCCGATACGCTCACGAATGCCAATAAGGCCGAGGCCAATCTGGCGGAGTTGGGCCTCGACATCCTCCGGGGCGACGTCTCCGTTTCCGGCGTGCAACTGACGGACCCGCAGAACGCGATGCAGAACCACACGGTTGTCGGCAAGATCGAAGCGGATGCCAGCGTCTACGACCTGCTGCTCGGCAAGCTCGTGCTCAACAAGGTGGAAGTCTCCGAGGTGAACTTCGACCAGGCCCGGCAAGTGGCGGGCAGGATTCTGGAGGCGGCTACCGCCAAGGCGGAAGAGACCTTCGATCCGAATGCCCATAAGGTGGACGCCAACGACGTCGCCAAGCTCGAGAAGTATTTCAAGGACGCCAAGAAGCTGAAGGAGCAGTTGCAGAAGCTTCGGAACTGGCTCCCGAAGGACAGCAACGAGGTCGCGGCCGAGGTCCCGGAGAAGCCGGCCAAGTACCTGGACTATCTCAAGCTCAAGGCCGTGACGCCGCCTTCACCGCGATTCCTGGCGAAGCAGTTGCTGGCGGATAAGACGGAGATTCCCTCGAAGTTGTTCGGCAACAGCAAGGTGGAAATGACGAACCTCAGCGAAGCCCCGGCGGCCGCCAAGCTGCCCATCACGATGCAGGTCCAGTCGTATGTCACGAAGGCCCTGCTCAAGGTCGCCATGGACTACTCGAAGGGCGACACGCCGGAGGTCTCCGGCACGTTCGCGGGACTCGATCTGAGCAAGATGCAGGAGGGATTCTCGCAGGACGCGGGACTCCAGTTCCAGTCGGGTCTGGCCTCGGGCGCCTTCAAGGGCACGCTGACGAAAGAGCAGGTGGATCTGACCATCTCGTTGGACGTCAACGACCTCAAGGCCACCGGGACCGGTAAGGGCGTCCTCGGGCTCGGAGCCGAGGAAACCTCTCGCGTGATGGAGGTCCTCAAGGGGCTCAAGACGACGATTCGCGTCGTCGGTCCGACGACCCAGCCGCGACTGGTGTTCGACACGAAGGGCCTGACCAAGACGTTCCAGGACGCCCTGGTTGCCGCCGGCAAGCAGAGGCTCCAGCAGGAGATCGGCAAGCAGATCGAGAAGCAGCTCGGGGACAAGGTTCCAACCGAACTGAAGGATACGCTCCAGGGCAAGAGCAAGGATCTCGTCGAAGGTCTCGGCGGCCTGCTCGGCGGCAAGAAGAAAAACGAAGAGAAGAAGTAGCCGCAAGATCAATGAAGGCTGCGGTCACACCGGCCGCAGCCTTCTTCATGTCACTCCGGCCGGCAGAAATACCCCCGGCGTTCCGCGTTTTCACGGCAGACCGACGAACATCCAGCCTGCACCGGCAGTAGAATTCACGGGGCCAGTGAAACCTTCCCCGTCGGCCAACGACTAACCCCTTGGATGGATACTCAAGGTTAGGACAGATCGGTCGCACGGGAAGGGTTGATTCGGGCTGAAGAGCCCGCACAGAGAGAGGGCACGTGTGCGCTCGTGCCGGATTGAGACACACGTGCCCTATATAATCGTCGATCGCAAATCACAGATCGTGAGTGCCTACAGGCTCCAGCCTTCGCGGTAGGGCGGAGTGACGAACTGATTGGCCTCATCGCAGTTGGTGAACCGCGAGGTTGCCGCGTCCCACTGCAGCTTCGTGCCCAGCATCTTGATCGCGATGACGCCCAGCATGGCCAGTTCCGTCAGCGGGCCGCCGTAGGAGAAATCCGAGCCCGCCTTGCCGCCTTCGCGGATCGCGCGGAGCCAGTCGTCGTGGTGCTCCTTGACGCGGGGGATCTTCCGCTCGGGCAGCTTGTAGGCTTTCATGGCCGTCTCGGGGATGATCCGGACGGGATTGGCGCCGTGCGAGCCGTACATGATGACCCCCTTGTCGCCGTAGACGTAGGCACCGGTCTTGACTCCCTCGCGTCCCGGCTCCAGTTCCTTGGCGACCGGGATCTTCTCGGTGCCGCTGTGCCAGGCGAGCGTGATCGGCCCGCGGTCGCCCTTGGCCGGGAACTCGAACGTGATGACGTCGCCCTTGGGATAGGCGTGGTCGCGGATCTCGGGATCGTAATCCCTGACCTGCGCCGCGACGGTGGTCGGGGCCCCCAGGTCCAGGGCCCAGAAGACCGGGTCCACGACGTGGCAGAGCCAGTCGCCGATCGTGCCGTTGCCGAAGGGGACCCAGCCTCGCCAGGCTCCCGGCAGGTAGAAGGAGTGGTACAATCGATCTTTCGCGGGACCGAGCCAGAGGTCCCAATCCAACTCGTCCGGGATGTCTTCCTTGTCGCCCAGGCGGGGCAGGCGGTCGATGCCGGAATTCACCGCTTCGCAGCCGCAGTGGATTGTGTGTACCTTGCCGATCGCGCCGTCCCAAATCCACTCGCAGAATGTGCGGATGGTGTCATACGAATGGCCCTGATTGCCGAGCTGGGTCACCACCTTGTACTCCTGTGCGGCCTTCATCAGGGCGCGGACCTCGCCGACGGAGTGGGCCAGGGGCTTTTCGCAGTAGACATGTTTGCCTCGCTTGATGGCAGCCATCGCGGCCACCGCGTGGGTATGGTCCGGCGTGCCGACGATCACCGCGTCGATCTGTTTGTCCATGTCGTCGAGCATCTTGCGGAAATCGCGAAACACCCTGGCCTTGGGGAACATTTTGATCGTCGAGGCCCGCCGCAGATCGACGTCGCACAAAGCCACGATGTTCGCCCCGCGGCCGGCCACAGCCTTGATGTCCTCGCCGCCCATGCCGCCGGCGCCGATGCCCGCGACGTTCGGCCTTTCGCTCGGGGGCCTCTGTCCCTGACCCAGAACATGGCGAGGGACGATGGTAAACGCCGCGGCCGCCCCTGCCGTGGACTTCAAGAAACACCGCCTTGATGTCTTCATCGGAGCACTGCCCATAATCCACCCTTGAAATGATGTAGTCCTTTGACGGTCCTCATGCCACCGGGACCCTCTGAAGTGTAGCACGATCTGGTCGCTACCCCAAAGTGAATTCTCCCCGAGAAGGCCACGTGGTTTGCGACTCCTGGGTGGGATCGAGCGGAGGCCGGGATCTCTACTGGCACTCAGGCGAGCCAAACCGGCTACCGTTCGATCGGCTCGATGATCGCGGCCTGGGGATGGGGGTGCTTTCCCGTCGCCAGCAGAGCGAGGATCGTCCCGTCCTTGTTGATGTCGCGCACGTGCACGCTCTCGATGTCTGCACGCCCCAGATGCCTGTCGATGCATCGGATGTATCGATCCGACTCCCACAGATGTGCCTCCCACCGTGTTCCGAGTTGCCGTCGCAGCAGTCGGATGCCCCGGCGGTGGATGTTCAGGAAGTAGCGGTTTGCGTCGTCCAGCCCGCACACGCGCAGATAGTCCCGGCCGCCCGCCGAGCCAAGTCGCTGCGGCCCGGCGCCGGCAGTCCAGGTGGAAACGTAGTACTCGTCCGTTGCTGAGCCGAACTGACCCGCGATGAAGCCCTGGTTGTTGATGCAGCAGGTGGCATCCGGGCCGAATCTCGCGAGGCCGAGTTCCTGCACGCCGAGATTCGGGTCGCAGAAAAAGGCTCGCCACTCATTCCCCCGGGGCGAGTAGAAACCGACGATCTGGCCCTTGTCGTTGATGTCGCAGGCGAGGCTCTCCAGGCCGGCGAACGTGCCCAGGTCCTGCATGCCGGCGGTCTTGTCCCAGAGGAACGCGTGGTGTGGTCCCCGCGGCCGGTTCCAGTGTCCGACGACCTGGCCGCGATTGTTCAACGCTCTCATCTGCACTTCTCCGCCGCCTGGCGCGTCCAACGTGCAGGTGCGACCGTCGGCGTCGCGGA